>DBFRZS010000026.1:0-44029 GCA_048501115.1 Collinsella aerofaciens | reverse complement strand
ATGGCCAAGGCGATACTCGCCCACGACATCTCCCCCGTATGGGTCCCCTCCCCCGAGGTCGAGGGCATCAGGGACCTCGCCGGCGCCTACGACGGGGCGACCGCGCGCCTGGCGACCGCCAAGCAGCGGCTGCTCGCCTTCCTCGCAAAGCGGGGGTTCGTCTACGGCGGCACCACGCCCGCCGGCAACCCGAGGAAGTACTGGACCTACGACTTCCTGAGGTGGCTCGACAAGGTCAGGCCGGAGGACGATGGCGGGGTTCGGGCGCTCGCCGCCCTGAGGAACGAGGTCGAGGCCGCGGCGGAGGCCCGGGCGGACCTGCTCTCCGAGTACAGGGCCGCCGTGGATGCCAGCCCGATCGCCGCGGAGGTGGCCGCCCTCCAGTCGATCAAGGGCTGCGCCTTCGCGCTGGCCGCAGCCTTCTCGGCCGAGGTCGGCGACTTCACGAGGTTCCGTTCCGGAAGGCAGGTCACGGCCTATTTCGGCCTCGCGCCGAGTCAGAGGTCGAGTGGCGACTCCGTGCGGCTCGGAGGCATCAGCGGTGCGGGCAACGCGCTCGTGAGGAAGCTGGCCGTTGAGGGTTCATGGTGCTACGCCCAGGCCGGCCACCAGCCGAAGCTGATGCCCAAGGGTAGCGGCGTCCCGCTCGAGATAAGGATGCACGGGAGGAAGGGGTCCGAGCGCCTGCTCCGGCGCCGCGAGGAGATGATCGCCCGCGGCGTGCCCGCGGCGAAGGCCAACGCGGCCACCGCGGCCGAGCTCGTGAGGTGGCTCTGGGCCCTCGGCATGATGTGCCGGGAGGGCGCGGAATAGACATAGCCCCCGTCCCGGCGAGCCGGGCGGCCTTCGGGGATACCCCCTATTTCGCTGTGCGCGCGGAGCCCTCCGCATGCGCCTCGACAGACTTGGGGAACCCCGCCGAAGGAATGGAGTGCGGGCCGACAGAACGGTATCCGCGGATATGAGACTGAGCCGAAGGCGTCGACGACATGCCGGGGGCGGACCGGGACGGGTTAACGGCAGGCCCCGCCGACCGATTGCAAGCGGTCGGCGGGGCCATTGTGGCTCTTGACAGCGGATTGGGTCATATGAGCGAAAACGCCCCTAAGCGAGCAAGGTGACGTGAAAGAGGAGGGCATTGACCTTTTGGTCATGCCCGACGATTGAACGTCAGATTGCCGCTTAGGGGCGTTTGCAGCGTCGCGCCGTTACGCGGTTTGATAAAACCGCGTAACCCTACAGTTCAGTCACGACAACGCTGTTGTAGACCTCGTCCCAGCGGTCCATGACCAGGTGGCCGGTCTTGGGATCCATGGCGTTGAGCTTGCCGCAGGTATTGGCGGTCTTGAGCACCGTGACGTCGTCGGCACCAGCAGCAATGGCATGTGCAAAGCCGGCGATGGTCGAGTCGCCGGAACCCGTCGCGTTCACAGCCGCAATCGCGGGCGTCTTGGCGCGGAACGCGCGGCCCTCATGGAAGCCCACCGAACCGGCAGCGCCCATCGAAACGACAACCCAGGGGATACCGGCAAAACGGTCATCGGCGGCAAGCGCCTCGCGCAGAGCATCGACATCATCGGTCGTAAAGGACGTACCCAGCAGGCCGTTAATCTCGGTCAGGTTGGGCTTTACGAGCTCAGGCATAGCGTCGGACTCCAGCGCGGCCTCCAGCGATGCACCCGAGGTATCGAGCAGCACCTTGGCGCCCGCCTCCTCGGCGATCTTGACGAGTTCGGCATAGTAGCCGGCATCGACGCCACGCGGCAGCGAGCCCGAAAGCGTCACAACGTCCGCCTTCGCTGCAAGCTCGGCAAACTTGGCCGTAAAGGCCTCGAGCTCGGCCGGGGCGATCTGCGGGCCGCTCTCCAGCAGCTCGGTCTGATTGCCCTCGTGCAGAATATTCAAGCAAATGCGCGTCTCACCGGCGATGGGCACAAAGTCGTTCTTGACGCCGTCGGCATCCATGAGCTCGGCCATATAGGCACCCATGTGACCGCCGAGCAGACCGGTCGCGAGCACATCGTCGCCCAACTGCAGCAGCACACGGCTCACGTTGAGGCCCTTGCCGCCAGCGGTCTTTTCGGGCGTCACACGGTTAACATCGTCGATGATCAGCTTATCGAGCTGATAGCGCGTATCAATCGACGGGTTCATGGTAACGGTCAGAATCATATTGAACTCCTGTTTCCGGGGCACGACACGCGCAGCCCCAAACATACGATAGCTCGTTAAAGGATCTCGATCTCAAAGCCGCGGGTGACGGTCTCCCCCGGCTTGGCCACCAGGCAGCCGCGCTTGTGCTCCAGAATATCGTCCTCGTCGAAGCAGGTGGACAGGCCGCCCCACGGTTCCACGGCCACAAAGTCACCCTCGGGCTTGCTCCACACAATCAGGTACGGCATATCGGGAAACGTCAGGCGCACGCCCTTGTCCTCGGTCTTCTTGGTCAGCGTAACCACGCGGCTCTCGAGCACGTCAAAGATGGTCTCCGCGAAGTCAAAGAGTTCGTGGGTCAGCGGCAGGTCATGGCCAACCATCGGGTTCTTGCTGCGATGCTCAACATCAATCAGGCCCGTCGAGGGAACGGCAGTACAGAGCTCGGCGGCCTCGCGCTGCTCAAAACGGAGCTCATAGTCGTCATAGGACTCGCCCTCGTCAAGCGGGCACTTAAAGCCAGGGTGACCGCCCACAAAGAACGGCATGTCCTCGGTGCCCTCATTGGTCACCTCGTACGACACGGCCACCTTCTCCGCATCGATCGTGTAACGAGCAACGATCTTAAACGGATACGGGTACTGCTCGAGCAACTCGGCATGGTCGGCAGAGCTTAGACTCAGCGCAACCATGTTGTCGCTCTGCTCCTCGAGCTTCCACTCCTGTTTGCGCGCAAAGCCGTGGCGGGCGAACTTTACCTCGCGGCCGCCCATGGTCATTGCGTGACCATCACGAAGGCCGCCGCAGATCGGGAAGCAAATGGGTGCCTGGCCCGACCAGACCGAAGGATCGCCCTGCCACAGGTACTCGCGACCGTTGGCTTTAATCGAAGTGAACGATCCGCCAGCCGTGCTCAGTACCACGCGAACAGAACCGTTATCAAGAACAAACTCCATAGGAGCCTTCCCTTTCTTACGACAGCCCGCCAAGTCAATAGGGCTGATAGAAAACCGGCTCGCGCCCCCTCACAGAAACGCGAGCCGTCAACGGACTAGTTAATTACGCCGGATACCCGCTAATCGTGGTATTCGCCGCGGTCCCACTTCTCGAGGAACTCGTCAAAGAAGTGCGGGTCAGCCTGAGCCTCGGCATCGGCCTTATTGCAGGCATCGATCTTGGCGATCAGGGCATCGTGCTCGGGGGTCTTCTCGTAGGGCTCCTCCAGGAAGGCAAGCATGATATCGGCCATCAGGAACTCGCCGGTGATCTTGCCGCCAAAGCCCACGATGTTGGCGTTGAGCTCGCGACGGGCATACAGGGCAGAGGTCATATCGCGGACCAGGGCGCAGCGGGCGCCGGGAACCTTGTTGACGGCGTTGGTGATGCCGATGCCGGTGCCGCACAGGGCCACGCCAAAATCGGCCTTGCCGCTGGCGACAGCCTCGCCCACGGCCTTACCGTAGATGGGATAGTGCGTACGGGTGTGGCTGTAGGTGCCGCAGTCGAGCACCTTGTAGCCAGCCTGCTCCAGGCGGTCGGCCAGATAGATCTTCTCGTCCGTAACGATATGGTCGCAACCGATTGCGATGGTCTTCTTCATCAGAACGTCCTTTCGTCTGAATTCACAAGTTGAGGTAGAAGTTCGAGTTCTCGGTGGCTCTCGTTAGGCCATCTTGTTGAGCATGTCGACACGGATCTGGTGACGGCCGCCGGCGTACTGGGCACGCAGGAACTCGCGGGCGATCTTCTTGGCGACCTCGGTGCCCACAACGCCCGGGCCCATGGTGACCATGCGCGAGCCGTTGTGCTCGCGGGTCATGTAAGCGGAACGCTCGTCGGAAATGTTGGCGACGACCATGCCCTTGATCTTGACGGCGGCCATATAGGAGCCGACGCCGTACTTATCGAATGCGAAGCCCTGGGAATCCTTGTGCTCCAGCAGGTCCTTGGCAACGGCGGTCGCGGAATCGACAAAGTCCGCGGCAGGGGTCTCGGAATAGTCGACGACCTCGTGACCGTCGGCGATGAGCATCTCCTTGATGGACTCCTTCATCGACATACCGTCGGCATCGGAAGCGATTACAACCCTCATGACATCCTCCTTGAGAGATACGCAGGTGCGTAGTTTCTGTTTGGAAGTGTTGAATCGCGTTCAGGTCCGGGCATCTGAATGTGCGGTTCTTCACTGTTCATGTTTATTTGAACACATTCGAACATCAACTGCAAGAAATATTTGTTTGTCTTTGTTCTTTTTTGAACAAATACCGTTCGCGGATGATTGCTGACCGTTTGGAATCGGGGAAAGCCCACCCTGCCACGTATTCAACAAACAAAAGAGCGGCCGAGAACGTGTCTCGGCCGCCCTTCGGCGGTATTCCCCGGTATATACAGCTGTTTTAGCTACTCGAACTGCCCGCCCTTTTTGGCGTGCTTGGACGGAGCGCTCAGAAAGCGACCCGTCAAATAGTTCGCCGGGCCGGAAATATCAATCCCCAGCAGGGTGTGCCCCAGCCACAAAAACGCCGCGAGCACCAGCAATGGAATCACGCACGAGGTCACGATCATCACGATGACGCCTTCGATAAGGTCGGTCACCTGCTGCACGATCTCGTCGGTCATCTGCTTGGCACCACTGGTTACCGACGTGACCAGGCTTGAGGCACCGTCGGCAAGCTGCTCAAGCACGTTCTTGGACTCTGTGGACTCGGTCTTTTTCTTGCTTGCTTTGGAGCTATCACTATTTGCCGTACCCGCAGCGTCGGCCGCCTTTTGCTCGGCCGCTTCGATGCTCACTCGATACGTTTCGTCGACCTTTTGCGACACCCATACGCTTGCAGGCACCAACGCCATGCCGATCGTGGCGACCACCAGCACGCGAGTCGCCACGCGGCGCAGGACGGCGCTCGTGCTCCAGCGCCCGTGAATGCCGAGCGACACCGCAAGGAGCACCAGCGCAAACGGGATCAGGATGCCCAGGCCAACCGACCACAAAATGGTCAGCAGGTATTTCTCGAGGTAGAGCACGGCAAGCACGATGCCCAAGTTACCCGAAAGCTGCGCGAGCTGCTCGGCAACCGGCGTTCCCGTATCGCCCGGCAGCGCAGTGATACCCGCAGATAGGGCGACGCACGAGGTCGTGAGCGCCAAAACATTGCCCTTCTTTTGATCGATGACCTCGATGGTGGAGTCCCAAGTCTTGGTATCGGCGAAATGCGGACGAGCTACAAAGCCCGACAGCAGCGCCAGTACCACGAGCGCAACGATAAAGCCAATCTGCAGCTTTTTGTTTGCGCACACGACATCGGACAGACTGGGCTGCAGCTCGGTTACCGTCGTGTGCTCGGTTATCTGGACAGGACGCCCATGAGCCATCTCGTGCGCGTCTCTTTTTTGTATTGACCCGTTATCCGGCATTTGGATACCTCCTCAGTCCGGGGCTTAATGCGAAAGGAAGTATACCCACCGAGCAAAAAACGAACGGGAAGACGAACAGAGCGCACCAAGACTGTCCCCAATGACTATCTCCGGATGAGTTGCGGTGGAATAGGGATTGTTTTGCGCCCGTCGGCCCCTATTCAGTCCCTATTTCACCGCAACTTGGAGGAGGACAGAAAAAGCCCTGCCGCGGGTAGCGGCAGAGCTTTTGGAAGGGGACTTGGTTGTGAGGGCTCGTTAGGCGAGCTTGGCCTCGAGCTCGGCGATGCGCTTGTAGGCATCGATGGTAAAGCGGGCCTGCTTCTCCAGGATCATAGTGGTCATGAGAGTGTCCTGAGCGTGAGCCATGATGAAGGTCATCTCCATCTCGCCACCGCCGGCCTCCTGCGAAAGCAGCTTGGTCTGCGTGTCGTGGGCGCCGATAAGTGCATCGCTGGCATCCTTGTGCAGCTGTTCGGCCTTCTCAAAATCGCCCTCGCGAGCAGCATCGAGCGCTGCAAGCAGATCGGTCTGGGCGTCACCTGCGTATGCGACAATCTCGAATCCAACCATCGAGATTTCTTCTTTGGTTGCCATATTGCGTTCCTTTCACATATGAACCAATGGAGAGCATCGCGTCCGGGCATACGCGCTGCGTTCTGTATGACAGAAACATTAACATTCAAACAAAAAAGAACAGCGCAAAACGTGATTTCGAGCTATGAACGGTCGCTTTTCGCCCGTGAACGGTTTTTAAACCAATCTGAACAATATCGAACACAATTAGCGGCAACCCAAACAGACCTGCGCCCCTAGCGTACATCGCGCACCGTATCGCCCTCGACGAGCACGCCCGGAAACAGCATGTGCTCCACACCGGGCGCAACGCCCTCGGCGCCGGCAATCTTGTCGACCGCCCACATGCCGACGCGCTTGTTGTCAAAGCGCACCGTGGTCAGGCGACGGTCGGGCACGATATCGCCCAGGCTGTCATCAACACCCACCACACTCACGTCCTCGGGCACGCGCTTTCCGCGCGACTCGAGCCCGCGAATGCAGCCGTAGGCCATGGCGTCGTTGGAAGCATAAATGGCCGTACAGGTCGGATCATCCGCCAGGGCCTGACCTGCGGCATATCCGCTCTGCGCCGTCCAATCGCCACGGATAAGTCGCGGTGGCTCAATGCCATGCGCGCGCAATGTCTCGCGCCAGCCTTCCTCGCGCCGCATGCCCGAAAGCGAGCGCTCGGGACACGAGATAAAGTGCACGGTCTTGTGCCCCCGCTCCAGCAAGTACTCGACCACCTGGCGCGAGCAATCGAACTGGTCGTTATCGACCGTTGAACAGAGCGGGTGCTCCAACATCGTAACGAGCACCGTCTGCATGCCGGGCAGCGGCTCAAAAGTGCCAAAGTCTGCCGGCATGCGATTCATGATCACAACCATACCGTCCACTGGCAGTGCGCTCATGCGCGACGATGCGCTCTCGAGGGTATACGGATGCCCGTCTACTTTAGTGAGGGTGATGGCATAGCCGTGCTTATCGGCCGCGGCGGCAAAGCCCTCCATACGGTCGAGATTGCCGGTGCCGGTAATGTTGAACATGGCGACGCCGACGGTCTTAAACTTACCGCGGCGCAGCGATCGACCGGCAAAATTGGGGCGATACCCCAGCTCGCGCATGGCGGCACGCACGCGTTCCTTGGTCTCGGGGCGCACGCTGGGCGAATCGTGCACGGTGCGCGAGACCGTCTGCTCCGAGACGCCCGCGAGACGCGCCACATCCTTAACGGATACCGATTTTTTAACAGCGGCCATAGGTCGATCTTTCTATGTCAACGATGCCATTGATGGCACCTTGCGCAGTCATTTTTACCGCCTTCAAGTATATCCAACGCCTCCCCCACCATACGCTCACCACCCAAAACCTACCGTTCACCGACATTTTTGCTTCCCCAAACGGCTTTTGTCGACCAAATGTTAACGTTGCCATTGTGCAAACACAGAGCCACCGGGCGGCTCAAACGTTTACGCGTAAGGAATCGACGGTTCGCAGGCACAGGAACCACCGGTTCGCTTCTTTTTTTGTGTCACAAAATGGCAACGTCAACATTTTGGCAACCGAAAGTCAAAAGCTACCATCGTTGCTAACCCACCGACTCTTAGGAGCATTGCATGGAGCAACTCATCGCCATCATCGAAAAGGGCCAGCCCTTTTTCAACGCGATCGCCCGCAACAAGTACCTCAAGGCGATCCGCGACGGCTTTATCTCCGTCATCCCCATCATCATCTTCTCGTCCATCTTCTGCCTGGTAGCCTCGGTCCCCAACATCTGGGGTTTCTACTGGCCCGATGACATCAACAACGCCCTGTGGAAGTGCTACAACTACTCCATGGGCATCCTGGCCATCGCCTGCGCCGCCACCACGGCCAAGCACTTCGCCGACGCTCAGAACCGCGATCTGCCCAAGAACAACCAGATCAACTTCATCTCGTGCATGTGCGCGGCCATCATCGGCTTCTTGCTCCTTTCGAGCGACACGATCGCCACGGACGCCGCCAGCGGTTTCAACACCACCTACCTTGGTTCCAAGGGCCTGCTGACCGCTTTCATCGCTGCGTTTGTGACTGGCATCATCTACAAGTTCTTCATTAAGCGCAACATCACCGTCAAGATGCCCGAGCAGGTTCCGCCCAACATCTCGCAGACCTTTAAGGACATCATCCCCTTCTCCGTCTGCATCACCGTCTTTTGGGTTTTTGACATCGTCTTCCGCGCTGCTTTTGGCTTCTGCTTTGCCCAGGGTGTCATCCAGGTGTTCCAGCCCCTGTTCACCGCTGCCGATGGCTACATCGGCCTCGCTGTGATCTACGGCGCCATGAGCCTCTTCTGGTTCGTGGGCGTCCACGGCCCCTCAATCGTCGAGCCCGCCATCGCCGCCGCTCTCGTTGCCAACATGACCGACAACCTGGCTGCGTTCCAGGCCGGCCAGCACGCTTCCGCTGTCCTGACCCAGGGTGCCCAGTACTTCGTCGTCTGCATGGGCGGCACCGGCGCCACGCTCGTCCTGGTCTTTATGTTCTGCTTCCTGGCCAAGTCTCAGGAGATGCGCGCCGTCGGTAAGGCCGCCATCGTCCCCGTCTGCTTTGCCGTCAACGAGCCGCTGCTGTTCGCCGCGCCCATCGTACTCAACCCCGTCTTCTTTGTCCCGTTTGTCTTTGCCCCGATCGCCAACATCTGGATCCTCAAGATCTTTATCGACTTCTTGGGCATGAACGGCTTTATGTACACCCTGCCTTGGACCGTCCCCGGCCCCATCGGCACCATCATGGGCCTGGGCTTCCAGCCGCTCGCCTTTGTGATGCTCGCCCTTATCCTGGTCGTCGACTTCGTTCTGTACTATCCGTTCTTCCGTGCCTATGACGCCCAGAAGTGCGCCGAGGAGGCCGAGATTTCCCAGGAGGAGCTCGCAGCCAAGAACGCCGAGAAGGCCGCTAAGCTCAACGATGCCTTCCAGGGCAAGGCTGACGCCAAGAGCGTTGCCGCCGGCGCTGCTGCCGAGGCCGTGAAGTCCGACGTCGCTCCCGCCGCCACCGAGGCAACGACCGCCAGCGACCTCAACGGCAAGCGCGTGCTCGTGCTCTGCCAGGGCGGCGGAACCTCGGGCCTGCTCGCCAACGCGCTGGCCAAGGCCGCCAAGGAGCGCGGCATCAATCTTGAGACCGCTGCCGAGGCCTATGGCAACCACGTGGACATGCTCCCCGACTTCGATCTGGTCGTCCTGGCCCCGCAGGCCGCCAGTTACCTGGCCGACCTGCAGAAGGACTGCGAGCGCGTGGGCAACAAGTGCGTCGCCTGCCGCGGTAAGCAGTACATCGAGCTTTCCCAAAACGGCGATAAGTCTCTCGCCTTCGTAAGCGAGCAACTCTCGAAGTAAGTAACGCTCAGGGCCAGCCGACCATCCAAGACCGGCTGGCCCTTCGATTTAGACGATTGGATCATCATGTCCGTTAACCCTGCTAGCGTCACCAACCCGCCTGCGCAGTTTCCCGAGGTCTTTGTCTTTGGCGGCGCTACCGCTGCCTACCAGGTAGAGGGCGAGACCCGCACCCATGGTAAAGGCAAAGTCGCCTGGGACGACTTCCTGGAGGCCCAGGGGCGCTTCTCCCCCGATCCCGCTTCGGACTTCTACAACCAGTACCCCGTCGATTTGGAGCTGTGCGAGGAGTTCGGCATCAACGGCATTCGCCTCTCTATCGCCTGGAGCCGCATCTTCCCCAACGGTACCGGTGAGATTAACCCCGAGGGCGTGCAGTTCTATCACGACCTCTTCGCCGAGTGCCATAAGCACCACGTTGAGCCGTTTGTCACGCTGCATCACTTTGACACGCCGCTGTCCCTCTTTGAGAAGGGCGACTTCCTCAACCGCGAGACCATCGACGCCTTTGTGGACTTTGCTACCTTCTGCTTTAAGGAGTACGCCGACCAGGTGACCTACTGGTTCACCTTTAACGAGATCTGGGCCGACGCCTCCAACACCTACATCGAGGGCACCTTCCCCGGTGGCGTCAAGGCGCATCTGGCCGAGGCCTTCCAGTGCGAGCACAACATGATGCTCGCCCACGCCAAGGCCGTGCTGGCCTTCCACAACGGCGGCTTTAAGGGCAAGATCGGCGTCATTCAGTCGCTGGAGTTTAAGTATCCGCTCAACGAGAACGACCCCGCCGACATCAAGGCCGCCAACAACGAGCACGTGCTGCAAAACCAGTTCTTGCTCGACGCCACCTTCCGCGGCGACTATGCGCCCGACACCCTCGAGTGCGCCAACCGCCTGGCTGCCGTCTCGGGCGGCACCATCGAGATCCTAGACGAGGATCTGGAAATCATGCGCGAGGCCGCGCTCTACAACGACTACCTGGGCGTTAACAACTACCAGTGCCGTTTCTTGAAGGCTTACGATGGCGAGAACGACCTGCACCACAACGGTACGGGCGAGAAGGGCACCGGCCGCTGGCGCGTCAAGGGCATTGGCGAGCACGTGAACAAGCCTGGCATCCCCACCACCGACTGGGACTGGATCATCTATCCCGAGGGTCTGTTCGATCTGCTCGTCTACATTAAGCAGCGCTACCCCAACTACAAGCAGATCTTCATCACCGAGAACGGCATGGGCTACAAGGACCCCTACAAGGACGGTTTTGTGGACGACCAGCCGCGCATCGACTACATCGAGCAGCACCTGCGCTGGTTGCTCAAGGCCATGGAGGTGGGCGTCAACGTGGGCGGCTACTTCCTGTGGAGCCTGCAGGATCAGTTCTCCTGGACCAATGGCTACAACAAGCGTTACGGCTTCTTCTACGTTGACTTTGAAACCCAGAAGCGCACACCCAAGGCAAGCGCATACTGGTATAAGCACGTGGCGCAGACCCGTCGTCTGGACTAGTGACTGGCGGGGTTGCCCGCTCACATAACCTGTCCCCATTTCTCAGCCGGGGGCGGCACGTCACACGGCGCGCCGCCCCCGGCCTTTTTTGGGCGGACCGTGTCGCACGTTTGTCTCGATCTGTAACATCTAGCCGAGTTTTTTGGTCCTAGCTGTTACAGATTGAGACGAACAGGATTGCTCTTTCCGAAGAATCTAAATCTGTAACAGGTAGCCCGCTTTTGACCGTCTACCTGTTACAAATCGAGACAAACGGAGTAGGACCTAACCCCGTATGTCCCTAACAGTCGAGCGTTCGACCAGCGTACTCGGCACATGAATCGCCTCGATAGACGAGCTCTCTCCAATCGCCGCCTCAAACGCAAGCTTACCGACACCGCGCAAATCAAATCGCAGCGTCGTCAGTCGATTGTGAGGAACAAGTCCCTCGAGTGCGTCGTCGATACCAACCACGCTCACGTCGTCGGGCACGGACAGGCCCGCGTTCTCGAGCGCGGCGATAACGCCCAGCGCCATCTGGTCATTTGCCGCAAGCACGGCAGTCGGCGCCTGCGACCCGCCGGCAAGCACCTCGGCCGCAATCCGCTCGCCCATGGCGTACCCACTGTCCGCACTCCAATCGCCACGCAGCATCGGAGCGGCATCGACATGAGCACGACCCAGCGTATCGCGCCAACCGGCCTCACGAAAACGCGAGGAAATCGAGTTTTCCGGACCCGCCACAAACCGCATATTCGAGTGACCATGTTCCAGCAGATAATTGGTCAACAGCTCGCACGAACCATACTGGTCGGAGTCGATCGTCGTGCAGCGCGGATGCGCATACATGGACAGGATGACCGTTCGCACTCCCGGCTGGGGAACAAACTCCTCAAAATCGGGAGCCATGCGGTTCATGTTGAGAATCATGCCGTCGACGGGTCGCTCGACCATGCGGCGCGAGGCATCGGCAAGTGCATAGGGCTTGTCGCCGCCCATCTCGATCATAGTGACGGCAAAATCGTGCTCGCGCGCCGCTTGCATGATACCCTCGAGCGTCGCCAGGTTACCGACACGTGTGATGTTGTACATGCACAGGCCAATAGAACGATACGACCCGCCGCGCAACGCCGCTCCAGCAAAATTGGGACGAAAGCCCAGCTCTTCCATGGCGGCCAGCACACGCTTGCGCGTCTTTTCCGTCACGTTGGGCATACCGTTGACCACGCGAGACACAGTCTGGCGGCTCACGCCAGCGAGCGCCGCAACCTCTGCCGCGCTCGCCGAATGACCATTCCTTGTCTGCTGAGCCATGCCTTCCACGCTAACCTGCTTCCCAACTATTCCCCGCGCCCATGGCGCATCGTACATACATTGATAACGTGCTCATGATACCCGAGCCATATACCACAACATGAAAACTTCTGTCAATCAAAACCGCTTACCGAACAAATACAACCGTTCGCGGCTGTTTGAAGTTGTTTTGTTTCTATACATCCCAGCCGGATGTTAACGTGCTCATTGTCAAATGTTCACGTGCTCATTTTGGTTCTAATCATTTTAAGATAGTGTTTATCGGGCTTTTTCACCGCTGAACGCTAACCAGGGAGCCTCCTGAGCGCAAACGCACAATATCGAACAGCGAGACGAGAGGGTGTATGCATATGTCTCTGCTAAACCGCGTACAGCAGCTGCCGAAGGGCTTTGTTTGGGGCGCCGCAACCGCCGCGTACCAAACGGAAGGTTCCACGAAGGTGGCAGGCAAGGGTAAGACCATGTGGGACGATTACCTTGTCGCCCAGGGTCGCTTTTTGCCCGACCCGGCCAGTGATTTCTACAACCGCTACGAGGAGGATATCCGCCTTTCTGCCGAGCATGGACTCAACGCCATTCGTGTGTCCATCGCCTGGACCCGCATCTTCCCCAACGGCGACGATGCCGAACCCCTCTCCGAGGGCGTTAAGCACTACCACGAGCTGTTCGCCTGCTGCAAAAAGTATGGCGTCGAGCCCTATGTGTCCCTGCATCACTTTGACTCCCCCGCCGCCCTGTTCAACCAGGGCGACTGGCTCAACCGCAAGACCGTCGACGCCTATGTGCGCTATGCCGAGTTCTGCTTCCGCGAGTTCCGCGAGGTCAAAAATTGGTTCACCATCAACGAGCTCATCAGCCTCTCGCACTCCCAATACATCCAAGGCAACTTCCCGCCCAACCATCACTTTGATGTGACGAGCGGCATCCAGAGCCAGCACAACGAGCTCGTTGCCCACGCCCGCGCCGTCAACCTGTATAAGGATCTTGACGAGACCGAGCACCTGGGCGGACGCATTGGCATGGTCAACGTCCTGACGCCGGCATATCCTGCCACCGACTCGCCCGCCGACCAGCACGCCGCCGACCTGTACAACGCCTTCTACACCGACTTCATCATGGACGGCGCCTTCCTGGGTCACTACTCCGCGCGCACCCTCTCACTCATCAACGAGATTCTGCGTGCCAACAACGCCACACTTACGGTTGAGGACAGCGACATGGAGGAGCTCGCCAAGGCGGCGCCCCGCAACGATATGTTCGGCCTCAACTACTATCAGTCGGCGTTTATCGCCGCCTACGATGGCGAGTCAACCAACAGCTTTAACGGCACCGGAGACAAGGGCACCTCGTGCTTTAAGTTTAAGGGCGTCGGGCAGCAGGTCGATATGCCGGGTATCCCCACCACCGACTGGGATTGGCTCATCTACCCGCAAGGCCTCTACGACACGCTCAAGCACATCAGCGCCACCTATCCCAACCTCCCCGTCATCTATATCACCGAAAATGGCCTGGGCCACAAGGACCCCGAGCCCGACGCAAACGGCATCGTCGCCGATCCCGAGCGCATCGACTTTGTCGACCAGCACATGGAGAAGGTGCTCCAGGCGCGCGCCGAGGGCGTCGACGTCCAGGGCTACTTTATCTGGAGCCTGCAGGACCAGTTCTCGTGGGCCAATGGCTATAACAAGCGCTACGGCCTGTTCTACATCGACTTCGACACGCAAAAACGCTACATCAAGCAGTCGGCACTCTGGTACAAGGAGCTCGCCGACACTATGGCGGACGCGCAGTAGCGCATCGCCTCGCTTTCCCCCGAGAAGGGAGCGGCCCTATGCGATACAAACCCAGCCGCTCCCCTCTCTCCCCCTGGGACCGACCCCGCCTGCACCCGGGCTTTTAGCAAGCGGGAGACCATATAGGTTTTCAACGTCCATGCCATTAAGATTTCATGCAAAGAGGAGCGTGAACTATGGAATCGATCGTTAAGTTCTTGGAGAAAGGTCAGCCGTACTTCGACAAGGTCTCTAAGAACATCTACCTTCAGGCCATTAAAGACGGCTTTTTGGCAGCAATGCCCATCATCCTGTCTTCTTCTGTCTTCCTGCTTATTTCGACCCTGCCGGGCGTTGTCGCCACGGTCGGCGGCTTTACGCTGCCCGACTGGTGGAACGTCGACGTCGTGAACTTCTGCAACAAGGTTTACAACTTCACGATGGGCGTCGTGGGCATCATGGTCGCCGGCACCACCGCAAGCGCGCTGACCGGCTCCAAGAACCGCCGCATGCCTGCTGGCAAGGCCATCAACGCCACGAGCACCATGGTCGCCGCCATGTGCGCTATGCTCATCTTGGCCGTTACCCAGACGAGTGCCAAGATCGACGGCGCCGATGTCTCGGTGTTCTTTACCGACAACATGGGCACCAAGGGCCTGCTGAGCTCCTTTGTCGCCGCATTTGCCACGGTCAACATCTATGCCTTCTGCATTAAGCGAGACATCACCATCAAGCTGCCCAAAGAAGTCCCCGGCGCCATCGCCCAGAACTTCCGCGACATCTTCGCCTTCAGCTTCTCCATCCTGTTTGTCGCCGTCATCGACGTTATCTGCCGCACCTGCTTGGCCGTCCCGTTTGCCAACGTCATCTCCACGCTGGTGAGCCCGCTGTTCGCCGCTGCCGATTCCTACGCCGGCCTCGCCCTCATCTGGTTCATGATCCCGCTGTTCTGGTTCATGGGCATCCACGGCCCCTCGGTCGTTAAGCCTGCCCTCAACGCCGCGCTGTTTGGCAACATCACCACCAACCTCGCCACGCTGCAGGCCGGCGGTCACCCCGCCCTCGCCCTGACCGAAAACTTCGGTAACTACATCGGCGAACTCGGCGGCACCGGCGCCACGTTCATTGTCCCGATCATCTTCCTGCTCTTTATGCGCTCCAAGCAGCTCAAGGCCGTCGGCAAAGCCTCTGTCGTGCCCGTGATGTTCGCCGTCAACGAGCCGCTGCTGTTCGCCGCGCCCATCATCCTCAACCCGTACTTCCTGATCCCGTTCCTGTTTGCCCCCGTGGCCAACGTCCTCATTGGTAAGTTCTTCATCGACTTTTTGGGCATGAACGGCTTTATCTATGCCATGCCGTGGGCACTCCCCGGACCGATCGGCACCTTCATCGACACCAACTTCCAGCCGATCTCTCTGGTCCTGGTTGTCGTCCTGCTGGTCGTTGACTTCTTGATCTACTACCCGTTCTGCAAGGCCTACGACAACGTCCTGTGCAAGCAGGAGGCCGAGACCCTGGCCGAAGAAGAGGCCGAGGAGACCAAGGCCGTCAAGACCGCTGCCGCCCCCGCCGTTGAGGCTCCTGTTGTCGAGACCGCTTCTGCCACTGAGGCCTCCGCAGCTCCGTCCGCCCTTAAGGGCAAGGATCTGAGGGTTCTGGTTCTGTGCGCTGGCGCCGGCACCTCTGCACTGCTCGCCAACGCGCTTAAGGAAGGCGCCGACGAGCTGGGCATCGACATTACCGCCAACGCCGGTGCCTACGGCAGCCACTACGCCATCATGGACCAGTACAACGTCATCGTCCTGGCTCCGCAGGTTCGCACCTATTACAACGAGATGAAGGCCGACACCGACCGCCTGGGCATCACGCTGCTGTCGCCCAAGGGCAAACAGTACATCGACCTCACTAAGGATCCCAAGGGTGCCGTCGCCTGGATCGAGGAAAACCTCGAGGCATAAGACGCTGACACCACCTGCCGCTTGCAGACAATAAATGGCCCGTGCATCGATGTGTGATGCGCGGGCCATTTTGTTTAGACCGCACCCGTCCTCCTGTTCATCTCGATCCGTAACATCTAGCCGAGTTTTTGGGTCCTAGCTGTTACAGATTGAGGTGAACGCACAGGCCAAGCCAAAAATCTCAATCTGTAACATGTAGACCGCTTTTGACCGCTTAGATGTTACAGATCGAGACAAACGGAATATACCGGACCGAATTGTCTAAATCTGTAACAACTAGCTGAGATTTTCGGCCCTACCTGTTACAGATTTAGACGAACAGGCCGAGCACGTCTACGCCCGTAGGTCCTTCACGCTGGAACGTTCGACCAGCACGCCCGAGACGAGCGTACGGCTTCTGGAACTCGGGGCTTCCAGGCCCGCGACGACCTCGTTGAGCGCACGGACGCCCAGCTCGCGGTGGCGAAACTTCACCGACGTCAGAATCGAGTTGGGAATCGTCTTATAGAGCTCATCGTCGAAGCCGATCACGGACACATCATTGGGCACACTGAGCCCTTTGTCACGTAGAGCCATCATCACGCCGTTTGCCATGCAGTCGTTAGCAGCGAGGACCGCCGTGCAATCGGGCTTATCGGCAAGCACAAGGCCCGCGGCATAGCCACTATCCGCATTCCAATCGCCTTGCAGAGGCTCGGGCGGCTCAATGCCACGCGCCTCGAGTGCCGCACGCCAACCTTTCATACGGCACTGGCTCGACAACGACTCTTTCTTACCAGAGACGAAGTACACGTTTTTATGCCCGTGGTTCAAGAAGTACTCGCACGCCATGCGCGCGCCGCCCTCTTGGTCGTCACTGACGGTGGAGCAGGTAGGATGTTCCATCGGTGTGATAATCACCGTCTTGAGGTCCTTCGGTGCCTCAAAGGTATCAAAGTCATCGACCATCTGACGCAGGTTGAAGATCATGCCATCAACAGGCAGCTGCGACATCCTACGCGCCGCTTCGGCAAGGGTCATCTTCTCCCCCGCCCGCTTCTTAATCATCGTGAGCGCAAAGCCGCGTTCTTCGGCGGCATCGGCGATACCGTCAATCATGTCCACGGCGCCGCCCGACAAGTGGAACATCACCACGCCGATGCACCCGTAACGGCCCAACTTGAGCGAACGCGCGGCAAAGTTGGTTCGAAACCCGAGCGCCTCCATAGCCGAATGGACCTTATCGCGTGTCGACTCTCGCACGCTATTGGGCTCGTTGATCACACGCGAAACCGTCTTGAGAGAAACGCCCGCGGCAACTGCCACATCATTCATTGAGACATTTTTCTTGTCCATCGTTGCCACTGCTTCTCCACTCGGTTCTCTATCGCTTGTTTTTTGCGTTCTAGCATACACTACCTGCCTGACTGATAAATCAACCGTTTACCGGACAATATCGACCGCTCACCCGTGTATCCTTGTTGCTCTTCCAAAAATGTCTTACGTTGTCATTAACGAAATGACAACGTTGTCATTTCGCAATGCCTTCCTTAAGCAGGAAGGTTTCCGGGCAGTCCTGACCATCCATCGACGACCAGTTCCATCCACATGCATCGCGCATCAAGTAGCAAAGGAGCTTTATGGACGCCATCGTAAAGATGCTCGAAAAGCATCAGCCGTTCTTTGAGAAGATCTCGAGGAACATCTACCTCCAGGCTATTAAGGACGGATTCCTTGGGTGCATGCCCATCGTCCTCACCTCTTCGATCTTTCTGCTCATTGCCACCCTTCCTGGCGTAGTTGGCATCACGCTGCCCCAGCCGCTCATCGACTGGTGCAACAAGCTGTACAACTTCACCATGGGCGTCATGGGCATCATGGTCGCCGGCACCACTGCCAAGAACTTTACGGCTTCCATGAACCGTCGCATGCCCGCCGGCAAGGTGCTCAACGACGGTTCCACCATGGTGGCCGCCCAGTGCAGCATGCTGCTGCTCGCAGTCACGCAGTTCACCACCAAGTTCAACGGCTCCGAGCTTTCGGTCTTCGATTGCACCAGCATGGGTACGCGTGGTCTGTTCTCGGCCTATATCGCCGCGTTCATTACCGTTTGGGTCTATAAGTTCTGCGTCTCTCGCGATCTGACCATTAAGCTGCCCAAGGAGGTCCCGGGCGCCATCGCTCAGAACTTCCGTGACATCATCCCCTTTGGCGGCGCCGTCATCATCTGCGGCATCATCGATGTCGTCGTGCGCAACCTCATGGGCGTTCCGTTCTCCGAGCTGCTCATCAAGCTGCTCTCCCCGCTCTTCACTGCAGCAGAAACCTATCCTGGCCTTATCCTTATTCAGGCGGCCACCGCGTTCTTCTGGTTCATCGGCGTCCACGGTCCTTCGATCGTCCAGCCGGGCATCGACCCCATCCGTCTTGCCAACCAGGCCGAGAACCTGCAGGTTCTGCTGGCCGGTGGTCACCCCGCCCATTCCCTCACCTTTAACATGTCGCTCGTGGGTGAGTTCGGCGGCACCGGCGCCACGTTCATCGTGCCGCTTCTGCTGATTCTCTTTATGAAGTCCAAGCAGCTCAAAGCCGTCGGTAAGGCCTCGATTGTTCCTGTTGCCTTCGCCGTCAACGAACCGCTGCTCTTTGGCGCGCCCATGATCCTCAACCCCTACATGCTCATCCCCTTTGTTGCCGCCGGCTGCGTCAACGTAAGTGTTGCCAAGTTCTTTATCGACAACGTGGGCATGAACGGCTTCTCCTTCGTGGTGCCTTGGGCTACCCCTGCCCCCATCGGCATCTTCATCACCACGAACTTCCAGCTTATCGCCCTGGTATTTGTCGCGATCATCATCTTGCTGGACGCCATCATCTACCTGCCGTTCTTGAAGGCATACGATAAGCTGCTCTGCGACCAGGAAGCCGAGCGCGCCGCCGAGCTGGGTCTCGAGTCCGATGGTGCTGCCACCATCGCCGCCAGCACCTCTGCGCCCGCTGTCGAGCAGGCCACCGCTGCCGTCGAGCCGACCGCCGCTGCCGCTGACAGCAAGCCTGTCGCCGATCAGCCCGAGCCCGCTGCCGATGCATCCGCTAAGAAGGATGTCGACGGTCTGAAGGTCCTCGTCCTGTGCGCCGGCGCCGGCACCTCTGCCATGCTTGCCAACGCCATCAAGGAAGGTGCCGCGCAGACCGGAGAGAACATCGCTTCCTCCGCAGGCGCCTATGGCCAGCACACTGCCATCATGGATCAGTACGACGTTATCGTGCTTGCCCCGCAGGTCCGTAGCTACTACAACGACATGAAGGCCGACACCGATCGCCTGGGCATTAAGCTGCTCGCCCCGCGCGGTAAGGAATATATCGACCTTACTCGCGACCCCGCTGGCGCCATCAAGTGGCTCCGCGAGAACCTCGACTAGGTTCCTCCCTCTGTTGGTGCCCGGATCCCCAGTTCGGGCACCTCTCCCTATTCGAATCCCACAGAAAGGATGACTCATGACCAACCCCATGCAGTTCCCCGACGGCTTTGTGTTTGGCGGCGCCACCGCCGCTTACCAGGTTGAGGGCGAGACCCGCACGCACGGCAAGGGCAAAGTGCCCTGGGACGATTTCCTGGCAGCTCAGGGTCGCTTCTCCCCCGACCCCGCAAGCGACTTCTACAACAAATATCCGGTCGATATCGACTTGTGCCAGCGCTTCGGCATTAACGGCATTCGCGTCTCCATCGCTTGGAGCCGCATCTTCCCCAATGGCACCGGCGAGATTAACCCCGAGGGCGTCGCTTTCTATCACGAGCTTTTCGCCACCTGCAACAAAGCCGGCGTTATCCCCTATGTCACGCTCGATCACTTCGATACGCCCGAGGCCTTTTACCAGAACGGCGGCGAGGGTTTCCTAACGCGCACGACGATCGACGCCTTTGTCGAGTATGCCAAGTTCTGCTTTGCCGAGTTCACCGAGGTCAAGCACTGGTTTACCTTTAACGAGATTCCCGCGACCGCCGAGGGCAGCTTTATCGTCGGCAACTGGCCGCACGGCGAGAAGTATCGCCTGGACAAGGCTTTCCAGCTCATGCACAACATGATGGTGGCCCACGCCAAGGCCGTCGTCGCCTTCCATGAGGGCGGCTTTGAGGGCGAGATCGGCATTGTCCAGAACCTAGAGCCCAAGTATCCCCTCGATCCCAACAGCGCTGCCGACTGCGAGGCAGCCCGCATGGCCGACGTCATCAACAACCGCTGGGTGCTCGACGCCACCTTCCGCGGCCACTATGCAGCCGACACCATGGAGGCTGCGACCAAGCTGGCCCATATCGCCGGCGGCGAGCTCGACGTTCGTGACGAGGACATCGCCGCGCTGACCGCCGCGCTCCCCTACAACGATTGCCTGGGCGTCAACACCTACAAGTGCCAGTTCCTGCGCGCCGCCGAGGGCGAAAACGACATCAACCACAATGGCACTGGCGACAAGGGCTCCTCGCGCTGGTTCCTCAAGGGCGTGGGCGAGTCATGCGTGCGCGAAGGCGTACCCACCACCGATTGGGACTGGATCATCTATCCCGAGGGCCTGTACGACCTGCTGCTGCGCATTAAGAACGATTACCCCAACTACAAGAAGATCTATATCACCGAGAACGGCATGGGCTATAAGGACGACTTTGAGGACGGCTTTATCGACGACGCCCCTCGCATCGACTACATGCGTCAGCATCTCGCATGGATCCTCAAGGCAATTGACGGCGGCGTGAACGTCGACGGCTACTTTGTGTGGTCGCTGCAGGACCAGTTCTCCTGGACCAACGGCTATAACAAGCGCTATGGCCTGTTCTACATCGACTTTGAGACCCAGAAGCGCTATCCCAAGGCGAGCGCGTACTGGTACAAGAACGTCGCGGAGACCGGCCTGCTCATGGCCTAACTTTTGCCGCATACCCCCTGTCGGCCGCATGCGAATCCCTCCACGGGTTCGCATGCGGCCTTTTTGTTTTTGGTGAGCCCGTGCAGGCCGTTTGTCTCGATCTGTAACATCTAGCAGGGATTTTCGGTCTTAAATGTTACAGATCGAGACAAACGGAACGCCCGAGCAGAAATATCTCAATCTGCAACATGTAGACCACTTTTGACCGTCTACCTGTTACAGATCAAGACAATAAGATAGTCAAACCCAAACTTTCCAAGCAGTTATGAAACATGGTTTCTAGTTTTCGGTATAACGAACATACTTTCGGTATCATTTAATGGTATTATGATATCGAAAGTATGTTCGTGATACCGAAAGGAGCCGCATGCGCCAGTTCGATTACGCCACAGTCCCAGCGGAACTCGAAGCAACTCCAATCACCAACCTCCTCCTCTCGATACGCGAGCATAAAGGCCGTCAGCTTGCTCTGAGTCAAGTCAAACCCGAACTTCTATCGTCCCTTATGGAGGAAGCTAAGATCCAAAGCACCCAATCCTCCAACGGACTTGAAGGAATTATTACCACCCAAAAAAGACTCAAAGCGATCATGGCGTATTCCGCCAAGCCAAGCTCCCGCGCAGAGGAAGAAATCGCTGGATACCGAGATGTGCTGTCGCTTATTCACGAGCAACACGATTCCATTCCCGTAACGCCATCGGTCATTTTGCAGTTGCATCGTGACCTCATGGCGCACACGGCAATCTCGTATGGAGGCCATTGGAAAGATAGCGATAACGAAATCGTCTCCATTGACGATCAAGGTAATCGATTTGTGCGCTTTAGGCCCCCTTCGGCTCTAGCAACCCCGGGACTTATTAAAGAAGCCTGCCAATCCCTCAACGATGCTTTATCTCGCCAAGTTTGCGACCCCCTCCTTATATCGCTCCGCTTTATCTTCGATTTTGTTAGCATTCATCCCTTCAACGATGGCAATGGCAGGATGAGCCGGCTCCTTACAACGCTGCTGCTCGAAAAGACTGGATACGACGTTGCGCGTTACATCAGCATCGAACGACTTATTGAAGACAACAAAGCGCTTTACTACAACGCCCTCGCTGCAAGCTCCACTGGATGGAATGAAAATCAAAACACCGAAGTACCCTTTATCCGTTTCATGCTCGGAACAACCCTGGCCGCCTACCGAAAGCTCGAGCAGCGTACCTTAATTGAATCAAGCACTCGTCCCATGTCGAAGCAAGCGCGCATCGCTGTTCTATTTCAACAGAGACCCGGCGTCATTAAGAAATCCGACATCCGATCAAACTGCCCCGATATCAGCGAGGTTACCGTTAAACGAACCCTCGGTCAGCTTGTTAGCTGCAGCGCAATCGAAAAAACAGGAGCGGGTCGTTCGACGGGCTACATACTCAAAGACGTCCATGCTCTAGAACTATTCTTGCAATCCACAATACCCGACAGCGAGGCCGCAATAACAAAAGAGGCTCCAAAGGATAAGCTCCTTGAACGTATAAACCACGCCGAGGATGAAAGCAAAGAGGGGCTCTATGAAGACTATGATTCATTCTCAAGGGACATAAAGACGAAATACGGAGTCTAGTCATATCTCAGAATAGCCTCATCCTTGTTGCTCAAAGTTATTTGCGCGTCATTGTAAAGCGGTACCCCCGCGCCGGCAGGGGGGCAGATGTATCGCCTGCCGATCCTGCTGGAGTCGGCAATCAGATAGCGCGTATCGACCTTGCTAAAGGTGAGCTGCTGGATGCGGCCCTCGTCCATGTTGGACGTGGACACGTCGCCGTCCAGAATACCGTTGGCGCCGATAAACGCCGCATCGATGCCCAGCGCGCGCAGGGTATCCTCGGCCGTGGGCCCCACAAAGGCGGCGGTGCGGCGGCGGTACATGCCGCCCACCAGGCACAGCTCGCAATCCTCGCGCGCCTCGAGCAGGCTAAAGGCCGAAAGCGAATTGGTCACATAGATGAAAGTCAGCTTGTCGGTGACTCGGAGAGCGCCAATGCGATCTCACGACGGTTGCGCGCATTGTCTCAATTAGATACTCAACGAAATACGGCCCCGCAGCTCAATAAGCTGCGGGGCCGTACCATACACCGACGAATCAACGACGAAGTGCATCCACTATTTGGCCAGCTCCTGAACGATCCAGTCAATTGCACCTTCGGGATCGTTGGTAAGGTCGATATACTCCTTGCCCCTTGTGGTGAGCAGTTTAATTCCAAGGCGATCGGTATCGGCCTTCATAGCGTCATAGTACATGCGTGCCTGGGGCGCCAGAACAATCACGTTGTACTGATCCATCGTCTCATAGTGGCTTCCGTACGCACCGGACTGAGAAACCAGATCGATACCCTTAGCAGCGGCACCTTCGCGAAGAGCATTTGCCAAGAGAGTCGAAGTGCCGGCACCCTGGCAAAGCACAAGCACGCGGATCTGCTCCGCCTTGTCCTTTACCGCCTCGAGAGCTTTTGCGACATTTTCCTGTGCGGCAATAGCATCTGCATCCGAGGTTCCTGCAGTCTCCTTTGCAGACTCTTCCAAACAAAGCTGATGGTCATACGCCTTGCAGAACGGATAGTAAATCACAAAGTCAACGACCAACAGCACTGCCATCAATACGAGAGAACGCAGATCGAGACCCGTGGTGAGGAACGCACCGATTGGGCCGGGAAGCGCCCACGGCATGGTATACATGGGGGCGTTCATTCCAATGACGTCAATGAAAAATTTACCGATAATGGCGTTGACCATAGGAGCCACTAGGAAGGGCACGAACATATAGGGATTGAGAACAATCGGCATACCGAAGATAACGGGCTCGTTAACTCCAAAAATCACCGGGATAATCGATGCCTTGCCCATGGCTTTAAGCTGCTTGGAGCGCATAAACATGATCAGGATAATAGGAACGATGAACGTGCAGCCAGAACCGCCCAGACCGCCGATGAAGCTTGTAAAGTCCTGCGTGAGAGCAATTGACGGATGTCCACCTGCTTGGAAAACCTCAAGATTGGTAACGGTATTGCCGTAGAGCGCAGCATTAATCGGACTCATGACAACCGAAGCACCGTGGATACCCATAAATTGGAAAAGTGCGACCGCGCCTTCGATAAGCGCCATGCCAGGATAGGTGTCGACCGCGGAGAACAGCGGCGAGATGAGAGCGGATACCAAATTGGCGAACGGCACAGCAAGCAGCTTGCGGCTCGCAAGATCGATAAAAGCGCACGCAAGGATCGAAAACCCAAATGCAAAGATATCGCGAAAACTCTGCGCAATAGAGCCAGGGACCTCTTTGGGAAGCTTGATCGTCACATTATGGCTAATGCACACCTTATAGATATTAACGGTCAAGAATGCGGCTACGAACGCAGCGAGAAAACCCTTAGTTCCCATATAGCCGGTTTCAAAAACAGATGTATCTGCTCCGCCAATCGAGACAACATCGTTCGTCACCGATAGCAAGAGCATGCCGCACATGGCACAAACCATGCACGAGGTGGGGTTGAGAGATTTACCCGAAGGCATGCGACGGTTCATCGACATGGCAAGTGAGCTCGCCGTGGTGCCGGCCACCATAATGCCAAGAAGTCCCATGGTATATGCATAGATTTTATTGAAGAAATCCAGCACCTCAGACGGAAGCGTGATGCCTACATAGGCAGGGAGCGTCGAAAGAAGAAGGAACAGGCTCGAGAACAGCACAATTGGCATATTCGAGAGAAAGCCATCCTTAATCGCCACCAGATAAATGTTCCTCGAGATTTTGTCGAAGAGAGGCTGGTGTTTTTCAAGGAATTTGACGATAGCGTCCATAACACATCCTTTCATGATTCCCGGGCACACAACGATTTATCCGGACTCAACCGTCGTCGTCCCCGTTTGTATCCACTTATGTAAGTGAATACGTTCTTGTGCGAAATGTAATATCATTTGCGCGATTTGTCATAATCAATTCTTTTTCCGCTTTTTCGATATGTCCAGAATTCAAATACTTATTCGGTGAACGGTAGTTGATTAATATAAGGTTTTCCCAGCTAAAGGCTATTTTTTCCGAGCAGTACAATAAGTTTGCAACCGTTCACCGATTGGATATAACATATTGAATATATTGTTGTAACAATATTAGAGACAATGTCACAAGCCTGTCGTTCTAGTCAAAGGAAGTAACAATGCCCAAACGATTACTGAACATGTCCGCATCCGATTTTGCCGCCACGTCACCCATGGATCTAAAACAGGCAATTCTGGCTTCCGAGGGACGTACCATCATGGCGGAAAACGTACCCTCTTCCCAATTTCTCGGCGGCGTTACTAATGCCGAAATCGAACGTGCCGCAGGTGCCGACCTGCTTCTGTTTAACGCGCTCGATGTGTTCGATCCAGTTATTGCCGGTATTCCAGATGATCTCAATGAAAACCCGGTCACTTGGGTGAAGCGAGCATGCGGAAGGCCCATTGGCGTCAATCTGGAGCCAGTTGATAACGAGGCAGAGATGTCTGAATCCCGAACGGAAATCCCCATGGGTCGTCGCGTCTCTCCCAAGACCTTAGAAAAGGCTAACGAACTCGGATTTGATTTTATCTGCCTGACGGGCAACCCTGGAACCGGCGTCTCCAACGATGCAATCGCCCATTCGATTAAACTCTCCAAAGAGCATTTCAATGGCCTGGTCATAGCCGGAAAAATGCATGGAGCGGGCGTTGCGGAACCTGTCATGACGCTCGAAATTGCGCGCAAGTTTGTTGACCTCGGCGTCGATATCCTTCTCGTGCCAGCCCCCTACACCGTCCCTTGCTTCCAAGAAGCAGACCTGCGCGCCATCGTAGACTTTGTACGATCCCACAACGTAGGCAAGTCAATTGAAGAGAAGGTTCTCGTCATGGCGGCGAACGGGACGAGTCAAGACTCCTGCGACAGCGAGACCATTAAGAAAATAGGCCTTGCAGCAAAAGCAGCCGGCGCTGACCTCCAACATATCGGGGACTCCATGAACGGTATTTGCCTGCCCCAGAATATCTTCACGCTCGGACAAGCCCTTCGTGGATACAGGCATCAGATCGTCATGCTGAGCCGCTCTGTGATACGTTAAGGTTACCTTGCCCACGTTACATCCCGACTGAGGCAACCATCAGGTATAACCAACATGCAAACTGAGGCTCTAATGCTCGATACACACGAAAAACGGCCACTCTATTTACAGCTCACCGACGCGCTGCTCAAGCAGATCGTCGATGAATATCAAGCAGACGATAAACTTCCAACAGAAATGGAACTCTGCGACGAATACGCCGTAAGCAGAACAACCGTCCGACTTGCCATGAGTGAGCTGGAGCGTCGTGGAAGTATCTATCGAATCCAAGGTAAGGGGTCGTTTGTTGCACCGAAACGCGTTAGCGAGCTCAATTCACTTTTAGACTTTGACTTTGCAAGCCATTGCGATGGCGTTGATCCAGATGCCATTACCAAACATTTCGGCGGCCTCACATCAGGTCGTCCAATTTCCGTAATGATGCTCCAACAATTTGGATGTCAAAGTCGCGACAAAATTCAGCGTCTTGAATTGACCTACGAACTTGAAGGCAGCTTCATAGGCGCTGATACGTTCTTCATTTCAAAGTCGCGCGTTCCGAATAACCAGTTAGATTTTCAGGCATTTAGCAGAATCATGGACGACTTGTCCAAGTCTATCCAATCTGTTAGGGAAAGCTATAGAGCACGTCAGCTTAGCGATTCCGAAGCCAGTAATTATGGTGTTGCAAAACTTCCGGTCATCGAACTGACTCATTATGCTTACGACTCCGGAGGCAAACTAATCTCAATTGTCTGCCGCACCGTCTTAACTGGGCGAATCCCTTATCAAAACTTTATTTTCAAGTCCTAATGTTCATTTTCTTTTGTCTCGATCTGTAACACGTAGCCGAGTTTTTAAGTCCTAACCGTTACAGATCGAGACAAACAAGGTAGGCCCCGCCGAATTGTCTCAATCTGTAACACTAAGACCGGTTTTGGACGTCTAGATGTTACAGATTGAGATGAATGCACAGGCCAATGTCCCCAATCTAAATCTGTAACAACTAGCCGAATTATTCGGTCCTAGCTGTTACAGATCGAGACAAACGGAATAGGCCGAGCCAAAAATCTCGATCTGTAACATCTGACTCGCTTTTGGCCGCCTAGATATCACAGGTTGAGACGATTTGATAGTGGAGTCCTTATTTGCGCGTCATATCGCGTAGCGCTGACGCGCTGGTTTCCACAATGACAGGAGGTAAAAGTCCTCCCGCATCACCCGTTGGCAATCCCGTAGCGATAACTAGCAAATGACCTGCGTGTGTTCCTCGATGGCGGCGCGATCCTCGGCGGCAATACCCGGCTCGCACACCACGGCGTCCAAATTGTCCAGGCGGCAGAAGGTGTAGAAGTCGCGCTTGCCGATCTTGCTGGAGTCGGCGATCAGATAGCGCGAGTCGGCCTTGCTAAAGGCGAGCTGCTGGATACGGCCCTCGTCCATGTTGGACGTAGATACGTCACCGTCCAAGATGCCGTTGGCGCCGATAAACGCAGCGTCGATACCCAGTGCACGCAGGGTATCCTCGGCCGTTGGTCCCACAAAAGCGGCGGTGCGGCGACGGTACATGCCGCCCACCAGGCACAGGTCGCAATCTTCGCGCGCCTCGAGCAGGTTAAACACCGAAAGCGAATTGGTCACAATGCGCAGGCGAAACGCCGGCAGCATCGAGGCCATCTGCTCAACCGTGGTGCCCGTGCCCAAAAAGATGGTCGAGCCTTCCTCGATAAGCTCCACAGAACGGCGCGCAATCTGCAACTTTTCCTCGGCATGCTTCGTGCGCTTTTCGCTGTGCGAATACTCATGGCGCAACATAGCATGGGGACGTCCCTGTGCGCTACGGGCGCCGCCGTGCACGCGCTCGATCTCGCCCAGGCTCGCAAGCTCCTCAAGGTCACGGCGGATCGTCATATCCGAGACACCTAACGCATCCGAAATCTCCTTGACCGAGACCGTTCCCTGCTCTTCGAGCAGCTGCCGAACCTTATCCTGTCGCTCCGCTTTAATCACGATGAGTCCTCGCTGTTCCACGCTCACGTCAATTCAAACAATAACGAACAAATTGTATCAGACTCGCGCGCGTCAGAAATGAACGCCCGCACAGCTCCAATCATCACTTTTTTGAGAAAAATACCCCCTGCTTTAGTGGGGTGTAGTGATAATCTCGCCTGTTCGCGCTACAGTTTGTCCGAAATACCTCGATGTTAGGAACCAAATGATCACTTCCGAGCTTTTCGGCACCGCGCCGTGCGGTACCCCCGTTCATTGTTACACCCTCAACGGGCCCGAGATCTGCGTTCGCATTATGGACTATGGCGCCACCGTGCTGGGCATCGACGTGCCCGACATCCCCGGCAACGTGCGCGATGTGGTGCTGGGCTTCGATAAGCTCGAGGATTACTTTGACAACCCCGCCTGCTTTGGCGCGACCATCGGCCCCGTGGCCAACCGCACTGCGGGCGCCACGATCACCATCGCCGGCACGGACTGGCATATGCCGGCCAACGAGGGCGTCAACAACCTGCACAGCGACCTTGAGCACGGCCTGCACAAGCGCGTGTGGGACGTTGAGCTCGACGAGGTCCACAATGCCGTGCGCATGACCACCTCGCTTGAGGACGGTGAGCTGGGTCTTCCCGGCAACCGCACCTTTACGGCCGTGTTTACCGTGACGCGCACCGGCTGCTTCCGTATCGAATACGGCTGCGAGAGCGACCGCGCCACCTACGTGGCCATGACCAACCACACGTACTTTAACCTTGCCGGCCATAACGCCGGAATGGACTGTGAGCACTTCTTTGTTGCTAACGCTGCCCACTACCTGCCCATCAACGAGCAGAACATCCCCACCGGCGAGATTGCTCCGGTCGAGGGCACGCCATTTGACTTCCGTGAGCTGCGCCCCGTCGCGCCTGGCATGGAGGCCGACGATCCGCAGATTAAGCAGGCACGCGGCTACGACCACTGCCTGTGCATCGATGACTATCAATACGGTCGCAACCTGCGCCGCGCCCTGCATGTCGAGGAGATGTGGACCGGCCGCGAGCTGGACTACTACACCACCGCCCCGGGCGTGCAGCTCTACACTGGCAATTGGCTGGGCGACGAGCACGCCAAGGACGATGCCAACTATAGCTGGGGCGCCGGCTTTGCCCTCGAGGCAGAGATGTACCCCGACACGCCGCACCAGCCGCTGTTCCCGCAGGGCATTGTGGGCCCGGGTCACCCATACAGCAATGTGATCGAATACCACTTTATGAGGCACTAGGCCCACAACGCGACATATTGCACAGCAACGCCCGCCGGCACCACCGCCGACGGGCGTTTTTTCATCTTTTGGGCTCAATTTCGCTGTGACTATATGAGTGACATATCAAAACAATGCCCATTTACTACGTTTAGCCCGGGATGCTCGACCATGCACCGGTTTTTGCTAAATTCGCGAGCCACCTACCTGCGGTTTTGTTTTTCTCAAATTCGACATGCTCGGCGATAGCCGATCAAACGTAGTAAATGGGCATTGTTTTTGACAGGCAGCATCGCACGCGTCCCTCGCAAGGGCAAAATGATTCGTTTTTCTCCGTCCCCAAGGGATCAGTTGAACAGATTGCCGATGGGGTCGGGATTGGAGCTGGGGAGATAGCGGATTTCTAGTTCTATGCCGAGCTTTTGCAGCTCTCTGAGAGCAGCGACGTCCGCATCGTCTGTGGCGACTGCGGGCACTGCGGGATGCTTGCCCTCCCCTGCCTGCATATGGCCAATGCTGATCTTGGTGATCGGCACGCCACCCTTAACCAGCGCGAGTGCATCGGCGGGTGAGGCCACCATGATCAGAATCAATTGGCGCGGCGTTGCGGTATGAATGATGTCGATGGCCCTTTGCACCGAGAAAAACCTTGTCCAAACGCCTTCTGGCGCCGCCACCCTCATGGGTGCCCATTGGCGCGAATCCGCCGCAATCTCGTCGTTGACGATTAGGACAAGGTTGGAGCCCACGGCTTCGTTCCACAGCTCAACGTCTTGCCCGTAAATGAAACGGTCATCGATACGTGTAAGAAGGATCTTGGGTTGTGCCATCGCTGCCCCATTCTGCTTGAGACCCGTAAGAGCAAGACATCACGCCTCTAATATTAGTGCATTTAAAGTGAGAAAAGCCGTCAGAACACTTGCGCGGATTTGCGATGTCCCGTATCATAGACAGCCGTTGACGCCTCAGTTGCGTCACCATATGGCCGCCAGCGTAGCTCAGTTGGTAGAGCACCGCTCTCGTAAAGCGGGGGTCACCGGTTCGAGCCCGGTCGCTGGCTCCATTGCACAAGATAGCCGCCTTCGGGCGGCTTTTTTGTTGCCAATTTCGGGCGCATATCCGCCAATCCAAGCACAACGCCGCCGGCAACTCCCCTACTCAACAAAAAAGCCCCGCCAACCGCAATCCCCAAGGGAACCGCGATTAACGGGGCTCAAGCGCGCTCCTCAATGGAATCACGTCATCAGACGAGCAGCTCAGCCGAGCAGTGCGCTACTCCTCCCAGTAAGCGTCTGCAAGCAGCTTAAAGCAGATCTTCTTGACCGGCTGTGCGCCATCGCCCGGGAACTCGAGCGTGGGCATGTGAGGCTCGCCGGCAACAAACAGCGCGAACTTGTCGTCGGCAAGATCGCCGGCGATCGAAGCATCGGAATCGACCAGATCGTAGTCGTCCTTCTCGTCAAACTCCTGAACCAACGTCAGGCTGCCCGTGGCAACCTTAAAGGCCTCGCGACCCTCGACATCGATCTGCAGGTCGTGATAGCGCTGATGCGTCTCATAGTGAGCCTCGGCCTCGGGACGCGTCGTGGGAGCCATGACGTTCGCATAGACCTTGTCGCCCAGAATCGGATGGCTGCCGACCTCGAGCTCCGCCGGGTCGTTCTCCTCGAGCCAGTCGATCAACACGTCGAGGCCCTTGAGCATTCCGCGATACTCCTCGATATCGCCCAATGCACCGTAAATCATCTAAATCCCCTCTCGGATCGCTTCTTTGGCGGCTACTCGGCAAACGCGTTACCGACGCTGTTGCCACCCACATACGCCTCGACCAGGGTAAGGTCGGGATTGAACACGACAAACTCGGCGTCGCGCCCCGGCATAATGCTACCGCACTTGTCGTCGACATGAGCTAGCAAGCGATGCCGGGGCCGTCACCCAAGCTCTTACAGCTCGGTCACGACAACGCCGTTGTAGACCTCGTCCCAACGGTCCATGACCAGATGGCCGGTCATGGGATCCATGGCATTGAGCTTGCCGCAGGTGTTGGCGGTACGCAGTACCGTCTCGTCGTCTGCGCCAGCAGCGATGGCATGCGCGAAGCCTGCGATAGTGGAGTCGCCAGAGCCCGTAGCGTTAACGGCGGGGATATCGGGAGTCTTGGCGCGGAACGCACGGCCATTGTGGAAGCCCACGGAACCGGCGGCACCCATGGACACGACGACCCAGGGGATATCGGAGAAGCGGGCGTCAGAGGCAAGTGCGGCGCGGAGCTCGTCCACATCGTCGGTGGTAAAGCTCGTGCCCAGAAGGCCGTTAATCTCGGTCAGATTAGGCTTGACCAGCTCGGGCTTAATTTCGGACTTAAGGGCGGCCTCGAGCGAAGCACCCGAGGTATCGAGCAGCACCTTGGCGCCGGCGTTCTCGGCAATGCCCGTGATCTTGGCATAGTAGTCCGCCTCGACGCCGCGGGGCAGCGAACCCGAGATGGTGACGACATCGGCCTTGCCTGCAAGCTCGGCGAACTTTGCAGTAAAGGCATCGAGCTCCTCGGGGGCAATTGTCGGGCCACTCTCGAGCAGCTCAGTCTGGTTGCCGGCGTGGAGGATGTTGAGGCAAATGCGAGTCTCGCCCTTGATGGGCACAAAGTCGTTTTTAATACCGTTGGCGTCCATGAGCTCAGCCATGTAGGCGCCCATGTGGCCGCCGAGCAGACCTGTTGCCACAACGTCGTCGCCCAGCTGACCCAGCACACGGGCCACGTTGAGGCCCTTGCCGCCAGCGGTCTTTTCGGGCGTCACACGGTTGACGTCGTCGATAACGAGCTCATCGAGCTGATAGCGCGTATCGACAGACGGGTTCATCGTAACGGTGAGGATCATTTTTAGCTCCTTATCTCGCAGGCTCCTTGTGCCTCGCGATACGAGTCGACAAAACGGAATTACAGAATCTCAATCGTGAACGAGCGAACGACGGTCTCCTTGGGCTTTGCGACAAGGCAGCCGCGCTTATGCTCAAGCACGTCGTCCTCATCGGAGCAGGTCGAAAGGCCGCCCCAGGGCTCAACCGCCACAAAATCGCCCTCGGGCTTGCTCCACACAATGAGATATGGGAAGCCCTCAAAGCTCAGGCGGACGCCCTTGTCCTCGCCCTTTTTGGAAAGCGTGACCTGACAGCTCTCGAGCACGTCAAAGATGGTCTCCGCAAAATCGAAGAGCTCATGTGACAGAGGCAGCGTCTTTCCCACCATGGGGTTCTTGGAGCGATTGGTCACGTCAATCAAGCCAGTCGAGGGAACGGCGGTGCAGAGCTCCGCAGCCTCGTCTTTCTCAAAGCGCAACTCGTAGTCCGTATAGGCCTCGCCCTCATCGAGCGGACACCTAAAGCCGGGATGACCGCCGATAAAGAACGGCATGTCCTCGGTTCCCTCGTTGGTCACCTCATAGGAGACGCGAACGGCATCCCCCTCAAGCGTATAACGAGCGACAAGCTTAAACGGATACGGATAATCGCTCAGCAGCGCGGCGTTATCCTCCGAAGCCAGGCACATCGCCAGCTCGTTCTCGCTCTGGCTCAGCAGCTTCCACTCCTGTTTGCGCGCAAACCCATGGCGAGCGAGCTTTACATGATGCCCGGCAAACGTCATGGCGTTGTTATCGCGCAAGCCTCCGCAAATCGGGAAGCAAATCGGTGCCTGGCCGGACCACACGGCGGGATCGCCCTGCCACAGATACTCGCAACCTCCGGCCTTGATCGAGGTAAACGAACCACCAGCCGTGGACACCTTAATAGAAATCGAATCGTTGGAGAGAGCGTATTCCATTGCCCATCCTTTCGAACAACTGCTTTTTGCTCGCAAGTACCCGTCTCGGCCCTAACCAAAGGACAAACCCGCACGTTCATCGATGCGTCCGGTATCCCAGCCATGTAACGGGGTACCATACAGACATTGATGCAATTACAGCTGAAAGGCCTTCTTATGCGAACCATCATCCTCTACGCCTCGCGCCATCACGGCAATACGAAAAAGCTCGTGGACGCCATCGTCGAGGCACACCCCGAGATCGATACCCTCGACGTCAAGGCACTCGGTAAAAACGAGTATCCCAACCTGCACGAATATCATCTGATCGGTGTCGCCACGGGCATCTATTACTCCGAGATCGACAAGGACATGGCACGAGTGCTCACGAACGTGCTGCAGCCGCAGGACAAGGTGTTTGGCCTTATGACCTACGGTGGCAAAAACAAGTGGTACGGCAAGGATATCGATGGCATCTGCCGCATGAGGCAGGCCATCTTTATGGGTGTCTACGGCTGCCCCGGCTTTGATACGTGGGGGCCGTTCAAACTCGCCGGCGGTGTCCAAAAGGGACACCCGACCGCTGAGGAAATTAAGGGCGCCGTCGACTTCTTCGACAAGATCGAAGACGAATATGGCGATATCATCGTCGAAGAGTACGCCAAGCGCGAGAAGCGTCTAGCATACGAGAAGGAGCATCCTGCAGGAGGCCTGGTGGCCGGCGTCAAGCGCACGGCAAAGAAAATCGCTAACAAGCTGTAACTGTGAAGGTGCTTTTGAGCGTTCAACCCATACGGCGGGTCCGAGCAGATTCGGGCCCGCCGTCTTTTTCTATCGTTACTCGGTAAAGGCGTTGCCGACGCTCTGGCCGCCAACATACGTCTCGACGAGGGTAAGCTCATGGTCGAACACGACAAAGTCGGCGTCGCGACCCGGCATGATGCTGCCGCACTTATCCTCGATGTGCGCGGAGCGTGCCGGCACCTCGGTTGCCATACGAATGGCGATATCGGCGCTGGCGATGCCCCAGTCAACGATGTTCTTGACGCCCTGGGCAAGCGTGAGCACCGAGCCGGCAATGCTCTTGCCGTCGGCGAGCCAGCACAGGTTGTCCTTCATGATGACGTCCATGCCACCACTGGTGTAGCTGCCCTCGGGCATGCCGCCGCAGCCCAGGCAGTCAGTGATGAGCACCGTGTGTTGCCAGCCCTTTGCCTGCAGCAGCGCCTTGATGGCGGCAGGGTTAACGTGCTTGCCGTCACAGATGATCTCGGCGTAGGTCTCGGGCGTGGACATGGCAGCGCCCACGACACCGGGCTCACGGTGATGCAGCCCGCGCTGACCGTTATAGGTATGCGTAAAGCAGCTGGCACCGGCGTTGATGGCGGCGATGCACTCATCGTAGGTGGCGTCGGAGTGACCGATGCTGGTCACCACACCCTTGGCGTTCAGAGCAGCCGCATAAGCAGCGGCACCGTCGCGCTCGGCCGCCATGGCGCTCTTAACGATGCGACCGCCCGCAGCCTCCTGCCACTGATCGAAGACCTCCTCGGAGGGATCGATAAGATAAGCGGGGTTCTGCGCGCCCACGTGCTTCATGGTAAAGAAGGGGCCCTCCAGATAGATGCCCTGAATGCGGGCACCGCAGAAGTCGGGGCCGCGACCCTCGTCCGCCTGGGCGATGGCGGCGCAGGCATCCTTGATCTGCTCGACGCCATCGGTGAACGTCGTGGGCAGCCAGCTGGTGGTACCGCGACGGGCGAGCTCGGTCGAGCTGATATCAATGCCCTCGGGATCGTTATCGGTAGTCGAGTGGTTATAGAAGCCATGGATGTGAGTATCGACCATACCCGGTGCGATCCACGATCCCGTGTAGTCCTTGATCTCGCAAGAGGGCTCGTCGGCCTGCCAGGCGCCAAAAACGCCATCCTCGACCATAAGATAGCCGCCCAGTTGCGGGCCTGCCGGCAAGAAGAACTTGTCAGCCTTAATTGCGTACGTGCTCATATGCACTCCTTGCTTCTAAAGCAGTTGACTGTGGTAATGCTTATACCCGGTCCATGTAAAAACAAAAAGCGCCCGCCCGCCGTTATGAGCGGACGGGCGCCCTTACAGGGGGACGCGATTAAGCGGTGAAGGGGTGAATCGTCACGCCCTTAACCACGCGGTTGACCGTGCCGGTGGGGCTCGGCGTATCGGGCGTGTTGCCCACGCGCACGGAGTTGAGCAGGCTGATAGCCTGGGCAAACATCACGAACGGCAGGGCAAGGTAGCCCTCGGGAAGCGCCTCGTAGCCCTTAAAGGTGAAGGACTCGCCCTCGTAGACGGTAGCGCCATCCTGCTGAACGGCAACGGTGTGCTGAGCGATCTTGTCGCCACCGATCTCGTTGAGGATGTCGATGTCGTACTGACGGGTGTAGGCGTCGTTGTTGACGAACACGAAGACGAGCGTCTTATCGTCGACGAAGGACTTAGGTCCGTGACGATAGCCCATGGAGGTGTCGTAGGAAGTAGCAACCAGACCGTGAGCGAGCTCGAGGATCTTGAGCTGGCTCTCCTGGGCAAGGCCACCAAAGGAGCCAGAACCCAAGTAGGTCACGCGGTTGAAGTCGCCAGCCAGGTAATCGGCGATCTCAGGCTCACGGGAGATGACCTCCTCGCCCATCTTGGCAATCGTCTCGACCCACTCGGCCTTCTGCTCGTCAGAGGCAGTGTCGAAAATAAGGGTGGAGAGCAGGGTCATGCAGGAATAAGAACCGGTCATGGCGAAGCCCTTGTCGTTGGCGCGCGGAATGAGCAGCGTCAGCGCATTGGGATCATCGGCAGACTCGACGGCAAGCTTGCCCTCGGGAGCGCAGGTGATGTTGAGGAACTTGACGTTGTGGACGAGCTCCTTGGCAACGGCAACGGCGGCAAGGCTCTCGGGGCTGTTGCCAGAGCGGGCAAAGGAAACCACGAGCGTGGGATCCTCGGCGCGCAGGAAATCGCGCGGAGCGCTCACGATGTCGGTCGTGGCGATGGGCTTAAAGTCGTAGAGATCAGTGTTGCCAGCGTGACGCAGGTACGGGGCGCAGGTATCGCCAACGTAGTCGGACGTACCGGCACCGGTGAAGACAACGGACAGACGGCCCTCGCCCATAGCGCGAGCCTCGGCCAGGAAGGCCTCGATGGCCTCCTTGTTCTCGCGATAGATGTTGAGCGTATCACGCCAAAGCTCGGGCTGCTGAGCAATCTCGGCCGTGGTGATCTGGGCGCCGAGCTCGGTGAGCTCCTCGACACTCTTCTCGAACATTTCTAATACCTCTCTCTAGAAGTAATCCTCTGACGTGCAATTATACACTTCGGTTGGTTATCTGGTAGTAACCAGTTAAATGCAAAGAATCACCATATGGAAACGATGCGAGCACTAGTTACTGCGCTGGTGGTAAACCTTGTATTTAAACTGATCGGCACGAGCAACCGAGAGTGTGTACTCCACTACCTCGTTTGACTCGTTATACGTAGTCCTGACCAAATCGAGCACAGGCGAGCCCTCGACAATTCCCAAAAGGTGGGCATCGGTGGGACGGGCTATGCTCGCATAGAACTCCTCTTCGGCCACGCGAATCTTTTGCTGAAAGTCCTGCTCAATCACATCGTAAAGCGGCTTACGCTCCAGCAGCGGTCGCTTTAGGGACAGAAATTGACGAACCGGAAGATAGCTGCGTTCGACCATCATGGGCATGTTGTCGGCAGAACGAAGGCGCTTGAGCTTAAAAATGCGATCACCGATGCGCAATCCCATATGCTCGGCCAGATTCTTATCGGCCTCCATCTCGCAAAACTCGAGAATCGTGGTCTCGGGTTCTCGACCCATCGCGCGCATCTGCTCGGTAAAGCTGTAGGACTGCATAAGATTGGTTGCTTTTGCCGAACGGTCGGTCACAAAGGTACCGCGACCGTGCTGCCGAACCACCAGTCCTAAACGCTCCAGTTCCTGCAGAGCCAGGCGTACCGTAGTGCGCGAGAGACCATAGCGCTCCGAAAGTTCGCGCTCGGAAGGAATCATGTCACCGGCGCGATATTCATGGTCAATCTTTTCGGTCAGAATATCGACCAGCTGATCGTACAGCGGTTGCTTACGCGCTCCGATCGCCATCCTATCCTCCCTTTTGCTCGAATTCGGCTAACTACCTAGGGTGTTATGCATTATCTGTCTGCCACACCCGAATCATTAAGAAAACAAAAGCCGCGCGCTCTTTCGAGCACGCGGCTTTTAACATACACATGGCTTAAGGGGTCGGGGTGTGAGCCGCGTAGGGACACACCCCTCAAGCTAGAGCCTTACCAGATGCTCGGCCAGAGACCAAGCGGGCCAGCGCCCAGGATGCCAAGGACGAAGAGCAGGAGAATGCCCTTGGTCGGGGTCCAGCTGTGCTTAGCGAACATGTAGTAAAGCAGCAGCGTAAGCATAAGCGGGACGAGCTTCGGGACGATGGTGTTGAGGGTGTCGGCAACAGAGAAGTTGACCGGATCCTCGGTAACGGTGCCGTAGGTCACGGACTCCATGCCGTTACCCAGATCGGTGACGCCGCACTCGACAGCGTTGCCGTCGGCATCGGAAGCGGTAAGGGCGTTGCCGTCCTTATCGGTCATGGCGATGGTACCGGCCTCAGCGGTCTCGGTATCGATGCCCTCCATACCGGTGAAGTTCTCGGCCTCCTTCTCGGAGACGATCACGGTAGTAGCGGAGAGACCACGGGTGGTGCCGTTGGGGATCTGGAGGTTGATCTGGGTGCCACCCATGGTGACGACCAGGCAACCGACGACGAAGACGCCCATGATGGAAGCGGCACGCGTGAAGGCCTGCATGTTGGCGGTCAGAGCGTCAATAGCGCTGGTGCCAAGCTTGTAGGACCAGTTCATGAGCCAGAAGCGCAGAGCGAACTGGACGACGTTGAAGATCACCAGGAAGATGATCGGTGCAGCGGCGTTGCCGTTGATGGCCATGTTGGAGGTGATGCCGGCCGTGATAGGCACGAGCGTCAGCCAGAACAGGGCGTCACCGATACCACCGAGCGGGCCCATTGCGGCGACGCGGACGGCGCGGATCGTGGGGATGTCAACCTTGTTCTGCTCGAGCGAAAGCACGATGCCCATAACAAAGGTGACAAGGAACGGGTGGGTGTTGAAGAACTCCAGGTTGTGGCTCATGGAAGCCGCGAGGTCGTTCTTGTTGGTGTGGATCTTCTCCAGACCGGGGATGATGGAGTAGAGCCAGCCAGCGGCCTGCATGCGCTCGTAGTTGAACGATGCCTGCAGGAAGCAGGAGCGCCAAGCCATCTTGTTGAGGGTCTTCTGGTCGAGCTGCGGAGCAGGAGTGAGATCCTCGTAGTGCTCCGGGATCACATACTCATTAGATGCCATCTTCGAAGTCACCTCCGTCAGAAACAGCTGCACCCTTCAGCTCGGTCTGCTGCTGGAAGTCCCAGAAAGCGATGCCGAAGCCGATGAGAGCGAGGATGAGCAGAGCAGGGGTTGCCAGCGAATCGTTGGCAACGGTGATGAGCGCGAGGCCAAAGCCCATGAGGAAGAAGCCCCACATATCGCGGTTCATCATAACCTTGAGCAGGACGGCGAAGCCGACGAAGCGCATCATGCCGCCTGCAGCGGACAGACCGGTCTGCAGCCAAGTCGGGATGGCGGAAGCGATGGTCTGACCAATGGTAGCGCCAGCGATGAAGAACAGGGTGACGACGACAGCGAAGATCAGGCCGAGCAGAGCCATGGCGAAGTAGTTCAGGCGCTCGATGCCCTTGGTGTCCGCGTTGTGAGCCATGTTATCGGCCGTGGACATAAGCGGGGACATAAGCGTGAAGACCAGGGTAACGCCGAGCTGGCCAAGCAGAGCGAACGGAATGGCGAGGCCGACTGCCGCGTTGGGCTCGAGGCCCGTGGCGATAGCGAGAATGGCTGCCATGATGCCGCCGATGACGGCGTTAGGCGGCTGAGCGCCTCCGATCGGCATGTTGCCGATCGTCATGAGCTGATAGGTACCACCCACGAGAAGACCGGTGTTGAGGTCGCCAAGGATAAGACCGATGACGGCGCCGGTGACGATGGGCTGATAGAGAGACTCGAGGAAGTCAAACTGGTCGATTGCCGCGATGAACGTGACGACGAAGACCAGAGCGATCTGGATGATCGAGTATTCCATCTTGCTCCTCCTTTCAAAATGTATGTACGCACTTTGGATTTCACGTACAGAACGTCAGGGTTTCACTCCTGACAACGTGGATCACGAGGATTACGAGAAGAGCTTGCTCGTGTCCTCAACAGGCGTGCTCGGAACGCGCCTGATCTCCAACTCCACCCCCAATTCCTGCAGCTCTTTAAACGCAGCGACATCCTCGTCGTTAACTGCGACGGAGGTGGCGACTTGGCGCTTTCCTTCCGACATGTGCATGTTGCCGATGTTTACCTTCTTTATAGGCACACCGCCCTTGACGAGCGTAAGCACGTCTTCCGGTGTTTCGGCCACGATGAAGATCTTCTGGCGCGGGCTCGCCTTGCCAATGACGTCGATGGTCTTCTGCAGAGAGAAGAAACGCGTAGCGACGCCGGCGGGAGCGGCCATCTTCATGAGGTTCTGGCGCATGGTGTTGGACGCCACGTCGTCGTTGGCGACGAGGATGAGGTTGGAGCCCAGGGTGGAGTTCCACTGGGTGGCAACCTGACCATGAACCAGTCGGTTATCGATGCGGGTAAGAAGAATGTTGGGTTCTGCCATGTTGATCAGCTTCCTTTCGTTATTTGCTGACGACAGTTACTTGATCTCCTGAATCGCGTAACGCGAAACATCTACGACGGCTCCGGATCGGACTTTGATCTGGACCTTCTCGCCTTCGATGCCTTTGACGGTTCCGTAGATACCGCCGGCGAAAAGAACCTCTTGACCCGGCTTGAGCTCGGTGTGCAGCTCCTTGAAGTACTTCTGCTTCTTCTTCATGTTGATTTGCGACCAGATGGTGTAAATCAAGCCCATGATGACAAGCAGGCCTAAAAGGGCGACCGAGGAGCTCAGGACGTTGGCTCCGAAATCGGCCATTAGATGCCGTCCTCGTCGCCGAAGATATCCTCTTCGTCGGAGCCGGCAACGGATGCGACCGTCTGGGCGGTGATGCCCGTCTGGCCAACGGTCACGGCCTGCTCGCCAAGCTCGGCGAGCGTGGCGTTGCCGCGGAGGAACAGAAGCTCAATAACCATGGGAAGGTTGGTGCCGGTCAGAACCTCGACGTTGTCGACATCCTGGGCAATCATCATCGCCTGGTTGAACGGGGTGCCACCAAGCAGGTCGGTAAAGACGAGCACGCCATCGCACTCCTCGCGCATGGCGGTAATAGCGGCGCGGAGATCCTCACCGTAGGAAGCAGCCTGGTCGCCCTCAAAAGGAACGACGGTAAAAGCGGGCTGGTCGCCGGCAACCATAGCGATAGCGCTTGCGAGGCCGGGTGCGAACTGTCCATGACCGGTAAGAATAAAGCCAACCATTCAAATTTCCCTTCCGAAGGTGTGTACGATCTGAGTCCGATGATTTTCGGAAGCCAGCGGGCGCTCGCCCTTAAAGCTTCTTAGAAAGCGTACTTTGAAGACCAGTGGTTTCTAAACTGGTAGTAACCACGTGACGTGTTGTTGTCACTATATCACCCCAGAAGAGGTCGCTTTCGTTGATTCATACGGTAAAACGTTTTTGCACCGCTCACGGTGATAAATCGACCGTTTACCGGTCGTTAACACTTCTACCTGCGGTTTTGAAACCGTTCCGAAATGCTTTGGCAAAAGATCGGATCTTTTCCTGTGTCTAAACAACGCAGGGCGGCTAAAAATAGCCTGTAGAAAAATTGCAGGTCATTGTGAAGATATGTGAATTGGTCTTTTTGACTTAATACCAGTTAGAACCAGTTTTGAGATTATCGGTGAACGGTAGTTTTCGACCGTTCACCGGTTACTTGCAATCGTTTGCAGTTGTTTTCCCAGATGAATTAGGGAACCCGATGAAGCACTTGTGCGATCACAGGAAGTTTTGGCATTTATCCTCATCCCCCGCGCGCCAAACTCCGGCATCCAAAACGAGCTAATAGCTCACGCTAATCGTTTTCAATCATTACTTGCTCAGTATCCGTAATTATTTATCGTTTATCGTTAATTCTGATAAGATACAAGTATCATCCAAAACGCCGATTGGAGGGGTTATGGTCCATCGAAACGCGTCTTTATCGAATGAAACCATCAGCCGCGAACAGACGGTAGCCAAACTGAGGAAGCTCGCTCGCATCTGCAAATGGGCCACGATCTGCATTACCACCGCGCTCGCTCTGGGGCTCCTCGCAGTCATTGCGATTGACCTTCTACTCATATTGCCTGGCCTCTCCCAAGGCTCGTGTCTCCAATCCGTAGAACTTCAAGCCGGCGAAGGGCCGTGCCTTGCTATCGTCGGTACCGATGCGCAGGCCCCACTTATGCTCGTCGCACACGATGGTCACACTGCCATAGGGAGCCTCTTGATGACATGCCTCGCGCTTACCATCGCGATAAGCGTGCGCAGGCTTTTCTTCAACATTGAAAAGGAAGGCAGGCCCTTTGACCTTGAATGTAACCAGACACTTCGTCGAGTAGGACATTTATTCCTTATCGGCGGCGTTGCCGTGAGGCTTCTTGGCGCCGTAATCACGGGAATGATACTCTCGGGATTTGGCGGCAGCTATACCGATGCGTTCGTCGGCCAGTTATTCGAGCCCTCCATGCTCTTTGCAGGCCTGATTATTTGCCTGATTGCCAGCATCTTCCGCTACGGGTATATCCTGCAAAAACAAGATGACGAGTTGCTCTAGGGGGAATCCATGATTATTCTGCGGCTCGACCGCATGCTTGCCGAACGCAAGATCTCATCCAAAGAGCTTGCGGGACGCGTGGGCATCTCCCAGGTCAATATGTCGCGCATCAAGACGGGCAAGGTTTCTGCCGTGCGCTTTTCAACTCTTGACGCGATATGCCGGGCACTCGACTGCCAACCGGGCGATGTGCTGGAATATATGCCTGACGATGAAGCCGATAATCTTTTTGGACTTAAAGATTCATAGGCATAATTTAGCCACCAGCGCCTAAACGCAAATAGCCCGCTAGAACAACATCCGTTCTAGCGGGCTATTCAGATATTTCAGCTACGCGCTCGGCGGCTCAGGCAAACCTTACGCAAACAGGCCGTAGATGCTGATGTTGGCCTTGGCGTACAGGCCGTTAGCATACTCGGTCCACTTGGAGCTGGCGCTCGAAGCCTGCGAAGAGTACTGCTGGTAGGCGGTGTAGTAGGCGGTCATGGCCTGCTTATAGGTAGCGCTATCGGCCGTAAAGGCATCGTCGGCGAAGGCCTTAGCGTAGGTGCTATCGGCGTCCTTCCAGGTGCCCTTTTCGCTATCCCACTCGTCGCCGGCAAGTTTGATGATGTAATCGGCGTAGTCCTTGCTCGCGGTCTCCTCGTTGCCATCAGCAGGCTCGGTCGGGGCGGTCGGCATGCTTGCGGAGCTATCGCCCACCTTCTTCTTGTAGAGCTTCTGCAGCGTCGCGGACTGACGGACGATCTGCTTGGCCTGGTCCTTGGACACGCCATACTGCGTGGCCATGGTCTTGTAGTCCGAAGTGCCGATGGAATCCTCGGCGTACTTCTTCATCTCCTTAGAAGAGACGGTGATGCCCTCGTCCTCGGCAGCGTCGAGCAGGATCTTGTTGCGCACGTAGGACAGGATGACGTCGGCAGAGGGAGCGGTGTAGTTGCCATCGCCATCCTTGACGGTGTCGAGGCTGTACTGGCTCTCAATGGCCTCGCGCGCGGTGATGTCGCTCTTCTTGCCGTTGTAGCTGTAGCTTGCCACGGTCGAATCGAGCTGGTCCTCGGTGAGGGTCGCCGAGCCGACGCCCTTGCCGCCAAAACCACCGTTGCCGATAAAGAAGCCGACCACAGCAGCGATCACGACTGCAACCACGAAGGCGGCAATCATCGTCTTCTTGTGCTTGGATGCGCGGTCGTCTTCGTCGGAACCCAGGATATCGTCGTCCTCGTCCTGCTCCTGGGGCATGAGGTTCTCGTCGGCGGCGTCCGCGGCGATCTTTGCCTCCAGGCGAGCGTCCTCCTCCTCGACAGTCGTGCCGGCGGCAATATGTTCGGCAGACGTGCCGGCGACCAGGTCGATCTTCTCGTCCTCATCACCGTCGGGGCCTTCGCCGCGCTCGATGATCTGGATGCCGTCGATCTCGTCCTTCTCGTCTTTCTTTTGAATCAGACCCATATCAGTTACTCCTTGTTAGGAAACATAGTCCCCAATAGAATACGCCCGGCAGAGCGCCGGGCGTATTGATTCTTAGGTTATACGCAAACACTTAAGTACTATTTAGGCGTTTGCAGCGTGCATACCTTAGACCAGGTGCGCGATAACGGCATCGGCAAAGGCCTGCGTGCCCACGGCGCCCTCAACGGAGCCGGTCTGGGCACGACGCACGTCACCGGTAACCTGCTCGCCCTCGTCGAGCGTGGCAGATACGGCGGCACGAATGCGATTGGCAGCATCGTTCTCGCCCAGGTGATCGAGCATCATCGCAGCAGAGAGGATCTCGGCCGTGGGGTTGGCGATATCCTGGCCGGCGATATCGGGCGCGGAGCCATGCGTAGCCTCAAAGATGGCGCAGTCGGCACCGATGTTGGAGCCGGGGGCCATGCCCAGGCCGCCCACCAGGCCGGCGCACAGGTCACTCACGATGTCGCCGTACAGGTTGGGCAGCACCAGGACATCGAAGTCGTTGGGGTTCTGGACCAGGCCCATGCAGGTGGCGTCGACGATCTTGTCGTTGAACTCGATATCGGGATAGTTGGCGGCCACCTCGCGCGCCACGTGCAGGAACAGGCCGTCGGTCGCCTTCATGATGTTGGCC
>DBFRZS010000025.1:0-128792 GCA_048501115.1 Collinsella aerofaciens | reverse complement strand
CGTCTACGCCCGCAACACCGTCACCAACGACGTGCTGTACAAGGAGGGCCTGGACCTTCTCGTCGTGCCCTCCGCCGAGCTCTCCCGCGGCCGCGGCGGCCCGCGCTGCATGAGCATGCCCTTCTGGCGCGAGGACCTCTAAGTCTTTAACGTTTCCGGTGCGGTCCCCCTACAACCGCACCGGTTTCGCCCGTCAAACGGGCACCACTACTACTTTTAGTAATTCATTTCTTCGAAAGGAATCGAACCATGGGTGTTAACCTCTCCGGCCGTAGCTTCCTCAAGCTTCTCGACCTCACCACCGAGGAGATCGAGTACCTGCTCAAGCTCTCCAAGAACTTCAAGGACATGAAGCGCGCTGGCGTTCCGCACCGCTATCTCGAGGGCAAGAACATCGTCCTGCTCTTCCAGAAGACCTCCACTCGTACCCGCTGCGCCTTCGAGGTCGGCGGCATGGATCTGGGCATGGGCGTCACCTACCTCGATCCCGGTTCGTCCCAGATGGGCAAGAAGGAGTCCATCGAGGACACCGCCCGCGTTCTCGGCCGCATGTATGACGGCATCGAGTTCCGTGGCTTTGCCCAGGACGACGTCGAGGAGCTCGCTGCTAAGTCCGGCGTGCCTGTCTGGAACGGCCTGACCACCGAGTGGCACCCCACCCAGATGCTCGCTGACATCCTGACCGTCCAGGAGAACTTCAATTACGACATCAAGGGCAAGACCCTCGTCTTCATGGGCGACTGCAAGAACAACGTTGCTCGCTCCCTCATGGTTGTCTGCTCCAAGCTCGGCATGAACTTCGTGGCCTGCGGCCCCGAGGAGTGCATGCCCGCCGACGACGTCATCGAGGCCTGCAAGCCCATCGCCGAGGCCAACGGCTGCACCATCAAGCTGACCACCGACGTCAAGGACGGCGTCACCGGTGCCGACGTTATCTACACCGACGTGTGGGTCTCCATGGGCGAGCCCGACGAGGTCTGGGCCGAGCGCATCGCTCAGCTCACTCCGTATCGTGTTACTTCCGAGGTCATGGCTATGGCCAACCCGGGTGCCATCTTCCTGCACTGCCTGCCCAGCTTCCACGACACCAACACCACCATTGGCGCCGAGAAGTGCGAGCAGTTCGGCATCACCGAGCAGGAGGTCACCGACGAGGTCTTCGAGAGCCCCGCTTCCAAGGTCTTCGACGAGGCCGAGAACCGCATGCACACCATTAAGGCTGTCATGTACGCCACGCTCAAGTAAGAGCATCTAGCATCTCGCTCGGGGTGTATTACTACGCACCCCGAGCGGTTTTATCTGGTAAAAATCTCGCATCAAGCGGCAGGCACGGCACGGAAGAGCCGCTTCGGGCGAGATCAGTAAATGATTTATGAAGGGGGGATGAGAACTATGACTGAGACCGCTAAGAAAAAGCGCGGTATGCCTTCATCGTTCACCATTCTTCTTGCTCTGCTGGCAATTGTTGCAGTGATTACCGTTATCGTCTCCGGCACGTCCGGTGGCGCGGTTACTGCCGCCCGTCTGAGCGATTTCTGCACCGCCCCGATCCTGGGCTTCGCTGACGCTCTGCCCGTCTGCCTCTTCGTTATGATCCTGGGCGGCTTCCTCGGCATGATGACCGAGACCGGCGCCCTGGACAACGGCATCGCCGTCCTGGTGCAGAAGCTTAAGGGCAACGAGATTATGCTCATTCCCGTGCTGATGCTCATCTTCTCCCTCGGTGGTACCACCTATGGCATGTGCGAGGAGACCGTTCCCTTCTACGCCCTGCTCGCCGCTACCATGATGGCCGCTGGCTTCGACCCCATGGTCGGTGCCGCTACCGTCCTGCTCGGCGCTGGCTGCGGCTGCCTGGGCTCCACGGTTAACCCGTTCGCCGTCGGCGCTGCCGTCGACGCTCTGACCGGCGTTGGCATTGAGGTCAACCAGTCCATCATCATCGGCCTTGGTGCCGTCCTGTGGATTGTCACTACCGCTATGTCCATCTTCTTCGTGATGAACTATGCCAAGAAGGTCAAGGCTGACAAGGGTTCCACCATCCTGTCGATGCAGGAGCTTAAGGACGCCGAAGAGGCTCACGGCAAGGCTGCTTCCGAGGTCCACAAGGAGGTCAAGCTCACCGGTCGTCAGAAGGGCGTTCTGATCGCCTTCGCCTTCACCTTCGTCGTCATGATCGTCGGCTTCATTCCGCTGGCCGACCTCAACGAGGGCGTCGCCAACTTCTTCGACGCTGGCGCCGTCTACGACGCCGACGGTAACGCCGTCGTCCAGGGCTGGTCTGCCCTGATTACCGGCCTGCCCATTGGCCAGTGGTACTTCGACGAGGCTTCCACCTGGTTCTTCCTCATGGCCGTCCTTATCGGTATCATCGGTGGCCTGTCCGAGAAGCAGATCGTCAACACCTTCATCACCGGCGCTGCCGACATGATGTCCGTTGTTCTCGTCATCGCCCTCGCCCGTGGCATCTCCGTCCTCATGGCTAACACCGGCCTCGACGTTTTCGTCCTCGACGCTGCCGCCAATGCCTTGGCTGGCCTGTCCGGCGTAATCTTCGCCCCCATGAGCTTCCTGGTCTACTTCGGCCTGTCCTTCCTGATCCCCTCGACCTCCGGTATGGCTACCGTCTCCATGCCCATCATGGGACCGCTGGCTGTTAAGCTCGGCTTCTCGCCCGAGGTCATGGTCATGATCTTCTCCGCCGCCATCGGTGTCGTGAACCTGTTCACCCCGACCTCCGGCGCCATCATGGGTGGTCTCGCCCTGGCCAAGATCGAGTGGACGACCTGGCTCAAGTTTGCCCTTAAGCTCATCGTCGCGCTCTCCGTCGTCTGCGCCATCATCCTGACCGTCGCCTGCGTGTTGCTCTAAGTACCCAACGGGTACCCCACGGAAACCTTGACGATCCTGTAAAGGGTCATCTGGTCATCGTCTGTCCGGTGGGGTAAACCCACCGGTAGACTCCTACCTTTAGCCCCCTCCCGTTCCGTGCGCGGGAGGGGGCGCACTTATGTTGCGCGGTTCTACGAACCGCGCAACCAGTCGACGCTGCGCGCCGCCCAGAACGACAATTTGTCATTCAAAAGGCAAGGCATGACCAGAAGGTCTATGCCTTGCCTTTTTCATGCCAACTTGTACGTCCTGGACGTCGCTCGCTGACTTATGCACAACCAGCGACGTTTCCCTTGTTGGTGCAAAGGTGTCAGGTTAGTTTGCGCCAAAAAGGGGAAGTTGCGGTGGAATAGTTCCTGTTTGGCCGTCTTGAGGGGTTAAACGGGAACTATTTCACCGCAACTTATCGATGGCGTGTTTGGTTGGTGCCAGTTGATTGCTTGGGCGTTGGGGAGGGTCTGCTCCGTTATAATCGCCTAGAACATTAAATGGAAACGGGACGGGAGCCATATATGCGCCAGGGTTTCGACAACGCGAAGTATATCGAGCTGCAGGCTGCTCACATTAAGGAGCGCATCTCGCAGTTTGGCGGCAAACTCTATTTGGAGTTTGGCGGCAAGCTGTTTGACGACTATCACGCGAGTCGCGTGCTGCCGGGTTTTGAACCGGACAGCAAGTTCCGCATGCTCAAGAGCATTGCCGATGACGTTGAGGTTATCATCGCGATCAACGCGAACCACATCGAGAAAAACAAGGCTCGCGGTGACCTTGGCATTACCTATGACGAGGATGTGCTGCGCCTGGTTGACCTGTTCCGCGGCAACGGCTTTGCCGTCGCGGCTGTGGTCATCACCCAGTACGCTGGCCAGCCTGCTGCCGATGTGTTCCGCAACCGCCTGAACGCGCTCGGCATTCCCGCCAAGTTGCACTATCCCATCGAGGGGTATCCGCACGATGTCGATCTGATCGTGTCCGACGATGGCTACGGCAAGAACGAGTTTGTCGAGACCACGCGTCCGCTCGTCGTCGTGACGGCGCCCGGCCCTGGCTCGGGCAAGCTCGCCACTTGCCTCTCGCAGCTGTATCACGAGCATAAGCACGGTACCGCCGCCGGCTATGCCAAGTTTGAGACCTTCCCGGTCTGGAATCTTCCTCTGACGCATCCGGTCAATATCGCCTACGAGGCCGCCACGGCTGACCTCGACGACGCCAATATCATCGATTCGTTCCACCTTGAGGCCTACAACAAGACCACGGTCAACTACAACCGCGACGTCGAGGCCTTCCCGGTAGTCCGTGCCCTGATGGAAAAGATCCTGGGCAAGAGCCCCTACCAGAGCCCTACGGACATGGGCGTCAATATGGTCGGCTTTGCCATCACCGATGACGATGCCTGCCGCGACGCTTCCAAGATGGAGATCGTCCGCCGCTACTTTACCGCGGTCGAAAATGTGCGCCGTACCGGCGTGGGCGATGAGCAAGTCGATCGTCTCAAGATTATTATGAAGAAAGCCGGCATCGATAAGAACTACTCACCGGCGCGCTCGGCGGCCCTCACCAGGGAGCAGCTGACGGGTGGTCCCGTGGGTGCCATGGTTATGCCCGATGGCTCCGTGGTGACCGGCAAGACTTCCACGCGCCTGGGCGCTGCGAGCTCGCTCATCATGAATGCACTTAAGCATGTCTCGGGCGTCGACCTTGAGCTCGAGGTCATTAGCGATGAAGCGATCGAGCCCATCAGCAAGCTCAAGACGCATTTCCTGGGCAGCAAAAACCCGCGCCTCCACACCGACGAGACGCTTATGGCGCTGTCGATCACCTCGGCCACGAGTGAGACGGCCGCTCGCGTCCTTTCGGGCCTGGAGCAGCTGCGCGGTTGCGATGCCTTCTTTAGCGTGATTATCTCGCCGACGGACGAGACGGTACTGCGCAAACTGGGTATCAACGTGTGCTGCGAGCCCAAGTTTGAGCGCCGCGGTTTCTTCCATCGCTAAGTTTGAAGCACCGCGGTAATTGCATTGCATTTTGGCCGTATCGGGTTAGCGCCCGGTACGGCTTTTTGATCAATAAAGCGCCTATTTTGGCGAAAAATAGCTGTTTACCTGCCTAGAAACAATTTGAGCGGTATACAATAACCGTAACTGTTTCATCCTTAGCGGGATGCCGCATGATGGATATTACCTGCCATCGTGAGGTGTGTCGGTCGCGCACGGCGCGTTAGATGCTCGTGCTCGGTTTGAGGAGGCTGCTATGGCGGGCAAGGGTCGTGCGAGTGTCAACGATATGAAGCGTGTCGAGGTGCTGGTGTTGATGGAGATCGACCAGCAAACCGAAGACAATGGCGGGCCGTATGGTTTCTCGCGCAAAACGCTTGCCGAGCGCGTGGGGGTTTCGCCGTATCGTGCCCGCGCCGCAATCGATCGCTTGGATTCCGAAGGCATGATTGATGTCGTCTCGCGTTATAGCGACGACGGCGGTCAGCTTGCAAATGGCATTTGCCTCACCGAACGTGGCGAGTGGTATCTTGAGGGCGTCCGTACCGGCATGCTCGTTCAAGAAATGCTTGAGGACGAGGTTGCTGATCGATAGCAGCATGTAACCCTTGCCATAGCGACGCCGCCTGGGAAACCGGGCGGCGTTTTGTTTCAAGATTGAGAAATGCAATCGCACGCGAGAAAAATTGCGAACGGTCCGCGGCGCGAGTATTACAATGAAGACCCGTAAGATGTGGATAAACAACTTCTACGGGAAGCGCAGGTAACTCAATATGACCAAGCATGTGTTCGTAACCGGTGGCGTGGTTTCGTCCCTGGGCAAGGGTATCACCGCGGCCTCGCTGGGCCGTCTGCTCAAGTCGCGTGGCTACAAAGTAACGATGCAGAAGGCCGATCCGTATCTGAACGTCGACCCCGGTACCATGAGCCCCTTCCAGCATGGTGAGGTCTTCGTTACCGAGGATGGTTACGAGTCCGACCTGGACCTGGGTCATTACGAGCGCTTTATTGATGAGAACCTGACCCGCGATTCCAACTTTACGACCGGCGCCATCTATAAGAGCTTGATCGCCCGCGAGCGTCGCGGCGACTTTTTGGGCGGTACCGTGCAGGTGATTCCTCACGTCACCAATGCCATTAAGGACAAGTTCCGCCGCATCGAGGAGCAGACCGGCTCCGATGTAGTCATCACCGAGCTGGGCGGCACGATCGGCGACATCGAGTCCCAACCGTTTGTCGAGGCCATCCGTCAGTACCGCAAGGAGGCCGGCCCCGAGAACGTCTGCTACATCCACGTGTCGCTCGTTCCCTATATCGCCGCCGCCCACGAGGTCAAGACCAAGCCCACGCAGCATTCCGTCAAGGAGCTCCGCAGCTTTGGCATCCAGCCCGATATCATCGTGCTGCGCTCCGACCACCATATCGATGACGCTATCCGCGGAAAGATCGCAAGCTTCTGCGACGTCGACACCGATTGTGTCTTTACCAACGAGGACTGCGCGAGCATTTACGATGTTCCGCAGCTGCTTGCCGAGCAGGACTTTGACCTGCGCATTTGCGAGCGCCTGGGTCTGGACCCGCGTGAGCGCGACATGAGCGAGTGGAATGAGTTCCTGCGCAAACAGAATCACGCCAACCATCACGCCGACAAGGTGAAGATCGCCGTCGTGGGCAAGTACACGCAGCTGCCCGATGCGTACCTGTCGGTTATCGAGGCCCTGCACCATGCGGGCGTCTTCTACGATCGCCATGTGGACGTCCAGCTGGTCGACGGCGAGAGCCTCGACGAGCAGAATGTCTCCGAGGTTCTGGGCGACGCCTCGGGCATCCTGGTCCCCGGCGGCTTTGGCAAGCGCGCCCTGGAGGGCAAGATCCTCGCGGCCGAGTTTGCCCGTGAGCACAAGATTCCGTATCTGGGCATTTGCCTGGGTATGCAGGTGGCCGTGTGCGAGTTCGCCCGCAACGTCGTCGGCCTTGCCGGCGCCAGCTCCTCCGAGTTCGATCCGCACGGCCCGTTTAGCGTCATCGATCTGATGAGCTCGCAGGAGGACGTGACCGAGAAGGGCGGCACCATGCGCCTGGGCGCCTATCCGTGCAAGCTCGCCGCCGATACCCTTGCTCGCGAGGCATATGGCGAGGAGCTCGTCTACGAGCGTCACCGTCATCGCTTTGAGTTCAACAACGCCTTCCGTGACCAGCTCGAGGACGCCGGCTTGGTTATCTCGGGTCTGTCGCCCGACGAGCGCCTGGTCGAGATGGTCGAGCTGCCGCGCGACGTGCATCCGTGGTATGTGGCAACCCAGGCTCATCCCGAGTTCAAGAGCCGCCCGACCAACCCGCAGCCGCTGTTCCGCGAGTTCGTGCGCGCTTCGATCGGCCAGCACGAGGGTGTCGACCGTCTGCAGGTGACGCCCATGAACCTCGCTACGGACTAAGGGTGCCGGCGAATAAGGAACATACCGAAGCTACTCCCTCGTCGCTCGCCGTGGCGGCGGGGGAGTATCTCGATTACCTCGCGGTCGAGCGGGGTTTGGCGCGCAACACGATTGCGGCCTATCGTCGTGACCTGACGACGTACTGCGCCTATCTGGAGCGGGCGGGTATTGTGTCTTTTGAAGAGGTGACTCGTCAGGTCGTGGAGGGCTTTGTCGCCGACCGTCGCGATGGGGGCTATTCCGATGCCTCGGTGGAGCGTGCGCTTGCGGTCGTAAAGGGCCTGCATGCCTTTTTGGTGCGCGATGGGGCTGTGGCCCAAAATCCAACGACGGCGTTGCGCCTGCCTAAAAAGGCTGAGCGTTTGCCGGAGTATCTATCGGTGGAGGATGTCTCGGCGCTGCTCGATCAAGACTTCCCCGAGGGCGAGATGGGCTTGCGCGACCATGCCATCTTGGAAGTGCTCTACGGATGCGGTTTGCGTGTGAGCGAGTTGGTGGGGCTCGATGTGGGCGATATCCATATCGACGATGGTTTTGTGCTCGTTCGCGGTAAGGGCTCAAAGGAACGCCTGTCCCCGCTGGTGGGAAGCGCGGCGCGAGCTCTGATGCTCTATGTAACTGAGGGGCGTTCTCGCTTGGCGGCCCATGCCCGCGGAACCGAGACCTCGGCGGTCTTTTTAAATAAGAACGGCCGCCGTCTGTCGCGCCAGGGCATCCATGCCATCTGTGAGCGCTACGGGCGCCAGGTGGGGCTGGTGGGACTCCATCCCCACACGCTGCGTCACTCCTTTGCTACCCATATGCTTGCGGGCGGCGCAGACCTCCGTGTGCTACAGGAGATCTTGGGACATGCCGATATATCGACCACGCAGGTCTACACGCATGTCGATCGTACGCAACTGACCGAGGTCTATCTGGCGGCGCATCCGCTAGCACATCGCTAGCACCTCGCTGACCTGCATAATTATAAATATTAAATGGGACGGGCCCCAGATTGCCGAGACGCACTTTTGCGCGCATGGGCAATCTGGGGCCCGTCCCATTTTTCGCCAGACACCGACGCGGTGGTGGGCCGTGTGTACCGTGGGCGGGGGAGTTTGGGGGCGATGTGAACGGCATGTAAAGGGACGCAAAAATCGCCTCAAGGTCAACTTGAAGGTTGAGGTTGAACGGCGGGGTGCCACAGGTGGCATCCCGCCGTTGCTGTAAACACAACATATTGTGTTTTCGAACATATGCTTGGGGGTGTTTTGCAATATATGGTGGGTGGAGTGGTGGGGCGGAGTGGGGGAAGGGGTGGGGAAAGGTGTTGAAAAATGGGGCGGTTCCCCATATTATTAATGACGTCGACAGGCGGGGTGGTTCCCCGCGTACGTGCCATCTGAGTAACCGAGGGGAGGGCGCACATGGGAATGACTGGTGCATACGAGCGCAATCTCGATGCAAAAGGTCGTCTGTCCCTGCCTGCACCCCTTCGCGAGGAGCTTGGAGAGCACGTTCGCGTGTTCAAAGCCCTGGATGTCGATGCTCTGTACGTGTTCTCTGCCGAGGCCTTCGATAAGTGGGTCGAAGGACTCTTCGCGGGTCGTGAGGGCCACGAGGGTTTTAACCCGCGTGACATTAATGACCAGAAGCTCATGAGGGCGATCAACAAGCGCACCACGTCGATGGACGTGGACAGCGCCGGTCGTATCGGTCTTTCCGAGTCTCTCCGCAAGCAGGCGAACCTCGACCGCGAGGTCACGGTTGTGGGCAACTACGACCACCTTGAGGTTTGGGATCGCGCCGCGGCCGATGAGGACGATGACGATGAGGCCCTGTTGGACCTCTTCTTCTCGTAAGGGCAAGGCACGGGTAACGGATGGAGCGTGGGATCTTGACACAAGAATATCGGCATGAACCTGTCATGCTCGGCGAAGTGCTTGAGTCGCTGCGGCTAAAGAGCGGCTCCGTTGTCTGCGATTGCACCCTTGGCGGTGCCGGCCATTCGGTAAAGATGGCCGAGCAGGTGGGGGAGACGGGCCTTTTGCTCGGCGTCGATCAGGACGACATGGCCCTCGAGGCCGCTGGCGCCCGTCTGGACCGCGAGGTTCCCGGCGTTCCGCACCAGCTGCTGAAGGGCAACTTCGGCGACTTGGACGAGCTGCTTTGCTCGGCCGAGGTGCCTGGGGTCGATGGCTTCCTGTTCGATTTGGGCGTTTCGTCACCGCAACTCGATATCCCTGGCAGGGGCTTTTCGTATAACGAGGACGCCCCATTGGACATGCGGATGGATCCGGGTAATAACACCTTAAACGCAGCTGAGGTCATCAACACCTATAACGAACACGACCTCGCCCGGATTCTACGCGTCTACGGCGAAGAGAAGTTCGCCTCGCAGATCGCGCGCGAGATCGTGCGCCGCCGCGAGCAAGAACCGATCGAAACCACCGGCCAATTTGTCGAGATCATCAAGGCGGGTATCCCGGCTGCCGCTCGTCGGCATGGCGGACACCCGGCCAAGAAAAGTTTCCAGGCCATTCGCATCGAGGTCAATCACGAGCTCGATGTGCTCGAACGAGGGCTTGATGCCGCCACCAGGTGGCTCAACCCGGGCGGACGTATCTGCGTCATCTCGTATCACTCGCTCGAGGACCGTATCGTAAAGAACCACTTTAAGGAGATGAGCCAGGGGTGCACGTGTCCGCCGGAGATTCCGGTGTGCGTGTGCGGCAACGTGCCGATACTCAAGGTCATCACCCGCAAACCCTTGGTTGCCCAGCCTGATGAGGTTGAGCGCAACCCTCGGGCGAGATCAGCCAAAATCCGCGTGGCGCAGCGTCTGTAGGCGCGACCGCGCGATATTGGACCTCCCGCTCGCACCATAAACGAAGCTTAAACACACTACCAACGTACTCGGGATGGGAGGCGGCATATCATGGGCTACAACACCTCAAACGCAGCACTCGCCTATGATATGAACGCCATGCCCGCCTATCGTGAGACGCCGCAGGCCCCCGTTGCTCCCCGTGAGCAGCGCGCGCCGCGCTTTGATGTCTACACGGGCGCGGGCCGTCAGGCAAACCAGGTGGTAAGCCCGGTTTTCATGAGCGTTCTTAAAACGTTTTGCATCATTGCGGCTATCTTCATGACGATCGGCGTCGCCCGCGTGGCGCTCGCCGGCGTTACGGCCCAGGTGCTCAACAGCAACGCCGAGCTTACCAACACGCTCGAAAAGGCGACCGATGAGAGCTCCGACCTGGAGGTCATGCATTCGGTCTATGGCGCCGACACGCGCATTCGCGACCTTGCGGGCGCTTATGGCATGGTGGAGCCCAGCGAGAGCGTTACACTTGACTTTTCGCAGGATGCAGCCGCGGGCGCCAACGCGACCGCGACCGCTCAGTAGCAAGACGGTAGCTGAGTATGACAAATGACTATCGCCGCGGTTCCGATGGGGGCCGCGGTTCTGGACGTCCCTCGTCGCGGGGACGTTCTGGTTATCAAGGAACGGGTCGGCAATCTTACAACGCCGGGCAGTCCCGTGGCAACGACCCGGCGTCGCGACTTCGCGGCTCGGGCGGCCCTCAAGTGCATAACACCAGGTCGCGCAAGAGTTCGTCGACCGAATGGCTCACAGGCGCGCCTCTGCCTCGCCGCAAAGCCGTCATGGGCTTCATTGGGCTTGGCTTGGGCTTGGGCGTCTTTCGCCTTGCCGACTATCAAATTGTCGAAGCCGATAAACTGCGCGAGCGTGCCGATGCGCGCCGCCTGCTTGCGCAGACCCTCTATGCCAAACGCGGCACCATCTACGACCGCAACGGCAACGTGTTGGCGTCGTCGGTCGAATGTCGCAACATCGCCGTGAACCCGCAGCTTGTCGAGGATGTTGACAAGACGGTGTCGGCGCTGGTCAAGGCAACTGGAATCGATAAAAAGACCTGCCGCAAGCTCGTTGAGTCCGATGGAACCTGGGTGTATATCAAGCGCCAGGTGGACGAAGACGATGTTGCGGCGCTGGAGAAGAAGAACCTGCCCGGCGTGCTTTTTGAGCAGGCCATGAAGCGCGTATATCCATACGGCAATCTGGCATCGCAGGTGCTGGGTGTAGTGAATGTAGACAACGACGGCTTGACGGGTCTCGAAAAGCAATACAACAAGCTTCTGACCGGCACGAACGGTTCTCTCGTACGCGAGCGCGCGAGGGACGGCAGCTATATCGCGGGCGGTGCCTATAAAAAGGTGGCTGCGGTCGACGGCGTTGATATCGTGACGACGCTCGACGTCAATATCCAGCGTGCGGCCGAGGATGCCCTGGCAGAGGCAGTTGAGAAGACTAAGGCCAAGAACGGCTCGGCGCTGGTCACCGATCCTACGACAGGCGAGATTTTGGCAGCCTGCTCGTACCCGACCTACGACCAGACCGATCTGGAGAATGCCAAGACCGAGGATATGAATCTGCGCCTGGTCACCGACGCCTACGAGCCCGGCTCGGTCTTTAAGACGCTCGTGGCGGGCGCCGGCTTCGACTTGGGCGTCGTGCGATCGAGTACGTCGTTTGAGGTGCCGGCGAGCATCAAGGTGGGCGACGATACCGTCACCGATGCCGACAAGCGCGACTATGCCATGACCATGGATGTGCGCGAGATGATGCGCCGTTCGTCCAACGTGGGCTTTGTCCTAGTGGGGCGCAAGATCGGTGCCGACGACTTTGCCGCCTATGTGGACAAGTGGGGCATCGGTCACAGCTCAGGTGTCGATTTTCCGGGAGAGAGCCTGGGTATCGTCAAGGAGCGTGACCAGTATGACGGCGCCACGCTGGGCTCGATGAGCTTTGGACAGGCACTGTCCGTCTCGCCGATTGAGATCGCACGTGCCGTGGGCGGTATCGCCAACGGCGGCGTGATGATGACCCCGCACTTCTATAAGTCCAGCAAGGGCGACGAGAAGGACTGGGGCGAAGGCGAGCGCGCGATTTCTGAGGATGCCGCATCCCAGGTGACATCGTGCATGCAGACGGTCGTGTCCGAGGGAACGGGCGTTGGCGGCGCGGTTGACGGCTATGACGTGGCGGGTAAGACCGGTACGGCCGAACGAGCCGACGAGAACGGCGGCTACCTCAAGGAGAACTATATGTCGTCCTTTATGGGCTTTGCACCGGCGCAATCGCCCAAGGTGCTGTGCTATATCACGCTCGACGGAACGCCGAGCGGCTCGGATGCCGCTGCGGTGCCGTTCCAGTCCATTATGGCCAACGCGCTCGACGTGCTGGGTATCCCGCACACGAGGTAGGGGGTTACAATCTTTGGGGCCTGGTTTGTTGTCCCATATGAGGGTGTTCACATGCCCTGCACCACGCATGCGCGGCGCTGGGATACAATACGCCGATAGCATTATTAGGTTTACAGGGGAGCTGCAATGATAGAGATCGCCGTCAACAACCTCGCGGCCGCAACAGGGGCCCGAACCGTGACGGGAGAAGCCGATCGGGTATGCCGCGGGTGCGTTATCGACTCGCGCCAGGTCGAGGAAGGGACGATTTTCGTCGCCTTTCCCGGTGAAAACGTCGACGGCAATGATTTTGCTTCCCGTGCCGTCCAGTCGGGTGCCGGCGCCGTCGTGATGACGCGTGAGCCCGAGGCCGAGCTGGTCTCGCTGGCACAGGACAGGGGCTGTGCCATCTTGCTGACCGATGATCCCGAGGAGTTTCTGCTGCGTTTGGCGCACACGTATCGCCTGGAGCTTGGCTGCCTGGTCGTTGGCATTACCGGTTCCATCGGCAAGACGACGACCAAGGACGTGCTCGCCGCTGTACTCGCCAAGCGCTATCGTGTCTGGGCCACCAAGGGCAATTTCAATAACCTGATCGGCATGCCGCTCACGGTGCTTTCCGCTCCGGCCGATACCGAGGTCCTGGTGCTCGAGATGGGCATGAACCATTTCCACGAGATTGAGCGTCTGTCCCAGTCCGCCAATCCCAACCTTGCCATCGTAAGCAAGATTGGTACCTCTCACATCGGCATTTTGGGCAGCCGCGAGAACATCGCCCGCGCTAAGGCCGAGATTGTCCAGGGTATGTGCGCCGCCGGCGACTTCTTGCCGCTGCTGGTTTTGGGCGGTGAGGACGACTTTACGCCGTTCATTCGCGATACGTTCGCCCAGCCTGCTGGTATCGATGTGATGCTGGCCGGCGTCTCGGACGATGATGAGGTCCGTGCCCGCGACATTCGTGTTGATGACGAGGGACGTCCGGTCTTTACGCTCGATTTTGGCCAGGGTGAGACGATCGATACCATGCTTGCCATCCCCGGCGTGCAGTCCGTTCCTAATGCCGTTAAGGCCGCCGCGGTTTCCTATCGCCTGGGCGTGACGCCCGAGCAGATCGATGCTGCCTTTAGGGGCCTCACGATCACCGGTCACCGCCAGGAGATCAAGCGCGCCAAGAGCGGTGCCCGCGTCATCGACGATTCCTATAACGCCAGTGCCGAATCCATGGCTGCTGGCCTCGATCTACTGTGCTCGCTTTCGTGCACGGGGTCTCGCATGGCGATCCTGGGCGAGATGGGCGAGATGGGCGATGAGGCTCCTCGCATGCATGAGCTCGTGGGCGCCTATGCGGCCGCCAAGAAGCTCGACATGCTGGCGTGCGTGGGTGGTGAGCTGGCCCAGCTTATGGCCGATGCCGCGCGCATGATGGGCATGGACGAGGACCTCATCCAGGTGTTCTCCGATTATCAGCAGGTGCTCGACCGCATGGGCGGCGCGCTTGAAAAACATGATGTTGTACTGGTCAAGGGTTCCCGCTTTGTTGAGCTCGACCGCTTTGTGGAAGGTGTGTGCTAGCCCATGTTCGGCAATCCCTCGTATCCAACGTATCAGGCTTTTTTGGGGCTTGGCATCGCCGCTGCCATTGCGCTGCTGCTCATGCCGTGGTGGATCAAGCTGCTGAAGGTCGAGGGTATCGGCCAACAGGTCCGAGCCGACGGCCCCAAGCGTCATTTGATTAAACAGGGTACGCCGACCATGGGCGGCGTCATCATCCTTGTTGCGATTTCGCTGACCTGCCTGCTGATGGGCAAGCTCACCACCGAGCTCGTGCTCGTGCTGCTCGCCACGCTGGCGACCGGCGTGCTGGGCCTGATCGACGACCTGACCTCCGTTACGCATGGGCGCTCGCTCGGTCTGACGCCTCATGCCAAGATGATCGGCCTAACCATTATCTGTGTCACCTTTACGGTACTTGCCGTTAACTGGTGCGGCGTCGCCCCCGAGATTCGTTTTCCCGGCGGCCTGACGATTGACCTTGGCGTGCTTTCGACCACCATCTGCGGCCTTTCGTTCCCGTGGCTCTACATTGTCTTTTGCTGGCTGATGATCGCCGGTCTTTCTAATGCCGTGAACCTGACCGATGGCCTTGACGGTCTTGCTGGCGGCACCTCCATGATTGCCATGCTCGCCATGGCTGCCATGGCGTTTTTGCACGGAGACGTGAACCTGTCCATCTTCTGCACCGCGTGTGCCGGTGCCTGCTTGGGCTTTCTGTGGTTCAACTGCTATCCGGCGAGCATCTTTATGGGCGATACCGGCTCGCTTGCCCTGGGCACCGCGTTTGCCTGCACGTCCATCATGACCAACACCGAGGTCGTCTCCCTTATCATCGGCGGCCTGTTTATCGTTGAGACCCTGTCGGTCATGATTCAGGTTGTCTACTTCCACTTTACGCACAAGCGCGTCTTCCTTATGGCGCCCATCCATCATCATTTCGAAAAGAAGGGCTGGGCCGAGACCAAGGTCGTCATCCGTTTTTGGATTATCGCTGCTGCCTTTGGTGCCGTTGGCCTTGCTCTGTTCTTCCAGTTGGGATAGTGGTCTTTCATGTCTCTTGCTGATGTCTTTAGCCTGCTCGTTTTGGGTCAGGGCAAATCCGGTCTCGATGTCGCCCGCTGGGCGCTGGCACATCCCGAGCGCGTAAGTGCCGTTACCGTGTATGGCGGTGGCACCTCTGAGCCCAATGACGCCACGCGTGCGCTCGAGGCTGCTGGTGCGTCGTTTGTCTATGGGACCGAACAGGTCGAGGGCGCCTATGACGTATGCGTGACGTGCCCGGGCATCTCGGAGTTCTCGGGCTTCTTTAAGGCTGGGCGCGAGCATGCCGCCCAGATTATGGGTGAGCCCGAGTTTGCCTATCGCCTGTCGCCCGATAACTGGATTGCCATCACGGGCACCAACGGCAAGACGACCACCACGTCGCTGACTGATTATCTGCTTAAGGCTGCCGGCGAGGCCAGCGTTGCTGTCGGCAACATCGGCGAGCCGCCGGTCAACGAGATTGACGGCCGAGCCCACAACGAGTGGTTTGTGGCTGAGCTCTCGAGCTATCAGATTGCTACGACAACCGAGCTCCACCCCCGCGTGGCGGTGCTGCTCAACATCACTCCCGACCACTTGGGCTGGCATAAGAGTCATAAGAACTATGCGCTTGCTAAGATCAAACTGTTTGACAATATGGTCGATGACGATCTGGTGGTTGTCGACGTCGAAGACGCCGGCATTCACGAGTTCGATGAGTACATCTACACGCCGGGTCGTCGCATCTGCAAGGTTGCCTTTGACGAGCCTGAGGGCGAGGATGCCGCCTTTGTGCGCGATGGCAAGATGATCGTGCGTCTGAAGGGTGTCGAGACCCCGCTCATCGCTACATCCGAGCTCAAGATCTCGGGCCATCATAATGTTATCAATGCCCTGTGCGCTGCCACGGCTGCCTTGGCAGTCGGTGCCGATGTCGACGGTGTCTGCCGCGGTCTGGCCTCGTTCCAGCCGCTCGAGCACCGCGTGGAGCCGTGTGGCGAGATTGACGGCGTGCGCTACGTCAACGATTCCAAGGCGACTAACACCGATGCGGTCGAGAAGGCACTGACGGCATTTCCCGATGACGACGTGATCTTGCTGCTCGGCGGCCACGATAAGGGCACTCCGCTCACGGACTTCGCGCGCGTCGTTATGGACAACGTGCGCTCGGTCGTCTGCTTTGGCGATGCGCGCGAGCGCTTCACCGCCGCTATGGACGAGGCTGATGTCGATGGCGATGTGGATATCGCCCAGGCGGATGACCTGCGCGACGCCGTGGACGTTGCCCGTTCGCTTTCGAGCCGTGGTGACGTGATCTTACTTTCTCCTGCCTGCTCTTCGTTCGATGAGTTCTCGGGCTATGAGGAGCGCGGCCGCGTGTTTAAGGACTACGTGGCCCAGCTTGCCGCTGCGGCGAAATCGCAAATGGAATAGGGGTTGCGGTGAGAGAGGAGAGCCCCCGACAAGGTATGAGGAGGCCCGACTCGGACCGTGCTTCCTCGCGGCGCAGCACACCGCGTTCCGGTCGCGGCGGGCAGACGTTTAGCGAACGCTATATTGCCGGCGTTCCCGCCCGTATCATGCGCCCCCGTTTGATATTCATGGCCTGCCTGTTTACCTTGGTGTGCTTTGGCCTGCTGATGGTGTACTCGGCGTCTTCGGTCGAGGCGCTGCACGAGAATGGCTCGGCGACGTTTTTTCTGGGTCGACAGGCCGCGTTTGCCGTGGTCGGTGTTCTGGCGCTGATTGCCATCGTGCGCGTTTTGCCGGACAGCTGGTTTGGGGAGGATGTGCTCAGGATCTTCCTTATCGGCATGATAGGGCTACTGCTTCTGGTGTTCTTGGTGGGCAGCGGCAGCCGCGGCGCCACGCGCTGGCTCAACATCGCCGGTATTCAGTTCCAGCCTTCCGAGTTTTTAAAGCCATTTGCCATTGCGTATTCGGCCATCATGCTTGATCGCTTCTTTTCGCCCGGTGGCAACATCAACGAATTCCTTCGCAAGATGGGCATCTACCTGGGCATTTCGCTCTTTCTGATCTTTATCCAGCCCGATTTCGGTACTGTCCTGATCATCCTGTTGACCCTCATGTGCATGGCGTTGTTTGCGGGTCTCGACCCCAGATTTATCATCGGCGTGCTAATCTTCGGCATTCTCGTGATCGTGATTGCGCTTGTCGCAGAGCCATACCGTATGGTGCGTATTCAGGTTGCCTTGAACCCTTGGGCCGACGAGTATGGTGACGGCTATCAGGCCACGCTTGCCATCATGGCCTTTGCCTCGGGCGGTCTGTTCGGCCGTGGCATCGGCAACTCAACCATGAAGTACTCGTATCTGCCCGAGGCACACAACGACTACATCTTGGCCATCATTGGCGAGGAAGTCGGTTTTGTCGGAACCGTGCTGTTCTTCTTGGTGTTTGCGATGCTGATCTACTCGGCGTTTCGCATTGCCGAGCAGGCGACCGATCGTCGGGGCGCGCTCATGGCGTCTGGCTCCGCGGTCATTCTCGCAGTGCAGTTTTTGATTAACGCGCTGGGCATCCTCAACGTGTTTCCCATGACGGGCAAACCGTTGCCGTTTATTAGCTACGGCGGTTCGTCGATTATTGTGTCGCTCATGCTTGCCGGGTTGATCCTGCGCGTTTCGTACGAGAGCGCCCGCCGCGATGAGTATGACCGCCGCCGTGAGAGCTTTGCCGTTATGGATGAGAGTACCGCCGGCGTGCCCCACGTGCGCGGCGAGCGATCTTCGCGTAACGGTTTTACCGTCCTGGATGGCTCTGCGACCGACCCCGCAGCCCGCCCGCGTCAGCGAACGGCGCCGCAAGGTCGTCCTCAGCGCCCCACTCCTCGCAATGCGGGCGGCGGATATAATCGAATCGATTTGAACTCAGACCCGTCGGCGCGTCTGCGTACCGACGGCCAGGGACCGCGTGTACGAAGGGACTACCATGACCGATAAAATGACCGTTGCTATTGCAGCCGGCGGCACGGCAGGGCACATCAACCCCGCGCTCGCCTTGGCCGAAGAGCTCCGTGACCGTGGCCACCACGTTGTGTTCGTGGGCCAGTCGCGCAAACTCGAGGGTCGTCTGGTCCCCGAGGCTGGGTTTGATTTTGTGCCCATTACGGTCACGGGCTTCGACCGCTCCCGTCCTTGGACGGCGCTGACCTCGCTGTGGCGTGTCAACAAAGCCAAGCGTGCGCTCGCCAGTCATTTCTCAAAGGTCGGCAAGCCCGATGCCGCCATTGGTTTTGGTGCCTATGTCGAGGTTCCGCTGCTGGGGTGGTGCAAGGGCGCGGGCGTTCCGTATCTGCTGCATGAGCAGAACTCTGTTCCGGGCCTGGCCAACAAGATGATGAACTCCCACGCCGCCCGCGTGTGCATCTCGGTGCCGGCAGCGCGTTCGGTCTTTGAGCGCGAAGGTGACCCTGACCACGTGCTCATGACCGGCAACCCCGTACGTCGCTCGGTGATCGAGGGCGATCGCGCTCGCGGCCGCAAGGCACTTGGCGTTCCCGAGGACGCTACGCTGCTGCTCGTCTTTGGCGGTTCACTTGGCGCCCAACACCTCAACGAGCGCGTGGTTTTGCTCAAAAACGAGCTGCTTTCGCGCAAGAACCTCTATGTGTTGCATTCGACGGGTGCCGACGGCTTTGAGGAGACCGAGCGCGCTTTGGCGCTGACGCCCGAGGAGGCGAAGCGTTACCGCGTCCAGCCTTACATCGACAACATGGGCGATATGCTGGCTGCTGCCGATTTGGTGCTCTCGCGTTCGGGCGCATCGAGCGTGGCCGAGATCGCTGCGCTCGCCGTGCCCTCGGTGCTCGTGCCGTATCCGCATGCGACGGCCGACCACCAAACCACCAATGCTCGTTATCTGGTCGACGCCGGGGCCGGCGTGCTCTGCGCCGATGCCGATATCGACGGTTCTGCCTTTGCCGATGAGCTGCTGCACCTGGTCGATGACGCGGCGGCACGCGACGCCATGCGTCAGGCGGCGCGTGGTCTGGCTCAGGATAGGGCCGCCGCTCTTCTGGCGGATGCGGTAGAGGGTTTGCGTTAGTTAGACGGGATATCGTCGGTCGCCCTCGCGCTGATGCGGTAGGTGCGGTACAGTTAACGGGTTACAGGCAGTGTTTACGCAAGGAGTACACGAGCACATGGCTGATTCCCAGACTGCAACCTCCGCGCCCGAGTTTAAGAGCGCCCACTTTATCGGTATCGGCGGCGCCGGCATGAGCGGCATCGCCCTCGTTCTGCACGAGCGCGGTTATGCCGTTACCGGCTCCGACCTTAAGACGTCACGTTATATCCGCCAGCTTACCCGCGCTGGTGTGAAGGTGCATGTGGGCCATGAGGCCGCCACGATCGACGAGGTCAAGCCCGACGTGGTTGTTGTCTCCACCGCTATTCCGGAGTCCAACCCTGAACTCGTGCGCGCTCGCGAGCTTGGTATTCCCGTGTGGCCTCGTGCCAAGATGCTCTCTGCTTTGGGTCACGGCTACACCACCGTCGCTGTTGCCGGCACGCATGGCAAGACCACCACGTCTTCGATGTGCGCCACCATGCTCGACCGCATGGGTCTGGATCCGAGCTTCTTGATCGGCGGCATTGTCGAGGGCTATGACACGAACGGCAAGAACGGCTCGGGCGACTATTTTGTCGCCGAGGCCGACGAGTCCGACAGCTCCTTCCTGTTCCTGAACCCCAACGTGGTCATTGTGACCAACGTCGAGGCCGACCACCTCGATCACTACTCGGGTATCGAGGAGATCGAGGCGACTTTCGCCAAATTCATGAGCCTGGTGGGCGAGGACGGCACCGTCATCGTCTGCGGTGAGGACTCGCATCTGGTCGAGCTCGCCAAGTCGACGGGCCGTCACGTGCTTTCCTACGGCTTTGCCGAGAGCAACGACATCGTCTGCATGCACCCGGATGTCAAGGGCATCCAGAGCGACTTTATCGTTCGCTTTGAGGACGGCACTGAGCACGCTGTGGAGATCAAGAGCAATCCCGGTCGCCACAACATGCTCAACGCCACGGCGGTGCTCACCGTCGCCCATGTTCTGGGCCTTGACATCGACGCCGCCGCCAAGGCGCTCTCGAGCTTTGAGGGCGTCCGCCGTCGCTTTACCCACGTGGGCGATATCGATGGCATCACCGTGGTCGATGATTACGGCCATCACCCCACCGAGATCAAGGCGACGCTTGCTGCCGCTTCGTCGCTGGGCTACAAGCATGTCGACGTCGTGTTCCAGCCGCACCGTTATTCGCGTCTGCAGGCCCTGTGCGACGACTTTGCCGATGCATTTGCCAATGCCGATAAACTGCTGCTGATTGATGTGTTCTCGGCTGGCGAGATGCCCATTCCGGGTGTTACCTCTAAGATGCTCGCCGATACCGTGCGCGCCAAGCATCCTGGCAAGGAGGTCGTGTACTGCTCCAGCCGTCTTGAGCTCAATCAGGAGCTCGAGCAGATGGTGGGCGAGGGCGACCTGCTGCTCACCATGGGTGCCGGTGACGTCACGACCGTCGGTCCCGAGTTTATCGAGTATCTGACTGCCAAGAAAGACGCTTAAGTCTAATGGGTCTGTTTAACGCCGTCATGGCGCTCTCGGGCATGATCGACACGGATGTGATCGAGGACGAGCGCCTTGCGCGTCATACGAGTTATCGTATCGGCGGCAAGGCCGACCTCTTTGTGACGTGCCATAGCTATCATGCCCTTCGCCGCGCCGTGGCGGTGCTCGATCGCGAGCAGGTGCCGTGGGTCATCATCGGCAAGGGCTCCAATCTGCTGGTTGCCGATGGCGGTTATCGCGGCGCCGTCATTTCGCTCGGACGTGAGTTTCAGCGCACGGTTGTTGCCGATGACGGTTGTACGCTGACGGTCGGTGCGGGCGTGATGTTTGCGCGCCTGGTCAACGATGCCCTGTCGCGTAGCCTCTCGGGCCTTGAGTTTGCCGTTGGCATCCCTGGCTCGGTCGGCGGTGCGATATCTATGAATGCCGGCACACGGACCGAGTGGATTGGCTCGCTGGTTGAGGATGTCGTAACGTTTGACCCGGTATCCGGTATCAAACATTATGCGGGGTCCGAGATCACTTGGGGCTACCGCGAATGTAGCCTTCCCCGCAATGAGATCATCCTCGAGTGCGTGCTCAAGCTTAAACCGGCGCCCAAGGCCGACATTCGCGAGCGCATGGAGCGGTACCTGACGAGGCGCAAGCGTACGCAGCCCATGGGTCGCGCATCCTGCGGGTCGGTCTTTCGCAACCCGCCCGATGCGAGTGTGGGCAAGCTTATCGAGGATTGTGGATTAAAGGGTTTTTCGATTGGCGGCGCGGAAGTTTCGCCCGTTCACGCTAATTTTATCGTTAATAACGGAACTGCCTCGGCCGATGACGTTGCCGCGGTTATCAGACATGTGCACGGAAAGGTGAGGGAGGCGTATGGCATCGAGCTCAGACCGGAAGTTAAATTCCTCGGCTTCTAGAGCATCGAAACCCACCTTCCGCCGCGCCGGAGGGCGTTCCGGCGCGCCTGCCAAACCTCAACGCAATACCGTCGCGCATTCTAAGTCTGTCGGGCATGCTCGACAGACCAGTCGTCCGGTCGTCGGCTCGCAGCTCGGTAATCGTCCGGCCGCAAAAAAGTCCTCGCGTCCCTCGGTGACGTCAAAGCCTGTTATGGGCGCCAAACCTGCCCGTCCCATGGCAACTCCTAAGCCCTCGACGGGAACTAAAGCGCCGCGTCCAGGTCGCACGCTGGGCGCATCGAAACCGCGCTCGCTGACATCGGTGCCGGCTACCGCCAAGAAGCCTTCGGGTAAAAAAAGCGTCAACCCGTTGTCTTCACTTGGGGCGATGGTAAATAAAACATCAGACGCCGCTTCTGTCGTTACAGGCAAAGGCAAAATCGTTGGCGGCGTTCTGGCCGTCTTGGCCGTGCTCGTCGTCGTTGCCATCGTGGTGATTAACTCTGGATTGTTTACCGCCACTGATATTCAGATTCAAGGCAGCGAGCATGTGACGAAGCACGATGCTATCCAGCTGATCGATTTGCCCGAGGGAACGTCGCTTTTTAACGTCGATCCCGACCAGATTACCGAGGATCTCAAGCAGAACCCGTGGGTCTCGGGCGTGGATGTCCAGCGTCAGTTCCCGCATACGCTCATCATTACGCCGATGGAGCGCAAGGTCATTGCAATTGCCTATATCAGCTCCGATGACCTTGCTTGGGCCATCGGGGATGATGACACCTGGATCGCCCCGCTGTCGACGTCGGTCGAAGTGGACGATCAGGGCAACGTCATCACGACGGGGCAGGGCTCAAATACCTTGACCGGAATCGATGCTGCACTGGCGCTCGCTAAGCATTATGGCGCGGTGTTGTTGACTGATGTCTCGGCGGATGTCGCTCCGGTTTCCGGCCAGGCGGTGAGCTCCAAGGCCGTTAAGGCTGGCTTGGATTATGTGCGTGGTTTTTCGAGCGAGTTCTTGGGACAAGTCAAGGATATTTCCACGCCTTCGGTCGAAGCCATCTCGGCAAACCTCAATAACGGCATTGAGGTGTCGCTGGGCGATTCGGACGATATTGCCAAGAAGGAACGCGTAGTCACCAAGTTGCTTTCGCAGGTAGAGGGCGTAACGTATATCAATGTGCGCTCTCCGGGCAACTACACATTTAGGAATGCTCCGACCTCGTAGCGCTGGTTGATGCTTTGTTGAGTGGCCATACCACGCCGTTTATCTGGTTTGTTTGGTTTTCACGGTCAATTATTTGACTGATACGTTCATAATGTGCAACCATAATACGGTTTACCTTTGCATTTACTTTCAACCTGAAGGTTAATGTGCGCAGGGGTCGACCCATGCTATGGCTATAACCTTTGTTCGGAGGACCGACATGCACGAGACAGAGATCAACAACTACCTTGCCGTCATTAAGGTGGTCGGCGTCGGCGGCGGCGGTACCAACGCGGTCAATCGAATGATCGAAGAGGGCATCCGCGGCGTCGAGTTTGTTGCCATCAACACCGATGCTCAGGCACTCGCGATCTCTGATGCCGATATCAAGGTGCACATCGGCACCGACCTTACCCGCGGCTTGGGCGCCGGCGCCAACCCCGAGGTTGGCCGCAAGGCTGCCGATGAGTCCCGCGATGACATTGCCGAGGCGCTCGCTGGCGCCGACATGGTGTTCATCACCTGTGGCGAGGGCGGTGGCACCGGTACCGGCGCTGCTCCCATCGTTGCCGATATCGCGATGAACGAGGTCGGCGCGCTGACCGTCGCCGTCGTGACCAAGCCCTTCACCTTCGAGGGCCGCAAGCGCAAGAAGAGTGCCGAGGAGGGCATCAAGACTCTCTCCGATTGCGTCGACACCATGATCGTTATCCCTAACGACAAGCTGCTCGACATCGCCGAGAAGAAGACCACCATGCTCGAGGCCTTCGCGATTGCCGATGGCGTTCTCTCCCAGGGCACCCAGGGCATCACCGACCTCATCACCGTCCCCGGTATCATCAACCTGGACTTCGCCGATGTTAAGACCATCATGAAGCAGGCCGGTACCGCCATGATGGGCATCGGTACCTCTTCTGGGGACACCCGTGCCGTCGACGCTGCTCAGCAGGCTATCTCCAGCCCGCTGCTCGAGAGCTCTATCGATGGCGCTACCCGCGTCCTGCTTTCTATCGCCGGTTCCAAGGACCTGGGCATCCAGGAGATCAGCGATGCTGCCGACGTTGTCGCCAACGCCGTCGATCCCGAGGCCAATATCATCTTCGGTACCGTCGTGGACGAGTCCCTGGGCGATCAGGTTCGTATCACCGTCATCGCTACGGGCTTCTCCGACTCCAACGTCAACCGTCAGGACGAGCTCTTTGCTGCTCAGCAGTCTCAGAGCAAGGCCGCTGCCTCCGCCGAGCCGCAGCGCACCGCTCCGGCCGTCAGTCCGGCTCAGGCCGCCCCGACCCGCAACGTCGGTGGCACCGAGCTTCCTAACTTCGGCAACGATCAGTTCGAGCTTCCCGACTTCCTGAAGCGCGGCAGCTTCTAATCGGTTGTTCTCAGCGTTTTGTATGGGGATGCGTCCATTTGGATGCATCCCTTTTTTGTTTCGCTTTTGTAAACGAAAGCCTCCAATCTCTTTACGTTCCCTTTACGTTTGCCCTTGGTGCAGCGGGTATCCTTTTAAGGAAGTATGACAGCCGCGTACATGCGGACTGCAGCGGCGATGCCGCGGTACTTGTGTTATTAGGAGGCTTTAGTATGGCAGCACGTGCGGACAGAGTTTCGCGTGTCGACCATGATGGAGTTACGTTGGTGGAGGGCACGACGTCAAATGTCCGTTTTGCCTTTACCGAGCGCACCGGTGGCGTTTCCGAAGAACCGTACTCCTCGCTCAACTTGGGCTCGCATGTAGGCGATGACCCCTTTTCCGTTCAAGAAAATCGTCGTCGTGCGCTTGATGCCATGGGAGCTGCCGAGTGCGAACACAACCTGCTTGTTCCCAATCAGGTACATGGGGATCGCATCGTTACGGTGACTTCGAACGGTGCTGATGATCTTGAGATCATTCGCGAACAGATTGCCGAGGGCTGCGATGGCATTGTGTGCACCGCGCGCGAGGTCCCCGTGCTGCTTTGCTTTGCCGACTGCGTTCCCGTGGTGCTGGTGGCCCCTGGCGGATTTGCCGTGGTGCACTCCGGTTGGAAGGGCACGATTGCACGTATTTCTGCCAAGGCGTGCCAGGCGCTTTGCGATGCTGCCGGCTGCGATGCGAGCAACGTTTCCGCCTATATCGGCCCCCATATCTTGGGTGACGAATATGAGGTATCCCAGGAACTCATGGATCGCTTTGCCGCCGAGTTCTCTTGCATCGATGCGAGTGCCTCTCACATGCTCGATCTTTCCGCTGCCATTCGCGAGGCGCTGGTAGATGTCGGTGTCGACGCGGATAATATCGTGGATACCCAGCTTTCGACTGTGCGTCAGAACGACCGCTTTTATTCCTACCGTAACGAGGACGGCACCTGTGGGCGCCATGCTGCGATCGGCGTGATGCTATGAGAAAGATCGTATCGGTCCTGAGCGCCGCTGTGCTTACGCTTACGCTGTGCGCCTGTTCTTCGGGATCTTCTACCTCTTCCATTACCGTCGCCGGCTCCACGACCTGCCTTCCTATCGCCGAGATTGCGGCCGAGGGCTTTAAGGAGGAGACCGGCATCGACGTGCTCGTTTCCGGTTTGGGTTCTTCCGCTGGCATCGAGGCCGTCAGCGCCGGCACAGCCGATATCGCCAGCTCCTCCCGTGGACTCAATGCCGACGAACAGGATCTGGGCCTGACTCCCATCGTCATTGCCCACGACGGTATCGCGGTCATCGTGAACGACGATAACCCGGTCGATAACCTCTCGACCGAGCAGCTCCGCGATATTTACGCCGGCAAGATCACCAACTGGAAAGAAGTCGGTGGCGAGGACCTGAGGATCCAGGTCATCAATCGAGATGAGGCGTCCGGCACGCGTGAGGCCTTCCGCACCATCGTGATGGACGGCACCCCGTTCGATCGCCGCTCGGCCGTTCTTTCGGGCACGGGCCAGGTGCGCGACGTGGTATCTCGTTCGCGCGGTGCCATTGGCTACATTTCGCTGGGCTTCGTCGATAGCCTCAACGCCAAGACCTCGGTCAAGGCCGTCTCGGTCAATCATGTTGAGGCGTCCGAGAAGACGGTCGCGAGCGGCGGCTATCCCATCTCACGCGACCTTTACTTCTTTGTGAAGGGTGCGCCTTCGCAGCAGGCGCAGGATTATATCGACTATGTGACGTCCGAAAAGATGGACAAGCAGATTCGCGAGGCGGGCTTTATTCCCGTCACCAACGACGAGAAGGGGAGTGAGTAGCATGGAAGCACAGGAAAACTCCCAGACTGAGCAGAATGTTCAGACGCCCAAGAAGCGCGAGCTGGCGCTCGTATCGCGCAGTACCTATATCAAGGAGAAGGCGCTGCAGTGGATCTTCTTTGCCTGCGCGTTCTTGGCGGTCGTTACCGTCATCCTGATTTTTGTCTTTACCACGTACTCGGCGCTGCCCGTCTTTACTGACATCGGTCTGGCGGACTTCTTTAGCTTTACGTGGGCGCCTTCCGAGGGCCACTACGGCATCTTGTCGCTGCTTGCCGGCTCGGGTCTGGTGACCGTCGGTGCGCTCGCCATGGGCGTGCCGCTGGGCGTGGGTACGGCCGTTTACCTGGTCGAGATTGCCAGCAAGCGCGTGCGCAAGCTCATCAGCCCCGCCGTTGACCTGCTGGCGGGCATACCCTCCATCATCTACGGCTTCTTTGGCATGATCATCATCCGCCCGTTTATCGCACAACTGACCGGCGGCCTTGGTTTTGGTGCGCTGACGGCGTGGTTTGTGCTCGCCATCATGATCGTCCCTACCATCACCACGCTCACCATCGATGCTCTCAATTCCATTCCCATGGGCATTCGCGAGGCATCGTATGCCATGGGCGCCACCAAGTGGCAGACCATCTATAAGGTCGTGCTACCTGCCGCGAAGCTGGGTATTGTGGACGCCATCGTTTTGGGCATGGGGCGCGCCATCGGCGAGACTATGGCCGTGCTCATGGTCGTGGGCAATGCTCCGGTCATTCCCGATAGCATCGCGAGCCCCATCTCGACGCTCACGAGCCAGATTGCGCTCGACATGAGCTACTCCTCGGGCTTGCACCGCTCGGCGCTCTTTGGCATGGGCGTGGTCCTGTTTATCATCTCCGCCGCGCTGGTGGGCATTGTCCGTCTGATTTCCAAGAAGAAGAGGGGGTAGGCTATGTCCGATTTCGTTGACACGACGGTCGATACGACCTCGTCGCGCGAGCGCATTAAGCGTGCCCTTTCCCACGGCAAGAAGGGCCGCATCAACAAAGACCTGTCCAACAAGATCATGCTTGGCGTGTTTCGTGCCGCTGCCTACATCACCACGCTGGTGCTGGTCGCTATCATCGCCTACGTGGTCATTAACGGCCTGCCACATATCTCGCTCGACTTTATCTTCGGTTGGCCCCAGGGCGTCAACGCCGAGGGCGGAATTTGGCCCACGATCGTCTCGACCGTCTATGTGACGGCGCTCGCCATGCTTATCTGCACGCCGATCGCTGTGCTGGCAGCCGTCTATCTGGCCGAGTACGCCAAGCAGGGCAAGGTCGTCGAGCTCATTCGCTACGCTGCCGACGCTTTGGCCTCGGTGCCCTCCATCGTTATGGGTCTGTTTGGCTACGCCTTGTTTGTCGAAGCCATGGGCTTGGGCCTTTCGATGGTCTCTGCCGCCCTGGCACTCGCGCTCTTGATGCTTCCCATCGTCATGCGCACCACCGAAGAGGCCATTCGCGCCGTTCCGCGCTATATCCGTTGGGGCGCGTACGGTCTGGGCGCCACCAAGTGGCAGGTTGTCTCCAAGATCGTGCTTCCTTCTGCCTTTGGCCGTATTGCCACGGGCATCGTCCTCGCCATCGGCCGTGCCATCGGCGAGACCGCGGTGGTGCTCTACACCATGGGCCAGGCCATCAATCTACCTATTTCGCCGCTCGATTCCGGCCGCCCCATGACGGTTCACCTGTACCTGCTTGCCAACGACGGCATCAACATGAACGCAGCCTACGGCACCGCGCTCTTGCTGATGGTGATCATTCTGGCCTTCAACCTGTTTGCGCGCTTCCTGTCGCGCAGGCGTCGCTAGTTAAGGAGTCCCATGTCCGTTTATCAGTCCGCTCCCACGCTGGAGCAAGCGGCCATTACGGCCAAGGATTTCAACTTTTGGTACGGTGACTTTCATGCGCTGACGGGGCTTGACCTCAACATCGCCAAAAACGCCATCACCTCCTTCATTGGCCCTTCGGGCTGCGGCAAGTCGACGTTTTTGCGCTGCATCAACCGCATGAATGACCTGATCGAGGGTACGCGCGTCGAGGGCACGATGACGCTCGACGGCAACGATATCTATGCCGAGGGTGTCGACCCGGTCGACCTCCGTCGCCGCGTGGGCATGATCTTTCAGCAGCCCAATCCGTTTCCCAAATCCATCTACGAGAATGTCGCTTTTGGCCCTCGTCTGCAGGGCGTGACTAGCAAAAGTGACCTCGATGACATCGTGGAAGAATCGCTCAAGCGCGCCAACCTCTGGAAAGAGGTATCCAATCAGCTCAACAAGGATGGTTTGGCGCTCTCGGGCGGTCAGCAGCAGCGTCTGTGCATCGCGCGCGTGCTTGCGGTGCAACCCGATGTCCTTCTGATGGACGAGCCCTGCTCCGCCATCGACCCCACGTCCGTCTCTAAGGTCGAGGATCTGATGGCCGAGCTGGCGCCCGAGATGACGATCATCATCGTCACGCATTCAATGCAGCAGGCAGCTCGCATTAGCGACTACACCGCATTCTTCTTGCAGGAAGTTGCCGGCGAGCCCGCCACGCTCATCGAGTATGGTCAAACCGACGCGATCTTCACCAGCCCGGTGGACTCGCGGACGGAAGACTATATCACCGGCCGCTTTGGCTGATCGGTGCGACTAGTCCCAAGCCGATCGGATCTGGTCCGGTGCGTATTCACTGTGCGGGCGGCATGACCGCACCCAACTGATTGGAGTGAACCATGCGCAAACTGTTTTCCCGTCAGCTCATCGAGGCCCGTCACGAGATGCTGAGCATCTACGAGGCCGTCGATCTGGCCCTCCACGATGCCGTGAAGGCCTATGTGACCGACGACCGCAAGCTCGCCACCAAGACCAAGAAGCGCACGCTTTCGGTTGACGCACGCTGCGCCAACCTGGAGGCCGTCTGCTACAACCTGATTGCCACGCAGTCACCGGTCGCCTCCGACTTCCGCTTGCTGCAGACGATCATCTACGTCGACTTTAACCTGCAGCGCATGACCGATAAGGTTCGCCAGATTTGCCGCGCCACGCGTCATATGATCAAGGCCGACATCTCGCTGCCCAAGGAGCTTGTCGGCACGGTCGAGGCCGAGGCTGAGGCCGTCTACCAGGTGCTGGGCTCTTCGCTTTCCGCGCTCGTCACCAACGACATGTCCATCATCTGCAACTTGGCCGTCGAGGACGAGCCAGTGCATGCCGCCTACGAGAAGTTCTTCCGCACCTTTAACCGTATGGATACGGGCGACTTTATGGACGACGACAGCAACTATGACGATCTGCGCCGCGCCATCATGGTTTCGCGCTACCTCGATCGCATCGCTTCGATTTCCATCGATGCCGCCTGCCGTCTGACCTTCCTGTTGACTGGTCAGCGCATGAATGCCGGCGATATCGCCCGCACTGATGAGGATGAGCTCGAGAGCATGCGCGTGCCTTCGGGCGAGGGTGTTATCATGAGGCCCGCCGTCGACGCTCGCTACGTTGCCAAGGTGCCCGTTAACGAGGTCAGCGAGGGTCTTCGCTACCTGCTCGATCATCTTGAGGACGAGGACGATGGCGAGGACGACGAGGAGTAAGTAATTCCGTTCGTCGAAAGATTGTAAATACCTAAGTGAGCGCGGCCTTGCACATGCGGGGCCGCGCTCTTGCGATAGCATGGGACTACTTGTTTGGCTGTCAGCGGAGGCGATTGGCAATGGATAACTATTTGGACTTGATGCGCGCTCGCCGCGAGCAGATTCTGGAACGTTTTTATGCGGCGCTCGATCGCGCAGGCCGTCCCCACGACGCCGCGCGCCTCATTGCCGTGTCCAAGACCGTTGGTGTCGATGAGACCGTTGCCGCCATCCAGGCGGGGTATCGCCATTTTGCCGAGAATCGCCCGCAGGAGCTGGTTCGCAAGCTCACGGGTCTGGCGGAGCATCCGGAGCTGCCCGAGGTGCGCTTCGATATGATCGGCAACCTGCAGACCAATAAGATCAATGCGGTGCTGGGCTCAGCCGAGCTGATTCACTCGGTGGGTTCGCTGCATCTGGCGCAGGCGATCTCGAGCCGTGCTGTCCGCAAGATTGAGGCGGGCGAGCTCGCTGGCCCCCAGCGTGTGCTCATTGAGGTCAATGTGAGTGGTGAGGAGTCGAAGGGAGGCTTTTCGCCCGATGAGATTCGCGCCGCCGCGGGTGAGCTTGCGGAACTTGAGGGAATTTGCGTGCAGGGGCTTATGACTATGGCGCCCCGGGGGAATAAGGATGTGGCACGCCGCACCTTTGCGGGGCTTCGTGAGCTGAGGGATGAGCTGGAGGCGGCGCATCCCGATTTGAACCTGCCTGAGCTTTCCTGCGGCATGAGCGAGGACTTTGAGCCTGCCCTTGAGGAGGGCTCTACGCTCGTTCGCCTGGGCAGGGTAGTATTTAGCCCGGAGTTTGCAGTAAAATAAGGCTCTGAAGTGCGCACTGATTATCGGGGCGCCTGCACTAAACCGCGAGAGGACACAACCATGGGCTTCCTTGACGAGATTAAAAATAAGATGCACCTGGGCGGCCAGCAGGGTTACGACCAGGGTTATGGCCAGGACGACGACTACGGCTACGATGACGGCTATGACGATAGTTATCAGGGCAACGGCTACAGCGGTGCTTCGGGCGAGGGCTTCTACACCCAAGACGAGCCGAGCAACGGCCTGCTTGGTCAGACGCGCCGCGGTGAAGCTGAGTCGGTTGCCGTGTATACGCGCTCCGGTCAGCTGGTCGGCGATGACTCCCGCCATGCCACGACGTATAACCCGCCTTCGCGCTCGCAGGACAGTGTTGCGAGCGGTTATCGTCCCGGTGCCTATGACACGCCGTCGAGCTACGCCGAGAATACCCGCGCCCGTGCCGCCGCTGCACCCGCGCCTGCACCGAGCGATGCCTCGGCCTATGCGAGCAATATCATCAACGCCACGCCGCAGCTGCCGGCCTATGTCCTGCGCCCCGAGAGCTATGACGACGTGGAGACTGTGGTGCGCCGCGTTCGCACCAAGCAGCCTGTCGCACTGATTTTTGTGGGCGTACGCACCGAAGTTGCCAAGCGCGTCTTGGACTTCTCTTACGGCTTTGCCTGCGGTCTGGGTGCCACGGTCAAGGAGGTGGGCGACCGCGTGTTCATGGTGCTGCCCGCCGGTTGCGAGGTCAAAGATTCCGATCTCAAGAAGCTTCGTGCGGACGGCTACCTTAAGTAAAGACAAGACGAGGAGATTCCCATCAACATCTACACTATCGTCCAGCTGGTCAACACGCTGTTCAACTTCTATTCCACGCTCATTGTCGTCTACTGCTTTATGACGTGGATTCCCATGAAGCAGGGTGGTTTGCTTCAGGATATTGCCGCGGTGCTTGATAGCGTGTGCGGTCCGTGGCTCAACCTGTTCCGTCGTTTCATCCCGCCGATGGGCGGTATCGATTTTTCGCCGGTCGTTGCGATTATTGCGTTGCAGTTGGTGCAGAGGCTGGTTCTGCAGCTTCTTATAGGTATACTCGTGTAGAACTGACTTAGTAACTTACGTCGGGCGTGTGGCGCCGAGGCGATGAAAAAGGAGACTTGTTATGGCTATTACCCCTGCAGACATCCAGGCTCAGACTTTCTCTGAGGCCAAGCGTGGCTACGATCCTGCTGAGGTCGACGTCTTCTTGGAGACGCTGTCCTCCGAGGTTGACGCTATGCTCGCTAAGATCGTCGACCTTAAGGGTCGTCTGACTGCTACCGAGCAGCAGCTTGCCGATGCGCAGGCTCAGCTTGCCCAGGCTCAGGATGCCACCGCCCAGGCCGTTCCTGCCGCCCCCGTGGCTGCTCCCGCCCCTGACTTCTCCGCTCAGGAGCGCCAGATTTCCGCTGCCCTGATCGCTGCCCAGCAGACCGCTGAGACCATCGTCAACGATGCCAACGAGAACGCTGAGCGTATCCGCAACGAGGCTGACGCCAAGGCCCGCGAGGTTATCCGCCAGGCTCTGACCGAGAAGCAGGCCGAGCTCGAGGAGATCGATCGTCTCAAGGCTTCCCGTGAGGAGTTCAAGGCAGAGTATCTCAAGCTCATCCAGCACTTCATGGACGATGCCCAGAATTCCTTCCCGGCCGATCTGATGGCCTCCACGCCGGTCGGTTCTGCCGCTTCTCCTGCAGTGACTGTTCCCGCCGAGCCGCTGCCCGTCGCTGACCCGGTTGTCCCCGTGGTCGATCCCTTCGCCCCGATCGACAACTTTGCTGCCGACGACCTGGACTAACATTCGGCCTACAATTTAGTGCCTAGAAAGGACCCGCAGCTTGCGGGTCCTTTTTTATGACTGTGCCGGAGTGCGTAACATAAAAAACCGAGCCCTGCACATAATGGCGCAGAACTCGGCGAACGGGTGAGCGGTCAAGGGTAGGTTTTAAGGCATGTCCCAAAACCTACTTGAGGAGGAAGTCGGAGAGGGGAATGGTACGGGCCTCGCGATGCTCGGGATCGGCGATGTGGTCGGCAGGATATCCACAGACGAGCATGTGATAGGGATAAACGCCCTCGGGCAGGTTGAACTGCTCGCGGGCTAGCTCGGGCTTAAAATGGCACACCCAGCACGTACCCAGACCCTGCTCCTCGGCCTCCATCATCATCTGATCACAGACGATCGAGGTGTCGATGGCACTGGAGTTCATCTGGTCATACGGGCGCACCCAAGCATCATCGGTAACGCTGCAAATAAGGAAGACAAGCGGAGCCCCAAAGATAGATCCATCACGAGCAAACCGAGGCTGACAAGCAGCAGCCTTCTCCAGAAGCTCAGGCGTATCCAACACCATCACACGAGAAGGATGATTATTGCAAGCAGAAGGAGCAATACGCCCAGTCTCAACAATGGCATCCACCACAGCCTGCTCCACAGCCCGATCTTCAAACTCACGACAAGAATACCGACCCCGAGCCAGATCCAAATAAGACATACAAGCCCTCCAACAATTAAAAATCAAACAAACCCAAAGTAACCCAAACAGTACCCAAAGCAGCAATCAGTCAAACGCTCATCGAGGGCCAAAGTGTCCGAACGGATACCAAAGGTCCCTTCAGCCAAGCCCCCATTGCACTATAGCTATCAGCCAAAGTTCCCAATGGGGGTACATAAGGGAGCGGGCCCGACCACTAATAACCTTTTGAACGACTCTGCTTGCAGCCGGAGTGAAAAAGGTTATTAGTGGCCGGGCCCGCGACCGGTGGGACATGTACCCCCAATTAACTGTTCTTCATGACAATCGAATCCACGACATCGGCCACATTCTCGCAGCAGTCGGCGCAGTACTCCAGGAAGGCGTAGACGTCACGCCAGGCGATGACCTCGAGCGGATCCTTGCCGTTGACGTGCAGGTTGCGCATGGCGTTGATATAGAGCTCGTCGGCCTCGGACTCGATGGTGTTGATCTGGATGACCAGCTCGCGCAGGGTCTTGGACTTGCGGTAGTTGGGAAGCTCGACCATAAGGTCCTTCATGGCGCGGCAGGCGTCGGTCACCTTGTGGGCGATCACGATGGCGTCGGGATGGATGCCCTGAATGTTGGTGAAGTAGACGCGCTGCACGACGCCCTCGATGCGGTCGAGCACGGTGTCGAGTGAGCAGCTCATCAGGTCCAGGTCCTCGCGCTCGAGCGGGGTGATAAAGGCCGTGAGCAGGGCGTCTTCAAGCTCATGGTGCTTCTTGTCGGCCGCATGCTCGATTGAGTGCATCTTGTCGAGCATATCGTGGATCTGCGCGGGGTCAAAGTTCTCAAAAATCTTGGTGAGTAGCTCTGCGGCCTGGACGGCGAGGTCGGCGCAAGCGACGTAGTTGTCAAAGTAGAACGAATCGGGTTTCTTTGCCATGGGTGGGTCCTTTCGAGGCGAAGACGGGTGGGCGAGGTAATGCAGTCCGGATGGACGTTCGGTTTGACTAGAGGAACATCATGAACAGCTTGGCCATGACAAAGCTGATGAGTCCGCAGGCGGGGAAGGTGAAGAACCAGGTGAACATCATGTCCTTGACGACGCCGAAGTTGATGGCCGAGAGGCGCTTGACGGCACCGACGCCCATGATGGCGCAGGTCTTGATGTGCGTGGAGGACACGGGGATGCCGGTAAGGGTGGCAAGCAGCAGGTTCGCGGCACCCGCGAGGTCGGCAGAGAAGCCCTGATACTTCTCGAGCTTGACCATGCTCTGGCCGACGGACTTGATGATGCGCTCGCCGCCCACGCTGGTGCCGATGCCCATAGTGGCCGAGCACAGCAGCATAATCCAGATGGGGATGCCTGCATCGCCGACGCTCGTCTGGCCGCTGGCAAAGGCCACGCCTAAAAAGAGCACGCCGATGAACTTCTGTCCATCCTGCGCGCCGTGCATAAAGCTCATGGCCGCAGCGCTCGCGATCTGAGCGTATTTAAAGAAGACATTGGCACGTCGCCTGTTGGCGGCGGCGAAAAGAATCGAGACGAGCTTGCACAGGACCCAGCCCATGACAAAGCCCAGGCCGATGGAGAGCGCCAGGCCGTAGATGACCTTCATCCACTCGTGGACGTTGACGCTGCTCGCACCGCCGAGGGCGATGGCGGCACCGGTCAGGCCGGCGATAAGGCTGTGGCTTTGCGAGGTGGGGATGCCAAAACGCGACGCTGTGGCGCCGTAGACGACGATGGAGAACAGCGCCGCGCATAGGCAGGCGAGCGCCATGGTGCTGTTTCCGCCAAAGTCGACGATATGTGAGATGGTGTTGGCGACGCTCGCGTTAAAGTGCGTCATGATGAGCACGCCGAGGAAGTTGAATGCGGCGCTCATGAGAATGGCGGCGCGGGCGGGCATGCAACGCGTAGTGACGCAGGTCGCGATGGCGTTGGGCGCGTCGGTCCATCCATTGACGAAGATGGCGCCCAACGCGAGGATCACGGTGACGGCAAGGACTGGGTTCGACACAATTTGGCCGAGGAAGGTTGAGAACGTTACGTCCATATATGGGCTTTCTCGAAGTTTGCAGACACGTTACAAAAACATGATAAATCGTATCACCTCCTGCGGGTCTCTTTACCGAGTTCTGATGGGAGAAGTGAACTTTTTGGCACTAAAATTGAATATTAGCCCTGTTGACCGCGGGTGTTCTTTTTGCTAACACGCCATGCGGACACGTGCGATTACTACGACACTCCAAAACCACAGTCTGTTCGCTTTACAACATGCAAACATGCGTTCGATAATAGGAGGCATGGAATATCGACAGACAGACGGCAAAACTCGGCGCGTACACAAGCAGTATGTGGACGTCGTGGCTCGCATCCTCGCGGGCGGACAAGTCGTGCCGGTTACCGTCTGCTGGGTCGACGGTCGCTGCTTTACGATTGACGAGATTGTCTCGTCCACGGGCTTTGGCTTAACGGTTCACGGTGTTCGTACGGCGACCTATAAGGTGCGTTTTGGCGGGCACGCGACCGAGTTGTATCTGGAGGACCAGACGCGCGAGCGGGCGGACGGCTCGCAGGCACACGTGATGCGTTGGTGGGTCTGGGCCTTTGATCGCACGCTCGAGGGCGAGCGCCGTAGGTAAGGACGTACGGCATTCGGGTACAATGACAGGAATCTTGTCAGCTACTGCGCTGTCGCGGCGCTTTTGAAAGGACGAAATTATGAACGATATTCAGGGCTATCAGAACGGCCCCATCGAAACCGGCGCAAGCCGTGCCAAGGAGATGTCGCCGCGTGCGTATAATCTTGCCATGTCTGCCCTCATCTTCTTGGGCTTTTGTGCCATGGGCGCTGGTGCTTACTTTACGAGCACCATGGCGTTTGCCCGCATGATGATGAGCGGCGCCGCCCTGCCACTGGTCTTTGGCTCGTTTATTTTGACCATCGTCGGCATGGTCATGATGTCGGCCGCCGCCAGTAAGCAGTCCGTGGGCCTGTCCCTTGTGGGCTACGTAATCTTTGCGAGCACCTTTGGCCTGACCGCGTCGTTTGGCCTTGCCAACTACGACCTGCCCACCATTAACACTGCCTTTATCGCCACGGCCGCCATCACCTTTGTCTTTGGCGCCTTGGGCGTGACGTTCCCCAAGTTTTTCCAGCGCGTATATGGCATCGGTTTTGGCATTCTGCTCGCCACTATTCTGGTTGAGATCGTGCTGATGTTCATGGGCGTCTCGCAGACCATCACCGATCTGATCGTAATCGTGGTGTTCGCCGGCTTTATTGGCTACGACACCTATGTTGCCACGACGGTGCCGCCTACGCTGCCCAACGCCGTGCTCATGGCGTCCAATCTGTTCGTGGACATTATCAACGTGTTCCTGCGCATCCTGAACATCCTTGGCCGTCGCGACTAGTGGCGAATTGCGGCGGTGCTTGCCGTGCGTGTAAATCGATGCGAAAGGCGGTCCTTCGGGGCCGTCTTTTTTGTACTCGGCGGGGTATCATGGATGGGAAAAGCCGATAGCGGCAGCGACAGGAAAGGTGACCACTTATGGCAGACGTCGACAACAGGAACCGTAACCGCAGGTCCAACCGAGCGGGTCAGCCCAATCCCAAGCGCGAGGCCCGTGCCAAGGCCGCCGAGCGTCACGTGGCAACTGTGTCCGAAGCGTGCGCCAAGGATATCGAGCGTTCGCTTGCCGGCGTGTGCGAGTTCGATGGTATGCCTGCCGGTTTTGTCGCGGCGATGAAGGCCAAGGTTCAGAGTGCTGTGGCCGCCGAAGAACAGGTTGCCGAGGACGTCGAGGGCGCGGAGGCTGCCGAGACCGAGACGGCGCCCGAGACCGAGGCAGCGCCTGAGCCTGCCGAGGAAATCGCCGAAGCTGAGTCCGCGCCTGCTGAGGAGCCCGCTCCGGTTCTGCCTGAGGTCACCGTGCTCGATGCCTCCGCCACGCAGGCCATCCTGGACAACGGTCGTGGCTATGCGCAGTTCTGCGACATGGCCGTGCTCGCCTTTGCCTCGTTCACCAACCCGGGCGGTGGCTACATCCAGGGCTATCTGGGCCAGGAGGCCACGCTGTGCGCCGATTCGTATCTGTACAACGTTCTCGATAAGCAGCGCAAATGGTACGGCGAGAACCGTCGCCGCAACATCAACTGCGAGCTTTACCGCAACCGTGCGCTGGTGGTGCCTGCGGTGCGCTTCGACCGCAACCACGTGCATGCATACGCCGACGTGATCGTGGCCGCCGCGCCCAACGTTAAGCGCGCCCGCCAGGAGTATCGCGTGAGCGACGATGCTCTGCTGGACGCCCTGCGCGACCGCATTCGCTTTGTGCTTGCCATCTGCGACGAGCTAGGTCGCGAGAAGCTCGTGCTGGGCGCTTGGGGCTGCGACAACAACGGCTTTGACGCCGAGGCCGTGGCCGAGCTCTTCCGCAAGGAGCTCGCGTCGGGCGACTTTAAGGTCAAGCAAGTCTTCTTTGCCGTGCCTTCTACGCGCTGGGATGAGGATTTTGCCAAGTTCGAGCACGTGCTGGCAAACTTCCCCGAGCGCAACGAGGAGTCCCATGCCCAGGTTGCCGCTCGCGCTGCGGCAGCTCGCGCCGCCGAGCAGACCCAGGCTGCTACCGAGGATGATGAGGACGAGGACGATTGGCGCAAGTACCTGTAATCGGTACGTGCTGACAGATAGGTCGAGCCGGCGGGAGAGGCTGCTTCCGTCGGCTTTTTACTGAGCGAGGGGCTTACGATGAAAAACGTTCTATGCTTTGGCGACAGCAACACCTATGGTTACGATCCGGCGGGCATGCGCGACGGCACCGCGGTGCGCTATGCGCAGGATGTGCGCTGGTGCGGCGTGGCCCAACGTGACTTAGGCGAGGGCTGGCATGTAATTGAAGAAGGCCTCAACGGCCGCACGACGGTACGCGACGACATGTGCCATCTGGACACCAATCTTAACGGCATCCGCGCACTTCCGATGCTGCTCGAGGCCCATAAGCCGCTGGACGCCATTGTGATCATGCTGGGCACCAACGACTGTAAGACGGTCTTTAACGTGACAGCTTCCGATATCGCCCGTGGCGCCATGGCGCTGATTCGCGCCGTCCGCGCGTTTCCGTGGACCGACGCTGCGCCTTGTCCGCGCATTCTGCTGATGGCGCCTATCAAGATTAAGCCGCAGATCGCCGACGTATATATGACCGATTTTGACGAGCATTCCGTAGAAGCCTCGGAACATTTTGGTGAGTACTACGCGCATGTGGCTGAGCAGTTTGGCTGCGACTTTTTGAATGCCGCCGACTTTGCCGAGCCGGGCGATATCGACTATCTGCATATGATGCCCGAAAGCCATGAGAGCCTGGGTCACGCCGTGGCGGCCAAGCTCCAAGAGATGCTCGGTGAGTAGCACGGCCCCAAACCACCACAATAGTTCTCCTTGCGGTGGCTTGTTTCGTTGATTTGTCTTGATCTGTAACAGTTGTAAGGCCGAAAACGGGCTAGATGTTACAGATTGAGATTATTTTAGGTCGATATCGGTCGTTTGTCTCGATCTGTAACATCTAGGGTCGATTTTGCCGAGTTAATGTTACACATCGAGATTATCTTCTCAATGGAATTTGGATGTCTCGATTTGTAACAGGTGGGCCGAAAAATGGACTCTAACTGTTACAGATCGAGATGTTTGTGGGAACCACCGCAAAGGTGCCTGTCCCCTTTGCGGTGGTTTTGAACTGCGAGTCTTAATACTGCCACATGTGGTTGACAGGGCCGGAGCCTTTGCCCATGTTCAGGCCGGCGGCCAGAGCGCCTGTCAGGTAGGCCTTGCCGGCATTGATGGCGTCGGCAAGATCCATGCCCTGCGCCAGCGCACAGGCGATGGCGGACGAGAGCGTGCAGCCGGTGCCGTGCGTGTTGTCGGTCTCAATACGCTTGTGGCGGAACCACGTGGTGAGCGGATCGCCTAGGTGGTTGCCCTCATCATCGAGCGGCGCGGGTTCGGCCAGTACGTCGTTGGCCTCGTTGACAAAATGCCCGCCCTTAACGAGGGACGCGCAGCCAAAGCGGCGGGTGAGGAGCATGGCGGCGTTTTGCTGGGTGCGCTCGGAATCGACCTCGTAGTCGAGCAGCGCCATGGCCTCGGGGATGTTGGGCGTGATGACGGTCGCCAGCGGGAACAGGCGACGCGTGAGCGCCTCAGCGGCATCTTCGGCAATGAGGCGGGCGCCCGAAGTGGCGACCATGACGGGATCGACGACGATATTTTGTGCGTTCCAGGCACTCAGGCGGTCGGCGATAACCTCGATAATCTCGGCAGAGGAAACCATGCCGATTTTGACTGCGTTGGGGCGAATATCGTCAAAGACGGCGTCAATTTGCGCAGCGACGATATCGGGGGAGATATTTTGCACGGCGGTGACACCGAGCGTGTTTTGTGCGGTGATGGCCGTGATGGCTGTCTCGGCATACAGACGGTGCGCCGTGATGGTCTTAATGTCGGCCTGAATGCCGGCGCCACCGCTGGAATCGGATCCTGCGATGGATAGAACGGCAGGTACCTTGCTGCGATCCATGTTCGCTCCCTTGTCTGGTCGGATTCAAATGGGTCTTTAAGCCAGCATTATAAAGATGCCCAGGCCGGCGATATGCCGAACCCGGGCGCGAGATGTAATTTTTACGCAAATGTAAGCAAATGTTCACACGTCAACAATTGGCGGGCGCCGACTCGATGTTAAAAGGCGATTGCGGCGAAGAGACTAGTCCTCCATACCGAGGTCGATCGTCGTGCCCTCAAACACTTTGTTGACGGTGCGGACGGCGCACATCTTGCCACACATGGTGCAAGTGCCCTCGGTGGCGGCGGGGGACTCCTCGTAGCGCTTCTTGCCCGTAACCGGGTCGAGCGCGCACTCCCACATGGCGTCCCAGTCGAGCTTGCGGCGTGCCTGGCCCATCTTGTCGTCCATGTCGCGGGCGTGGGGCACCTTTTTGGCGATGTCGGCGGCGTGTGCGGCGATCTTGGTGGCCATGAGGCCGTCGAGCACATCCTGGGCGTTGGGCAGGCATAGGTGCTCTGCCGGTGTCACGTAGCACAGGAAGTCGGCACCGGAGCTTGCGGAGATGGCGCCGCCGATGGCGGCGGTAATGTGGTCGTAGCCCACGCCGATATCGGTCACCAGCGGCCCCAGCACATAGAACGGGGCGTTGTGGCACAGACGCTTCTGCAGTTTCATGTTGGCGGCGATCTCGTCGAGCGCCATGTGACCCGGGCCCTCGACCATGACCTGGACGCCGGCGGCCCAAGCACGCTTGCACAGCTTGCCCAGTTCGATCATCTCGGCAGTCTCGGTGGCGTCGTTGGAGTCGTAGAGACAGCCCGGGCGGCAGGAGTCGCCGAGTGAGATCGTTACGTCGTACTCGTGGCAGATTTCGAGCACCTCGTCGTAGAACTCGTAGAAGGGGTTCTCGTTACCGGTGACTTCCATCCAGCCAAACAGCAGCGAGCCGCCGCGGCTGACGATGTTCATGAGGCGGCCGGTCTCCTTGAAGGTCTTGATGACCGATTTATTGATGCCGCAGTGGATGGTCATAAAGTCCACGCCGTCTTCGGCGTGCGCGCGAACGACCTCGAGCAGATCGTTCTTGGTCAGCTTGACCAGCGGCTTTTCCATGTAGCCGATGGCATCGTACATGGGGACGGTGCCTACCATGAGCGGCGTCTCGTCGATGAGCTGCTGGCGGAACTGGCGCGTCTTGCCCGAGTTGGAGAGGTCCATGATGGCGTCGGCGCCAAAGTCCTCGGCGATCTTGACCTTCTTCCACTCTTCGGCGGCATCGGCCTTATCGCCCGAGATGCCCAAGTTGACGTTGACCTTGGTGGACAGGCCCTCACCGACGCCAAAGGCGCGCATGCCCTTTTTGATGTGCACGATGTTGGCGGGAATGGCGATGCGGCCGTCGGCCACGCGCTCGCGGATGTACTCGGGGTCGCGATGCTCGCGCTCGGCGACTTCCTTCATCTGCGGTGTGATCTGCCCGGCGCGGGCGAAGTCGATTTGCGTGACGAGCTTGGGCTCGGTCTGTGTGCTCATTGGCACGGCTCCCTTCGTTGGCATTACCCATATCAGGTTTGCGGGTCAGGGCGGGCGCGCCCAGTCTCAGCCTGCCGTCTTGTCCTGCAAGCTCCCCGTTTATGTGGTGGGCTCAAGTATAGCCTGAATGGGTACGATTGGGCCAACAAGCGTGCCTGTGGGGAGGCGAACATGGAAGACAAGCATCTATATCGAGAGACGCAATGGGATGTATCGGCCGAGGAAAGCCGTGCGCACCATGGCCTTGTCGCGATCGGTTTTGCGGTGCTTGCCGTGCTGGTGATTGCCTTTTGTATCTGGACGTTTGGTGGTCGCGGCGGCGCTGCATGGGAGTTCGAAGCTGATGATAGCCTACCGATTATGACGGTGAGGAGTACTGGCGGTAATGCCAATACGCTCGCCGTTCCGGGCGATTATTGGTACCCGTGCGATGAGTTTGTGCAGTTGCAGCTGAGTGGTGGGTCTATTCCTGGTGAGGAAATCGAACGCGTGACGTATGATGCGACGTTCAAAACGTTGACGGTGAAGCTCAAAGATCAAGGGGATGTGCCCACGACGATGGATATCGCGCTGACGGAATGGCGCCTGGAGCCCCCGTCGGGTGTTGCGGTGTCCGAGGTCGAGCACGTCAAGATTGTCTATCAGGACGGTTCGACAAACGGGATTGCAAAGGCCGACGGTCTAGCAGAATAGGTGTCGAGCCTAGCAGCCAATTCATAAAAGTTGCGGTGGAATAGTTCCTGATTGTGCGAAAAAGGCTCAAATAGGAATTATTCCACCGCAAGTTATATAGAGAAGGCTGAGCGGGTCAGTGTTGGGTGCCGGCTCTAGAGCATCTGTTCGTTGATGAACATGAGGGTGCCTAGGTATGAGAGCTCGGGGACGTGGCGATAGCCGATGTTGAATGCGGTAAGTTCGCTTGCATCCTCGAGCTTGTTTTCTGCCATCCACCGCACCATGGAGCCGCGCGCCTTTTTGCTGGCGGTCGACTGTTGGATGGGCTTCCCGTTGCGGATGCCCTCGCCAAAGAGGCATGTGACGGCTGTGGCGTCGCCCGCGAGGTGGGGCAGAACGGCTTTGGCATACTCTACGCTGGCGAGGTTGACGATCGTGGTGTTTGAGCCTGCCGGGGCGATAGCCCGCGCGAGCTTATCGCTCCAAAATGCGTAGAGGTCTCGGGCACCGTCGACGACAAGCTTCGCGCCCATCTCCAGCCGATACGGTTCGACGGCATGAAAGGGACGAACGCACCCGTAGAGGCCGGAGAGGATCCACAGATGGTCTTGCAGCCATGCGAGCTGTGCGGAATCCATCACCTCGGGTGCCATGCTCTGGTATTGAATGCCGTGATAGGACATGACGGCAGGGGAGAGGTGACGGGCGAGTGCGGGATTGTCGAGATCGCCGCTTTTCAGGATGGGCCCGAACTCATGCAGTGTGTTGAGGCAAGGTCCCAGCAGTTTGTCGCTCACGTTCCACAGCGCCTGCAGGCCGCCGCTGCCTTCATTCCGCTCGATATCTAGCAGTGCGCGGTGGAGGCGAGCCGTCTCGCGCACAAAGGGTGGGATGCCCAGGACTTCAAAAGCATCTTGGGCCGCGCGCATCTGCTTGGCGGGCGAAATGATGACCTGCAGCATGGACTCTCCTCTGCCAAAAAAGTTGCGGTGGAATACGGTCTGTTTTGGCCGTTTATGGGCCAGTTTAGTCCGTATTTCACCGCAACTGATGAAGGGTTGGTTAGGCTCGCTCGATGAAGGCCTTGTAACCGCGGTAGGCCTCGTAGATATCGGCCTTGTTAGCGACCTCCCACAGGGCGTGCATGGACAGGACGGCAACGCCGGAGTCGATGACGTTCATGCCGTACTTGGCCATGATGTAGGCGATGGTGCCGCCGCCGCCCGCATTGACGCGGCCGAGCTCGCAGGTCTGGAAGTCCACGCCCGCCTCGTCCATGATGTCGCGGACGAGGGCCACATACTCGGCGTCGGCGTCGTTGGAACCACCCTTGCCGCGGCTGCCCGTGTACTTGTTGAAGCACAGGCCGCGACCCATGAAGGCTGCGTTCTTGGTCTCGAACTTGCCGGCATAGCCTGGGTCGAAGCCGGCGGACACGTCAGAGGAGAGCATGCGGCTGCGGGCGAGCGCGCGGCGAAGGGCCAGCGGGCTGTCCTCGCCGGCGAGCGTCATGATCTCGGCGACGGTGTTCTCGAAGAAGCGGCTCGTCATACCGGTGGCACCCACGGAGCCGATCTCCTCCTTGTCGACGATGAGCGTGATGCTCGTGCGCTCCACGTTGGCGACGTCGATCTGGGCGAGCATGGAGGGGTAGGCGCAGACGCGGTCGTCGTGGCCATAGCCCAAAATCATGGAGCGGTCGAGGCCCATGTCGCGGGCGGGGCCGGCGGGCACGACCTCGATCTCGGCGGAGAGGAAGTCCTCCTCCTCGACGTCGTACTGCTCCTTGAGGATGTTCAGGAACATCTGCTTGACGGGCTCCTTGGGGGCGTCCTTGTCGTCCTCGTCAAACTTGACGGGACGGCCGCCCACGATCACGTCGAGGATCTCGGCGTCGACGGCGTCCTTGGCGGGCTTGGACATCTGCTCGCTCGAGAGGTGGATCAGCAGGTCGGAGATGGTAAAGACCGGGTCGTCTTCCTTGTCGCCGATGTTGATGTCGACGGTGGTGCCGTCCTTTTTGCAGATGACGCCCACGAGTGCGAGCGGGGAGGCTACCCAGTGGTAGCTCTTGACGCCGCCGTAGTAGTGCGTGTCGAGGTAGGCCATGTCGCCGGCCTCGAAGGCGGGGTTCTGCTTAAGGTCTAGGCGCGGCGAGTCCACGTGGGCGCCCAGGATGTTAAAGCCCTGCTCGAGCGGGGCGGTTCCCAGGTTGACGAGCATAAGGTCCTTGCCGTGGTTGGCGGCGTACACCTTGTCGCCTGCCTTGAGCTCGCGGCCTTCGGCGATCACGGTCTCCAGGTCGACGTATCCCGCCTCCTCGGCCATCTTGATGCCGGTCTTGACGCACAGGCGCTCGGTCTTGTTCTCGCTCAAAAACTGCTTATAGCCGCGGCAAAGCTCCTCGAGCTCCTCGATTTGCTGTGGCGTGTACTTTTTCCATGCGCAGGGACGCTCCATGACGCAGGCTCCTTTCGGATCGATCGTGCTGGTTGATGTACCGTGAGCCATCGTATCACGCGCGGGCTCACGGTGGCGGGGGAGCTTGATGTGAGGTGGCCGCGGGGCGGGGAGCGTGTAAACTGGAGTGAGCAAACCGTGCCCAGCCCAAAGCGAGGTATTTAATATGTCTGACAAGCGCCGCACTTTTGCCGTTATCGACGGCAACTCGCTCATGCATCGCGCCTTCCACGCCGTGCCGCCGACCATGAACGCGCCGGACGGTCGCCCCACCAACGCGATCTTTGGCTTTCTGAACATGTTTCTTAAGATGATCGATGCCTTTAACCCCGACGGTGTGGTCGTGGCGTTTGATAAGGGCAAGCCGCGCGTGCGCATGGAGATGCTGCCGCAGTATAAGGCGCAGCGCCCGCCCATGGACCCCGACCTGCACGCGCAGTTCCCTATGATCAAGGAGCTGCTCACCGCGCTCAACGTGCCGATTCTGCAGTCTGAGGGCTGGGAAGGCGACGATATCCTGGGAACCATGGCGCGCCTGGGTGAGGAGGCCGGCTGCGATATGCTGCTGGTGACTGGCGACCGCGACATGTATCAGCTTGTGACCGAGCACGTCAACGTGGTCTCGACCCGCAAGGGCCTGTCCGACGTGGCGATTATGACGCCCGAGAGCGTGGATGACCTGTATCACGGCATTACGCCGGCGCTCGTGCCCGATTTTTACGGTCTAAAAGGCGATACGTCGGACAACATTCCGGGTGTACCGGGCATCGGCCCCAAAAAGGCGAGCGCGCTCATCGCACAGTACGGCAGCTTGGACGAGGTCATCGCGCATGCCGACGAGGTCAAGGGCAAGATGGGCGAGAACCTACGTGCGCATATCGACGACGCACTGCTGAGCCGCAAGGTCGCAACCATTCGCACCGATGCGCCTGTCGAGCTCGACTTTGACGAAACGTCCTTCCCGGCGTTTTCTGCCGACGAAGTCTCCACGGCGCTGGGCACACTCGGCATTACGGCCATGCAGAACCGTTTCTTGTCGCTGATCGGTGGCGAGGGTGGGGCTGCGGCCACTGTCAGCACGTTTGAGATACCCGCGGTTTCGCGCGCTGCCGCCGGCGATGCCGAGGCGCTCACTGTCGCTGCCGCCGAGATCTCTCGCGCGATCGAGGCAGGCGAGTGGATTGCCGCTGTGGTGGACGATGACAAGGAGGAGGGCGCGCTTTTTGGCTTGACGCGCACGCTGTGGCTGGCGACGTCCAAGGGCCTGTTCGCGCTCGAGGAGGGCGACAGTTGTGCGGCGGCTGAAGTTGAGGGCTTCAACTTCGCCCACGGCGTGATCGCCGGCGTGCTTGCGCGCCTGTTTATGGAGGGCCGCTTGGCGAGCCCGGATACGAAGGCTCTGCTGCATGAGCTTTCGCCCATCGATTCTTCTGAGCCTGAGCTCATGGATCCGCTGACAGTCGATTTTACGCGCATCTTCGATACCGTGGTTGCCGCCTACCTGTTGGATTCCGACCGCTCCGAGTTTGACGAGGCGTATCTGGCCGATACCTATCTGCAGATGGCGCTGCCTGCGGCGCGCGGTGCAGAGGGTGCCGGTGAGGACGCTCCGGCACCTGCCGCTCGCACGGCGGCCTTGACGCTGGTGCTGGTCGCACCGCTGCGCGACCGCATGGCCCGCGAGAATGCCGCCAACGTGTTCGATGGCATCGAGATGCCGCTCGTTCCGGTGCTTGCCAAGATGGAGCGCGCGGGCATGCTTGTGGACCCCGACCGCTTGCATAGTCTGTCCGAGGGCCTGGCGACTCAGATTGCCGAGGTCGAGCGCAGCATTCGCGACCTGGCGGGTGACGAGACCTTTAACATCGGCAGTCCCATGCAGCTCTCGCATGTGCTGTTTGACGTTATGGGGCTTCCGACCAAGGGCCTCAAAAAGACTAAGCGCGGCTATTATTCGACCAACGCCAAGGTGTTGAGCGACCTTGCCCGCGACCACGAGATCGTGCGTCTGATCTTGGATTGGCGTGAGAAGTCCAAGATCAAGTCCACCTATCTGGACACGCTGGGCCCGCTGCGCCGTGGTGACGGTCGCGTGCACACCACGTACAACCAGACCATCACCGCGACGGGGCGTCTGTCCTCGAGCGACCCGAACCTGCAGAACATCCCGACGCGCTCGGAGCTGGGGCGTACCGTCAAGACGGCGTTTTCGGCAGGCGAGGGAAGCGTCTTTTTGGCGGTGGACTACTCGCAGATCGAGCTGCGTCTGCTGGCGCATCTCTCGGGTGACGAGCACCTGGTGCGCGCCTTTAACGAGGGCGAGGACTTCCACGCCGAGACGGCAGCGCGCGTGTTTGGCGTGCCGGTGTCCGAGGTGACTCCCGACCTACGCAGCCGCGCCAAGGCCGTGAACTTTGGCATCGTGTACGGCCAGCAGGCCTACGGTTTGTCGCAGTCGCTGCATATCTCGATGGCCGAGGCGCGCGATATGATCGATCGCTACTACGAGGCCTACCCGGGCGTGCGCACGTTCCTCGACAATGTGGTGGCGCGCGCCAAGCAGACGGGCTATGCCGAGACCATGTATGGCCGCAGACGCCATATTCCCGAGCTCAAGGCCAAAAACCCGCAACTCCGCGGCTTTGGCGAGCGCACGGCCATGAACCACCCCATGCAGGGCACCGCCGCCGACATCATCAAGATCGCCATGGCCCGCGTAAGCCGCCGCCTGGAAGAAGAGGGCTTTGCCGCCCACATGATTCTGCAGGTACACGACGAACTGGACTTTGAGTGCCCCGTCGACGAAGTCGAGCGCCTCACCGCCATGGTCCGCGACGTCATGGAGCACGTAGTAGACCTCCGCGTTCCCCTAATCGCCGAAGCCAGCACCGGCATAACCTGGGCCGACGCCAAATAGGGAAGTGCCCACAACCCCAAAGTAACCAAAACAGAGGGGAGCCCCTTCCAAAAAGGGGCTCCCCTCTGTTCAAATAAATTCAGCCAAGTATCTAGACACTCAAGAGGCCATCTTGGCGGCAAGCAAAGTCAACATGGCCATGCCCGGGGCCGACCGCTTGATTTTTGTAGATTCCGCACGAGCCGAAGAGCACTAAATGTGCTCTTCGTGCGAGCCCAGGACTTGACCGAGCAAAAATCAAGCGGTCGGCCCCGGGCATGGCGACGGGATAGATTAACGAGCCGCCAAGATGGCGTCGATGAGCGTCAGTACGCCCCCGTCGTTGTTGCTCGGAATGCGCCACTTAGCATGCGCGTTCATATGCTCCTCGGCATTGTCCACGATAAAGCTGTGACCGACGCGCTCCAGCATGGGAATATCGTTGTACGTATCGCCCACGGCGGCGGCATCGGCGATATCAATGCCGAGCTGCTCGCACAGATGCGCGACGCCGGCGCCCTTGTCGACACCCAGGTTCATAAAGTCGATCCACTCGCGCCCGGCGTTGGTGACGTAGAGCTTGTCCGAGAACTCGGGGCTATAGGTCTCGCGGAAAGCGGGCTCGGCGTCGTAGCCGGGGAAGAAGACCGAAATCTTGTTGGACTCGAAATCCATGCCCTCAAAGCTGTCGACGTAGTTGATTGTGTTGTAGTAGACGCTGATCTCGTCGTGGTACTGATGGTCGTGGGCAAGCACGTAGAACTCGTCGAAGCAGCACAGGACGGGAACGGCGCGAGGATCCTCCGAGGCACGGCTCAAGACCTGCTGATACAGCGCCACATCGATGTTGCTCTTATAGATATAACTGCCGCGATAGATGACGCACGCTCCGTTGTCGGGACAAAAGGCGAGGCGGTTCTTGATGCTCTCGAACATCTCCTCGAGCTTGGGGGCTGGACGTCCGCTGGCGGGGCAGAACACGATGCCGGCGTCGGCGAGCTTGTCCAGGCGCTCATCAAGACCCTGCGGCAACACGCGCTCGTCGGTGAGCAGCGTCTTGTCCATATCAACGGCGAGAATCTTAATGCTGCCGATATTGGTGTCCGATTCGTAAGTTTGCATAAAAGCGCGCCTTTCGTTTCGAAATTGTTTCAGACGTTATATCCATCAACCAGTAACCGAGCGTATTGTCGCAGGAACGGAGCGTATTTGCACCACGCTTCACAAAGTAATGAAAAAACTTTTCAGAAATTTGAATTTGTCGCTTGTGCTGCGGGCACTTTAGCGTAATATAGCGACCATCGAAAACGGAGACGGCAAAAGAGCCGCTTACCGAGGAAAAGGTACCGTTTACGATATTTGAATTGCGCCCGGCGATAGGTGAAAGGAGAGGCAGATGCAGTTCGTAAAGATCATCACTACTGCAGACAATGCCATCCGACGCCAGCGCGCAATTTCCCGACGACGATAACAATCGTCTCTGTCCGCATGGGGCGAATTGCCTCAACAGAGTCATTTTGAGGTCGTTGGGTTTTAGCACGACATTGCTGCATGTTTCTAGGGCATGTATGTGCTGATTTTTGCTATTTAACCTGATATTGCACGGTATATGACCTTGAAATGACTTGCAACTGACCGATGTTCTAACTAGCTACCAAGGGCGAAAGGAAACAGCCATGAGCAAGGAAAAAGTCGTTCTCGCATATTCCGGTGGTCTTGATACATCTGTATGTGTCAAGTGGCTCCAGGACGAGAAGAATCTCGATGTCGTTTGCGTCTGCGGCAACGTGGGCCAGGAGGAGACCGGTCTGGACGCCAAGAAGCAGAAGGCGCTTGACCTGGGCGTTCTGGATTGCCAGGTGCTCGACCTGCGCGACGAGTTCTCCGATGAGTTCCTGACTAAGGCCATCGCCGCAAACTCCATGTATGAGAACAAGTACCCGCTGCTCTCCGCCCTGTCTCGCCCGCTGCTCGCCAAGAAGCTTGTCGAGGTCGCTCACGAGTTTGGCGCGACCTACGTCGCCCACGGCTGCACCGGCAAGGGCAACGACCAGGTCCGCTTCGAGGCTGCCGTCAAGGCCCTCGACCCCGAGCTTAAAGTTATCGCCCCGGTTCGCGAGTGGGACTTGAAGTGCCGTCCCGACGAGGTCGCCTATGCCCACGCCCACAACGTGCCGGTTCCCGAGGGTGCCAACGACAACCCCTATTCCATTGACGACAACCTGTGGGGTCGTGCCATTGAGTGCGGCCACCTGGAGGATCCCTGGAACGAGCCGCTCGACGACGCCTGGGTTATGACCAAGAATCCCGAGGACACGCCCGATACCCCGACTTACACCGAGATTGAGTTTGAGGCGGGCAAGCCCGTCGCCGTCGACGGCAAGAAGATGAAGCTCTCCGAGATCGTCATCGCCCTCAACAAGATTTCGGGCGACAACGGCTTTGGCCGTCTCGACCTGGTCGAGGATCGTCTGGTGGGCCTTAAGAGCCGCGAGTGCTACGAGGTTCCCGGCGCCCTGACGCTCATCACCGCCCACAAGGCACTCGAGGACATTTGCGTCGAGGGCGACCTGCTCAAGACTAAGATTAAGCTCGAGCAGGATTGGGCCACCGCCGTGTACAACGGCCAGTGGTACAGCCCGCTCAAGAACGCGCTCGACGCCTTTATGGCCGACACCCAGAAGTTCGTGACCGGCACCGTCCGCCTGAAGTTCTTCAAGGGCAACTGCCACGTCGTCGGCCGCAAGAGCCCCTTCAGCCTCTACGACTACGGTCTGGCTACCTACGACCGCGACACCACGTTTGATGAGAAGGCCAGCGCCGGCTTTATCGAGATCGATACGCTGTCGCTCAAGACGTGGGCCAAGGTCCAGGGTCCCAGCTCTGCCGCTGCCCAGGCTTAAGTCTTCCTTTCCTTGGTATCCGCGCGGCCCATCCGCGTGATACACAACGGGCGCATGGGGTCCCTACCTTTCGTTATGCTTGCTGACACTTCTTAACATCGGTGGCCCCTACGTTCCGCCCGCATATATGACGCCGCGACTGCGGCTGAGTCCGAGCCCCGCCGGGGTTGTCCGGCGGGGCTCCTTCTATCAATTTGGCGGCTCTGCGCCTATATATATGAGGAGTATCCATTATGTTCAATGCTGTCGTGCATGCTTTACTTGCCCTCGCGCCCGAGCTCGATGCTGCAAAGGTCGAGGACGTCCCTATGAGCCTGAAGGCTTGGATTGACGGTTCGCAGGGCAACATCCGGAGGGAGACGTTGGGCGCCAAGTGCATGGTGCGTCACTTCTTTGCAAATTAGCTATATGGCCTCGCGCACGGTGGGGAATATGCAAAACTAGCGGTTGAAAAATCGCTTTAGCGATATGGCGCATTGCTTTGGGCGCTTGTTTTGGTATTTGGAGAAAGGAGACGGTTCCATGGCTCTTTGGGGCGGTCGTTTTGAGGCGGGCGTGGCCGAGGTCACGCAGGAGTTTGGCGCGTCGTTGCCGGTCGACAAGCATCTCTATAAGCAGGATATCGCCGGCTCTAAGGCACATGCCAAGATGCTGGCCGCCCAGGGCATCATCAGTGCCGAGGACGAGCAGGCGATCGCCGAGGGCCTGACCGGAATCGAACAGGATATCGATGCCGGCAACTTTACCTTCGATATCAACGACGAGGACATCCATATGTCCATCGAGAGCGAGCTGACGCGTCGCATCGGTGAGGCCGGTAAGCGCTTGCATACCGGGCGTTCGCGCAACGACCAGGTGGCGACCGATACGCGCCTGGGCGTCAAGGCGCTTGCCAAGGAGCTCATGGAGGCCAATCTTGAGCTGCGCTATGTGCTGGTGGATGCGGCCAAGAAGTACGACAAGGTGATTCTGCCGGGCTACACGCATATGCAGCACGCTCAGCCCGTGCTGCTGTCGCATCATCTGCTGGCATATTCCTGGATGTTCGCGCGTGACTTTACGCGCCTGAAGGCCGCCTTTGATGCCGCCGACAACTGTCCACTAGGTGCTGCCGCGCTTGCCGGTACGAGCTATCCGCTCGATCGCCAGATGACGGCTGCCGAACTTGGCTTTGCGGGCGTGATTCCCAACTCGCTCGATGCGGTTTCCGACCGTGATTTCCTGCTCGACCTGCATTACGCCGGCTCCGTCATGGCCATGCACCTGTCGCGTCTTTCCGAGGAGATCGTGCTGTGGTCGAGCTCCGAATTTGGCTTTATCACGCTTTCAGACTCTTACTCCACCGGCTCGTCTATCATGCCGCAGAAGAAGAACCCCGACTTTGCCGAGCTTATCCGCGGCAAGAGCGGTCGCGTGTACGGCAACCTGGTGCAGCTGCTCGTGACCATGAAGGGCTTGCCGCTCGCCTATAACAAGGACTTGCAGGAGGACAAGGAGGGCGCGCTCGATACCGCCCATACGCTCATGCAGTGCCTGTCCGTTATGGCCGGAATGATTTCGACTTGGACCGTCAACGAGGATGCCATGGCGCGCGAGTGCGGCGTGGGACACCTTGCCGCCACCGATGTTGCCGATTACCTGGCCAAGCGTGGCCTGCCGTTCCGCGAGGCACATGCCGTGGTGGGGCATCTGGTCCTGATGTGCGAGAAGCGCGGCTGTAATCTTGAGGACCTGCCGTTTGAGGTGTTCCAGGAGGCAAGCCCGCTCTTTGAGCGCGACATTACCGAGGCGCTCGACATCCCGTCGATTGTCGCCGCGCGCACGACCGAGGGCGGCACCGCTCCTGCCGCCGTTGCCGCGCAGCTGCAGCGTGCCGAGTCGCAGCTCGTGGCCGACGAGGGCGCGTTTGGATCGCTGACCAAGGTAGTCGAGATGGGACACGGGGCAAAGTAGGGGTTTGGCTGAAGCCGTATTGCCCTTTTATCGATAAATCGTTTTGCTTTTACGGGCGCCTTCTGTTGCGGGCGCCCGTATTTTGTTGCTATGGGGGAGGGGCTTGTCGAGAACTTCTGTAGGACCTTTGGGCAGGTTGTGAAGGGGATACGTTCGCGGGTGGCAACCGACCGTCTGCTCTGTTCGATGCGGTTGATGGGCGGTCGGATGGTACTCTAATCGGGCTTCGAAACAGAAGTGACACATATGGAGCGCTTTAATAAATTGCAGCGTTTCAATAAACAGCTTTTTGTTTAACTGCAGCTAAAACTCTGTTACGATGCAGTCCAGGCGGGTGCCGGAATGTGACTTGGGCACGCGCGAACCTACTTGAAAGGCTACCTTATGGCTATCGAGAAGACCTTCATCATGATTAAGCCCGACGCCGTGCGCGACCGTAAGATCGGCGAGATCGTTGCTCGCATTGAGCGCAGCGGCCTTGTCATCGAGCGCATGGAGATGACCACGCTCGAGCGCGCTACCGTCGAGGAGCACTACGCCCATCTGGCCGACAAGCCCTTCTTTGGCGGTCTCTGCGACTTTATGACGAGCGGTCCGGTCGTCAAGATGGTCGTTTCCGGTCTCTCCGCTGTCTCCAAGATGCGCACCCTCATGGGCGCCACCAACCCGCTTGACGCTGCCCCCGGCACCATTCGCGGCGACTTCGCTGTCGATGTTAACGCCAACGTGATCCACGGCTCCGACTGCCTGGAGAACGCCGAGATCGAGATCAAGCGCTTCTTTGGCTAAACCAGCTTTGACTCCTTAAAGCTGTTAGCGTGTGGCTTGGGCGCCGCGGAATTCCATCCGCGGCGCCCTTTTATTCCAAAATCTATGAAGGGGCCCGCTCGGTCATGAGTTCCGAGCGGGCCCCTGCTGTTAGCTTGTGGCACTGAGTGGTTTAGGCCTCGTCGACGACCTTGAGGCCGCGCGTGTGATCGATCTCGTTGAGGAGGTTAACGCGACGCTCGTGACGGCCGCCCTCAAACTCGGCGTCGAGCCACTCGTCGACGATCATCTTAGCGAGCTCGGAGCCCACGACACGGGCACCAAAGGCGAGCACGTTGGTGTTGTTGTGCATGCGGGAGAGCTTGGCGCTGAAGGGCTCGGAGCACACGACGGCGCGTACGCCCTCGACCTTGTTGGCAGCCAGGCTAATCCCGACACCGGTGCCACAGATGAGGATGCCCAGGTCGACGTCGCCGTTGGCAACGGCCTTACCCACCTTGTAGCCGGCGATGGGGTAGTCAAAGCTCTCGGAGGTGTCGGTGCCAAAGTTCACGACCTCGCAGCCGCGCTCCTTCAGGTGCTCGGAGATGATGTTCTTGAGCTCGACGGCGGCGTGGTCGTTGCCGATACCAATCTTCATGAGTGGTTCCTCTCTGGTCTGTGCGGCGCAAATGCTAAAGGTTTTACCGCGTTCGACTGCATGATAGCGCGACTTTTGCGTAAACGCTCGGGCGTTTTTTGGTCAAACGCTTTAGCATGCAACAAGACCGGCTTCTCATGAATGAATGCTGTCAGTTTGTGCTTGAGCGCCGTCCGCCGGAACCATGGTTGCAGTTTTTGATGCATTGTTATCAAATAAAGGAGCTAACTATTTTTGAGAGCCAAGCCCGTTATGCAAGCAGGAGATACCTATGCCTACCGATTCCCTTCGTGATGCCGCGTTTTGCGATGTTTTGAACCGCGAGCTTGTCTGTGCACTCGGCTGCACCGAGCCCATTGCCGTTGCCTATGCAGCAGCGCTGGCGAGCCAGACGCTCGGTTACGAGCCCGATCATATGGATGTTGCCTGCTCGGGCAACATCATCAAGAACGTTAAGAGCGTGACCGTGCCCAACTCGGGCGGTATGCACGGTATTGAAGCCGCGGCCGTGCTGGGTGCCGTGGGCGGCGACGCCAAAAGCGCGCTCGAGGTGCTCGAGAGCGTTAACGATGAAGACCGTGCTCGCGTGGCCGAGCTCCTCGCCGACGCCGACTACTGCGATGTATCGCTTGTCGAGGGTGTGCCCAACCTCTACATCAAGGTGACTGCCACGGCCGGGGGCCATACCGCGGTCGTCGAGATTACCGATCACCACACCAATGTCACGTGCCATACCCTCGACGGTATTCCGGTGTGCGGCAAGTCGGCGGGGGAGTGTGCCGCCTGCGCCGAGCGCGTCGTGGCCGAGCGGGCGGCAGATAACGCCGACACGCCCATGTCGATCGAGACCATCATCGACTTTATCGAGGACGGTGACATTGAGGACGCCCGCGCTGCCGTTGAGCGTCAGATTGAGCTGAACGGTGCGATCAGTGCCGAGGGCCTGGCGCACGCTTGGGGCGCCGAGGTGGGCCGTACGCTGCTGGGTGCACGTGCCGATGACGTCGCCTGCCGTGCCCGCGCCCGTGCAGCCGCCGGGTCCGACGCCCGCATGAACGGCTGCGCGCTGCCGGTCGCCATTGTGTGCGGCTCGGGCAATCAGGGCATTACCTGCGCGCTGCCCGTTATGGAGTATGCCGAGTATCTGCGCTGCGACCACGATCGCCTGGTGCGCGCCGTGATGCTGTCCGATCTTATCGCTGTGCATATCAAGAGCTATATTGGTGCGCTCTCGGCGTTTTGCGGTGCTATTTGTGCCGCGTGCGGCGCCGGCGCTGCGATTACCTGGCTGTGCGGTGGTACGCGCGAGCAGATTGGCGCGACGGTCTCGAACACGCTCGGCAACGTTGGCGGCATCGTGTGCGATGGCGCCAAGGCAAGCTGTGCCGCCAAGATTTCCGCTGCCGTCGATGCGGCGATTTTGGGCCACGATATGGCCATGCAGGGCCGTGGCTTCCGTGCCGGCGAGGGCCTGATCCAGGATACCGTCGAGCAGACAATCGCCAGCATGGGCTACGTGGGCCGTGTGGGCATGAAAGATACCGACGTCGAGATCCTTAACATCATGATCGGCAAAACCCAGGTGTGCTAGTTACGCGGTTTTACCAAACCGCGTAACCAGTCGACGCTGCAAACGCCCCTAAGCGGCAATCTGCCTTTCAATCGTCGGGCATGGCCAGAAGGCCTATGCCCTCCTCTTTCAAGGCACATTGCTCGCTTAGGGGCGTTTTCGCTGACTTATGCTCAACCTGTGGCGCTTTTTTTGGAGCGAGGGAGGGGTCCTACGACAGTTCGTCGGCTATTTGGTGCTCGTAGAAGGCCTCGATTACGGCGTTAAAGTCGCGGGCGAAGTCTTCCATGGTTCCGCGCCAGGTGGCTCGGCTGGGCTTGCCTTGGCCCACAAAGGCGGTTTGGATGCCGCAATCGGGGGACGGGAAGTCGCGTTTGGGATCGTTGCCCACCATAAGGACCTCGTGTGGCTCGAGTCCCATCACCTGAAGCTGCTCGAGATAGTAGGTGGCATCGGGCTTGCAGCGGGTGGTGTTTCCCATGTGCGTGACGAGCTCAAAGGGGGCGTCGGCCAGGTCGCCCCAACCCATGCGGCACTCGATGGCCCCCTGCGGAAAGCTGGGGTTGGTAAAGAGCGCGCAGCGCAGCCCTGCGTCCTGTACGGCCTGAAGCGCGGCGTGTGCGCCCGGCATGGCGTGGGCGTTAATGACATCGTCGTTCTTGTACGGAAGAACTTCGCGGTCATAGTAGGTAAACGCCTCGTAGATGAGGGGATCGGAGAGGCGGATCCCGCATCGGCGCTCGACCTCTTCTTGGTAAAACTCAAGATTGGTGCGGTTGTCCGTGCCGCTGCGGCGATTGGCGTTGAGGTCGACCAGGATGGTGCCGAGGCGTGCCATCGTGCCACCGCGGCTGCGGCGCCCGATATCCGCGAGCATCGAAGAGACATCCTTAAAATAGCGAAGGATGAACGCGTTGAGGTTGATGCTAAGAAGCGTTTCGTCCATATCGAAAACGACTGCTTTGAGCACGCGGGCACCTTTCTCGTAAATTTGATCTAGAGTCGTTGGCTCCGGATACTTTACCCCAAAGCCAATTGCCTGGCTGCTTATCGTCAAGTTGTGGAGACAGCTGTCCATAAGATTACGAAAAAGTCTCCACACGAGTAAAAAAACGCAGTTCACGCTTGAAATCGAACCCATTTCCCCGTAACCTATACGAACGTGATTGCATAAGCGTCACATTAGTATCTGTCGGCTCCCGAGTGTTCCTAAACGTTGTGTGCTTGTCGCACCCTTCTGTAGGTCCTAGCAATCGGGGCCCCGTAGTTCGAAAGGGGTCCACCTTTGAGTGAGATTCAGAACTCGTCCATTTTCTCTCTTGACGATGTCAACGAGGAGGAGATGAACAACCTCATCGACGGTACGATTACCGACTTTGATGAGGGCGATCTCGTTAACGGCACTGTCGTTAAGATCGAGCATGACGAGGTGCTCGTTGACATCGGATTCAAGTCCGAGGGCGTTATCCCGGTCCGCGAGCTGTCCATCCGTAAGGACGCTAACCCTGCAGACATCGTTGCACTCGGTGATCCCATCGAGGCTCTGGTTCTCCAGAAGGAGGACAAGGACGGTCGTCTGGTCCTGTCCAAGAAGCGTGCCGAGTACGAGCGTGCTTGGAACCGCATCGAGGAGAAGTTCAACTCCGGCGAGAACGTCGAAGGCGAGGTTATCGAGGTTGTCAAGGGCGGCCTGATCCTCGACATCGGCCTGCGTGGCTTCCTGCCTGCTTCTCTCGTCGACCTCCGTCGTGTCAAGGACCTCACCTCCTACATGGGCACCCGCATCGAGGCTCGCGTCATCGAGATGGACCGCAACCGCAACAACGTCGTCCTCTCCCGTCGCGTCGTGCTCGAGGAGTCCCGTAAGGCCGAGCGCTCCGAGATCCTGTCCAAGCTCAAGTCTGGCATGCGTCTCCAGGGCACCGTTTCCTCCATCGTCGACTTCGGCGCCTTCGTCGACCTCGGCGGTATCGACGGCCTCATCCACATCTCCGAGCTCTCCTGGAACCACGTCAACCATCCTTCCGAGGTTGTCAAGGTCGGCCAGGAGGTCGAAGTCGAGGTTCTCGACGTCGACCTCAACCGCGAGCGCATCTCCCTGGGTCTCAAGCAGACCACCGAGGATCCGTGGCGCGCACTGGTCAAGAAGTACCCCGTCGGCGCTATCGTCGAGGGCACTGTGACCAAGCTTGTCCCGTTCGGCGCTTTCGTCGATCTGGGCGAGGGCATCGAGGGCCTGGTGCACATCTCCGAGATGGCCAACAAGCACGTCGATCAGCCTTCTCAGGTCACCCACGTGGGCGACAAGGTTCAGGTCAAGGTCATGGAGATCGACCTCGACCGTCGTCGTATCTCTCTGTCCATGAAGTCCGCCGCTGAGACTCTGGGCGTCGAGATCGAGGTTACCCCGCTGCCTTCCGAGAAGAAGGACGAGGAGACCGACGCCGAGTAAATCGGTTTGACGATCACTTGTTTTAAGGGATCCGTCCGCAATGGACGGGTCCCTTTTTGCAATTGGGCCGAGATACATGATGCTGCCCATGCTGTCTGCAGGCTATTTGGTTGTCGGTGCATGAAAAATGCCGACATCCCGCCTCGGGGAAGAGGCGGGAACGCACCGAGTAGACGGAGGGGTGCGGAGCGCGGTCGCGTCTCGACTGACGACGTTGCCCATCGACGACCCTATTGTACTGCATGGCGTGGTTCTTGGTTTATCGTGTCGAACGCTTGTGTTGTGCCATTGCCTGCGGCAACGGTGTGCTACACTCTTGCACTGCTGAGTGGGCCAGACGGTCGCGCGATGTGCTGCTTGCGGCACGCGTGAGGAAAGTCCGGGCTCCAGAGGGCGGGATGCCGGCTAACGGCCGGGCGGAGTGATCCGACGGAAAGCGCCGCAGAAAAGAAGACTCCCACCTGCGCCGCAAGGCGTAAAGGGAAAAGCTGAAACGGTGGTGTAAGAGACCACCAGCGTCGTGGCAACACGGCGGCTTGGCAAGCCCCATCCGGAGCAAGCGCGAATAGGAACGCTATGGGCCGGCCCGGTCCGCGTTCGGGTAGCGTGCGTGGAGCTGCACGGTAACGTGCAGACAAGATAAATGACCGTTCACGACAGAACCCGGCTTATAGGCCCACTCAGCTTTCTTGTCGACGCTGCGACGGCGTCAGCTGGCCGATTTGGCGCTCATTCGTCGGTCGCCGCCATAAGGCGTGCTCCCTCCTCTTTCGGGCCAAATCGACTCAGCTGACGCCGTCTCGCTGTTTTTGCCTGGTCATCGGCGTTGCCGTTCTATTTACCGGTGTTAACGGTACGGCCTTTGCCGTATTATTGAGGCTGTTTGTTGCTTTGCTTGTTGTTGAGGGGCTTTGTTGGACAGCTATTTTACTCTGCAATCGAATATTGAGGCTTCGGGCGAGTTTGTGGACCGCAAGAGCCGGTTTATTGCCCAGCTGGTCCATATTGAGTCCGAGGATGAGGCGAATGCCTTTATCGAGATGGTTCGCAAGCGTCATTACGATGCTCGACACAATGTTCCCGCGTGGATTTTGGTCGATGGGCGCGAGCGCCAGAGCGATGATGGTGAGCCGAGCCGCACGAGCGGTATGCCGACGCTCGAGGTGCTGCGCGGCGCGGGGCTCAAAAATGTTTGCTGCGTAGTGACGCGCTATTTTGGTGGCACGCTGTTAGGTCCTGGTGGCTTGGTGCGCGCCTATACCGCGGCGACGCAGGCGGCGGTGGCCGCGGCTCAGGAGGCCGGACAGATCGTTGAGATGACGAGCGTTGTGCCCGTTGATGTTCATGTGGCCTATCCGCAATACGAACAGGTGCTTCGCCTGGCGCAGGATTCGGGCGCCAAGGTTTCGGATACCGATTACGCGGATGCCGTGACGATTCATTTGGTGTTTAAGGCGGGGGAGCAGGAGCCGTTTTGCGCTAAGATGCGCGAGCTTATGGCGGGGCGCGAGGAGATTGAGGTCGGCGCCCCCGAATTTGCCGAGTTCTAACGGCGACGGCCAGCGTACTTTTGGATGGATCCCAAGCGCACGCCGGCCTTTGTTTTTCCGTTGCTGCCGTTTACTCGGCGAGCTGCTTTAGCACATCGCAGGCGATCGCGACGGCATCGTCGATGCAGCCAGGGCAGCTGCGGAGCGGACCCTTATCCGATCCGACGCCCTTGAGCGTGCCGCAGACGGTCGTCGTGTTCTTCTCGCCAAAACGCTTGGCGATTTCGCGCGACAGCTTGTAGGTCTGGCCCTTGGTCTTGGGGTTTTCCATGCCGTCGCTCATTACAAAGCCCATGATGGCCACGGCGCCCGAGATGGCGCCGCAGGTTTCGGTCATGCCGCCCATGCCGGCGCCAAAGCCCTCGGTGAGGGTAAAGGCGACTTGGGGGTCGAGCCCGACGGCGGGCGCGAGTGTGCAGGCGACGGCCTGGGCGCAGTTAAAGCCACGGGCGTGGTATTCGGCAGCTTGAGCCTGACAGGCGGTGATGTCGAGCTGGGCCGTATCGATTTGCTTCATCGTTGTCTCCTTGGTCACGGTGTACCCGCCTATGGTACTCGTGACGGGGCATGTAATCATCGAGAGCTTCATGTATGCCTCATTTTTATCTATCGAGCAAATGCCCAAGGCTTGAGATAAATACCCCTGATCAATTTGTCCACTAACCTACCTTGTGGATGGGTTGAGAGGGGTGCGGGGTAGCGGTATCGTGAACCGAATAAAACTAAAACCCAGGCAAGGGAGCTAGATATGAGCGAGCAGACCATCGGTACCACATGTGTTCAGGGCGGCTATCACCCGGGAGATGCCGAGCCGCGCCAGGTGCCCATCTACCAGTCCACCACGTGGAAGTACGACACGTCCGAGCACATGGGCAAGCTGTTTGACCTGGAGGAGTCGGGCTACTTCTACAGCCGCCTGCAGAACCCCACGTGCGATCTGGTTGCCGCCAAGATCTGCGAGATGGAGGGAGGCACCGCCGCGATGCTCACGAGCTCGGGCATGGCTGCGAACTTCCTCGCGATCTTTAACGTGGCCGGTGCCGGCGATCATGTGGTTGCTAGCTCTGCCATTTACGGCGGTACCTATAACCTGCTCGCCCACACCATGGGCCGCATGGGCGTTACCTGCACGTTCGTCGCCCCCGACTGCACCGATGAGGAGCTCGAGGCAGCCTTTGAGCCCAATACCAAGCTCGTCTTTGGCGAGACGATCGCCAACCCCGCCCTTGCTGTGCTCGATATTGAGCGCTTTGCCAAGGCCGCACATGACCACGGCGTGCCGCTGATGGTCGACAACACCTTCCCGACGCCCGTGATGTGCCGTCCCTTTGAGTGGGGCGCCGACATCGTTACGCACTCCACCACCAAGTACATGGATGGACATGCTGCCTACCTGGGCGGTGTGATTGTTGACCACGGCCAGTTTGACTGGATGGCCCACGCGGATAAGTTCCCGGGTCTCACCACGCCCGACGAGAGCTACCACGGCGTGACGTATGCCGAGAAGTTCGGTCGCGAGGGTGCCTTCATTACTAAGGCCACCGCGCAGCTCATGCGCGACCTCGGCCCCATGCAGAACCCGCAGGCGGCCTTCTTCCTGAACAGCTCGCTCGAGAGCCTGCATGTACGCATGCCGCGTCATTGTGAGAACGGCCTGGCCGTTGCCAAGTTCCTGCAGAGCCATCCCAAGGTACGCTTTGTGAGCTATCCGGGCCTGGAGGGCGATAAGTACTATGACATCGCTCAGAAGTACATGCCCAACGGTACCTGCGGCGTTGTGAGCTTTGGCTTTAACGGTGGTCGCGCGGCGGCCGAGACCTTTATGAAGAGCCTTAAGCTCGCCCAGATTGCCACGCATGTGGCCGACGCCCGCACTTGCTGCCTGCATCCCGCTAACGCCACGCATCGCCAGATGAACGATGAGGAGCTCATCGCCTGTGGCATCTCCGCCGACATGGTGCGCCTGTCGTGCGGCCTTGAGGACACGGCCGATCTGATTGCCGACCTTGAGCAGGCGCTCGAGCAGTGCTAGGCTAGCGTTCGCATAAGGCGCCGATGCTGGCAGAAAGTTTCGGCGACCTTTCGTTCCGATTCCGTAGGCGGGACCCCAATCGCGGCTGTTTGCAGGCGATTGGGGCCCCGTTTTTTGCGTTGGGCCACTCGAAAGGATGGATATGGAGAAAACTGCAGAGCAGCTGCGCCGCGAGCACCTTGCCCTAGAGGGCGACACCCATGGCAAGAACAAGTGGGCGATTCTGTTTACCGTGCTCATCATGACGTTTATGGTGTGCCTGGATTCGACCGTCGTGACCGTGGCGTTGCCCGTGATGCAAAAGGAGCTGGGCGTGGGCCTCGATCGCATTCAGCTGGTGAGTTCGGTGTACCTGCTTGCGACATGCGTGGCTATGCTGCCGTTTGGCCGCCTGGGCGACGTGCGCGGCAAGGTGAATGTGTTCCAGCTGGGCGTCATCGTCTTTACGGTTGGCTCGCTGCTTTGTGGCCTTTCGGCCTCGCTCGAGGTTCTTATTCTGGCACGTATTGTTCAGGGTATTGGTTGCGCGGCGGCCATGGCCAACAACATGGGTATCATCACCGAGTCGTTTCCGGCGCGCGAACGCGGTCGTGCTATGGGTATTCTCGCGACCTTCGTGGCCCTCGGCATGATGTGTGGCCCCGTGCTCGGTGGCATGCTGGTGGCAAGCTTTCCCTGGGAGAGCATCTTTCTCATTAACCTGCCCATTGGCGTCATCTCGTTTATCGTGGGGCTCTATACGCTGCCGCATGTTAAGCCGGAGGCCGGCGAGCGTCCCATGTCCATGATCGAGGCCGCTCGTCGCTGCTTTGCAAATGCGGCCTTTACCATCAACCTTGCCTGCATGCTCATCGTGTTCGTTGGCATTGGCGCATCCGAGTTTATCCTGCCGTTCTATTTTCAGGATGCGCATGGGTTTGGATCTGACGTTTCGGGCCTGCTGTTTTTGGCGCTGCCGATGGTGAATGCCTTTATCGGCCCGCTTTCGGGAACGGTTTCGGACCGTGTTGGCTGCGAGGGTCCCACGGCGGTCGGCCTGGGCGTGTATGTGTGCGGTCTCTTTGCGGTAAGCACGCTCGACGAGCACTCTTCTATCCCTGTGATCGTGTGCTGTGTCGCGTTTATGTCGTGCGGCACGTCGATTTTCCAGAGCCCCAACAACTCGCTGTATATGGGCTCAGCCCCGCGCGAGGCGCTCGGTTTTGCAGGCAGCTTGGGCAGTTTGGCGCGCTACGCCGGCATGGCACTCGGCATTACGGTGGCGTCGAATATCCTGTATGGGCAGATGAGTGTGGCGATGGGCGAGGCCGTGACCAGTTTTGTTGCAGGCCGTCCGGATGTGTTCCTGTTTGGCTTTCGCTCGGTGTTCTACGTGCTCATGGCTGTGGCCGCTGTGGGCTTTGCGCTCGCCATGGTGCGTTTGGTGAGGATGCGCGCCCGCCATTAGCTTGTGGTGGCAGGCTTGCCAAGAATCGGGCTTATCTACTGGTCTTGCAGCTTTATGGTGCGATGCGGCTTGTGGGGCGGGCGGGGGTCGGTCCGTGGTAGACTATCGAACAACGTTTATTAATCGCGCGGTATCGTTGCCGCGAGAAGGGGTTGCGCCATGCAGGAGCTTGAGGATCGTATTCGCCATGACGGCATCGTAAAGGCCGGTAACGTCCTTAAGGTTGATGCCTTCCTCAACCACCAGTGCGACGTTGAGCTGTTCGACCACATGGGTGCCGAGTGGGCCCGTCTGTTCGAGGGTGTCGAGATCAACAAGATCCTGACGATCGAGGCTTCGGGCATTGGTATGGCCTGCATCGCAGCTCAGCATTTTGGCGGCGTGCCGGTGGTCTTTGCCAAGAAGGCCCAGTCCATCAACCTTGACGGCGAGCAGTATGCCACGACCATCTACTCCTTTACCAAGCAGAAGGAGTACCCGGTCATCGTTGGCAAGCGCTTCCTGTCCGAGGGCGATAAGGTCCTGATTATCGACGACTTCTTGGCCAACGGCTGCGCGCTCGAGGGCCTTATTAAGATCTGCGAGGCCGCGGGTGCCGAGGTTGCCGGCATCGGCATCGCCGTTGAGAAGGGCTTCCAGGGCGGTGGCGATAAGCTCCGCGAGCGCGGCTTCCGCGTTGAGAGCCTGGCCCGTATCGCCGAAATGGACTGCGAGAACGGCAAGATCACCTTCGCCTAGGCGCGCAGCACAAGCGATTGGTATGCGATGTGACAAAGGGACTGTCCCTTTGTCACATTTTTTGTATGAGGGGAGGTATTGATATGGATGAGAACAAGATGGGATGGCGCGAGTATGCACGCTATGCCGAGATGTCGGTCGAGGAGCTGGCACGCGATTGCGAGGTGCAGGTGTTTCGCGCGACGGGTCCGGGTGGACAGGGCGTGAACACGACGGACTCGGCGGTGCGCATGAAGCATGGGCCCACGGGGATTGTCGTGACGGCGCGTGAGAGCCGCAGTCAGTTTCAGAATCGCAGCTGCTGTCTGCGTAAGCTGAGGGCAGAGCTCGAGCGTCGCGGGCGTCCACCGCGCCGACGCGTAAAGACCAAGGTGCCTCAGCGATCGCGCCAGCGCAGGCTCAACGACAAGCACTTCAACGCGATTAAAAAGGCCAACCGTCGCAAGCCAGGCAGCGACGAATAGCCTACTCATAAGTTGCGGTGAAATAGGGACTGTTTTGCGGCTTTAGCTACATAAACAGTCCCTATTTCACCGCAACTTAGGTGGGTTTAGCGGGTGGGGTGCCAGACGTGGAGGACGCCGGCAAGGATGTCGACCTCGATGCGCGAGGCGACAACGGGCTCGCCGTCGGCCTGGATGGGGTAGTCGGGCTCCTCAAAGGTGAGCTCGACATGGCGGCAGCGGCGCATGCGAACCGGCGGCAACTTGGTATGGTGGCCGTCCTTGGCCGAAAGAAACATGGGCAGGGCAACCGCACGCGGAACGGGGCCGCAGGCGTAGCAGACGTCGAGTACGCCGTCGCAGGGGTCGGCATCGGGGCAGATGCGATAGCCCGAGCCATAGGTAGGACCCAGCTGAATTGCCATGATGATCGCCCGCACGCGCTCGGCGGGCGCGCCATCAAAGCTGATGGTCATGGGGTAGTTGCGATAGCGCAGGCCAAACTGCTCAAGTCCCGATAGGGTGTAGAGCGGAGCGCCGGCGAGGCCCGTCTTTTTGCGCAGCTCGGTGGTGCCCAGGCCGATGGCGGCATCGATGCCGACCGAGAGCGTCTGGTCGTAGTACTCAACGGTAGCCTCGCCGCTGCCGCTCGCAGGGCTCCACGAGCGAATGCGCCCGATGTCCTGACGCTGCAGCTCGCAGGTGAGCAGCGCGCCAAAATCCTTACCGGAGAAATCGTCGATGCCGAGCGTTTGGGCAAAATCGTTGCCAGAGCCCACGGGTAGGATGGCAAGAGCGGGGCGGGTGTCCTCCTCTTGCGTCATAAGCCCGTTGACGACCTCGTGGATTACGCCGTCGCCGCCGAGTGCGATAACGGTGCGATAGTCCGTTGCCTGGGCGGCCAGCTCCTTGGCGTGTCCCATGTGCTCGGTTAGCACCAGGTCAAATTGGGATGCGCGTGCAGTCATGTCCAAAAAGCGTTGCAGGCGCTCGGCAACTTCGTGCGCCGCACCCGACTGGGCGGCTGGGTTGGCGATGATGAGCGTGCGGCCAAAATCAGTTGCGTGCATGGGGCGACTCCCGGCGTATGACGTGACGGTGCGGTCGCGCTCAGGTCGAATTGCCCCCGATTGTGGCTGCACGTCGAATACTTACGTCTACTCTATCAGGTCGTTGTGGCGCTCGATAGCATCCGCTACCGTACCGCCCTCATCCACAATAAGCGAACGGCGCTTGGGCGAGATGATGCGCTGGGCGGGGTACACGCCGCGGTGTCCGGCAGTTAGGTAGCTGATAAAGGCCACGATGACAAAGAACCCGGCTGCCGTGCCGTGGAACAGGTCGATGGCCATCATGCAGGTGGTGATGGGCACGTTGAGGCCGGCACAGAACACGCCGAGCATGCCGAGAGCCGCCAGAAAACTGGGGTCGATTCCGACGAGGCAACCGATCCAGCCGCCGAGCGCCGCACCGATGCCAAACAGGGGCGTGACCTCGCCGCCTTGGAAGCCCGCACCCAGGGTAAGCGCTGTGACGACCAACTTGATGCCTGCGTCTGCCAGGGTGGTGTTGCCGGCAAATCCGGCGCCGGAAAGCCACGTGGAAAGGCCGGCGTAGTCCCAGGCGTCGAGAAGGGCATAGGCGGCCAAAACCACGAGTGCGCCTATGAGTGCGCGAACGAGGTAATTGGTGATAAAGCGACCGTACAGGCTCTTGACGGTTCGAACCGACCAGGCAAAGAGGCGTGCCGTCAGACCGAAGATAATTGCGCTGATAACAACGATGACGACCGTTTTGGGCGTCATAGCGGGAACGCTGGCGATGACATTCGCTTCGTACTCGGTACCTAGGGCGAGTGATGTAAAGTAGCCGGTAAACGAGGCGACCAGGCAGTAGATGCCCGCGGTGTAGTCGATCTTGCCGATAAAGCACATCTCCATGCCAAAGAAAGCTCCGGCAAGGGGCGAACCGAATACGGCGCCAAAGGCCGACGAGATGCCGGCGAGCATGAGGTCGTGGTGGTCATGCTTTTTGAGGTGGGCGAGGCTCGAGATGTTGCTGGCGATGGTGCCGCCAATCTGCACCGCAGCTCCCTCGCGACCGGCCGATCCACCCGTTAGGTGCGTGAGCGTGGAGCAGACGAAGGTGAGGACGGCCATGCGCATATGGATGAGGCGGGTGCCCAGAGCGGAGTCGATGACCAGGTTGTTACCGCGTTTGGCGGCAAGACCGTGGTTTTTGTACACCCATGCGGTGGCAACGCCCACAACGGGAAGCAGTGCGTAAATCCACGCATGGTGCTCGCGATAGTCGGTCGCGATATTCAGCGAGGCCAAAAACGCCCAAGCGGCAACGCCCATGGCGAGCGAGACGATGACGACGAGTGCGAGCAACTTGGCGCTCGCGAGTAGGTTGCGGGCGTTGCGGCGCGTGTCGGCAGCCAAGAGATGCTCGGAGCGGGTAAGTTGATGCCTGCCTGCCGTGATGACGTCGTTCAGGGAGAAAAAGCCGCCGTCGTCGAGCGACTGGGGATGGTCTTGCGCCTCGTTTGCGCTTTCGGGTTTGTCGTTATGAGTCATACGTTCCTCTTTTAGGTTGCAACGCAAGCATTATAAAACGCGGTAAACGCGACGAGCCGGTGGGTTGGTTTCGATTCTGTTTCGTGGCTTGCGGCCGACAGGTGTATTTGCGGGTACAGGCCAAGTCGCGGTCGTACGTCTGGGGATTATACTGAGACAAGCATAAAGAATCGGCGCCCCTGTTGTGCGCCGTGACATTAAGAGGTGCATATGGCAGAGAAACTCATTCCGCTGGATGACGCACGGTCGATTGTCCTGTCGCACGTTGCTCCGACCGATCTCGTCGAGATTCCCGTGTGGCAGGCGGCTGGTCTTCCCTTGGCCGAGGACGCGGTGGCCGATATCGACATCTCGCCGTTTGCCAACAGCGCTATGGACGGATATGCCGTGCGCTCGGCGGACTTGGCGCAGGCATCTGGCGAGGCGCCGGTGACGCTCGACGTTATCGGACACGAGGCCGCGGGCCATGTGTTTGAGGGCGCTATCGGCGCGTGCGAGGCGGTCCGCATTATGACAGGCGCGCCGGTGCCCGAAGGCGCCAATGCCGTGGTGAAGTACGAGATCGTTGACGTGCTCGATGGTGACGGCAACGAGGGCTCGCACGTTCGCTTCTCGGCGCCGGCCAAGGTGGGAGAGAACGTTCGCTCTGCTGCCGAGGAGGCCCATGCCGGCGATGTTGTGATGCACGCCGGCGAGGTCGTGGCTCCGGCGGGCGCGGGTCTGCTGGCGAGCGCAGGGTATGCGAACGTGAAGGTGCATGCCGCTCCGCGCGTGGGCATTATCTCGCTGGGCACGGAGCTGGTCGCGCCGGGTGAGCTGCCGGCGCGCGGGCAGATTCGCGACTCCAACTCCTCGGCGCTGATGGCCGAGGCGCTCGATGCCGGCGCCGACCCCGTGTTCTACGGTATTGCGCCCGACGATGAGCAGGCGATTGGCGAGCTGGTGCATCGCGCCACGCGAGAATGCGATTTTGTCATTACGAGCGGCGGCGCCTCGGCGGGCGATTACGACTACGTGACGGCGCTCGTCCGGCGCGAGGGCGTGGTGCTGTTCGATCGCATCTCGATGCGTCCGGGCAAGGCCATCACGTTTGGCTTGCTCGGGGGCAAGCCCTACCTAGGGCTTTCAGGCAATCCGGCCGCGGCGTATGTGGGCTTTGAGATGCTCGCCCGTCCGGCGATTCGCAAGATGCGCGGCTTTGCCGAGGGCGTGCGTCCCGTGCAGCAGGCGACGCTCACGCACGGCGTGAAAAAGCGCCAGGACCGACGCTTCTTCGATCGCGCCACGGTTTTGCGCGACCCCGAGACCAGTGAGCTGTTGGTGACCGAGGCCAAGACGCAGAATTCGGCGCTGCTCGGCACGATGCAGCGGTCCAACTGCCTGCTGCGTATTGACGAAGGACCGTGCGAGCTCAAGGCGGGCGACGTCGTGGATGTCGTGCGTGTCGACCTGCCCGAGGGCACGGTGTTGTAGGAGGAAGACTATGGAGTTGAAGATTTCGATCGTGACGTGCTCGGATACGCGCGATCTTGCTCAGGACGAGGCTGGAGCCGCACTCGAGGAACTTATCGAGGCGCAGGGCTGGACGGTCGTCTCACATGTGGTCGTGCGCGACGACGCCAGCGAGATCGGTGATGCCATTGTGGAAGCTGCCGATGAGTGCCACGCCAACGTCGTCCTCACCTGTGGCGGCACGGGACTTTCGATGCGCGACGTGACGCCCGAGGCGACGCGTGCCGTCTGCGACCGCGATGTGCCGGGTATTGCAGAGGCAATCCGTGCGTACTCCATGACCAAGACGCGCCGCGCTATGCTCTCGCGCGCCGTGTGCATGCAGCGTGGGCATACGCTTGTCATCAACTTTCCGGGATCCACGAAAGCGGCCCGCGAAAGCTGGGAGGCCGTGAGCGATCAGCTGGAGCATGCGGCCCAAATGACGGCGGGCGGCGGACATACCAAATAAGCGGTTTACCTGCGGCGGGGCGACCCGAACGGCTGCTCCGCCTTTGTTTTCCGCCGAAGCGACGCCGAGGTGCACGGCAACTCGAAACTATATTCTCTAGAGAGAATAATTTCTCATTATCATTATTCGCGCGGAAGTATAATCTAGTAACAGAATAAAGCCTGCGGCGGGGTGCCCGGGCATAGCGTTCGAAAGGGTTGAATATGTTCGATATGGTTTCACGCCGCGGTTTTGTCTCGCTTTCTGCTGCCGCTGCCGCCGGCTTTGGCCTTGCCGGCTGCTCGGGCAACAAGACGTCCGAGCCGGCCGGACCCGATGCCGGTTCTGCTAAGGCATCTTCCAAGAAGGTCGTCGAGCTGCAGGTCTTTGCTGCCAACTCGCTCGAGAAGGCTCTGCCCGAGGTTCAGGAGCTCTACACCGACCAGACCGGTACCACGTTTGCCGACACGCAGTTTAAGGCGTCTGGCGACCTTGTCGAGCAAATGCGCGCCGGTGCCGCCGTCGACGTGCTTATCACGGCCTCCAAGGGCACCATGGATGACGCCGAGGCCGCCGAGCTCGTCGACGCCGACACGCGTGAGGACATGTTCGTCAACGACCTCGTGATCATTCGCGCCGAGGGCTCCGATACTAAGGTCGAGGCCATCGCCGACGTCGCGAATCTGGACGGTAAGATTGCCATCGGCGACGCCAAGACCGTCCCCGCCGGCAAGTACGCCAACCAGGCGCTGGCTTCCGTGGGCCTCTATACCGGTACCGAGGGCGACGACGGCGAGTACGCGCCCGAGCTCGCCGACAAGGTAGCCCTGGCCGACAAGGTCGGCACCGCTGCGTCTTACGTCTCTACAGGCGACTGCGTGGCGGGTTTTGTCTACAGCTCCGACATCTTCCGCTACGACGGCATCGAGGAGGCCTTTGTGTGCCCCGAGGACTCGCACAAGCCCATCGTGTATCCCGGTGCCGTCGCCGAGAGCTCCGAGCACGCCGACGAGGCCAAGGCGTTCATCGACTTCTGCCTGACCAACAAGAAGGCCCAGAAGATTTGGGCCAAGTACGGCTTTGAGCTTTCCGAGTAGTGCGGCTTGGCGCGATAATTCCATCGTTTTGTGTTTCACTCCGTCCTTGTATTCGCTTGGAGCTTTTCGTGCTTAATAGATTCCGCATGCTTGCCGCCTGTGCTTTGACCTTCGCGCTTTGCTGGGTGCCGGGATTTGCGTTTGCCGGGGACGCCGAGGACGGGGCCCAGGTTGCTGCGACCGCTCATGGGCTTTCCTATGGAATCGAGGGTTTTGAGCGGTTGGCGAAGGGGACCGCTCGTGCCATGGAGGGCCAGCCTGAGGGCTACCGGTTTCCCGTTGACGAGGATGTGGACCTTGTAGTGGCGCCTGCTGCCGATCGCGTTGTGGCGTGGATATCGCCCAAGGCGGTCGAGAAGTATGGATTGGATCCGCAGGACAACGAGTGCGTATCGGGTCTCAAGGCCCTCGTCTGTGACCTCGACAGCGCAAACTGCATGGGAGGTGCGCGGCTGGGGGACGTGGATCTTCCTTGGTATGTCACGGCGGAAACAACGTTTGATGCCGGCGGGTATACCTATGGCTTTGATGAGCGTGGTGCGGATGGGGACCGCTATGTGGTGATTGCATCAGCCTCGGGTGATGCCAAGGGCGGCGCGCGTTGGCTTGATAGCGCTCAAATGGTAGAGGCGTCGTCTGTCATATTGCGGGATGAGCAGGGGCCCTTGACCTCTCTGGTCTCCTTTTTGGGCGACATCGACTATCGCCCGTTTTGGGTGTCCATTAAAACGAGCGGCCTTGCCCTGGTGATCTCCCTTGCGCTGGGCCTGTTCGCCGCGTGGAAGACTATGGGTACCTCGAGTCGCATCAAGGGCCTGCTCGACTCGGTCTTTACCATCCCCATGGTGTTGCCGCCCACGGTCTGCGGCTTTTTGCTGCTTATGCTGTTTGGTCGCTCGACCGGGGTGGGCCAGTGGCTGATTGCGCACGGCGTCTCGATTGTCTTTACGTGGCCGGCGGCGGTGATCTCTGCCGTGGTGGTATCGTTCCCCCTGGTCTACCGTACGGCGCTCGGCGCCTTTGAGAGCCTCGACACGCAGATGCTTGACGCCGCGCGAACCCTGGGATGGTCCGAGCGTCGCATCTTTGCCAAGCTTATGATGCCGCTTGGGTGGCCTTCTATTGCCGCTGGTACGGTCCTCGCCTTTGCCCGCGCGATGGGAGAGTTTGGCTGCACGCTGTTCTTTGCGGGCAACTACGCCGGCATTACGCAGACCATCCCCATTGCGATTTACTTTGAGTGGATGGGCGGCAACACCTCGGTGGCCCTCTTTTGGGTCGCCGTCGTGATCGTGTTCAGCTTCCTGGTCATCCTGTTCATCAACATGTACACCGCTCATTCGCAAAAGTATCGCGAGCGGGGCCTTTCCCGTGCGGAGCGCAAGCGGATCAAAGATCTTGCCGGACAGGGCGATTCGCTCGACCCGGCGGGCGGCGATGCCTTGCGTATCGATCGCGAGGCGCTGGCCGAGCTCATGCGCGATGATGCCGCTTTGCAGGGAGGTCGATAGGCCATGTCGCTCGTTCTGGATATCAAAAAGCGCTATCCCGGGTTTATGCTCGACATGCAGCTTGAGGCCGGCGAGGATCGTGTGGCGCTGCTCGGTGCCTCGGGTTGTGGCAAGAGCTGTACGCTGCGCTGCATCGCCGGCGTGGAGACGCCCGACGAGGGCAAGATCGTCGTCAACGGCGTGACCTTTTTTGACTCGGCGACGGGCATCAACCTGTCGCCCCAGGAGCGAAAATGCGCCCTGCTGTTCCAAAACTATCAGCTGTTTCCCAACATGACGGTGGCCGATAACGTATGCGCCGGTGTAAAGGATGCGGGCGACGCCGCCGCGCGCAAAAAGCTCGCCGAGCGCTATCTGGGCATTTTCGGTCTGTCCGATTTTGCCGACCGCTATCCCGCGCGACTCTCGGGCGGTCAGCAACAACGTGTGGCGCTTGCCCGCATGGTGGCGGCGCATCCGGGCATTTTTATGTTCGACGAGCCCATGAGCGCACTCGATTCCTATCTTAAGAGCGCCCTCGAACAGAACATGCTCGACCTGTTCGATGTATGCAACCGCACCGTGCTCTACGTGAGCCACGACATCGACGAAGCGTGCCGCCTGTGCGGGCGCATCTGCGTGATGCACGACGGGCATGTTGAGGAGATCGGCTCCGTCGAGGACGTGGTCCGCCGTCCGCAGACGCTGGCGGCACTGCGCCTGACGGGCTGCAAGAACACAAGCCGGGCGCGCAAGATCGGGTCTCAGGAAGTTGAAGCCCTGGACTGGGGCATGACCTTTAACGTGGGCCATGAGGTTCCCGATAACGTGACGTACCTCGGTATTCGTGCGAGCTACTTCCATGTTGACAATCGCGCGGAGCGCGGTCGCAACAGCTACGATTTGCACGTGGCCCGTGTGAGCGATTCGCGCTTTGAGCGGCTGGTGCTGCTGGACGTGCCGCGTGCTGATGCGCCCACGCGTCTGCAGTGGAAGGTGAATAAGGTGAGTGTACCCGTGGAAGAGCTGCCGCAGGCGGGTGAGACTCTGCGCATGCATTTTGATGCAAGCAGGATCCATCTCGTTTGCCGATAATGCGGGTGCGATGCGGTCGAGGAGGTAGTCCTCGACCGCTTTGTTTTCACTTCGCCGTTCGCCGATTTCTACATGACTAAACCTTATCAGTCTGATAATTAATTATCAGACAGCGAGATGCTCACATCCCAACGTTGTCGTACGCGTGTCGGCGGTGTTCGTCTTGACGACAACCGTTGATATAGTTACCTTCGACGAGAAAAGGAGGGCGCGCCGATGCTGCAGAAGACATATTCGCGTCGCGTTGCCGCGCGCGCCCTGTATATGGCTCGGAGCCGCATATGAGCAGGTATGTTCACGGCTCCGGGAGAGACGACGCACAACTAAATAATCGACCGCAAAGCGGGTTCCCCAAAATTCCGGGTTTGAGCACGGCTGGGTTTTCGCCACCCACCGTGCAGAAATACCGTAGCTATTCATTTTTGGTTCGAGAGGGGAACCGTCATGGCTGAAGAATTCGATTTCCATCCGATGTGGGAGAGCCTCGGCATGAATCTTGCCGACCACGACATGCTGCTGGCCGCCGTGGGCCAGATGTACGGCGATATGTTCCTGACGCAGAACAATCGCCCCAAGTCTACGTCCTACCTGGATTTTGTCGCCACCAACATCCACAGCGGCCGTATTAAGGAGATGCTCGACAAGAAGGAGGCCGGCGAGGCCACCAAGATCGTCGGTTCGTTCTGTGTGTACGTGCCCGAGGAGATCGTGCTTGCCTGCGATGGCATCCCCGTGGGCCTGTGCTCGGGTGCCGACTGGGCGACCGACAAGGTCGAGGAGCATCTGCCGCGCAACACCTGCCCGCTCATCAAGAGCTTTGCCGGCTTTAAGCTGGGCGAGGTTTGCCCCTACATTGAGTCGAGTGATCTGGTGGTGGGCGAGAACACCTGCGATGGTAAGAAGAAGGCCTACGAGTTCTTTGCCACGCAAAAGAACATGTACGTCATGGATATTCCCAACGTGCACGACGAGTCGACGCTCGTGACCTGGAAGGCCGAGGTTAAAAAGCTTGCCGCCAAGATTGAGGAAGAGTGCGGCGTCAAGATTACGCCCGAGCGTCTGAAGGCCGCCATCCACGCCGTCAACGAGAAGCGTCGCGCCCTGCAGCGCCTCGCTGCCACGCGCGCTGCCGACCCGGCGCCCATCAGCGGTCTCGATAGCCTACTGACCGTGCAGGCCGCCTTTATGGATGACACGTCGCGTCTGACCGGAGCCATCAACGAGATGGCGGCTGAGTGCGAGCAGCGTGTCGAGGCCGGCGAGGGCGTGGCGCCCAAGGGGACCAAGCGCATCCTGTACACCGGTACGCCCATGGCCGTGCCCAACTGGAAGCTGTTCAACCTCATCGAGAAGGCCGGTGGCGTCGTGGTGGGCGAGGAGTCCTGCACGGGCTCGCGCTACTACAAGGACCTGGTCGATGAGTCCGGTGAGACGGTTGACGACATGCTCGACGCCATCGCCGAGCGCTACTTTAAGATCAACTGCGCCGTCTTTACGCCCAACGACCAGCGTATGAAGGACATTGTCCAGATGGCCAAGGACTTGCATGCCGACGGCATCGTCGACGTGGCCTTGCAGTTCTGCACGCTCTACGAGATGGAGTCGTTTGCCGTGGAGAAGGCTGCCGAGGAGGCCGGCATTCCGTTTATGCACATCACGACCGACTACGCCGGCGAGGATGCAGGCCAACTGCAAACCAGGATTGAGGCTTTCTTGGAAACCATTTAGGGCTATCCGGTCCAGCGGCTTCCCCAAGCACCCGATCTTGCCGTTCAAACCATCGCTTGCATACCAAAGTACGCGGCGCTCCTCTTTCACGGCAACCTCGGGCACCTGGGAAAGCCGTTTCCTTGGTTGGTTAAAAGGTTTGTTAAGGAGTTATATGTCGGAAAATATTGAGCAGCCGTTGCCGTCCACGTTTGAGGAGTTCAACGAGCAACGCAAGGCGGCGTTTATTCGCGTCAAGGATTATAAGCAGGCGGGTAATCGCCTGGTCGGTTTTCTGTGCAGCTACACGCTGCTCGAGATTATCGATGCCGCGGGGGCTGCGAGCGTGGCGCTGTGCGGCACGTCCGACGAGGTGATTCCCGAGGCCGAGAAGGTGCTGCCGGCAAACCTGTGCCCGCTCATCAAGTCTACGTATGGTTTTGCCTATTCGCAAAAGTGCCCGTTTACGTACTTTAGCGACATGATCATCGGCGAGACCACCTGCGACGGCAAGAAGAAGATGTACGAGCTACTCAACGAGCTCAAGCGCACGCACATTCTGCACCTGCCGCAGAGCCGCGATCGCGCCCACGAGCGCGAGGGCTGGTACGAGGAGTGCCGCCTGCTCAAGGAGGAGCTCGAGAACTTCTACGGCATCGCGATTACCGACGATGATCTGCGCGCTGCCGTCCGTCGTCGCAACCGCTTGCGTGCGGCCCAGCTCGAGATGTTTGCGCTGCAGGCCAACCAGCCGGCGGCCATGAGCGGCGTCGACCTGATGAGCACCATGTTTGCCGGTACGTTTAGCTTTGATATCGAGGCCTATACGCAGCAGCTGGAGCAAAAGGTTGTCAAGCTGCGCGAGGCCTATGACGCAGGCGAGCGCCCGGTCGCGGCGGATGCCAAGCGCATTCTGATCACCGGCTGCCCGGTAGGCGGTGTGATCAACAAGATCGGTCGCACCATCGAGTCCAACGGCGGCGTGGTCGTGTGCATGGATGACTGCTCGGGCGAGCGTACGGCCGCCATGATGATCGACCCGGACGCGCCCGACATTCTGCGCGCCATCGCCGACCGCTACCTGGATATCAACTGCTCGGTCATGACGCCTAACGACGGCCGCATGGAGAACACACTGACCATGTGCGAGAAGTACCATGTCGATGGCGTGGTAGAGAGCGTGCTACAGGCCTGCCACACCTTCAACGTTGAGAGCGCGCGCATGCAGGAGGCTGTCGAGGGTGCGGGTATTCCGTATATGAAGATCGAGACCGACTACAGCAACGGTGACATGGGCCAGATCGAGACCCGCATCGCCGCCTTCATCGAAACCCTCTAGCTTCCTCAGGCACCGGATCTTGCTCCTCAAACCGTCGCTTGCGTACCCAAAGTACGCTGCGCTCCTCTTTCGGGGCAATCTCCGGCACCTGAGAAACCTAGAGCTAAGGCGCCTGAACGTGCCACTGTCTTTGATGTTTAGATTGGGAGAGAGCCATGATAGGGATCGGGATCGATATCGGGTCTACGGCGGCTAAGGCTGCTGTGGTCGACGGGGAGGGTTCGGTGGCGTGGACGTGCGTGCAGCCAACCGGGTTCTCCTCGGTCGATGCTTCCGAGCGGCTGCGCGAGGCACTGGCAGCGGCGGGTTATGACGTGGCTGCCGACGACGTGCGCGTGGTCGCGACTGGCTACGGCCGTGTCGCCGTGCCCTATGCGCACAAGGTCGTGACCGAGATCACCTGCCACGGTACCGGTGCCGTGCGCCTGTTTGGCGATCACGGCACGGTGATTGACGTGGGCGGACAGGACACCAAGGTGATCCAGCTCAAGGGCGGGCGCGTGGCCAAGTTTGCCATGAACGACAAGTGCGCCGCCGGCACGGGGCGCTTTTTGGAGATCATGGCCGACCGCCTAGGCATTTCCCAGCAGCAGATGGCCGACCTGGCGCGTTCCGGCGAGCCCACCAAGATCAGCAGCATGTGCACGGTGTTTGCCGAAAGCGAGGTTATCAGCCTGATCGGTCGCGGTGAGCCACGCGAGAACATTGCGCGTGGCGTGATCGAGAGCGTCGTGTCGCGTGTGGCGACCATGGCCGGGCAGGCCGCGGGCGCCCCGTACTATCTGACCGGCGGTCTGTGCGAGAACGCCTTCGTGGTGGAGCGGTTGGGCGAGCTACTGGGGTCGCCGGTGACCACCTCACCCCAGGCTCGCTTTGCCGGAGCGATCGGCGCGGCGATTCGCGCACAGGCGCTCAATTAATGCATCGGCCGTGAGCCTGCATTCATGCGTATACTGGGAGAAAATGATTGACCGATGAGAGGAGGTATCGATGGCTGACGATCAGATTAAGCTCACGTCTATGACTGCCGCGAGCGGTTGAGCCGCTAAGTTGGCTCCCGGAGCCCTCGCCCAGGTCCTGGGCGACTTGCCAAATGTGCCCAACGACAATCTGCTCGTGGGGTTCGATACCTCCGACGATGCGAGTGTCTTCCGTGTTGGCGATAACTTAGGCCTCGTTCAGTCCATCGACTTCTTCCCGCCGATGGTCGACGACCCGTTTTTGTTTGGCCAGATCGCTGCGGCCAACTCGCTGTCGGACATCTACGCCATGGGCGGGCGGCCGAGCCATGCCATGAACCTGCTGTGCATTCCGAGCTGCCTGGGCGTCGAGGTCGCCGGCCAGATTCTGGCGGGTGGCGCCGACAAGTGCGTCGAGGCCGGTTGCTCTATCGCGGGCGGCCATACCATCAACGACGACGAGCCCAAGTACGGTCTGTCCGTGAGCGGGTTTGTCGCGCTCGACCGCATGCTCGCCAACAGCGGCGCGCGCGTGGGCGATGCGTTGCTGCTGACCAAGGCGGTTGGCTCGGGCATCATCACCACGGCCATTAAGGGCGAGCTCATCGAGCAGGACGAGGCCGCAGCCATGTTTGACTCGATGCGCACCCTCAACGAGGCTCCGATTCGTCTGGCCGAGGGACTTGAGCTTCACGGCTGCACCGACATCACGGGCTTTGGCCTGATCGGGCATGCGTGCGAGATGGCCGAGGGCTCGGGCGTGCAGATTGAGCTTGCGTCGGGGGCGGTGCCGCTCTTTGACCAGGTGCTCGACATGGCGCGTCTGGGCATTATCCCCGCGGGCTCCTACCGCAACCAGGACTTCTTTGGCCCGCGCGTGGCTGCCGACGAAGACCTGGAGCCGGGCATGTTGGATTCGCTGTACGATCCGCAGACGTCTGGTGGCCTGCTCATCGCGGCACCTGCTGCCGATGTGGATGAGCTTGCGCGCCGTCTGCATGCCGAAGGACGTATTGCCGCCGTCGTCGGTCGCGTGTGCGAGCCGGTGCCAGGCGGTCCTGCCGTCCACGTTGTTCGCTAGCCCGCACGTTTATGTAACTGTTTACCGTTCTCTAGAACGGTTCTTTCGAAAGGAAAATCTATGTCTACCAAGATTGAAGTCAATGCCATGGGCGATGCCTGCCCGCTGCCCGTCGTCAAGACGCTCAAGGCCCTCAAACAGCTCGATGGTGAGGGCGCTGTCGTGACCTCGGTCGATAACGAGACCGCCGTCAAGAACATCTCCAAGATGGCACAGGAAAAGGGTTGCACCGCCTCGGTCGAGAAGGTTTCTGACGCCGAGTGGCACGTGACCGTGGCGACCTCTGGCGCCGTTGCCGTGGCCGATCCCGAGCAGGATGGCGCTGCCTTCTGTGATGCCAGCGCCGACAAGGGCAAGCTCGTCATTTCCGTCTACACCGACTGCATGGGCCGTGGCGACGACGAGCTGGGCCACAAGCTCATGAAGGCCTTCATCTTTGCCGTGACGCAGCAGGAGGAGCTGCCCACGACTATGCTGTTCTACAACGGCGGTGCCAAGCTCACCGTCGAGAGCTCTCCGGTGCTCGACGACCTGAAGGGCCTGGCCGAGCAGGGTGTCGAGATTCTTACCTGCGGTACCTGCCTCGACCACTATGGCATTAAAGACCAGCTTGCGGTGGGCGAGGTCACCAACATGTACGTGATTGTGGAGAAGATGGAGCAGGCCGTGCGCGTCGTGCGCCCGTAGCGTATTGGTTGGAGTTGCCATGAGGGAGAAGCGCCCGGCGCTTGTCATCACGTTTCCCACCACGGCGGCCGCCATGGGGTGCGAGACCCTATGCATCGAGCGCGGCCTTCCCGGGCGCACGATTCCCGTGCCCGGGGAGGTCGCTGCCGGCTGCGGCTTGGCGTGGAAGGCGCTGCCTTCGGATGAGGAACTGCTGCGCGGCGAGCTTGCCGCAGCGGGCATTCCCACCGAGGGCTATACCGTGATTGATATGTGGGAGGTCGTGCGATGATCTACCTGGATAACGCGGCGACGACCATGCATAAGCCGCAGACGGTCATCGATGCCGTGACGCAGGCGATGTGCTCGCTCGGCAATGCCGGGCGCGGCGCCACGTCGGGTGCTCTCGATGCCGCTCGTACGATTCATGGCTGCCGTGCCAAGCTCGCGCGCCTTTTGGGTTGCCCGAGGGCGGACCATGTGTGCTTTACGCCCAACTCCACGGCGGCGCTCAACACCGCCATCAATGGCGTGGTACGTCCCGGTGATCACGTGGTCACGACGGTGCTCGAGCACAACTCGGTGTTACGCCCGCTCAACCGCTTGGCGACGGAACAGGGTGTGACGGTTGAGCATGCGGGTTGCGATGCGAGCGGCGCGCTCGACTACGACGAGCTCGAGCGGTTGGTCACGCCGGGCACGCGTGCTGTGGTGGTGACGCACGCCTCCAATGTGACCGGCAACGCGGTTGACGTTTCGCGCGTGGCTGCCATCGCGCATGCGGCCGGCGCGCTGGTGATCGTCGACGCCTCTCAGTCTGCCGGCACGGCGAAGATTGACATGGATGCCATGGGGCTCGATGTTGTGTGCTTTACCGGCCACAAGGGGCTCATGGGTCCGCAGGGGACCGGCGGCTTGGCCGTGGCAGAGGGCATTGACGTGGCTCCGTGGGCCATGGGCGGCACGGGCGTGCACAGCTTCGACCCACTGCAGCCGCTTGAGTGGCCCACGCGCCTTGAGGCGGGCACGCTCAACGGCCACGGCATCGCGGGACTTTCCGCAGGCCTCGACTTTATCGAGGCACAAGGCGGGGTCGAGGCGATTGCGGCGCATGAGCGCTCGCTTGCGGAGCGCTTCCTCGCCGGTGTTCGCGAAATCCCCGGCATTGCGCTCTACGGTGCGTTTGACCAGCCCGTGCGCTCGGCGATCGTCTCACTCAACGTGGGTGATATCGACTCTGCCGAGATTTCGGACGCGCTCATGCAAGGGTGGGGGATTGCGACGCGCCCCGGTGCCCATTGCGCTCCGCTTATGCACCGCGCGCTGGGGACCGAGCGCCAGGGTATCGTCCGCTTCTCGTTTGGGTATTTCAACACGGACGAGGAAGTCGACACCGCGATTGACGCTTTGCGCGATTTAGCCTGCTAGAGCGTATATACTTGCGGGACGGGCCTTTTGCCCGTCCCGTTTTTGTTTCGACCCGAAAGGTGTGCCTATGGCCTCATCCGCTCCGCGCGGTTTGCGCTCCGACCATGTCGTTACCGTCGGCATTGCACTGTTCTCGATGCTCTTTGGCGCCGGTAACCTCATCATCCCGCCGTTGCTGGCACTTCAGGCCGGCACGGCCACGCCGCTTGCCATGATTGGCTTTTTGATTGCTGCCATCGGCCTGCCTGTTATGGGATTTATTGCCGTCGCGCTCGCCGGCACGGCCCGCGAGCTGGCTGGGCGCGTGCATCCTAAGTTTGGCGAATTCTTCGTTGCGGCGGTCTACCTGGCCATCGGTCCGTGCCTGGCAATTCCGCGCACGAGTTCCACGGCCTTCGAGATGTTGGTGCCGCTGCTGCCCGAGGGTGTCTCGCTCGGCACGGCTCGCCTGGTGTTTGCCATCGGTTTCTTTGTCGTCGCGTTTGCGCTCACGCTGCGCCCGGGTGTCATTACACGCGTACTCGGTCGCATTACGGGCCCCGCGCTCATTGCGCTCATCGTACTGGTCGTGGGTGCTGCCGTGATCTCGCCGCTGGGACCGGCTGCCGCGCCTCAGGCTCCCTACGATGCAGGTGCCGCCGTGCAGGGCTTCTTGACCGGCTATCAGACCATGGACCTGCTCGCGTCACTCGCCTTCGGCATCATCATCGCCGAGACCATCCACGAGTTGGGTGTTACCGATGACAAACGCGTGGCCTTCGAGATTTCGCGTTCCGGTGTGATCGCGGGCGTGCTCATGGCCATCATCTACTGCGGCTTGGGGCTTGCCGGTATGCAGCTCGGCACCGTGATGCCCGACGCTACCAACGGCGCCGCCATCCTTGCCCGCTCTGCCTCCATGCACTTTGGCCTTGCCGGCACGGTCGTGGTCTTCGCCATCTTCTTTCTCGCCTGCATGAACGTGTGCATTGGCCTTATCAGCTGCTGCTCGCGTTACTTCTGCGAGACGTATGTGGTCGAAGGGGGAGCGGATGTTTCCGAGGAGGCCATGCGCCGCCCCTTTGCGATTCTCGCCTTTGTGTTCGCGGCGTTTTCGTGCGTGCTCTCCAACGTGGGCCTCGACGTGATTCTTATGTTCTCGGTGCCTATGCTCAACGCCTTGTATCCCGTTGCCATCGTACTGGTACTGATGGGCCTGGTGCACGGCTTTTGCGACGCTCATCCGCAGGTGTGGGTGTGGGTCGGCGGCGTGGTTGCTGTGCAGAGTGTGATTACCTCGGTCCGCGATGCGTTCTTTGTGGGCGCGTGGCTGCCCTTTGATGCGCTACCCTTGGCTGACATCGGTGCCGCGTGGGCGCCGGTTGCCGTGGTTGCCTTTGTGATCGGTCTGCTCCATAGTCGTTTTGTCGCACATTCGAGGAGCTAGGGTTTCTGCGCTTGCACGGGCGGGGAGTCTCCCCTATAATTTCCTTCGCTTTGGGACACGCAAGGTTTAGACCTTAGCTGCTCAACACCTTCGGGACGTGGCGCAGTTTGGTAGCGCGCCTGCTTTGGGAGCAGGATGTCGCAGGTTCAAATCCTGTCGTCCCGACCATATCTTGCGGGCGTAGTTCAATGGTAGAACCCCAGCCTTCCAAGCTGATGACGCGGGTTCGATTCCCGTCGCCCGCTCCATAAGATAGATGAATGGCTCTGATTCCTTTTGGGACCAGAGCCATTTTCATATACATGCCGGGACCCCACATCCCCTTCTAAGTTGCGGTGAAATACGGACTGTTTTTCGGCTTTTATGGCCCATGTAGTCCGTATTTCACCGCAACTATTTGTAAGGTTAGATTTTGATGCCGTTGGGATGATCGTAGCGACCGTCTACCGAGAGTGGAAATATTTTTTGAAGCTCTGACCTGCGACGTCAAGCTTTTGGTCAGCTTTTGGCAAGGCCTGCGGACGGAAGCATGCGATAGCGTAATGGTATTCTCTCCGCCGTGATGGTTATGGGGTTGGCCATGCTCGATAAAGGAAAACATTTTCCGCAGTCCTATGCAAGGATGCTATTCTCGGCCGTTGGAATTCATCAAGATGGACAGCTGCTTATAACAATTGATCCTTGGGATGAACGCCGTGCGCGCGAGCTTATGCAGGAAGAGCTCATGCTTCGTCTTTACAACCATGTGTATGCGGATCCGGTCTATTGGAATAATCTTGGGGTTGAAGATCGTATCTTTCAGCTGGCATCCGCTATTGCGGTCGTTGAACCGGATGCTGTGTTTTGCGGAGCGACAGCAGCGTTGCTCTACGGCATCGGCTCGGCGTATACGCTTCTGGATAAAGTGCAAGTGCTGCTGCCACGGTCTACAAGGCGTGATACGTATGAGTTCGTTGAATACAAGCGCTGGCGCCCGGGCGAAGTGTGGCGGCTTGGTCTGTTTACACTGACGGATCCGTGTCGAACGGTTGTTGATATCGCGCGATCGAGCGCCTTTCACTATGCGCTGGGTTATGTCGATGGCTTGGCCCGTGAGTACGATGTCGAACGCGAAGAGCTGCGAGCATATGCGCAGGCAAATTGTCGAGGGCTGCATGGCATCGCGCGTGCTTTTGACGTTTTTGAGTATATGGACGGCAGGTCAGACAATGGCGGCGAGTCTGAGGCGAGAGCAGCGATGATTCTCGCTGGGGTTGCCGCGCCCGAGCTTCAAGTTGAGATAACGCGACCGGGAAACGCTGGCTATTATCTAGCAGATTATGGCTGGCAGATGCCAGACGGCTCATGGACGCTGGCAGAGCTGCATGGGCTAGGCAAGTTTGAAGACGAGGCTCAAAATGATCCAGAGCGGGCGGCGGCAAAAACGTATCGAGCGGCCCTCATGCGCGACGCGAACCTTCGCGCCATGGGCCACAACGTCATTCATTTCAAACTCTCGGACACCTACGACGTAGAATCGTTCGGTGCCATGATGCGCGGTTACGGCATTCCGACAATAAAACCCTACGCCGACTCCCGATAGCGAAATCGTTCGCGGTCCACCTTCAATAAGTTGCGGTGAAATACGGACTGTTGTGGCCTTTAAAGGCATAAATCAGTCCGTATTTCACCGCAACTCAGGTGGGGATGGGGTTAGTGGCGACCGTGATGGCGGAGCTTGTCGATGGTGGAGTCGGTGCTTCGGCTGCGGGCTTCGGCGGCGCGGTCGCGGGCGTCGGCAGTGGTTTGGCGCTTGCGGCGGTAGTCGATCATGCCTTGGATGATGGGCTTGCCAAAGCTCACGACATCATCGTTGTAGATGGCGGTTCGGGCTGCGAGGAGGCAATCGGTAAAGTCCATATGGGTCTTGCCGAAGAGTTTGATGGCAAGGGCGACAACGGTGGGCTCGTCGACCATGACGTCATCGAGCAGCCTTCTCATGGCTGTAGCAATCTCAACGCGGGGAACCTTATAGACGTCGCGCAGCGTGACCACGACGCGCGTGATGATCTCGGGGTAGACGCGAGCGGTGCGTGTGGCGATGACCTTGGCAGCGCGAGGTGACAGAACTTCGTCGTCGTCAAGCAGGTAGCGTAGGATGACGGTCTCGTCGATGATGGTGCTACTCATGGATATCTACTTCCTCGGGACCCAAAATCGAATCGTCGCATTCTGTAGCAAGGTACTCAATCCAGGCATTGCGCTCCTCGGAGCGGCGATTGGGGTCCCCATATGCTTTGAGCGATCCATAGGCGGCGGTGCCGTCCTTTGAGCGCACGGCGACCGGCTGAAAGGGAAGCTTGCGCATCAAAATGCTCTGCGCGACAAAAAGGCGAACGGCCTCGGCAAGCGATGTGCCCATGGCGTCGTAGAGGCGCTCGGCATGCTGCTTGTCCTCTTCGCGAATGCGCACCTGCAGGATGGCTCGTTTTTGCGTCGATGACATCACTGCCCTCCCTTAGCTAGCGTGCAATATAGTCGGTCTAATGCGGCATATGCCGACCTCTTAGAATCTTATAACCATTACTTTATTTCACTCAAGTAAATAACCATTAACACGTATACAAGCGTAATACATCCAAAATGAGAGCGCGTAAAAATCTCAGAGGTGTACGCATGTATTACACTCACCTTTATAGCTATCCGAGAATAGTTCCAACCTGCCAAAACCCCTGCAATACACCCGTATTGCAGGGCCTATGCTCAAGTTTGCCACCTGCAACTGCGTATATTTAACCTGTATATCGTTGGAGGAATTCTATCGAAGTGCCTGTTTCGCCGCATGCACTCGATACGCCGATGCCGGACCACGGGCGGTCCGGGGCAACGTCGGCAGGGTCTCTCCGGCATGGGATTCAGGAGGGAGTGAACAACATGGGCAATAAACGAGTCGTGGCTGATTCCTCACGCTGCATTGGGTGCCAAACCTGTATGGCGGCGTGCATCGAGGCACACGATATTCCCGGCAACATCGCCGCACCTCGCTTGCGCGTAACGCGCACCTACGAGATCTCCGCGCCGGTGGCATGTCACCACTGCGAGGACGCTCCGTGTGCGAAGGCCTGTCCTACGGGCGCCTTGTTCTTTGATCCAAAGAACCATCGTATCGGCGTCAACGAGGACAACTGCATCGGCTGCAAGAGCTGCGTTATGGCATGCCCCTTTGGCGCCGTGAGCGTGGCGACCACGCAGGTCCCCGTCTTGATGGGCGACGTTCGCGTGGGTTCGCAGACTAAGAGCTTTGTGCTCAAGTGCGACCTGTGCGTGGACCGTCCCGGCGGTCCGGCGTGTGCCGAGGCGTGCCCGACCAAGGGCCTCACCCTGGTGGACGAGGAGCGTCTGGCAGAACTGACTGCCGAGCGTGCCCGCGCTACCATCGAAAACGAGGCGTAAGTGTTGGGGCGACAGGCCCAATGATTGTCAAATAAGTACCGAGTATTCGGTAGCAGAGAAAGGAAGGAGGGTGTCATGGAGAAGCATAAAGTGATCTGCCCGTATTGCGGCGCCGGTTGCCAGTTTAACCTCTTGGTCCAAAACGGCCAGGTCGTGGGTACCGAACCGCTCAACGGCATCACCAACCAGAGCGAGCTGTGCCTTAAGGGCATGAGCGGCTACGACTTCATCAACGACACCAAGATCTTGACTCCTCGCGTACTGCACCCGATGATCCGCCGCACTAAGGGCGCGGATCTTGAGCGCGTAAGCTGGGACGAGGCACTGGATTTCACCGCATCTAAGATGCAGGCCATAATTGACGAATATGGTCCTAACGCCGTCATGACCACCGGCTCTTCGCGAGGCGGCGGCAATGAGGCGAACTACGTCATGCAGAAGTTTACGCGTGCGTGCATCGGCACCCACAGCGTAGACAACTGCGCCCGTACTTGACACGGCCCTACTGTCCTCGGTCTGATGGACACGGTTGGTTCAGGTTGCATGTCATGCTCCATCCCCGGTATGGAGGATGCGGGCTGCATTTTCCTCTTCGGCTATAACCCTGCCGATTCGCACCCCATCGTCGCAAGGCGTATCGTGCGAGCCAAAGAAAAGGGTTGCAAGATCATCGTCGCCGATCCGCGCCATATCGAAACCGCGCGTATCGCCGATCTCTACCTTCCGATCAAGAACGGTTGCAACGTCGCGTTCCTCAACGCCTTTGCCAACTGCTTGGTCAACGATGGCCTCTACGACAAGGAATTCGTCGCCGAGCACACGAACGGCTTTGACGAGTGGTGGGAGACCATCAAGAACTACACTCCCGAATCCGTACAGGACATCACGGGTGTCGAGCCCGCGTTGATCCACCAAGCTGCCGAGATGTACGCCACGGCGAAGCCCTCTGCCATCATTGGCTGGGGTATGGGCGTATGCCAGCAGAAGCAGAACCTGAAGACGGTGCACACCATCGCCTCCATCGCCTGCGTTGCCGGCCAGATCGGCAAACCCAATTCCGGCCTCGCGCCCGTGCGTGGCCAGAATAACGTCCAGGGCTCCTGCGATATGGGCATGCTGCCCAACCTGTACCCTGGCTACCAGAAGGTCACCGACCCGGCAGTGCGTGCCAAGTTTGCCAAGGCTTGGGGCGTGCCCGAGGAAAAGCTCCCGCTCGAGGAGGGCTACAAGCTCACCGACCTGGGCCACCTGGTCGACGAGGGCAAGGTGCACTGCTTCTACAACTACGGCGAGGACCCGGTGCAGACCGAGCCCGATTCGGCCGGTATGCGCAAGACGCTCTCCGAGCTGGATCTGTTCATTTGCCAGGACATCTTTATGACGCAGACGACTATGCTCGCCGACGTCATCCTGCCTGCCACCTCTTGGGGCGAGCACGAGGGTGTCTTTACCGCATCCGACCGTAGCTTCCAGCACTTTGACGCGGCCGTTCCGCCCAAGGGCGAGTGCCGCCACGACTGGGAGATCTTCGCGGACCTGTCCACGCGCATGGGCTACCCCATGCACTACGACAACACCGAGCAGATCTGGAACGAGTGCATTAGCCTGTGCCCCAACTTTGTGGGCGCAACCTACGAGAAGATGGCTCCCGAGGGCGGCTACGCCCAGTGGCCCGTCAAGAGCACCGATGTGAATGACCACGGTACGCCCGACATGTTCGCTGGCGGCAAGTTCACCACCAAGGACGGCCGCGCCAACCTGATGGCGCACGACTGGGAGGCGCCCTCCGAGCTTCCCGACGATGAGTACCCGCTCATCCTGTGCACCGTCCGCGAGGTCGGCCACTACAGTTGCCGTTCGATGACCGGCAACTGCAAGACGCTGGCGCTGCTCGCCGACGAGCCTGGCTTTGTCCGCATGAATCCCGCGGACGCCGAGGCGCGCGGCATCAAGAACGGCGACATCGTCTCGATTCACAGCCGCCGCGGCCAGGTATACAGCCGCGCCGACGTGAGCGACCGCATCAATAAGGGCACGGTCTATATGACCTACCAGTGGTGGATCGGCAAGTGCAACGAGCTGACCATTCACAAGGTCGACCCGGTCTCGCATACGCCCGAGGACAAGTTCTCCGCCTGCCAGGTCGACGCTATCGCCGACCAGGTCTGGGCCGAGGGCGAGGTCGAGCGTCAGTACACCGAGCTCAAGCAGGCTCTGGTGGACGCCGCCGCTCCCCAGGACGTTGAGCCTGGCGCCGCCAAGTTCGACGACGAGACGCACGTGAATCAAATCGTGTAGTCCCGTTCTCGTTGGCTTTTTGGGCCGGGCGTCCCGTACGTTCGGGAGCCCGGCCCGTTATTTTGAAAGGAAGTGGGGATGAACCGCTTCATCGACATCAATCCGGAGAGGTGCATCGGCTGCGGAACATGCCAGTCTGCCTGCGCCGACGCCCACCGGATGCAGGGTCTTCAGGATACGCCGCGCCTGGCGCTCGTGAAGACCGGCGGTATTTCGGCCGCCCTTGCCTGCCACCATTGCGAGGGTGCCCCCTGCGCCGAGGTCTGCCCGGTGAATGCCATCGAGCACGATGGCGATCGCATCCACGTCAAGGAGCAGGAGTGCATCGGGTGCAGGCTGTGCGCCATTGCGTGCCCCTTCGGAGCCATCCATCCCGATGGCACGTCTATCGCCGGTGTCGCAGGCATGTGCGACCCGACGCCTTCGTATCCTAAGTCCCTGAGCAGCCTGCTTACGTGGGCTCCTGGCCAGTACACCTGCGCTGTCAAGTGCGACCTGTGTGCCTTCGATCCGGACGGCCCGCATTGTGTGGCGGCGTGCCCCACCAAGGCGCTGACCGTCATGGGCGGCGCGGCCGATCGCGAGCTCGACGAGGCCAAGCGCCTGCGCTCGATCGAAAACGGTCCGGCCGTCGATGTTACCGCTGTGGCCCAGGGCCTGTCCGAGAAAGCAGAAGGGAGCGTAAACAATGGATAGCATGACGCTGTTTATCGCATCGCTTGCCGTCTCGTGCATCGGTGCGCTCGCCTCGGTTCTGCTGATTAAGGCCGACAACGCCGCCAAGACCGCCGGCTGCCTGATCGGCGCCGTCGCGGCCGTGCTGTCGTTCATCGCGGGCCTCGAGGCCGTGCTTGGCGACGTTTCGTCCCTCAACACGGTCTTCTTTTTCCCGTTCGCCCGTCTCGAGCTCTTGCTCAACGGCCTTGCGGGCCTGATCGTGGTCCTCATCTCAATCCTCGCCTTTGCGGGCTTCATCTACGGTCTGTCCTACTTCGATGAGTACCCGGGCAAGGTCGGGCGCGCCGGTTTCTTCATGAACACCTTCGTCGCCTCGATGATGCTCGTCATCACCGCCGACAACGTGTTCTGGTTCCTGGTCGCCTTTGAGCTCATGTCCCTTACGAGCTACTTCCTTGTCGTTATCGAGGAGAACAAGAACTCCATTAGGGGCGGTTGGCTCTACTTCGTCATCGCGCACGTGGGCTTTGTCCTTATCATGGCGAGCTTCCTGCTCATGACCAACGGCGTGGGCGGTTCCTTCAGCTTCAGTGATTTCCGTACGCATGACTTTGGACCCGCCGTCTCCTCCGCGTGCTTCGTCCTCGCGTTCTTCGGATTCGGCGCAAAGGCCGGTATCATCCCGCTGCACTCCTGGCTGCCCCAGGCGCACCCCGAGGCGCCGTCCAACGTGTCCGCCCTCATGTCCGGCGGCATGATCAAGATCGGCATCCTGGGAATCCTCAAGGTCGGTCTCGACCTGCTCGCGGGTTCGGGCGTCCAGCTCTGGTGGGGCCTCATGGTCCTGGTCTTCGGATCCATCTCGTCGGTCCTGGGCGTCGTCTACGCCCTCCACGAGCACGACATTAAGCGCCTGCTGGCCTACCACTCCGTCGAGAACATCGGCATCATCTTGCTCGGTGTCGGCGCGTCCATGACGGCGCACGCCCTGGGCAACGACGTCATCGCGACGATCGCGCTCATGGCCGCCCTCTACCACACGCTCAACCACGCCATGTTCAAGGGCGAGCTGTTCCTCGGCGCGGGCTCCCTGCTCTATGCCACGGGTACGCGCAACATGGAGAAGATGGGCGGCCTGTTCCGCCGTATGCCGGTCACGGCCGTCTGCTTCCTCATCGGTGCCCTTGCCATCTCGGCTATCCCGCCGCTCAACGGCTTCGTTTCCGAGTGGTTCACCTACCAATCCCTGTTCAACATCTCGACGCTCTCCGACCCGGTCGTCATGGTGTTCGCCGTCGCCTCCGCGGCCGCCCTCGCCATCACCGGTGCCCTGGCCGTCACGTGCTTCGTGAAGGCCTACGGCGTCTCGTTCGCGAGCAGCCCTCGTTCCCAGGAGGCCGCGAACGCCAAGGAGTCCCCGGCTCCGATGTTGTTCTCGCAGATGCTCCTCGCGGCCATCTGCGTGGTGCTGGGAATCGGTTCTCCCGTCATCGCCCCGGTTCTGGGCGACGTCGCCCAGAGCGTGCTTGCCGGCTCTGCCATCACAGCCACCTCGGGCGTGTCTCTGGTGAACGAGATTTCCGGTGCCGCCACCTCCACCCCCGCGATCGCCATCGCGCTCGTGGTCCTCACCGGCCTCGCGTTCGTGTTGAGGTCCTGCCTCGGCACCAAGGCCCCCGCTAAGAAGACCGACCCTTGGGCGTGCGGCTACGAGCCCAACGAGCACATGCCCGTCGTCGCCACGAGCTTCGCGTCAGACGTAGAGCTCTTCATGGGCCCGCTCTACACCCTGCGCGAGGTATGCACCAAGATCTGCTGGTCCATCGCGCACGTGTTCCAGAAGCTCACCGGTGTCGCCCAGGGCGTTGAGCCCCTGCCCGACCGCTTCCTGGTCGATGCACCGAGCGAGGGTGCCGATAAGCTGGCCGGCCTCGCCTCCAAGATCGAGGGCGGCAACTACTCCGTATACATCTGCTACATCGTCGCGGCGCTCGTGGTCTTCCTCGTGCTCGCCGTGGTCATGGTCTAGAGAGGGGAGAGGATATTATGAACATCGTTCTTGCGATAGCGCAGGGCCTCGTGGTCATGCTGGTCGCGCCCTTCTTCTCCGGCCTCGCCCGTGTGATTCGCGCGAAGATGCACAATCGCCGCGGTCCGTCCATCCTTCAGGATTACCGGGACCTCGCGAAGCTCATGGCGCGTCCCGAGTCCGTGAGTTCCGACTCGAGCTTCGTGCTGCGCATCATGCCGCCGCTGTTCCTCGCGGTGTCGTTCATGCTCGCCATGGGCCTGCCCATGTTCACGCTCGAGAGCCCCATGCCCGTCTTTGGTGACGCCATCACCATCATGTACGCGCTCGCGCTGTCCCGCTTCTTCTTCGCGCTGTCCGGCGTGGATTCCTCCAACGCCTACGCGGGCTTCGGCGGTATCCGCGAGCTCCTCATGAGCGTGCTCATCGAGCCGTCCATGCTCATCGCGCTGTTTACCGTCGCCATCGTGTGCGGCTCCACGGACATTGCGACCATGGGTCAGCACATCGTTACGGGCAACGTCTCGAGCGTCGTCGCCGTCATCCTCGCCGGCGTCGCCTTCGCGGCCGCCTGCTATATGGAGCTCGGCAAGCTTCCGTTCGATCAGGCCGAAGCCGAGCAGGAGCTCCAGGAGGGCCCGCTCGCCGAGCTCTCCGGCCCGTCCCTGGCCATGATGAAGCTCGCCATGGGCATGAAGCAGGTCGTGGTCGTCGCTTGGTTCACCTCCATCTTCATCCCCTGGGGAGAGCCCGCGACCATCGGCGTCACCGCTCTCGTGGGCGCCGTCGTCTTCCTTGTCAAGTGCCTGGTCGATTTCGTTGTCTGCGGCGTGCTCGAGAACTCCGTTTCCCGTTCGCGCTTCAAGGTGCTCGGTAACCAGACCTGGGCCGTCGTCGGCATCGCGGTCCTCGCGTTCGTCTTCGTCGTCGTAGGCGTGTAGGGAGAAGGGAGAAACTATGTCAATCGAATCGAGCTTGTCCCTCTTTGCCATGGTGGCGATCGCCGTCCCCATGCTGGGCTCCCTGCTCATCGTCATGCTGCCGCGTCCCTACGCTAAATGGATCTGCGCCTTTGCCGGCGGCATCGCCACGGTCGCTTCCGTTGGCTTGGCCGCGACGTTTGCCGGAAACGGCATGAACGCGGTCGATGTAACCTGGGCGAGTATGGGCCAGACCTTGGTCATGGGCTTCATATTCGACCGGATGAGCACGCTGCTCGCACCCGCGTTCGTCGCTATCGGCCTGCTCGTCGTCATCTATTCGTTCCCGTACATGAGCGATAAGAACAAGGAGCATCCCGACGCGCCCCGTCGCCGCTTCTACGTGTACTTCTCCACGTTCATCGGCGCCATGGCCGGTCTCGCCTACAGCTCCACCATCGTCGGCCAGCTCGTTTTCTTCGAGATCACCGGCGTGTGCTCCTGGGGCCTCATCAGCTACTACATGACGCCCACGGCCAAGAAGGCCGGTATGAAGGCGCTCATCATCACCCATATCGGCGCTCTGGGACTCTACATCGGCGCGGCCTTCCTGTTCGCCGGAACCGGCACGTTCGCGCTGAGCGCGATCTCCCAGCTCGATTCCGGTATGAAGACCGTCGTGCTGCTGCTCATCCTGTTCGCCGCTTGGGCCAAGTCCGCCCAGTTCCCGCTCTACATGTGGCTGCCCTCCGCAATGGAGGCCCCCACGCCCGTTTCCGCCTACCTCCATGGCGCGTCCATGGTGAAGGTCGGCGTGTGCGTGTTCGCCCGCGCTCTTGCGAGTGCCGGCGATATCCCCGAGATCGTCGGTTGGGTCGCCATCATCGACGCCGTCGTGACCATGCTCTTCGGCTTCCTCATGTACCTGCCCCAGAAGGATATGAAGCGCCTGCTCGCCTTCTCGACGATCGCGCAGCTCGCCTACGTGTTCTTCGGCCTGGGCCTCTCCGTGTTCGGAAGCCAGATGGCGTTCAACGGCGCCGTCGAGCACATCTTCAACCACGCGTTCACCAAGACCCTGTTCTTCCTCATCGCCGGCTCCCTCAGCTTCACGCTGGGAACCCGTATGTTGCCCAAGATCCAGGGCCTCATGAAGAAGTACCCGGTCACGGGCGTGGGCTTCGCGGTCGCCGCGACCGCTATCGCCGGCGTGCCCCCCATGAGCACGTTCTTCTCCAAGTTCCAGATTATTTCCGGTGGCTTCGCGGTTGGTGCTTCCAACACGGTCATCTTCGTCCTCGTGTGCGTCATGGTCGTCGAGACCGTCGCCACCTTCGCATGGTTCCTGCGTTGGATGGGTAAGGTCCTGCCCGGTGAGCCGAGCGAGACCGTGGCCGCCGGCCAGCCCCTTCCGCGCGCCATGGCGTTCGTGTTCGTCGTCCTCATGATCATGGTCGTCGTCGCCGGTCCTCTGTCCTCTAGTTGGATGGGTTAGGAGGTAGGACATGGGTTATTCGTTAGTCAATATCCTGGGCGGTCTTCTGATCGTGACCTCCACCATGGTGGTCGTCTCGAAGACCATCCCGTCCGCCATTAAGTGGTACGCGATCCAGTCGGTTGTCCTGGTGGGCGTGCTGCTCACCCTGGGCCTCACCACCGGTGCCACCGAGCTTCTCATGTGGGCCGCGTCGGCCTTCGTCACCAAGGTGATCCTCGTTCCGTTCATTCTCAACCGTGCCTACAAAAAGATGGGTTCGCCTGCCGATAGCACGCTGACCTCCTCCATCAAGCCGGCCTGGACCATCATCCTCACCGGTCTGGAGGTGGCCATCTGCTTCGCGGTGGTCACGCGCCTGAGCCTGCCCACCGCTGAGGTGGCTACTCCGGCCCTCGCCATCAGCTTCGCGCACTTCTTCGTCGGCCTCACGTGCATCATCTCCCAGCGCAACATCCTCAAGCAAATCTTCGGGTACTGCCTTATGGAGAACGGTAGCCACGTGACGCTCGCCCTGCTCGCGCCCACGGCCCCCGAGATCATCGAGATCGGCATCGCCACCGACGCCATTTTCGCCGTCATCATCATGTCCGCCGTCGTCGTGAGGATCTGGAACGACACCAAGTCGCTCGACTCCCACGACCTGACCGAATTGAAGGGGTAGGCCATGGATGTTTCAATGCTGACGGTCGCCCTGCTCGCTTGTCCCCTCGTGTTCTCCCTGATTATGGCTGCGCTCCCCAAGACGACGTCCTACAGCGTCTTTGCGGGGCTCAACACCATCTCCGTCGCGGCGACCCTCGTCCTTTCGGTCGTCACCGCGGGAACCATGCTCTCGAGCGGGCAGAATATCGACGCTTTGGGCCTGTGGCTCCATCTCGATTCGCTCTCGTCGATCTTCGTCCTTCTGGTAGGCATCATCGGGTTCATCACCGGCGTGTACTCCATCTCCTATATCAAGATCGATATCGAGGAGAAGACCATGCCGGCCGAGCGCACCAAGCAGTACTACGCGCTGTTTAGCCTGTTCGTTTTCACGATGCTGCTCGCCTGCCTGTCCAACAACATCATCCTCACCTGGGCGGCGGTCGAGGCCACCACGTTGTCGACCGTGTTCCTCGTGGGCATCTACAAGAACAAGCAGGCGCTCGAGGCGTCTTGGAAGTACGCGATGGTCTGCACCGCCGGCGTGGCCTTCGGCCTGTTTGGCACGCTGCTCATCTACGCGAACGCCGCCGATATCATGCCCAACGCGCATGAGGCAGCCTTCCTCACCTCCATCATGCCCTACGCCGACCAGTTCGACCCGATGCTCGTGCGCCTCGCGTTCGCGTTCATCGTCATCGGCTTCGGCACCAAGGCGGGCCTGTTCCCCATGCACACTTGGCTGCCCGACGCGCACTCCCAGGCTCCGAGCCCGGTCTCCGCGCTGCTCTCGGGCGTGCTGCTCAAGTGCGCCATGCTGGTGATCATCCGCTTCTACTCCCTGTCCATCATCACGGTGGGCGACACCTATCCGCGTACGCTCCTGCTCATCCTGGGCACGCTGTCCATCCTGGTGGCCGCCCTGTGCATCTTTAAGCAGGACGATATCAAGCGCCGCTTCGCGTACTCCTCCGTCGACAACGTCGGCGTGGTCGCGCTGTGCCTGGGTATCGGTGGTCCGCTCGGTATCGCCGCCTGCCTGCTGCACTGCATCTTCCACGGTTTCACGAAGGCGCTCGCCTTCTGCATGGCCGGTAACATCCAGCACATCTACCACACCCGCGACCTGAACAAGATCAAGGGCGTCGTCGAGATCGCTCCCGTCACGGCAGCGCTCACCATCATCGCCCTGCTCGCGCTCGCCGCCTTCCCGCCGTTCGCCCTGTTCATCTCCGAGTTCCTCACCTTCGTGGCCGGCGTCCAGTCCGGTCCCATCTGGGTGGTCGTGCTCGTGGCCATTGGCCTCACCGGCGTGTACTTTGCCCTTACCGGCATCGCGCTCAAGTCCATCTTCGGCAAGGCGCCCGAGGGCATGAAGCGCCACGAGGTGCCCGCCCTCATGATCATCCCCGAGATCGCCCTCGCGATCGTGGTCATGTGGTTCGGTATCGCCACCCCGGTCGCCATCACGAGCGGCGTCGAGGATGCAACGTCCGTCGTTTTGAACCAGAGCGTCGAAGAGCTCCACGAGGCTCCTCTCTACCGCATGGTGTTCAGTTCCCAGACCAAGACAAGCGAGGTGAATTAGCACCATGGCAGAACCTGAAAAGAAGGACTACGCTCGTCGTTGCGAAAGCCACGTCGAGGCCCTGCGCGCCGCAGTGCCGGGCGCTATCGAGAAGGTTGAGTGGCAGTGCGAGGACCAGCTGACGATCACCGTCAAGCTGGACCGTCTGCCCGAGGCCGTCCACTACCTGTACTACGAGCGCTACGGCTGGATTCCCGTGATTGTCGGCAACGACGAGCGCTCCCTGTGCGGCCGTTACGCCGTGTACTACGTCATCTCCATGGAGGGGGAGGACCCCGGCTGGGTTACCGTGCGTGCCGAGGTCGACCCCGCCAAGATGACGTTCCCGTCCGTGACGCCGTTCGTCCCCGCCTGCGTGTGGGGCGAGCGCGAGCTGCGCGATATGTTCGGCCTGATTCCCGAGGGTCTGCCCGACCGCCGTCGCCTGGTGCTTCCCGACGATTGGCCCAGCGGGCTGTACCCGTTGCGCAAGGATTCGATGGATTACCGTTTCCGCCCCGCCCCCGCGAGCGACATGGAAAACTACGAATTCTTGGCCGACACCAAGGGCAAGGAGACCACGCTCGTCCCCATGGGACCGTTGCACATCACCTCCGACGAGCCCGGCCACTTCCGCCTGTTCGTTGAGGGCGAGACGATCGTCGATGCCGACTACCGTCTGTTCTACGTGCACCGCGGCATGGAGAAGGTCGCCGAGACGCGCCTGAACTATGACGCCGTGACGTTCCTCGCCGACCGCATCTGCGGCATCTGCGGCTGCGCCCACTCGGTGGCCTATGCCGAGGCCGTCGAGCGCGCCCAGGGCATTCATGTCCCGCCGCGCGCCCAGTACATCCGCGCCATCATGCTCGAGGTCGAGCGTCTGCACTCACACCTGCTCAATATTGGCCTCGCATCGCACTACACCGGCTTCGACTCCGGCTTCCAGCAGTTCTTCCGCGTCCGCGAGAAGTCCATGGACCTGGCCGAGAAGCTCTCCGGTCACCGCAAGACCTACGGCCTCAACGTGATCGGCGGCGTGCGTCGCGACATTTTGGCCGAGCAGAAGCTCTCCACGCTCACGACCATCCACCAGCTGCGCTCCGAGGTTCAGGAGCTCGTCGACGTCTTGCTCTCCACGCCCAACTTTATTGAGCGTACGAGTGGCATCGGCATCTTGGACCGCAAGATCGCACGCGACTTCTCGCCGGTCGGCCCGCTCATGCGTGGCTCGGGCTATGCCCGCGACGTGCGCTTTGACCATCCCTTCGACGGCTACGCCGATCCGGACGTCCAAAAGATGCATGCTGCCACGGCAGACACCTGCGATGCCTTCGGCCGTACCGCCGTTCGCATCCAGGAGGTCTACGATTCGATCGACATGATCGAGACCATGCTCGAGAACTGCCCGTCGGGCCCCATCCTCACCACGGATTGGGAGTACACCCCGCACAAGTACGCCATCGGCGCCACCGAGGCGCCGCGCGGCGAGGACGTGCACTGGGCCATGCTCGGCAACAACCAGAAGTGCTACCGCTGGCGCGCCAAGGCCGCCACGTACAGCAACTGGCCGGTCCTGCGCTACATGTTCCGCGGCAACACCGTGGGTGACGCGGCGCTGATCGTCGGCTCGCTCGACCCGTGCTACTCCTGCACTGACCGCGTGACGGTGACCGATGTCGCCGCCAAGCGCGACCACGTGCTCGACAAGGAGCAGTTCGAGAACGTCTGGCGCGACAAGTCGCCGCTTGCGGGCGAGGGCACCATGGCCGCTCCGCTCGATGAGGAGGCGCTCTAATATGCTGAAGCTTTGGAAGGTCAACGCCAAGGCCGGCGACGCGACGGTCAAGTACCCGTTTGCGCCGTTCCCCACCAACATGGACATGCGCGGCAAGCCCGAGCACAATGCCGAGCTCTGCATCGCCTGCGGAGCCTGCGGCGTGGCTTGCCCGGCCGATGCCATTCGCATGGACACCGACCTTGCGGCCGACACCATCACCTGGTCGATCGACTACGGCCGCTGCATCTTTTGCGGCCGCTGCGAGGAAGCCTGCCCCATGGAGGCCATCAAGCTCACCGAGGAGTTTGAGCTGGCCGTCATGAGCAAGGACGACCTCACCAGCAAGAGCGTCTACACGCTCGAGCACTGCTCGCGCTGCGGCAAGCCGTTCGCCCCGCACAAGGAGATCGACTACGCTAAGCGCCTGCTGCAAAAGGCCGGCGGCATGGAGGCCGAGCAGGCCGCCCGCACCGTCGGTATGTGCCAGGAGTGCAAGCGCGAGCTCGACGCCCTGCGCGCCGCCTCGGCCGTAAAGACCGGCAACGCGCACGGCATGGCTGCCAACGAGACGCTTGCGTCCGGCGAGCCCCAGGGCCCCGGCATGGAGTATCTGGGCGGCCACGGCGTGAACCCGGAGTATATCGACCGCGAGCTTAACCCCGATGCGCCCGAGATTCCCGCCGGTCCGGCGCCGGTCGAGGGCATCATCATGGATTTTGATACGAAGGAGGAGTAACCATGGCCGAACCCACGCTTTTGCCCGAGGGGCTTCAGTACCGCCCGACCAAGATCGAGCTCGACGAGAGCATCGAGAAGGCCAAGGCGACCCTTCTTAAGAAGATCAAGCGCTCGGTGTACGTTTACCGTGTCGACTGCGGCGGCTGCAATGGCTGCGAGATCGAGATCTTCGGTTCCATCACGCCCGTCTTCGACGTCGAGCGCTTTGGCATCAAGATCGTGCCCTCGCCCCGTCACGCCGATGTGCTGCTGTACACCGGCGCTGTGACGCGTGCCATGCGCATGCCGGCCCTGCGCGCCTTTGAGGCCGCACCCGATCCCAAGATCGTGGTGTCCTATGGCGCGTGCGGCTGCACCGGCGGCATCTTCTACGACAACTACTGCGTCTGGGGCGGCACGGACAAGATTCTGCCGGTCGATGTCTACATCCCCGGCTGCCCGCCCAGCCCCGCGCAGACCGTCTACGGCTTTGCCATGGCGCTCGGTCTGCTGGACCAAAAGCTCCATGCCGAGACCACGGTGGAGGCCGCTGGCGAGCAGGCCGATATCCTGCACCCCGGCGTGCCGTACAAGCTGCGCGTTGCCATCGAGCGCGAGGCTCGCGCCATGAGCGGCTACCGTTACGGCCGCGACCTGGCCAACGAGTTTATGGACACGCTCGAGGGCGCGCCCAAGGGCGATATCCGCGGTGCCATGGCGCTGCTCATCGACAAGCAGGACGATCCGCGCCGCGTTGAGGTCTACTCGGCGCTGCAGGATCTGGTGCTGGCCGGAGGTCACTAGATGGAGCTCACGGACCGCTCTGGTTACTTTGCGGGCCCCGGTATGCTCGGCGGCTCCTTTGGCGATGCCTCGCGCGCAAGCGACGAGGCCGCCGAGGGCGTCGCCGACCCCTGCCTGGGCCATGTGCCCGACCAGGTGGTCTTCTATGAGCTCACGCGTAAGTTTGTGGAGACCGAGGAAGACGTTCCCCAGGAGGCCTGCGACGTGCTGTACTACACGCTCGCCGTGGGCCACCACACCGGCGTGCTCGACTGCTTTGAGCCGCGCCTGTCGGTGCCGGTGAACGTGTTCTATTCGCTCGTCGACGCGCTGCCGGAGGGGGAGGCCAAGACCAAGTTCGAGGCCATCCGCTCCTTTGGCGAGTGCCAGCTCGACAAGGCGGCGGTGCCGTCGCTGCTCGAGGCCTGCGATGCGCTGCTCGACGAACGCGGTTTTCGTGGGTCGGCCAAGGCTGGCATCTCGGTGTTCGACGACGACTTTGGCCTGCATGCCCAGCAGGTCGCGTTTCTGATGAAGTTCCGCGATCTGGTTGAGCGCGTGCGCGATGTGTCGGGCGTGTATCTGACGGGAAGGTTGCAGTAATGGGTCGCGTTGTGGATGGATGTGTGAACGGCGCCCCGTTTGCGGGCATCGTGCTCACGGCGGGAAGCGTGCTGCGTGCCGACGATGCCGCCGGCCCCGTGCTCTCCAAAAAGATGGAAGACGCGCCCATTGCCGGTTGGTACACCATCGACGGAGGCCAAACGCCCGAGGACGACATTATCGAGGTCAAGCGCGAGCGTCCGCCGCGTCTGGTCTTGGTCGATGCCGCCGACATGGCGCTGCCCGTCGGCGCCATCCGCTTGCTCGACAAACGTGACGTGGCCCGCAAGTCGATGTTCACCACGCATTCGCTTCCCTTGTCGATTCTGATCGAAGAGATTGAGCAATCGTGCGAAGATATCGTCTTCATAGGGATTCAGCCGGGCGATACGGAGTTCTACAACCCCATGTCCCCGGAGGTCTTTGACGCCGTCGACGCCGTGTACGACGCCGTGGCCGCCAACGACTTTTCCCACTTTGTCCGCTTGGGGCAGGAGCTATAGCAGCGCTTGCCTCTGCTGAATAGGAAAGAAGTGATTGACATGGCAGATTCCAAGGCAGAATATCCCGCTCCCGATTGCCTGGCGCCCGCCGCGATCGAGGCCAAGACCGAGACCGCCGGCGTGACCAAGGCTAACCTGCCGGTCGCTAAGGCCTTTCTGTTGGCAATGTTCGCCGGCGCGTTTATCGCCTTCGGCGGCCTGTTCTTTACGGTGTTTTTGAGCGACAGCACGCTGGGCTGGGGTGCCCAGCGCGTCGTGGGCGGCCTGTGCTTTTGCCTGGGCCTGGTGCTGGTGCTGGTGTGCGGCGCCGAGCTGTTTACCGGCAATTCGCTTATGGTCTGCGCGCTCAAGAGCAAAAAGATCACGCTGGTTCAGATGCTTAAGGCCTGGGTCGTCGTGTGGGTCGGCAATTTTGTCGGTGCTCTGTTCATCGTCTTTTTGGTGTACATGGCCGGCATCTATAAGCTCAACGGCGAGGCGGTCGCCAACTCCATGGTGAGCGTCGCCGCCGGCAAGGTGACGGTCGACTGGGTGACGATCTTCTTCCGCGGCATCCTGTGCAACATCTTTGTGTGCCTGGCCGTGTGGATTGGCACTGCGGGCAAGACCGTAGTCGATAAGGTCGTGGGCATTCTGCTGCCCATCGCCGCCTTTGTGGCCTGCGGTTTTGAGCACTGCGTCGCCAACATGTACTTTTTGCCCATGGGTACCGTGATGCACGCGTGCGGCTATGGTGCCGACGTCGCCGGCGCCGATGCGCTCAACGCCACGGGCATTGCGTTTAACCTGTCCGCCGCCACGCTGGGCAACATCGTGGGCGGCGCGGTTCTGGTCGCGCTCGGCTACTGGTTTATCTACGCCAAGAAGTCCGAGGCGTAAGGTGCCGTCTGTTTGACGTTGGGCCTCCCGCGGGGCGTTGCCGTGCGGGGGGCTTTTTGGGTCCGGGGCTCGTTGCCGGGCTTTTGGCCTGTTGTGTTTGGCTGATGAAAGGGGTAATCGAGATGGCATCTGCTGTCAAGCGTGACGGTCGCGCCGTGGTGACCACATGCGGGGGATGCTATGCCGATTGCGCCTTTGCGGCACGCGTTGAGGACGGTCGCGTGGTGGCCGATCTGCCGGTGCCGGGGCATCCGTGCGCGGCGCGTGCCCTGTGCGCCCGCGGACGGCATCGCCTGGCAATGCCGTTTGACGAGCGCGACCGCATCGTGCACCCCATGCGTCGCCGCCAGGATGGCTCGGGGTTCGATGCGATTTCCTGGGACGAGGCGTTTACGCAGATCGCTGCGCGCCTTGGGGGGATTGTTGACGGGCATGGTCCGCGCGCGCTGGGCATGACACTTGGTGTGCCCTCGTTCGACCGCTACTGGGCGTTTCGTTTTATGCATGCGCTGGGTTCGCCCAACGTATACGGTGCCGATGGCGCCTGCGAGGTAAGCCGGCTTACCGGTTGGGAGCACAGCCTGGGCTACAGCCCCGCTTCCGACCTGGAGCATACCGATTGCATCATGTATTTGGGGCGTTCCATTGTCGATTCGTCGACGATGGGAGCCGTTGACGCACTCAACGATGCGCGCCGGCGCGGGGCGAAGATCATCGTGGTTGACCCCCGGCGCAGCGGTTCGGCCGCGCTTGCCGACCGCTGGCTGCGCGTGCGTCCCGGATGCGATTTGGCGTTGCTGCTGGGTATCGCACATGTGCTGGTAGCCGAGGACCTGTACGATCACGAGTTCGTGGACCGCTACGCCACAGGCTTTGACGAGCTGGCGCAGGCGGCCAGTGCTTGGACACCCGAGTGGGCCGAATCGATGTGCGACGTGCCGGCCGCAGAGATTGTCGCCACGGCGCGCGATCTCGCTGCCGCCGCGCCTGCCGCTGTGGTGGATGCGGGCTTTCATGGCGGCATCGGTATCGCGTATGCCAACAGTACCCAGACCGCGCGCGCGATTTGTCTGGTCGATGTGCTGCTGGGCTGCATCGGACACGCGGGCGGTGCCCTCAACCCGCCCACGCCGCTTGCGTTGGGCGACCTCGATCCCGCACGCTTTGCGACGCCGCCGGTGCCGCGCGGGCCCAAGCTGGGGTCCGAGCGCTATCCACTGGTCGATCCGGTGCGCGGTCTGTGCACGACCATCGGTCAGTCGATTCTTGCCGGCGATTTGCGTGGACTCATCGTCTATGCCAGTAACCCCGGTGCGGGCTATGGCAATGCGCAGGCTTGGTTGGGTATTTTGCAGCAGCTTGACTTGCTCGTGACGATTGATATTCGCTGGTCCGAGACAGCGCGCGCTTCTGACTTCGTGCTGCCCGACGTGACGTATCTGGAGGCCGACCGCGGCGTGGGAACGGTGGCGGGCGTCAACGACGCGCGCGTGTTCTACCGCAACGCCGTGCTGCCCGTGCAGCATGACGACACGCGTCCCGGTCGGGAGATTTTTGCCGGTCTGGCGCAGGCGTGTGGCATGGGCGAGTACTTCCAGTTTACGTCTGACGATCTGGCGGCTGCCCAGGTGGCGCCTTTTGGGATCAATCTGGACGAGCTCAAGGAGCGCGGCTGGGCCGACACGGGTGTTGCGTTGCCGTCGCGTACGGGCGAGCCGGTGATTCCCTTGGATCGCGGCAAAATTGCGCTGGCAAGCGACGTATGGGAACGAGCCGGTCTGGGTCGTGTACCCAACTGGATCGCTCCCATGGTGGAGCCTGCCCCGGGGATGTTTCGCCTCATTAGCGGTAACCGTCCCTTTGAGTCGCACACCTCGCGCAGGCTTGCGGCCCAAGGTGCCGCCGAGGCTGGATCGGATCTGGATGCCGTGCAGATGAATGCCGATGCCGCCGCTCGCATGGGTATCGCCGATGGCGAGGTCGTCGAGCTTGTGAGCGACATGGGCCGCGATCGCGTGCGCGTGGAGACGACGCCCTATCTGCATCCGGCGTGCATCTTCACCTCGGCCGCCCCCGGTGGGCGTTCGTTTGGCGCCGATGCCGGTGGCGCTCAAGCCCTGGGCGTGGGCCCGCTCGACCATACACCGTTGCGTTGGGACCCGTTGACGGGCGCCGCGCTCACCCAGGAAAACGCCGTTCGCGTGGAAAAGATCGCGGCACGCGAGGATAATAGCGAGTAATTGACTCAGCTGATGCATTCGACTGATCCACGTTTCTTTTGAAAGGCCGTACATGAGCGATAGCCAGAACATGTCCGATGAGGTACGCGCCCGCCTGCGCGCCATTCCTTCCGTCAACGAGCTGCTTGCCGAGTGGCCGGTAGTGAAGGCGGCGGGGGAGACCTGCGACGCGGTGGTGCATGCCGCCGTGACGGCCGAGCTCGACGAGGAGCGCGCAGCCATTCGCGCCGGTGCTGCCCCGCGCTCTAAGCGCGACCTTGCCTCGGCCATCGAGTGGCGTGCGCACCGCTCCGCGTTGCCGAGCCTGCGCCCTGCCGTCAACGCCACGGGTGTGGTCATCCATACCAACTTGGGCCGCGCCCCGCTCGCGGAGTCGGCGGCAAAGGCCGTGGCCGAGGTCGCGCGCGGCTACAGCACGCTCGAGTACAGCGTCGACACCTGCTCGCGAGGGTCGCGCAAGGAGCATGCCGCGCAGCTCATCCGCTCACTCACCGGTGCCGAGGACGCGCTCGTGGTCAACAACAACGCCGCCGCGGTGCTGCTGGTGCTGGCGACCCATGCCGCGGGCAAAGAGGTTATCGTCAGCCGCGGCGAGCTTGTCGAGATCGGCGGCAGCTTCCGCATCCCCGATGTCATGGCGGCTTCGGGCGCCAAACTCGTCGAGGTCGGCGCCACCAACCGCACGCACCTGGCAGATTATGAGCAAGCCATCACACCCGATACGGCCATGATCCTCAAGGTTCATCCTTCCAACTATCGCATCGAGGGCTTTCACGAGGAGGTAGGCTCTCGGGAGCTTGCCGCCCTGGCCCACAAGCATGGCCTGCTGTTCTACGAGGACCAGGGGTCGGGCGCGCTGTTGCCCGACGACATCTTGGTGCGCGGAGGCGAAGAAACCACGCCGGCTTCGGTCGCGGCGGGGCTCGATATCGTGTCATGCTCGGGCGATAAGCTGCTCGGCGCCGCGCAGGCGGGCATTATCATGGGTCGTCGCGATCTGGTCCAGGCCTGCGGGTCGCATCCGCTTATGCGTGCCCTGCGTCCGGGTAAGCTTGCACTGGCGGCGCTCGAGGCTACACTGCGCATTTACATGGACGGGGCGGATGTGGCCCATCGCGAGGTGCCGGTACTCAACATGCTCACGCTTCCGCAGGCTCATCTGGAGCGTCGTGCCCGCAAGCTCCGCGATCGCATGGCCGCCGGGCTCGATAAGGCGGGTTGCCCGTGCGCCGTTGAGTTGGAGATTGTCGAGGAGTCCTCGACGCCCGGTGGCGGTTCGCTGCCTACCGTTGAGCTGCCCACGATGTGCGTGGCCGTGCGTCTTGTTGACAAGCGCCTGACAGTCGACGCGCTCAAGCGCTCGCTTGTCCAGGACTTCGACACGCCGGTCGTCACGCGAACCTCGCACGATCGCATTTTGTTTGACGTGCGCACGCTCGTTGGCGACCGCGATATCGAGACGGCGGCATCGACGCTCGTCGCGTGCGTTGAGAAGGCGATTGCTCGATGAGTGAGGTTCAAGCGCTGGTAGAGTGTCCCGTTATCGTTGGCACGGCGGGCCACGTTGACCATGGTAAGTCGGCACTGATCGAGGCGTTGACCGGCAAGAATCCCGACCGTCTGGAGGTTGAGCGCCGTCGCGGTATGACCGTGGAGCTGGGCTTTGGCGAGCTGGCGCTGCCGAGTGGCAAGATCGTTGGCCTGGTCGACGTGCCGGGCCACGCGCATTACTTGCGCGCCATGGTGCAGGGCGCCACGGGCATCGACGTGGCGGTGCTTGTGGTTTCGGCTGTCGAGGGCGTGATGCCGCAGACCCGCGAGCACGTGCATGTGCTGGAGCTGCTGGGCGTTACGCATATGGTGGTCGCGCTGACGATGTGCGACCTGGCCGACGCCGAGATGACCGAGCTTGCCGAGCTCGATGTCGATGACTTTTTGTCGGGTACCGTGTTTGAGGGCGCGCCGATTGTGCCCGTGTCGTCCAAGACCGGCGCGGGAATCGATAACCTGCTGGTTGCGCTCGACGAGCAGGTTGCCGCTTGCTTGGATGCCTGCCGTGCTCGTGCCGAGCTCACCGATGCCGCACCGCGTCTGCCCATCGACCGTTGCTTTACGATCAAGGGCGCCGGTACCGTGGTGACGGGAACGCTGCACGATGCGCCCGTCGCGGTGGGGGATGAGCTTGTCGCGCTGCCGTCGCGTACGGCCTGTCGCGTGCGTGGGATTCAGGTGCATGGCGATACGCTGCGGGCGTTGCCCGGTCAGCGTGTGGCGCTCAACTTGGTGGGCGATGCCGTCGCCGCGCTCGATCGCGGTGAGATGCTCGGTGTGGCGGGCCGCTTTGGCCAGACGATGCGATTTATGATGGCGTTTACGTATTTGGGTCGCGAGGGAGCCAAGCCGCGTGTGCTCGAGTCGGGTGCGCGTGTGCACGTGATGGCGGGCACGGCCGAGGTCGTCGGCCGCATCATGCTTTTGGAGGGCGAGGCCCCCATGGCGGTGGGCGAGACCCGTACCGTGCAGGTGCGCCTGGAGGAGCCGCTGCCGCTGTGTGCCGGAGACCATGCCGTGGTGCTGTCGTATTCGCCCGTTATGCTCATCGGCGGCGGGCGCGTGCTGCTTTCGCGCTGCCGTCGCTCGCGCGAGCTTTCTGCCGGTGAGCGCGCACTGTTTGCGGCGCTTGAGTCCGGCGATACCGCGGGCAGCGTGGGCGCTTGGCTGGCGCTGCAGATGCTGCCAGTTACGGCTGTTGATGTTACTGACGCTTTGGATCTTGGTGTCGGCGAGGTCGATGCCGCACTGCGCGGGTTGGTGTCGCAGGGCTCTGTTCGCAAGCTTGCTATGGGTGATGCGGACTACTTGGCGGACGCCGTGGTGCTCGACGCTGCGATGGATGCACTGGCGGCGACCCTGTCAGCCATGCACGCGGCGTCTCCCAAGGAGACGGGCTTTACGCCCGGCGCCGTTGCCCATGCTGCGTGGCCTGCCGCTGATGATGGCGTTGCCGCGGCTCTGATTGCCGAGGGCTGCTCGCGTGGCGTGTGTGCCGCCGAGGGTGCCGAGGTATTCGACCCGCACTCCGCTGCCGCCGCGGCGCGTGTGGTGCGCGAGGCCTGCGAACGTATCGTTGCCTTGCTGGACGAAGCCGGCCTCGATGCACCGGCGCTTCCCGAGGTGGGCGAACAGCTGCAGCTCGGCCGCGACGCCATGACGCGTGCCCTGCGCGAGCTTTCGCTCAACCGCTCGATCGTTAAGGTCGAGCGCGACGTTGCCCTGTCCGCTGCCGCTGAGGCTCACGCGCGCGAGCTCGTCGCCGCCGTCATCGCCGAAGCCGGCGGTGCTGCCACCACGAGCGTGCTGCGCGAGGCGCTGGGTGTGTCGCGCAAACGTGCCATCAGCATCTTGGAGCACCTGGATGCCGTGCGCTTTACGGTGCTCGACAAGGACGCCGGCGGCCTGAGGTCCCTGCGCTAGGCCGGTCACTCGCTCCCACCTCCTCAGTTGCGGTGAAATAGTTCCTATTTGGAGGCTTTGGCAGCAAATACAGGAACTATTCCACCGCAACTTCTTGTTCGTCTTTTTGGGATGGAGCCGTTTCGGTTTGGTAAAATACCGCCGCACTTGGGAACGGATGGGCTCCGGTGGGCTCCGCGGTCCTCAAAACCGTTGCGAGGCGTGCAAAACGTCTTGGATGTGTTCGATTCACATACGTTCCCGCCATACGCTACCAGCGCTTTTGTGCTCGCGGTCTTGCTGCGTGCCGCAAAGGCGCTGTTTTGTTTTTGCACAGGTTTGCCGTACCGCCCGCTTTATCGGCGACGGTATTTGGCTTCGCGTGCCGGGTTTTGAGCATGCCGATGGGGGTGGTTTGCCGTATGACTACCGTAAGACGGGCCGATCTTTCTTGCGTCGTTCAAGCGGGCGGGATGTCCTCGCGCATGGGCTGTGACAAGGCACGAATGTTGTTTTGCGGCGAGCCCTTGATCGAGCGCGTGCTGTGCCGCCTGGCTCAGGTTGCCGGCGAGTTGGTCGTGACGACTTCGCGTCCCAGTGAGCTTGCCTATCTTGAGGAGCTTATGTTTGATGGCCTGCGCCCCCGCGTGGTGATGGACGTCGACGGTCCCGCCGGTGCCATGCGCGGCATCGCGAGCTCGTTGGCCGCGGCCCGATTGCCGCTCGTGGCGATCGTCGCCTGCGATATGCCGTTTGTCTCGCCGGAACTTATCGGCGCGCTTGCCGATCGTGTTGAGGCCGAGGCGCTCGACGTGTGCGTGCCGCGCGAGGAGCGGGGGATTGAGCCGCTTTGCGCCGTCTGGCGCCGTGACGCTTGTGCGCCGGCCGCCCAAGAGCTGCTCGCCTGCGACCGCCAGCGCATTCGCTGCCTGATCAATCGCGTTCAAGCTGGTTATATGGATGAGCCGCAGATCGTTAAGGCCGCGGGCTCGACGCTCTGCTTCGAGAACGTCAATACGCCCGAGGAGTTTGCGGCGGCCGAGTTACTCGCCTAGACGATTGGAGTTGCCATGTCTCACGATATTTGTCCCGACACGGGAGAACCTTGCACTTGCGACGGGTCCGAACCCTGTACCTGCGGTTGCGGTGGCTGTGGACATACTGCGGAAGAGGAAGCGGCCGCCGCGGCGTATCGCGATGCACACCGCGAAGGCCCGTCCGGTGATGCTCTCGACCATGAACGCAAAATCATCGTGTCGTTCGACAGCACCTTCGATGTGATGGAATGCGAACAGCTGTGCCTTGCCGCCGGTGTTCCTGGGCGCATCATGCCGCTGCCCGGCTCCATCACCGCCGGCTGCGGACTGTGCTGGGCCATGCCGTTCTCGGGCGATGCCCTCGCCGCCTTCCGCGCCGCCACCGAGGGCCGCGTAACCCCCGCCGACTACCACCAGCTCGTCCTCTAACCACCAACACCACCACAAAGGTGCCTGTCCCCAATGTGGTGGTTTGGAACACGTGGACGAAACAGGTTTGAAACACGGGTTTTGCACGTCAGGCACTCAAAAACGCTTCTACCTGCATCGTAATCAAAACGAAACATCCGCTCGTCGGCTTATGCGTAACTTTGCCGCAACAGTGCGATATTATCCATACTCGATAAAGCTCGCGGCGCATGGGGCGCCTCGAACGACACTTTTCTTTTCCATCAATTGGAGGAAGCATGAGCTACACGCAGAAAGTTCTCGAAGAGCTCAAGGCCCGCTATCCCGAGCAGCCTGAGTTCATCCAGGCCGCGACCGAGATCCTCGGCACCATCCAGCCGGCGCTCGACGCCCACCCCGAGTACGAGGAGGCCGCTCTGCTGGAGCGCCTCGTCGAGCCCGAGCGCATCGTCATGTTCCGTGTTCCCTGGGTCGACGACCAGGGCAAGGTTCAGGTCAACCGCGGTTATCGTGTCGAGTTCAACTCTGCCATTGGACCCTACAAGGGCGGCCTGCGTTTTAACCCGACGGTCACCCTGGGCATGCTCAAGTTCCTGGGTCTGGAGCAGATCCTTAAGAACAGCCTGACCACCCTTCCCATGGGCGGCGGCAAGGGCGGCTCCGACTTTGACCCCAAGGGCAAGTCCAACAACGAGATCATGCACTTCTGCCAGTCCTTCATGACCGAGCTCTATCGCCACATCGGCCCCAACACCGACGTTCCTGCCGGCGACCTGGGCGTTGGCGGCCGCGAGGTTGCCTACCTGTTTGGTCAGTACAAGCGCCTGACCAACGAGTGGACCGGCGTCCTCACCGGCAAGGGCCTCTCCTTTGGCGGCTCGCTCGCCCGTACCGAGGCCACCGGCTACGGTCTGGCCTACTTTGTGGACGAGTACCTCAAGAGCCGCGGCGACTCCTTCGAGGGCAAGAACGTCGTCGTGCACGGCTCCGGCAACGTCGCTATCTACGCCGTCCAGAAGGTTTCCCAGCTCGGCGGCAAGGTGCTGGCCTGCTCCGACACCCACGGCTGGGTCGAGGATCCCGACGGCATCGACTACACCGTGCTCGAGCACGTCTACAACAAGAAGCGCTCCGGCCACGACAAGGGCGTTACGCTCGCCATGTACGTTGACGAGAAGCCTAACGCCGTGTGGCACGAGGGCGACGGCCGCGGCGTGTGGCAGCTGCCCTGCGATATCGCACTGCCTTGCGCTCGCGAGAACACGCTGCTGCTCGAGGACGCCCAGGCGCTCGTCGCCAACGGCTGCAAGGTGGTCGGCGAGGGAGCGAACATGCCCACGACCATCGAGGCCACGACCTACTTCCAGGAGAACGGCGTCGCCTTTATGCCTGGTAAGGCTGCCAACGCCGGCGGCGTGCTCGTGTCCGGCCTGGAGATGAGCCAGAATGCTGAGCACCTGTCCTGGACATTCGAGGAGGTCGACGGCAAGCTCGAGCAGCTCATGCGCGGCATGTTCCACAACGTGGACGACACCGCCAAGGAGTACGGCGAGGAGGGCAACTTCGTCATGGGTGCCAACATTGCCGGCTTCCTGAAGGTCGCCGACGCTATGCTCGCCCAGGGCGTCTGCTAAATCTTCGCGCGACATAGCATGTGATGAGGCTCCCAGCTATCCGGCTGGGAGCCTTTTCTATCCCGGAGGACTCCTCATATCTTGCGGTGAAATACGGACTGTTTAGCGCCCCAGAACGGCTAATCAGTCCGTATATCACCGCAAGTTATGGATGGGTGGGTGGATTTTGTCCTAAAACGGTGTGCGGCCCCTCGTTTGGTACACTTAAAAGTACTGGACAAGTGAAGAGATGGGGGAGAACGTGCTCAAGTTCGGTACCTACGTCCGTGTTGGAAACGCGGCCGAAGCCTATGAGCTCTTACAGAAGAACCGCAACAACAAGATTGTGGGCGGTGGCATTTGGATGCGCCTGGGCTCGCGTCGCGTCGCGACGGCGATTGACCTTTCGGCCTGCGGACTCGATCAGATCGAGGAGACCGAGACCGAGTTTCGCATCGGTGCCATGTGTACCCTGCGCCAGCTCGAGCGTCATGCCGAGCTCAACGCGCTTGTCAACCATGTCTTTGAGTTTGCCGTCCACGATATCGTGGGCGTGCAGTTGCGCAATACCGCCACGGTGGGCGGCAGCATTTACGGCCGCTTTGGCTTCTCGGACGTGCTCACTGCCTTCCTCGCGCTCGATTCCTATGTTGAGCTGACGGGCGCCGGCCGCGTGCCGCTCGCCGAGTTCGTGGACATGGGTTACGTGCGCGACGTGATCGAGCACATCGTAGTCGTTAAGCACGACTACCGTGCGAGCTACGAGGCCGTGCGCAAGGCCGCGACCGACTTCCCCTCCATAAACGTCACTGCCGCCTGGTGGAACAACAGCTGGCATGTCACCGTGGGCGCCCGCCCGCTGCGCGCGACCCTGCTGCAGGGCGAGGCATGCGGCCTTACTGCCGAGCAGCCTTCCGAGGACGAGCTTCGCGCTCTGGCCGCTTCTGTGCGCGCCCTGAGCTACGGCACCAACCTGTGGGGCTCGGCCGCCTACCGCCGCCGCATCTCGGCCCCGCTTGCCGTGCAGGCCGTGCGCCGCGCCGCCGGCATCGAGCTTTCGGCCGCGCTTGCCCGCGAGCTCGAGACCGTGCAGATCCCCAAGTTTGCCACGGACGAGTATTCCTGCCGCCGCGTGCCCGGCGTCGATTCTAGCGAGGTGCGCTAATGGCTGCCAAACTCATCGATCTTTCCTTTACGCTCAACGGCCGTAAGGTCAAGGTTCAGATTGCCCCCGACACCATGCTCTTTGCACTGTTGCGCGAGCAGGGTTGTGCGTCGGTGCGCTGCGCCTGCGAAACCACCAACTGCGGCCTGTGCACGGTGTGGCTCGACGGCGACCCGGTGCTGAGCTGCTCGGTTCCCGCCGCTCGCGTCGAGGGCCACACCATCACCACGCTCGAGGGCCTCAAAGCCGAGTCTGAGGCGCTGGCCCGTGCGATGGCTGCCGAAGGCGCTGAGCAGTGCGGTTTTTGCGCCCCCGGCCTCATCATGAACGTGCTGGCGCTTGCCCGCGCTGCCAAGGAGGACCCGAGCCTCGTCGCCACGCGCGAGGAGCTGTCGCGCCAGCTCGCCGGCAACCTCTGCCGCTGCAGCGGCTACGAGAGCCAGCTGCGCGCCATCGTTCGCTTCCTCAACGAGTCCGGCGTGCAGGTGGGCTTTGAGATGCCCGAGCTGCCCGTCAACGAGACGAGCTCCGACGGTGTCGCGTACAAGCAGATCACCAAGAAGCAGCCCAAGAAGGACTCGAAGGCCCTGCTCGAGGGTCGTCCCGTCTACACCGGTGATATGGTGCCCGCCGGTGCGCTCATCGTCAAACTCAAGCGCAGCCCCTATGCCCGCGCCAATATCCGCTCAATCGATACGTCGCGCGCTCTGAAGGTTCCCGGCGTGGTGGGCGTCTACACCTACGAGGACGTGCCCAAGCGCCGCTTTACCATCGCCGGCCAGAGCTATCCGCAGCCGAGTCCCTACGACCGCCTGATTCTCGAGAATCTCGTCCGTTACCAAAACGAAGAGGTGGCTATCGTCGCCGCCGAGACCGAGGAGGCCGCCGACAAGGCACTCAAGCTCATCAAGGTCGACTACGAGGTGCTCGAGCCGCTGCTCGACTTTACCCAGGCGCTCGATAACGACATCGTGGTTCACCCCGAGGGCGACGTGACCTTTATGTTCCCGCAGGGCGGCGACGTTCCGCGCAACCTGGTATGCAGCGGCACGAGCGATTTTGGCGACCTTGACGAGGCGTTCGCCCAGAGCGACATCGTCTTTGAGCGCACCTACACCAGCCAGGCCACGCAGACCGCGCCCATGGAGACCTTCCGCGCCTTCGCGACCACCGACGCGTTCGGCCGCATCTCGGTGACCACCTCCACGCAGGTGCCCTTCCACGTGCGTCGCATGGTCGCGCAGTCGCTCGACATTCCGCAGTCGCAGGTGCAGGTCATTAAGCCGCGCATCGGTGGCGGCTTTGGCTCCAAGCAGACGGGCTGCTGCGAGATCTTCGTGGCGTTCGTGACGCAGCAGACCGGCCGTCCGAGCTACTGCTGCTACACCCGCGAGGAGACCATCACCGCGGGCAACTCGCGCCACCAGATGCAGATGACCGTTAAGCTGGGCGCCATGAACGACGGCACCATCACGGCCATCGATCTGCACACGCTGTCCAACGCCGGCGCGTACGGCGAGCACGCTACCACAACGATCGGCCTATCGGGCCACAAGAGCCTGCCGATTTACAACCATGTGAAGGCGAGCCGCTTTAGCTGGGACGCCGTCTACACCAATACCAACCGTGGCGGCGCGTATCGCGGCTACGGTGCCACCCAGGGCCAGTTTGCCGTGGAGAGCGCCGTCAACGAGCTCGCCGACATGCTGCACATGGACCCCGCCGACCTGCGCCTTAAGAACATCGTGCGCGAGGGCGAGACCATGCCGCAGTACTACAACGAGAAGCTCAACGCCTGCGCGCTCGACCGCTGCCTGCTGCGCGCGATGGATATGATCGGTTGGCGCGACAAGCCGCTGGCCGTCGACCTGGGCGACCGAGTGCGCGCCTTGGGCTGCGCGCTCACCATGCAGGGCTCGGGCATCTCCAACGTGGACATCGCCGGCATCGACATGCGCCTGGAAGAGGATGGCTTCATTACCATCGGCACCGGCGCTACCGATAACGGCATGGGCGTCGATACGATCCTGGCGCAGATTGCCGCCGAGGAGCTGGGCGTGGAGAGCTCGCTGATCGTGGTGCGCGGCGTGGACACCGATGTGTCGCCGTTCGACGCCGGCTCGTACGCGAGCTCGGGCACGTACGTGACGGGCCTTGCCGCCAAGAACGCCGCGACCGAGCTGCGCGAGAAGATTTGCGCCAAGGCCGCCCAGATGTGGGACGTGGACGCCGCCGATGTGGTCTTTGATGGTCAGTACGTGCGCCTGTCCGACGAGCGTGCCGCGCGCGAGCAGAACCGCTACCTCACGCTGCGCGACTTTGCCAACCTGTGCGTCAAGAACATCGCGGGCGGAGACGCGCTCACCTCGCATGCCTCTGCCTGCCTGCCCGTTTCGCCCCCGCCGTTTATGGCCGGCATTGCCGAGGTCGAGGTTGACAAGGCCACCGGCAAGGTGACCGTGGTGGACTACGCGGCGGCTGTGGACTGCGGCACCGTTATCAACGAGGCGCTCGCGCGCGTCCAGGCCGAGGGCGGCATTGCCCAGGGTATCGGCCACGCGCTCTACGAGATCGTCGAGCACGATGACCGCGGCCGCCTGCGCACCGGCAACTTTATGAGCTACAAGCTGCCCACGCGCCTGGATATCGGCAGCATTCGCGTGGCCTTTGAGCCGAGCTATGAGCCGACGGGCCCTTTTGGCGCCAAGTCGATCGGCGAGGTCGTCATCAACACGCCGCTCGCCGCCGTTGCCTCGGCCGTGGCGCACGCCACCGGCCACCAGGTGCGCTCGCTGCCGATCACGCCCGAGAAGGCCCTGCTGGGGGAGTAACAGGTCAGCGAACAAGTCGTAATTGGCGGGGCGGGGCAACTCGTCCCGCCTTTTGCACTCGTGGTGAGGTCGTGAGCCTGTAAAAGGTGTGCGTGCGCTTGCCGTTCGTATCTGCTATCATTCCTAGTCTGTGCGCTCATGCGGGCGTGGCGGAATTGGTAGACGCGCCAGATTTAGGTTCTGGTGGGATTCCCGTGAAGGTTCGAGTCCTTTCGCCCGCACCATCGCACCTGCGTCGGCCCTGGCCGTCGCGACACTTTGTTGCATAAAGGTACCAGCACCTCAGATAAGCTGGGCAGTATGAGGAGGAACGTGTTGAACATCACCGCTTCTGACGTCAAGGACGCCAAGCTCACCGCTACGGTCACCATCCCGGCCGCCGACGTCGACGCCGCGATCAAGAAGGCCTACAAGGACACCGCCAAGAAGTACCGCTTCCCGGGCTTCCGCGCCGGCAAGGCTCCCCGTCCGGTCATCGACTCCGCTCTTGGCGCCGAGGCTACCCTCGCTCAGGCCACCAACGACCTGATCGCCGCCAACGAGCCCGCCGTCCTCAACGAGCTGGACATCGTCCCCACCAAGAACGGTGACTACAAGGAGCTCGACCTCGCCAAGGATCACGAGGACTACACCTACACCGTCGAGTTCTCCCTGCGTCCCGCCGCTGAACTCTCCTCCTTCGACGCCGTCGAGATCGAGATGCCCCCTGCGGAGGTCACCGAGTCCGAGATTAACAACCAGGTCGAGATGCTCCTCAACTACCGTGCCACCTTCGAGGACGTCGAGGGTCGCGCCGTCGAGGCCGAGGACTACGTCACCGTCGACCTCAAGGCCGTCGAGAACGCCGACAACTTCGCCGCCGAGGGCCGCATGCTCATCGCCGGTAGCGACAGCAACCCCGCTGAGTTCAACGAGGCCCTGATCGGTGCCAACGTTGACGACGTCAAGACCGTCACCTGGACCGACGAGGTCGAGGAGGGCGAGGAGACCGAGACTCACACCGTCGAGGTCACCGTCAAGGGCATCAAGGTCCGCAACACCCCTGAGCTCACCGACGAGCTCGTCAAGTCCGACTTTGGCTTCGACAGCATCGACGCTATGCGCGACGCCATCAAGATCGAGATCGAGCAGGACAAGGCTTCCCGCCTCCCGGCCGAGAAGGAGAACCGTTGCGTCGCCGCTCTCGCCGAGCGTCTGCAGCTCGACGAGATGGACGCCGACTACGAGCAGTCCGTCTTTGAGGAGCTTGGCCAGAACTTCCTGTCCAACCTCGCTGCCCGCGGCATGACCCTCGACACCTGGCTGCCGGCTTCCGGCCTGACCATGGAGCAGTTCGTCGGCGACCTGCACAAGCAGGCCAACGACGTTGCCCGTGAGTCCCTGGCTCTGGATGCCCTCGCCCGCGAGCTCAAGATCGAGGTCACCGAGGACGACGTCAACGCCGAGTTCGAGAAGGCCGGCGTCAAGGACGTCGAGGCTTCTAAAGCCGAGTTCATCGCCGATGGCCGTATGCCTGCTGTCCGCGAGTCGATCCGTCGCTCCAAGGCTGTCGACCACCTGGTCGAGAACGCCAAGGTGACCGAGGTCGACGAGACCGCCAAGGACGCCGAGTAATTCTCGCCACCTTGCCCGCGAGCGCATGCATGTGCCCGTGATGGGGTAAAGTTATACACCGGTTATCCGGTTGCTTCGTACGGTGCCAGCCAATGCATAGCATGCGGGCACCGTACGTTTTTCTAGAACCACTATTGGTCCGTAAGAGAAATGGAGATGCGTATGATCGCTAAGTTCGATTCCGCCCTCGTGCCATACGTTATCGAGCAGACGCCGCGCGGCGAGCGCAGCTACGATATCTATTCGCGCCTGCTCAACGACCGCATCATCTTCTTGGGCGAGGAAATCAACTCCGTCAGCGCCAACCTGGTCGTTGCCCAGCTGCTGCATCTTGAGAGCCAGGATGCCGAGAAGGATATCTCGCTCTACATCAATTCGCCCGGCGGCGAGGTTTACTCCGGCCTGGCGATTCTGGACACCATGAACTTCATTAAGCCGCAGGTCTCCACCATCTGCGTCGGTATGGCCGCGTCCATGGCAGCCGTGCTGCTTTCGGCCGGCGCCAAGGGCAAGCGCTTCTGCCTGCCGCACTCCAAGGTCATGATTCACCAGCCCAGCGGCGGTGCGCAGGGCCAGCAGACCGAGATCGAGATTGTGGCCGAGGAGATTAAGAAGACTCGCCGCGAGCTCAACCAGATTCTGTCCGACGCATCGGGCCAGCCCATCGAGAAGGTCCAGGCCGATACCGAGCGCGATAACTACCTCACGGCTGCCGAGGCCCTCGACTACGGCCTGATCGACCGCATCGTCACCTCGCGCGACCTCGCCGCGAAGGATGCCTAGGATGGCCGGTAACATGCAGGACGGCTTCGACGAGAACGGCAGCCCCATCCGCTGTTCCTTCTGCGGAAAAGAGCAGGGACAGGTGCGCCGCCTGGTGAAGGGCCCGACCAATATCTTTATCTGCGACGAGTGCGTCGCCGCCTGCTCCGAGATCTTGGAGGAGTCGCTGGCTTCGGACTTTATGGACGCTGCCCGCAACGGCAAGCTGCCGGGCTTCCTCAACGACCACGGCCAGGCTGCCGGTCAGCCTGCTGTAGATCCCGAGGCCGAGGGTTTTGAGCTGGAGGATGACGCTCGTCAGGTCATCACGCACGTGCCGACGCCGCACGAGATCTATGACGAGCTTTCGGCTTATGTCATGGGCCAGGAGGACGCCAAGCGCGCCATGTCGGTTGCCGTGTACAACCACTATCGCCGCGTGATCGAGGGCGGCGCCGCGCTTTCGGCCTTTGACGAGGCTGACGGTATGGGCGGCCAGCTCGACGATGATATGGACGAGGTGGAGCTCGCCAAGTCCAACATTTTGCTGCTCGGTCCCACCGGTACCGGTAAGACCCTGCTTGCCCAGACGCTCGCGCGTATCCTCGAGGTGCCGTTTGCCATTGCCGACGCCACCGCGCTTACCGAGGCCGGTTATGTGGGCGAGGACGTGGAGAACATCCTGCTCAAGCTCATCAACGCCGCCGATGGCGATATCGAGCGCGCGCAGGTTGGCATTATCTACGTGGACGAGATCGACAAGATCGCCCGCAAGGCCGAGAACCTCTCCATCACCCGCGATGTTTCGGGCGAGGGCGTTCAGCAGGCACTGCTGAAGATCCTTGAGGGCACGGTGGCCAGCGTTCCGCCCACCGGTGGTCGCAAGCATCCCCAGCAGGAGTTGCTGCAGATCGACACGACCAACATCCTGTTTATCTGCGGCGGTGCCTTTGTGGGCCTGGACAAGATCATCGCCGATCGCGTGGGCAACAAGGGCGTGGGCTTTAACTCCGAGATCGCCGGCCCCACCTCGGTCGACGAGAACGACCTACTGCGTCAGGTGCTCCCGCAAGACCTCAACGCCTTTGGCATGATTCCCGAGTTCGTGGGTCGTACGCCCGTCGTCACCCAGACGCAGGCGCTCGACGAGGACGACCTGGTGTCGATCCTGACTGAGCCCAAGAACGCCGTGGTGCGCCAGTATCGTAAGATGTTCCAGCTCGAGGACGTCGAGCTTGAGTTTGAGGACGCCGCCCTGCACGAGATCGCCCGCATGGCGCTCGCCCGCAAGACCGGCGCCCGCGGCCTGCGCTCCATCTGCGAGGACGTGCTGCAGCAGACGATGTTCGACCTGCCCAGCGAGGAGGGCGTCGCCAAGGTCGTCGTAACCGAAGCTTCCGCAAAGGGCGAAGAGCAGCCTCAACGCATCTACGGTTAAATAGCTTGAATTCAGGCCTCGCGGCAACCACCGCGGGGCCTGCCTTTTAGGGACAGGTTTATCTTGGTCGGTTTTTATATGGGCAAATGTCGTTTCCCCTGATAAAACCTACCAAAATAAACCTGTCCCTTTTCGGTAGGTATGCCTGTGCTATTCTGTGAGATTGTCAAGTTAGTACCTTCAGACTGAAGTAATCGATACCTAAGGCGTGTCCGCCTGCTTGGTTTTCGTAGATTCCGCACGAGCCGAAGAGCACTAAATGTGCTCTTCGCGCGAGCCAGGACCTGACCGAGCGAAAACCAAGCAGGCGGACACGCCGGCGGGACAGGGAGAGATATATGGAAGAAATGCCCAAGAATTACGATCCGTCGACCAACGAGCCGGCGATCCTGCAGAAGTGGCTCGACGGCGGCTACTACAAGCGCCGTGAGGGCGTGGGCGACTGCACCGTCACCATTCCGCCTCCCAACGTGACCGGCAAGCTCCACATGGGCCACGCTACCGACGACTCCATCCAGGACGCCATCATCCGTATGGCTCGCATGCGCGGCAAGTCCACGCGCTGGGTGCTCGGTACCGACCACGCTGGTATCGCTACGCAGACCAAGGTCGACAAGAAGCTCAAGAGCGAGGGCATCAGCCGCCTGGAGATCGGTCGCGACAAGTTTGTCGACGCTTGCTGGGATTGGACCCACGAGTACGGCGGCATCATCGTCGAACAGATCAAGCGCATGGGCTGCTCCGTCGACTTCGACAACGAGCGCTTTACCATGGACGAGGATTACGCCCAGGCTGTGCGTAAGGTCTTCTGCGACTGGTACCACGACGGCCTGATCTACCGCGGCAAGCGCATCGTCAACTGGTGCCCCAACTGCACCACCGCCATCTCGGACGACGAGGCCGAGTACAAGGATGAGAAGGGCCACCTGTGGCACCTGCGCTACCCGCTGACCGAGCCGGTCAACGGCCAGGACTATATCGTCGTTGCCACCACGCGCCCCGAGACCATGCTCGGCGATACGGGCGTCGCTGTCTCCCCGAAGGATCCCGAGAAGGCCGCCTTCGTGGGTAAGACCGTCAAGCTCCCCATCGTCGACCGCGAGATTCCTATCTTTGAGGATTGGCATGTCGACGCCAACTTTGGCTCCGGCTTCGTCAAGGTCACCCCGGCTCACGACCCCAACGATTACGCCATGGGTCAGGCCCACGACCTGCCGCAGATCAACATTTTCGACGAGCATGCGGTGGTCGTCGAGGGCTATGGCGAGTTTACCGGCATGACCCGCGAGGAGTGCCGCGAGGCCGTCATTAAGTGGTTTGAGGAGCATGACCTGCTCGATCACGTCGAGGACCACGACCACTCCGTCATGCACTGCTACCGCTGCGACGCCGCGCTTGAGCCGTGGCTGTCCGAGCAGTGGTTCGTGGCCGTCGACAAGCTCAAGGGGCCGGCGCTCGACGCCGTCAACTCCGGCAAGGTCACCTTCCACCCCGCGCGCTGGACGCAGACCTACACCACCTGGATGGAGAATCTTAAGGACTGGTGCATCAGCCGCCAGCTGTGGTGGGGCCACCGTATCCCCGTGTTCTACTGCGAGGACTGCGGCTGGGAGGATGCCCTGACCGAGGACACCGACGTGTGCCCCAAGTGCGGCGGCCATCACGTGCATCAGGACGAGAATGTGCTGGACACCTGGTTCAGCTCGCAGCTGTGGACCTTCGCCACGCAGGGCTGGCCGCAAAAGCCGGAGCTGCTCGAGGGACATCACCCCACGACGGCGCTCGTCACTGCGCGCGACATCATCGCGCTGTGGGTCGCCCGTATGGTCATGAGTTCGCTGTACTTCTTGGACGAGGTGCCGTTTAAGGACGTTGTCATCTACCCGACGATTCTTGCCAAGGACGGCAGCCGCATGTCCAAGTCCAAGGGCAACGGCGTTGACCCCATGGACCTCATTGGCATGTACGGCGCCGATGCCATGCGTTACAACCTGCTCACGCTGTGCACCAACAATCAGGACGTTAAGTTCGACGCGAACATCGACAAGAAGACCAAGAAGCTTATCGACAGCCCGCGTACCGACCAGGCCAAGTCGTTTGTAACCAAGATCTGGAACGCCAGCCGCTTCCTGCTCATGAACATGGAGGGCTACACGCCTGGTGAGCCCGTTGTGGAGACGCCGGCCGACGCCTGGATGTTCAGCCGCCTGGCCAAGGCCGTGAAGATGGTCACCGAGGGTATTGAGAACTACACCTTTGGCGACATGGCCCGCGGCGTGCAGCAGTTCTTCTGGAACGAGGTCTGCGACTGGTACGTCGAGGTCACCAAGGCCCGCCTGAAGGGCGAGGGCCGTCTGCAGGCGCAGCGCAACCTGATCTTTGTGCTCGACACCTCCATTCGCCTGATGCACCCGCTTATGCCGTTCGTTACCGAGGAGATCTGGGACAACATGCCGGCGAGCGTGCTCGACCTGGACGCCGAGGGCAAGCTGAACCGCGCCGAGGCGCTCATGATCGCCAAGTGGCCGGAGCCCGCCGACTACGCTAAGTACGTCGACGAGCCCGCCGAGCGCGCGTTTGAGCTGTGCCGCACCGTCGTTTCCGCCGCTCGCGCCACGCGTTCGCGTTATCGCTTGAGCCCCAAGGCCGAGCTCGACGTGGTCGTGCGCGCCGGTTCCGAGGATATCGAGAAGCTCGAGAGCCTGCGCTCGACCATTGAGCCGCTGGCCAACACCGCTTCGCTGGTCATGGGTACCGATGTTGAGAAGCCGGCTGCGAGCATCGCCGTGGTCGACAGCGGCGTCGAGGTCTTTGTGGTGCTCGAGGGCAAGGTTGACCTTTCGGCCGAGAAGGCACGCCTGGAGAAGGAGATTGCCGCGGCCCAGAAGGAGCTCGCCGGCTGCGAGAAGACGCTCGCCAACGAGGGCTTTGTGGCCAAGGCCGCGCCCGCGGTGGTTCAGAAGAAGAGGGACCGTGCAGCTGAGCTCAAGGAGATCCTGGCGGCACTGACTGCTCAGGTTGCAGACTTCTCGTAAGGTTTACTCGGGGGCGCGTCCCGATGCTTTGCTCTCCGCTGCGAACAGTCCTGCGCAAGACGGACAGCACATTAAGTGCTGTCCTTTGCGTGCGGAACTTGCGGCGAGCAAAGCATCGGGCCGCTCCTAGTGCGGTTACGTGGTTGTTTGCAACTGGTAGGTTAGGGTCACTGGGTTGTGGCCTTGATCTTGCTGCAAGCGGATAAAGGCTGATATTGTCAACGCGAGGGGCTCATTCTTTTTGATGGGCCTCTTTTTTTGTAATTGGAGACTTTGGGTTATGGCTAAGCGTTCTGGGTCGTATGTCGTTCCTTTCTCGTTTGAGCTGCTTTCGTTTGGTGAGGCTGTGGGGCTTGCTGCTGATACGGGGCGGATTTCTGGGGATGCTGGTCCTCTGCTTGAGACGGTTGTCGATATGCTCGATGAGCTGGGGCGTCCGGACGAGTATTTTGATTGCATTCAGGTTGCCGGCACCAATGGCAAGACTTCGACTACGCGTTTTTCGGCTGCCATTCTTCGTGGTGAGGGGCTCAAGACCGCGCTGTATACGTCGCCGCAGCTTGTTCGTTACCCCGAGCGCATGGAGGTCGATGGACGCGTCGTGAGCGACGAGGCCTTTGCCCGTGGCGTTTCAGCAGCTGTCGAGGCGGGACATCGCGTGAATGCGCGCCGTGTGGCGGCGGGGGAGCGCGCCTATACCATCACGCCGTTTGACCTGCTGACGGCTGCCGCACTGGTAGTGTTTGCCGAGGCCGCGGTGGATGTTGCCGTGCTCGAAGTTGGCATGGGCGGGCGTTGGGATGCTACGAGTGCGACCGATCCCTTGGCCGTCGCCATTACGGGCATTGGACTCGACCATACACGTATTTTGGGTGATACGCTCGAGGCCATTGCGGGGGAGAAGGCCGCGGTCATCAAACCCGGACGTCTGGTTGTGCTGGGTGAGGGTACGCACGAGTCGAGCGTTCAGCGTGTGATGGATGCCCGTTGTCGCGAGTGCGGCATTGTGCCGCTGGTGGTGAACCATGCCACGACCAAGGTGCCGGAGCACGTGGGCGATACGGTTGAGTTTAGCTGCACCACGCCGCGTGCGATCTATGTGTCGAGCATGGTCAAGCCGGCCTATCAGCCGCAGAATGCTGCGTGCGCGATTATGCTATGCGAGGGCTATCTGGGCCGCGAGCTCGATCGCGATACGTTGGATGCATCGCTTATGGGTTGCCCCACACCGGGTCGTTTTGACGTGCTGGGGACCGATCCGCTCAAGCTGATCGACGCCTGCCATAACCCTCAGAGCTGCGAGAACTTTGTGAGTGCACTGGACGAGATCGATTCGTGCGTGGAGAACCGCCCCACGCTGCTGTGTGCCGCGCTGGCCGATAAGGACGTGGCGGGCATCGTTGACGTTTTGGTTCCGGCGTTCCCCCGCGTGGTCGTGACCCAGACCGATTCCGATCGCGCCCTGCCGGCAGAGGAGCTTGCTGCCCTCGTTGATGCCGATAAGCTCGCGGGCGTATACCCGAGCGTGTCCGAGGCCCTCGCTGCCTTCGATGCCGCGGGCGAGTCCTTCGTAGCCGCCGGCACCATCACCCTAGCCGGTGAAGTGGCCGGCCTCCTCCGTTAACCCATTCCCTCATCAGTTGCGGTGAAATAGGGACTGTTTTACAAGCCAGGAGCCCCAAACAGTCCGTATATCACCGCAACTCAAAAGCAGTCTATTTGAGATGGGGCTTTTGGCTGCCCTGTGCCCCGAGTTGACTCGCTTGCCACGAAATAGGCCTATCTACTACGTTTTACCGACTACCCTCGACCATGCCGAGAATCGCGAAATTAAAACCGCAGGTAGGCGGCTTGCAGATTTTGCGAAAAACCAGTTATGGTCGACCCATGCGGGTTAAACGTAGTAGATAGGCCGTTTTTGTGGCGCGGTATTGGTGGGATGCGGCAAAGGGACAGCCCCTTTGCCGCATTGCCTAGTCTAGGCGGACTGGGTCGTGGGGGTAGGCGTTGAGAATCTCGACGCCGGACTCTGTGACCAGGGCCAAGTCCTCGATGCGGACGCCGGTGCGGCCGGGGAGGTAGATGCCCGGCTCGATGGAGAACGTCATGCCCGGTTCTACGACCTGCTCGTTGACGAGTGAAACGTCGCCCGGCTCGTGGTCCTGCAGACCGATCGAGTGTCCCAAGCGGTGCGTAAAGTACTGTCCATAGCCTGCATCCTCAATCACGTCGCGCGCGGCGCGGTCCAGGTCGCACATACGCACGCCCGGGGCGATAAGCGATTCGGCGGCCTCGTTGGCGCGGCGCACGATGTCGTAGATGCGTGCCGTCTCCTCTTCCGGCTCGCCCCAAAAGAACGTGCGCGTCATGTCCGAGCAGTAGTTGCGGCGGCGCCCGCCAATGTCGAACAGCACCACGTCGCCGCGCTTGAGTACGGTGTCGTCAGGCTCGTGGTGCGGGTCGCCGGCGTTGGCGCCAAAGCTTACGATGGGCGGAAAGCTAAAGCCCTCGCAGCCGTGGTTGCGGTACAGACCGAGCATCTGGTCGGCAATTTCGCGCTCCGTTACGCCCTCGTGGACGAGCTTGATGGCGTCGGCCATCACGGCGTCGTTAGCGGCCGAGGACGCGCGCATCAGCTCCTGCTCGGCTTCGTCCTTGTGGGCGCGTGCGACGGTGACGGCAAAGTCGCCCAGGAAGAACTCGCTTGCGGCGTGACGATCCATAAGGGGCATCAAAAAGCCGGAGCGCATAACGGTGTCGATGCCGAGTGGTTTGGTCGGATCGACCTCGCGAGCGATGGCGTCGGCCACGACGTCGGTATCGGTGTGGTAGGCGACGCGGGCATTGTCATACTCGGGCAGCTGATGCAGGGCGTTGACCAAGATCACGGGCTCGCAATTGCGTGCGAGCAGCACGCCACAAAAACGCTCGAACATATCGGCATAAAAGCCGGTCAGGTAATAAATCGACCACGGGTCGTTTACGAGCAGCTGCGCGCCGGGGTGCTGAGCCTCGAGGGCATCGAGCACGCGCGCCACACGCTGGTTATCGACATGCGCCATGAAACATCCTTTCGCTAGGGTGCCACCATGGTATCCCATGCCCGGCAGATAGGGACGTTCCTTTTATGCCGGCACTTTAGGACATTCCTTGGCATGGCCAGCCTGGCAAGCGTGCAGGAAAAAGGAGTCAAAAGAGGCCCGTCCCAAATGGGCTGGTTTCAAAAGAATGGCGGATTACGGGGCTGGACCTGTATTACTTGACCATGGGAAAAATCGCGAAATTAAAACCGCAGGTAGACGGCTTATCAAAAATCGAAAATTGCCGGTATGGATGGGGGTCTCCGAATCAGCCCCGTAATCCGGCATAGTTTTGAAATGACACTAAAGTAGGCACAAGATAAATACCGATCCCAAGGCAAGTTGCGGTGGAATAGTTCCTGGATGCCGGGGTTTGGCGGAAATCAGGAACTATTTCACCGCAATTGAGGAGGGGCGGGGTGGATGGCAGGGTAGCTAAAAGGGCCCCGTCCTAAATGAACCATCTAGGCTGGGTCGATGTCCATGCTGGCGATGAGGTCGATGCCCGTGTGGAGGAGGTCTTCCAACACGACGTCTCCCATGCGGATGGGGGCTTTGACGACTAGGCCGTGGATGAGGTCCATGGCTTGGGCGTGGAGTGCCAGCGGGATGGCCTCGGCCGTGCGCACGGGCAGCAGCGCCTCGTCGCCGCCGGATACGGCCACGGTGGTGGTGAGCACGCGCATGGGGCAGGTGAGCTCCTGATGCGCGAACGTATCACCGCGCGGGCAGCTGTTGCCGGTCACGGAGCGCACCTCTACCACGGCGCCGTCTGCGTCACGTTCTACCTCCACGGTCAGGAGACATTCGGATGGGCAGGTGGTGCAGTTGAACTGCAGCGTTTCGACCGTGTTCGTGCACATGGCCTTACGCCTCCTCAATGGGATCGACGGACAGAACAATTTCGCTAACACCCAGGTTGAGTGCGCTCTGAATCGCCTTTGCCGGCAGTGGGAAGCTCTCCATTACACTTGGTTTAAACGGGCGGACCTTGCCTGCAAACAGTTCTTCGTCGCCTGCCAGAATGCGCACGCGGGCGGCGTCGACCGGTCGGCGCACGCGGAAATTGAGTTTGGTGAGTGCCACAGCCGTAATGCGTCCCGGCAGCGCGTAGCCCGCAATGCCGGCGGGGGAGACCGTGAGCTGGCAGCTCGGGTCCGCAGTACCGTGCCCGACGTTCGCGCCGCTCCCCAGCGCGTATGCCGCCGCAGCCGCGCCGGCACGCTCGGACTCGGTCGTCACGTTGTCGGCCAGGTCGTGCACGTGCAGCACGTTGCCACAGGCAAAGATGCCCGGCACGCCCGTTTGCAGGCTCTGGTCCACTACGGCGCCGCGCGTGCGTGGGTCAAGCTCAACGCCCGCGCCCACCGAAAGCTCGTTCTCGGGAATCAGACCAACCGAAAGCAGCAGCGTGTCGCACGGAACAACGCGCTCGGTTCCCGGAATGGGCGCCAGGCTCTCGTCGACCCGACTCACCTCTACGGCCTCCACGCGATCGTGTCCGATCACGCGCGTGACGGTGGTGGACAGGTGCAACGGAATGCCAAAGTCGTCCAGGCAGTTCTTGACGTTGCGGCGCAGACCGTTGGCGTACGGCATGAGCTCGTACACGCCCTCGACTGATATTCCCTCAAGCGTGCAGCGGCGCGCCATGATAAGCCCGATGTCACCCGAGCCCAAAATGACGGCACGCGAGCCGGGCTTGAGGTTTTCGATATTGATGTATCGCTGCGCCAGGCCCGCCGTAAACACGCCGGCGGGACGGCTGCCGGGGATCTTGATCTCGCTGCGTGTGCGCTCGCGGCATCCCATAGCAAGGACGACCGCACGCCCGGTGAGCTGAAGCATGCCGGTACGGCTCATGAGCGTGACGGTATGGACTGCGGTGGCTCCCGCGGTCTTGTCCACATTCAGCGTGCCCACAGCCTCGCCCTCGCCCGAATCAATCCCAAGCACCATGCTGCCCAGGAACAGCGCAATATCAGTCGAGCACACCTGGTCGATAAAGCGCTGCGCGTACTCGGGACCGGTGAGCTCCTGTTTAAAGTGCGAAAGGCCAAAACCGGGGTGGATGCACTGGCGCAGGATACCGCCCAGATGCTGCTCGCGCTCCACGATGGCCACGTGGGCGCCGGCCTTATGCGCGGCGAGCGCAGCCGCCATGCCAGCAGGTCCGCCGCCGATAACAACCACGTCGAAGGCCTGCGTCTGCACCGCCTCGGTAGCTCCGGCATCCGCGCGTCCGTCGCGCATATCAAGCGTCGCCATCCTAGCGCACTCCCTTCAGCGGTCCCTCTACCAGCCAAGAACCGGCATCCTCCAACAGCACCTCGCTGGGGTCGCAGCCCAGCTCGCGTGCCAGGATCGCCACCACGCGGCTCTGGCAAAAACCGCTCTGGCACCGACCCATGCCGGCGCGGCAGCGGCGCTTGACGCCCTCGACCGAAACCGCGCCCGGGCGGCGTCGGATCGCGGCCACGACCTCGGCCTCGGGCACCGTCTCGCAGCGGCAGACGATCTGCCCCCACGCGGGGTCGGACTCAATGAGCTCTTCCTTGCGCGCAAGCGGAGCGCGGTCAAAGTCATCCGGCGCGCGGCGTATCGGGTCCCAATCGCCTCGTTCGCGCAGGGCTACGCCGGCATCGCGCAGTGCCTGCTCCATGCGCTCGGCAATGGCCGGCGCGCTCGCCACGCCCGGCGACTGAATGCCCGCGGCCTGGAACAGGCCTGTCACCACGGCGGACTGCCCAATAAAGAAGTCGTTCGTTCCCTTAATGACCGGACGACCGCCGGCAAACGCGCGCACCACGCGACGCGTGTCCAGATCGGGCACCAGCTTGCGCGCGCCGCTCAGCAGCGCGTCGACATCGGTAGCGTAGGTCTGTGTATCGCCTGGCTCGCGCACGGCGGCGGTCGCGGTAATCACGGTGTTGCCATGAACGGTCCCCGTCACGATGACGCCCTTGGAAATCGGCGTGGGAACGGGGTAGAGCGGCATGAGCGCACGCGGCTCCTTGTCCAGCACCACAATGTTGCCCTGGCGCCAGACCATCTGAAACTCCTCGGCGCCCGCCATATGCGAGATGTCTGCGGCACCGTTGCCCGCGGCGTTGATCAGGTAACGGCAGCGCACATCGCCGGCGGGCGTCACCAGCGTAAAGCGCGCGCGGCCTTCGCCTTCGGCAGCAATGTCCCCGTCATCCGAGCCGGCAACCTCAATCGTCTCCACCGGCGCGGAGCGAATAAACGTCACGCCGTTGGCAACGGCGTTTTCCAGCGCGGCGATGGCCACTTCAAACGGGTCGACGTAGCCGGTCGAAGGGCACCACAGCGCGCTCGTTGCCTCGGCGCTCGCGCGCGGTTCCAGCTCGTGGATGTGCTCGGGGCCTATAATCGACAGCGCGGGCACGCCGTTGGCCAGGCCATTCTGGCGCAGCTTCTCCAGGTGCGCGCGGTCTTCGTCGTTGAAACCCAGCACCATCGACCCGGTGCTGCGGAACAAAAAGCCTAGCTCCTGGGCCCACGTGCCATATAGCTCGCAACCACGGGCGTTGACCTGCGCCTTGACCGTGCCCGGCGCCGGATCGTAGCCGGCGTGCACCAAGCCTCCGTTGGCCTTCGACGCGCCCAGCGCGATATCGTTGGCCGCCTCGACCACACAAATGGACATGTCAAAACGCGCAAGCTGCCGCGCGATGGCGCATCCCGTGATGCCTGCGCCTACAATCGCGATATCAAACGTTTCTGCCACGGTGCCTCCCAGACAAGTTGACAGGTTGTCAATAGGACTATCCTACGGTCTGCACACCCCCAGTGCAGCGGCAATGCGGCGAACAGCCCCGCTGTATCCGCCAACGGCAGGCGAGGGGAGCCTCAGGACCATCGGTGACCTCGTCTGCCGCCCCTGGCGTCATAGGTTTGTCTCGTTCTGTAACGGTAAGCAGAAGAATTGGGTCCCCAGATGTTACAGATCGAGACGTTTGTCAGACGGGCCCTCCGTTTGTCTTGATTCGTAACAGTAAGAGGGGAAAATCGGTCCTATGCGTTACAGATTGAGATTTAAAGTCAGGGATAGATCTTCTGTCTCGATCTGTAACATCTAGGGACCGTTTTGGGGTCTAGATGTTACAGATTTAGATGAAACTATCAGTCGGTTTCGAATGTCTAAATCAGTAACGGTAAGACCTGTATTTACCGAGTTGTTGTTACAGATTGAGATATTGAGATTGGACGTTTTCCTTTGTCCTGATCTGTAACAGATAGAAGGGTTTCTGACCCCTAGTTGTTACAGATTGAGATATTTAACGGAGGACTCACCGTTCATCTTGATCTGTAACAGTTAGCTGATGATTTGGGTTCTAGATGTTACAGATCGAGACAAACCTTCCGACGGATTTTGAATGTCTCGATCTGTAACAGTAAGAGGGGTTTTGGGGCCCAAGATGTTACAGATTGAGATTTAAGTCGGGGAGGGGCCCCTGTGTCTCGATCTGTAACAGCAAGATGGGAAATTTGGTCCTAGTTGTTACAGATCGAGACGTTTGCTCGGCGGCCCTCCCGTTCGTCTCGATCTGTAACACCTAGACCCGGATTCCGCTCCCACCTGTTACAGATTGAGATGTTTGTGTCCGCACCAGCCCCGTATCCAGCCGTGGCCCCATATAAACAAACCCCGTGGTAAACTTGACCGGACTGTTAATATTCCGAAAGGTACCCGTAATGTCCAAGTACATCTCCGAGCTCATGTCGCCGCAGCTTATGGGCGTCGTCTATGCTTTCGTTGGCTTTATCATCGCCCTGTATGTGCTGTCGGTCGTATATGTGTTCATTGACGCTCGCCGCCGCGGCGCCAGCGCCTACGTGGCATGGGGCATCATCGCCCTCATCCCGTTTGTAGGCCTCATCGCCTACCTGGTCCTGCGCCCGCACTCCTATGCGTCCGACCGCGAGGAGCAGGAGCTGGACATGGCCCTGCGCGAGCGCCAGCTTGCCCAGTACGGCACCTGCCCGCAGTGCGGTGCGCCCATCGAGAAGGACTTCGTCGTCTGCCCGGTTTGCGATACCCAGGTTCGCAACGTCTGCCCCAGCTGCCATCGCCCGCTCGACGCGCACTGGAAGGTCTGCCCCTACTGCCGAACTCGCATCCAGTAACGCATCCATCGCCGGGCCGGCCGCAAGTCCCGGGCACGCCGCAAGCCACGCGCGCCCCACAGCCCCGCCCCCACACGATGAAGCATGCGTAGAAAATCGCCCGCCGTGCCATTAAGGTGCGGCGGGCGCTTGTATACCAAGGCAACCTGCCTATAATGATGCAAGTCAAAAATGCCGAGCGCATCGCACGCACTTCCATCAGGCATCCGAGAGGAGAAAACATACCTATGAAGGCACTCTACAATGACGGTTCGGTGGCCGAGCTCCCGCAGGACGAGGTCACGCACGTCATCCGCCACTCCGCCGCGCACATCATGGCGCAGGCCATCAAGCGTCTCTATCCCGAGGCCGACTTTGCCTACGGCCCCGCGACCGACAACGGCTTCTACTACGACGTCGACCTGCCCGAGGGCGTCAAGATCAGCGAGGACGACTTCCCCGCGATCGAGGCCGAGATGAAGAAGATCGTCAAGGAGAACCTCAAGTTTTCCGTGTACGAGAAGCCCCGCGCCGAGGCCATCGCCCTTATGGAGGAGCGCGGCGAGAAGTACAAGGTCGAGCACATCGGCGACCTGGACGACGACGCCCGCATCACCTTCTACCAGCAGGGCGACTACATCGACATGTGCGTCGGCCCCCACATCTGCTACACCAAGGCGCTGAAGGCCTTTAAGCTCACCGGCGTCTCGGGCGCTTACTGGAAGGGCGACAAGGACAACAAGATGCTCACCCGCATCAACGGCGTCGCCTTTGCCACCAAGGAAGAGCTCGACGAGCACATGCATATGCTGGAGGAGGCCAAGAAGCGCGACCACCGCAAGATCGGCCGCGAGATGGACCTCTTTATGATGCGCGACGAGGCCCCCGGCTTCCCGTTCTTCCTGCCCAACGGCATGATCCTTAAGAACACGCTGCTGGACTACTGGCGCGAGATCCACCACAAGGCCGGCTACGTGGAGATTTCCACGCCGCTCATCATGAACAAGCAGCTGTGGAAGACCTCGGGCCACTGGGACCACTACAAGGACAACATGTACTCCACCGTCATCGACGACGAAGAGTACTGCATTAAGCCCATGAACTGCCCGGGCGGCGTGCTGGTGTACGCCTCCAAGCCGCACTCTTACCGCGAACTGCCCATTCGCGCCGGCGAGATTGGCCTGGTGCACCGCCACGAGCTGCGCGGCGCCCTGCATGGTCTGTTCCGCGTGCGCTGCTTTAACCAGGACGACGCCCACCTGTTTGTGCGTCCCGACCAGCTGACCGACGAGATCGTGGGCGTGGTCAACCTCATTGACTCTGTGTACCAAAAGTTTGGCTTTAAGTACCACGTTGAGCTTTCCACCCGCCCCGAGGACTCCATGGGTTCGGACGAGGACTGGGCTCGCGCCGAGGAGGGCCTGCGCACCGCTCTGGAGCAGCTGGGCATGGACTACGAGGTCAACGAGGGCGACGGCGCCTTCTACGGCCCCAAGATCGACTTCCACCTGGAGGACTCGCTCGGCCGTACCTGGCAGTGCGGTACCGTCCAGCTCGACTTCCAGATGCCGCTCAACTTTGATCTGGAGTACGTTGACGCCGACGGCACCAAGAAGCGCCCCATCATGCTGCATCGCGTGTGCTTTGGCTCCATCGAGCGCTTTATCGGTATTCTGATTGAGCACTTTGCGGGCAAGTTCCCCACCTGGCTGGCTCCCGTGCAGGTCAAGGCGCTTCCCGTCTCTGAGAAGAGCCGCGACTACGCCCACGAGGTGTGCGCCAAGCTGGAGGAGGCCGGCATCCGCGTGGTCTGCGACGACCGCGACGAGAAGATCGGCTACAAGATCCGCGAGGCCCGCAGCATCGATCGCGTGCCCTACATGCTCATCCTGGGCGAGAAGGAGGTCGAGGCCGGCAACATTTCCGTCCGCGATCGCTCCAACGAGACCGTTCAGATGAGCGTCGACGAGTTTGTTGCCAAGGTGATCGAGGAGATCAAGACTCGCGCCTAGCACAAACAACACAAGAATTTACAAAGGCGATCGTCCTCGCGGGCGGTCGCCTTTTTTGTTCAAGACTTTAGTCTGCTGGGCGCGCAGCGGCCAGCTTCAACCCACCCGCTATGCGGGTGGAGACAAACGGCTTTACAAAGCCACCCCTCCGACCGATATTGACGATTGTTCAGGCCGTCAAGAATTCGAGTCGAAGG
>DBFRZS010000024.1:0-66874 GCA_048501115.1 Collinsella aerofaciens | reverse complement strand
CCACTCTTCTTCTTTCTGGACATGCCGTCCTCCGATCTCCCGGGGCCGGCCGATCCGGCCCTCAGGGTATCGGGTTCCCACATTCATCCGCACATGTGCGGATGAATGTGGGAGGTGTTCGGATAAAGTCGATAATCAAGGTAAGAGAAGACCGCCGAAATAATCCCCAATAATGCTATAGCAAAGGCTAAAATATAAATAGAATGCATGTCCTGACCGTAAACGAGCATATCAACAAACTGTCCGTTCAAATACGGTGACAGCGATGTCAGAGCATAGCTCACCAGAACCATGACCATCAGCATCTTTGCACCGTGGCATGACATCGTTGTTTTGACCACATGCCAGAACAACGCGCACTCGTCTCTCCGCCATTTGAAATGCATCATTATATCAACCACGCCTCTGAACAGGGCCTTTTATTTGAGTTGTCAATTATATTCAACCCTCTATCCAAAGAACTGTCCTTTCGCAGCCGTAACACATAGTAATAAACGCCTGCAGTGTGGTCATTTCGATAGAGTTCGTAAACATCATCAATTGCCTCATCTACTGATGTCCACCTTGTTGGATTAGCCAAATACGCACTCCATGCAACACCCTCAACAAACGAAGAGCATGGATAGACCTCGTCATATCCCAGCAAAGACATCGTTCCCGACAACTCGCTGCTCATTATGTCTTGCACTATTGAGACTGCATCCAGGCTGTCCTTATCAGCACAAGCCATCATTCCCACCATCAACGCGGTACCATCATCGCTTAAATAATCTGGGAGCTTTTCGATAATCTCGTTGCTAACTCGGCATCCATCAAATCCCCCATCTCCGACAAAAGGATATTCAAGTCCATTGGGAATGGGGACCAGCGGAGGATTTGCAACAATATAGTCGTATTTACTATCAGGTTCGAGCTTCTCATACAAATTCCCTTGAACCGTTTTTATCGCACCGTCCAGCCCATTCAACTTGGAATTAAGCATGTTAGTTGCACAAGTTTCGGCGTTTATCTCCACCGATGTAACCGTCATGCCACCCGCTGCCATGATCAGCGACTGAATCCCAGAGCCCGCACACAAATCAAGCCCCTTCTTCCCGAGCTGAGGAGACAGCCGCCTGGCAAGTCCTAATGAATCTGGGCCGAAATATCTTTTAGGGTTTGGCCGTGGAGCATCCGCGACAATCCAGACACCTCTATATCGATTTAAAACCAGACCCGTTGAGTGGACAATCCCGTCCTCTAAAATAACGATGCCAGCGTCCACTAATAGTTTAATCAGCTCAATAAATGGCTTCATTTCAGCTTGCGCCACAGACTCTCCAAGATACAGAAGCCTCACTAGTCCTCGATATTCTTGGTTTACTTTACCCGATGCAAATAAGTGCTCAACAACATAAAACCTATCCCCCGCCAGGGATATGCCCTCGAGTAAATCTGTTAAGCCAACCCTATCAAATTCTTTTGACAATTGACTGTATTGGTCCATTTTGTCGTCCATCCCGCTTCCGCTGGCTATCGTCTCATAAACACAAACCTAACTAGCCGCACGAACGACAAAGAAGCCAAGCTGAAAAGAAGTAGAACCAAAGCTTCAAAAACACTGGTATTCCAATCGCGTACCCAGTCCTCTACCGCCAACAAAAAAAACAGCAGCCCCATCCATAACGTCACAGAAGAAATCAAATTTGCGTAAGGGCGTATATCAATCCCGCTCTCCCTTTTTGTGACATCATATCCAGCAATTGAGCAGAGCCATCTTCCTCTTCTGTATTGGATTGAAAGGATAATCAGGGCAATCGAAGTCATCAAGCAGACAGCATCCCCTGTTTCCATAGAACTTCCTTTGCTTTCCGTCCTAGTTTCGCATTCACAATCGAATCAAACCAAGTGTGAATTACTCGATAGCAACCGCCTTCGTATAAACCATAGCCGCTGCAGCAGCATTAACGACTGCGCCGTAGTTAACACCAACTACGATGTCATAAACTGCAACTGCCCAAACTGCAGCCGGGAATATAGCAACTCCCACCGCTGGCTCCGGATCTTGACTGCCACCATTTAAGTTAACTGGACCAACCCGCGGATCAAAATCCATTTTTTACCTTCTTTCTAACTTGGCAATAGTCTCCAAAACTACAGATCAATCTGCAATTCTCTAATCTCCATATCACCTTCCATTAACTCATTAGGTATCACTCCCTTCAAGAGAGTGGGCGGCAAAAGACACCGATCTGTTTCGCTCACCGAATAGATCAGGTAATTCAGATCTCGCATTCCATCACTTTTCAAATCCTCTTGAGTCGTTTCGCTCTTAAAAACAAGCTCGAAGACCGACATGTAGTCACGAATTCCCTGCCATTGCTGCAAGTTTGGAATTACGCCAAATATTGAATATAGGAAGTAGGCATCTTCAACAATCGTTCTTACAAAAGCAATTTGCGTCATACACTCTTGCTGGTTGTCCTGAAGCTCCAATACGACTGATGATGAGCCGAAGTTATCCGAGATGTCATTGACCGTTTGAACTATAGACCCATCAACAATCGGAGACAGATGCGAACATCTCAGTGAAGCGGCTTTCGCGTAGTAGGGAATATACATGATATTGTTACGCTGATACAGAAACCTAGGTGCAAGATCGTCTAAATCGCCCTCGAGAAATAAGCCTGTTTTCCATATTTTCAAAACTGTATTTAGAACTTTATCGGCAACGATTGACCTATCGCTGCCGGACAACTTCTTATTGGCGCAAATTTCGTTAGCGATATCTTTAATGCACCGCTCTCCATCTATCAAATTAACGATAGCGAGCGCATCTTCATTGAGACGAATATAGTAGCTGTTCGCGGTCAAAACGCTACCGGTCTGAGTGTGCCTTACGCGTACGGCATACCGCATTCTCGGAACAGCACCCAGCATCTCTCTTTTCTTCATATTTCCTTACCCTACCTCTAGGAAATAGTAATTCATGCTTCCGTTCGCAAGTTCTACCGCCACCGACCATTTAAACCCAAACTGCTCGAGCCCAGATTCGCAGCCATCCTTAGTGATAGCGGCTACTCGACATGGCGTTTCCGAACCTTCCCAGCGCAACTCCGCAATTTGAATCCCCCTTTCCAATATAAATAAAACCAAACTGCTAGACCTGCCTCTTAGTGCAGCGCCCTTAGCCGTAATCAGCATTCCGCAAGGTTCGATGGAATCAGCCCTGATCAGGCAAACCTGATAACGCCCATCAAATAGAGTCTGCCTAATTAGACGTCCTCTCATCTTTCCATTTTGTATAGTTGAGAATGGGTCAAGCACGACATATTGATCCATGCTTTCATTGGCTCTATAAACAAAAGACAAAACCTCTTTGCAGTCGCTCTCTTTAGCCCTAACTGCTTTTACGCAACTTACCCCCGTGCACACGTGCAGCATCCTCCAATTCTTGAGATATATCTATGTTCCTTTCTTTGAAAAGAACAGGAAGCCCCTGTTGGATACTTGTGAAGTCCGAAAGCTCCTCTATACGAGCTAGGCACTTCTCGACAATTGGGTGCCGTAACGCATATCTATCTATTTCGAGATCAATATAGTCCCGCAGAGTATTTCGATTTAGATTCCAAATGGTAATCGGCAGGTAAGGAGACACCGAGAGCTCCCCATACGCATTGACGCATATTTGCGGAATTCTCCCTGTCTCCCTATACATATACAAATGATCTACGGGGTCACCCCAGGTAATCTGCATTTGAGAAACAGCATTGCGCGCGCTCAAATATGCAGCAAGCGCATCATTTTGCTCGGGCGTTAGGCACAGATCCTTATAATTCAGCTCACCTCGTCCGAGCGGCATCAAAGGCTGTGCTCTAAAAAAACTTACACCTTCTTTTTCACAAAAACTTATTATTGAAGGGTATTCCTTTATATTCCTAGCATGGGGGAGAGAAGCAACTGCGACCCTTATTCCGTGTCTTCGTGCGATCTTAATCGCATCCAGTACTCGATGGAGCTTACCGTTACTCAACCTCACATGGTCATAAGACGCATCTGAAAGCCCATCGAGGCTAAACTGCACTAAATCCAGTCCATCTCTTTTTAGGGCGTCAGCAATTTCTTCTGTCCAAAGAATGCCATTGCTGACCATTGACACGAGAGTGCCTTGATTAAGCTCCTTAACTAACCTCACGGCGCGACGAATCAAATCAAACCTAAGAATGGGCTCTCCGCCACAAATGCAAATCGACGAAAGATCAATCAAGGCAAGCTGTCGAAAAACGCTGATCAGTTCGTCATCATTCATTTCCTCATAGGCACATTCCCCGCCGAAATCAAAACAATGCCGACATCGCAAATTGCATCGATAGGTCACATCAACTGAGGCCGAGCTAAGATAATTCATATACAATCCGCTCTCTTTCGTGCTTACGAAATACTTAATTGCAGTTATGGACCTAGCAATTCTCGTTTATTTCTAATTATCTGTAATGAGTATGTAATGGATTCAAAAGCTGTAAGTTTGAGTCCTACAAATTAAAGACATTGGCGGCTTCCTCGGACCTAAAGTGGATGGCAGATTCCCCAATCATGAAAACCGTTATATAAGCCCACATTAAAACTCAATTTGATGTTTTTATTATAGGACAATCTTTCGCCTTATCTTTGTCTGTTTAAAGAAAAAGGACGATATGAAAGAAATAGGAGAATTTGTACCCTTTGGCTTGCTCTTTTGCAAACGTATTCCCAATACGTTTTAAACATGCGGCACTCGCCTTAAGGTCGAAATATAAACGGGGCGAGGCCGGACTACGTCACATACCGCAGGACGGGGGCACAGATCAGATTCACCTATCATGAATTCATCTGCGCGATAAAACTGCGCATGCAAATTTACCGCACTATGAACTACATCGTGCGGGACATGAAGGTGTCGACGACCCGCTAGCTTCACCCGCTTGAAAACACCCGCAAGCGACGGCAGCGTGAAAAGCAATTGGCCTCCGGCGAAACCTCTGCGGAGTTTTCGATCTCCGTATTTGTCGAACTGCCAGTTCTGCCACGCCGCCACTTCCTGCCCGCCGAGATCGTTCCTCAAGCCGCACAGCAGCCCGCCTTCTAAGACCTCAGAGTTCGCCATCGAAGGCGACCTGCCCAGACTCCTCACAATCGGCTTGCATGAGGCCCCGCGCTCCAACATCCTCTGGACCGTGTCCCTCTCGTACCTGGTGAGCGAGCCCGCCGTTGGCCCTCGGATGAAGCTACCGATCGAGACGGGGCGTATGATGGGCGGTCGCTGGAATCGCGCACCACGCCATCTGCCCTCTCGTGCGATAATCCTCCGCAGAAGTCACCGACAGCAGAGGGAGTTTGTGATGAAGGTTCTTTTGGTCAATGGCAGCCCCAAGGCAAACGGCAACACCGCCCGCGCACTCGCCGAGATCGCCGAGCAGCTCAATGCCGAAGGTATTGATACCGAGGTGTTTCAGCTGGGCGCCAAGCCCATTCGCGATTGCATCGGTTGCGGCCAGTGCGGCAAGCTTGGCGGTCGCTGCACCTTTGACGATGACGTGGTGAACGAGCTCATCGCTGCCGCCGAGCAGGCAGATGGCTTCGTCTTTGGCTCACCCGTCTACTATGCGCACCCCAGCGGACGCATTCTCTCGGCACTCGATCGCGCATTCTATGCCGGCAGCAAAGCCTTTGCATACAAGCCGGGCGCTGCCGTCGCCGTTGCCCGTCGCGGCGGCACGTCGACCACCTTCGACGTACTCAACAAGTACTTCACCATCAACCAGATGCCCGTGGTCGCCTCCACCTACTGGAACAACGTCTTTGGCGCTGCGCCGGGCGAGGCTGCCCAGGATGCCGAGGGTCTGGCCACCATGCGAAACATCGGCAAGAACATGGCCTGGCTCTTGCATTGCATCGAGGCAGGCAAGGCTGCCGGCATCGAAGCCCCCGAAGCCGATCGCGAGCGCACCAACTTCATCAGGTAGAACGGCGGAATATACTATGAACGTACAAATCTTCGGCACCAAAAAGTCGTTCGACACCAAAAAGGCGCAGCGCTATTTTAAGGAGCGCCGCATTAAAGTGCAGTTTATTGACCTTAAAGAAAAGGAGATGAGCAAGGGCGAGCTCACGAGTGTGATGCAGGCGGTCGGCGGCATCGACAAGCTACTCAACCCCAAAGCCAAGGACGAGGAGACGCTCGCGCTCATCCAGCACCTTACCCCCAGTCAGCGCTTCGATAAGTTGCTCGAGAATCAGCAGGTCCTGGCCGAGCCCATCGTGCGCAACGGCAAGAAGGCAACCGTCGGCTATTGCCCGGACGTGTGGGGAGCCTGGGAGTAGCCTGTGTAATTTACCGGCGCGTGGGTATAAGAGCAGGCGTTTGGCATAAGATTCAACTGTAAGCCATGTCTAACAAAGGAGGGCACATGCCCAACAAACCCGTGAAGATCATCATGCTTACCGGATACCTCGGTGCCGGCAAGACCACGCTGCTCAACCACATCCTCGCTAACGACGGCGGCATCCGCGCCGCCGTGATCGTCAACGACATCGGCGAGATCAATGTCGACGCCAGCCTTATCGCCGACGGCGGTCTTTCCGAAACCGACGACCTCATCCCGCTCACCAACGGCTGCATCTGCTGCACGCTTTCGGACGACCTTGCCAACCAGCTGCAGGGCATCGCCGATTCGGGCAACTTCGACTACATCATCATCGAGGCCTCGGGCATTTGCGAGCCCATCCCCATCGCCTACACCATCTCGAGCTTCTGCGACGAGGCCAAGGTGGGCGGCGAGCCCAAGCTCGCGCTCGACAACATCGTGGCCGTGGTCGACTGCGCCCGCATGTACGACGAGTTCAACGGCGGTCGCGACCTGCTGGCCGAGGATATCGACGAGGACGACATCGAGAGCCTGCTCATCCAGCAGATCGAGTTCTGCTCCACGCTGATCCTCAACAAGACCGATACCGTGAGCCCTGAGCAGATCGCCGAGCTTAAGGCCATCGTGCGCAGCCTGCAGAAAGACGCCGTGATCGTCGAGGCCCAAAACGGCGAGGTCCCCATGGAGGAGCTGCTCGACACCGACCGCTTCGACTTTATGCGCGCCTACAACTCCGCCGCCTGGATCGAGGCCATGGAGCATCCCGAGGAGCACGACGACCCCGAGGTGCTCGAGTACGACATCGAGACTTTTGTGTACTCGCGCCGCAAGCCGTTTGACCTGCAGAAGTTCACCGATTTTGTTGAGCAGGAGTGGCCCGACGAGGTCATTCGCGTCAAGGGTCCGCTGTGGCAGACCGGCAATCCGGACATGTGCTACATGTTTGAGCAGGCCGGCCACCAGATGCGCCTGATGGAGAACGGCCTGTTTGTCGACTCGGCGCCCGAGGGCGAGAAGCAGAAGATCATCGACGAGAACCCCGAGATCATGCAGATTTGGAACGACGAGACGGGCGACCGCATGACGAGCCTGTGCATCATCGGCCGTCACATGGACAAGGATGCGCTCATCGCCTCCCTCGATGCCTGCCTGACCGACTGGCACCGCGCCTAGGTTTATCCAAGCGGGCATTTGTCCGCCTACGTAACCGCCAAACCACCACGAAGGTGCCCTTCGTGGTGGTTTTTCGTTCTATGCCAAGGAGATTCATGTTCAACATTGTGCTGTATGCGCCCGAGATTCCGGCCAATACGGGCAATATCGGCCGCACCTGCGTGGTTACCGGCGCCCGCCTACATCTGGTGGAGCCACTGGGCTTTTCGCTCGACGACAAGACGGTGCGTCGCGCCGGCCTGGGCTACTGGCAAAACTTGGACGTGACCACCTATGCCGGCTGGGAGGATTTCCTTGCGCGCAACGATCTCTCCCCCGCCGACAAGCGCCTGCACTTGCTGACCAAAAAGGCGCGCCGTACCTATGCGCAAAGCACCTACCGCGACGGCGACTTTTTGGTCTTTGGCAGCGAGAGCTCGGGCATTCCCGAGCCACTGCTTGCCGCGGCGCCCGAGCGTTGCGAGCGCATCCCCATGCTGCGCGATTGCGACTCACTCGATAACGCCGAGGCTTGGGAAGCTCACGAGGAATCGCTGGGGCATACCGAGGACAGCCATGAGGCCATCCTTCAACAGGACATCTGCGGCAACTTCGTCAACCCGGACGACTACCGCATCAGCGCACTCAACCTCTCCAACAGCGCCGCCATCGTCCTCTACGAAGCCCTGCGCCAAACAGGCTTTCCGGGAATGTGACAAAGGGGCTGTCCCTTTGTCACATTCGAGCGCCACGCCGACGGCACACACGCCTAATTGATGCTCTAGATAGAGAGCCCTCACTTTTAATCAGAATTAACTAAAGTAAAATGAAGTTAAACGGCGGTGTGAAAGGAGAGCATTGTGGAATACCTCGAAAACCCGTTTACCCCTAGCTTTGGCGAGGTTCCTGCCCATCTCGCTGGCAGACAACAGATTATTCGGGATTTGGACCGTGCCTTCTTGAGCCAGCGCAGGCGCCCAGAATTGACCTCGATCTTCTCAGGCGCGCGTGGAACCGGTAAAACCGCTCTCATGTCGTCGCTCGCGACAAGGGCGGAATCCCACGGCTGGATTGCCGTAAAGACAACCGCGCTCCCGGGAATGCTTGAGGAAATCGAGTTCGGGGCGAAACGTGCTGCCGGCCATCTTATTGACCCGTCTAAGTACTTCGAAGTCACCGGTCTCGGAATTGCACCGCTCGGCAGCATCGAGGTCAATCGCGTTCACGATGCCTCAACCTGGCGTTATCGCATGAGCGACATCATCGACCAGCTCAACGAGGCGGGCACCGGTCTGCTCGTCACGGTTGACGAGGTGGACCCGACACTCGACGAGATGATTCAGCTCGCAGCGTCGTATCAACACTTTGTGACCGATGGGAAACGCGTCGCCCTGCTCATGGCGGGACTTCCCAACAACGTATCGACGCTACTGAACCACAAGACGGTCTCGTTCCTTCGCCGCGCCCAACAATATCATCTGGGTCGCATTGCCGACTATGACGTGCGCGAGGCCTTGATTCGCACAATCCAGGAAAACGATCGCCTGGCAGATGCTGAGGGAATCGATAGAGCCGTTCGCTCGATCTCTGGTTTTCCCTTCCTATTGCAACTCGTAGGCTACCGTGCCTGGGATCTCACAAGCGATTCGAAGGAGATCTCGTCACGCGACTTTGACCTGGGAATCAAAATCGCGCGCGACGAGATGGACGACCGAATCCTCGCGGCAACCTATCGGGAACTCACTGCAGAGGACAAGCGATTCCTCATCGCCATGCTCGATGACGAGGAAGAGTCCACCACCGCTGACCTTGTCGAGCGCCTTAAGCGTTCGCCGCAGCAGGTCTCCCGCTACCGACGCCGCATGATAGATGCCGGCATCATCGGGGAACGAGGACGAGGGCTCGTCGCATTTGAATTGCCATTCTTCCGCGACTATCTCGCGGCTCAATGCGTGAAATAGGCATCAATGAGGCAAAGGGGCTGTCCCTTTGCCTCATTGTCTATAGGTAGCGGCCGGTGATGCTTGCGGAGCAAGCTGCGATGTCGCCCGGCGTGCCGGCGCAGACGATTTGCCCGCCCGCGTCGCCACCGCCCGGGCCCATGTCGATCACGTAATCGGCGTTACGGATAAGGTCGAGATCGTGTTCGATCACGATAACCGTGGCGCCCTTGGCAACGAGGCCATCAAACACGTTCAATAGCACCTGAACATCGAGCGGATGCAGGCCGATCGTAGGCTCGTCGAATACGAATACGGCATCATCCTGCACGCGGCTCATCTCGCTCGCGAGCTTAAGACGCTGAGCCTCGCCGCCCGAGAGCGCCGGCGTGGGCTCGCCGAGCGTGAGGTAGCCTAGGCCCAAGTCGTGCAAGGTCTGTAGGCGTGCCTGAACTTTCTTGAGCCCCACCGTGGCGTCGATGGCCTCGTCCACACTCATATCCATGAGCTGCGGCAGCGTAAGCAAGCTCCCGTCCTTGCCCTCGCGATGGATATGCGAAGCCGCGTCTGCATAACGTGAGCCGCGACATGCCGGGCAGACGATCTCGACGTCGGGCAAAAACTGCACGTCGAGCGATATCGAGCCCGTGCCGTCACACGTAGGGCAGCGCAAGGCGCCGGTGTTGTAGCTAAAGGCGCCCGCCTTGTAGCCGGCTGCCTTGGCCTCGGGCGTACGGGCGAAGGCGCGGCGCAGCTCGTCATGGATGTCGGCATAAGTCGCCACCGTCGAGCGCACGTTGGCGCCGATGGGAGTGGCGTCAATCAGGTTGGCGCGGGCAATGCCTTCGGCATCGACCCAACGCACGTGCCCCGGCAGGCGCTCGCCGGCTGCCTGCGCCTTGAGTGCCGGAATGAGCGTCTCGAGCACGAGCGTCGTCTTGCCCGAACCCGAAACGCCCGTGACCGCGACCAAGCGGCCGCGCGGGATATCGACTTCGAGCGGCTTGACGGTATGGATGGCATCGGTCGCCATGCGGATATGGCCCTGGTCGAACATTTCGTCGTCAATCACCTGCGGACGCAAGCGCTTGGGCTCGGCGCGCAAAAACGGCGCGATACGGCTGTCCTGCGATTGCTCAACCTCGTCTACCGTACCAGCGGCGATTACATTGCCGCCGCCTGCTCCGGCAACGGGGCCCATCTCAACCAGATAGTCGGCTTCCGCCAGTACGCGCGTATCGTGGTCGACAACAACCACGGTGTTGCCGTCATCCACCAGATCGCGCATCACGCCCACCAGGCCGTCGACATTGGCAGGATGCAGGCCGATCGAAGGCTCGTCCAGCACATAAAGCACGCCCGTCGATCGGTTGCGCACCACGCGAGCAAGCTGTACGCGCTGGCGCTCACCCGTGGAGAGCGTGGCACCGGCGCGATCGAGTGAAAGGTAATCGAGACCCAGGTCGACCAGACGACGGGCCGCGCTCAAAAACGAATCGCAGATATCCGTCGCCATGGGCCGCATCTCGGGCGGCAAGGATGCGGGCACCCCGCGCACCCACTCAATCGCCCCGCCCAGCGTCATGGCCGCCGCTTGCGCCAGATTGATACCGCGCACCTGGGGCTGGCGCGCAGCCTCGGAGAGACGCGTGCCGCCGCAATCGCGGCATGCTCCCTCGCGCAAAAAGCGCGCAACGCGTTTTAAACCCTTATCGTCCTTGACCTTGGCGAGCGCATTCTCGACGGTATAGACGGCGTTGTAATAGGTGAAGTCGAGCGGCGTGGCGCCCTCACCGTTTTTGGGAACGTAGAGAATGTGCTTCTTAACCGCCGGACCGTGGAACACGATGTCGCGCTCTTGAGGCGTGAGCTGGTTAAACGGCACGTCGGTACGCACACCCATCTCGCCGGCGACCTGCTTCATCAAATCCCACATGAGCGTACCCCAGGGAAGCACCGCACCTTCGTTGATGGTCTTTGACTCGTCGGGCACCAGGCTCGCCTCGTCCACCTCGCGCATAACGCCGGTGCCGCCGCAGGTAGGACACGCACCGCCGCTGTTAAAGGCAAGGTCCTCGGCGCTCGGAGCGTAGAACTCGCGGCCGCACGTCGGACACGCGAGCGACAGGCCAGCCGCTACGTTGAGGCTTGGCTCCACACGCGCCCCGCAATGCGGGCACACGTGATGGGCGCAACGGCTAAAGAGCAGACGCAGGCTGTTGTTGAGCTCGGTCATGGTGCCAAAGGTGGAGCGCACGCCCGGCACGCTCGGACGCTGGTGCAGCGCGAGCGCCGCCGGCACGTGCAGCACCTCGTCCACCTGGGCGTGCTCGGCCTGCGTCAGACGACGGCGAGTATAGGTGCTGAGTGCTTCCAAGTAGCGACGCGAGCCCTCGGCATAAAGAACCCCCAGCGCCAGCGAACTCTTGCCCGAACCCGATACGCCGGCAATGCCCGCGAGCTTTCCCAGCGGAATGTCGATATCGATGTCCTTGAGGTTGTGTACACGCGCGCCGCGCACCTCGATAGCCTGCGGGCTCATCTTCTGTTCCGTCACCTTTATCACCCTACTCATGCCATAAAATGCGGTCGCGAATATACTCGCCCAGCATGGGCACGGTAAACCGGACGAGGCCGTATCCGGCAGCCTCGATGACGCGCTCGCGAATCAGGCTTGCGCGATATTTACTCGCCCAGCTCTGGGTACGATCACAACGCTCAATGATATCCGCCATGCGCGTCGGTTTGTTCTCGTCAACCGCCATAGCCTCGATAAAAAGGCGCTGTGGACTGCGCAGCCCGTAATACAGGGGCGCGTCAACCGCTTCGTAGAACTCGGAGACGGCATCCGCATGGCCATCCTCGACATCGCGCCTTTCGATGACCTGCGAGCCGCGTCGAACAGCAGACCGCCACATGTAATAGCCCACCAGCTGAACCATGTAGGGATGCCCCATGCTCTTGTGTGCCGCAAGGTCCGCCGTCTCCGCGTCAACGTGAAGACCAGCGTCTTTGACCGTCTGGATATACGAATCACGCACCTTGGGCAAGGATATCGCCCCCAGCGTACGCTGCTGGGCACGCCGCAAAAACGTCACGCTCGGCTCTTCGAGCAGATCGTCAACCATACTGGGTAAGCCGGCGAACACCAGCGCAAGACCGCGCTGGTCGCTATCGGGCAATCCCGTGGCATCCTGGTCTCCGAGCACCTGCTGATAGAGAACGGCAAGAGCCGCCAGTTCCTCGATAGACGCAGATTGCGCCTCGTCAATCGCAAACAATATGCCCTTGCCTGGACCGAGCTTCTTGAGGCGCTCGTTGACCAGCCCCCGCAACGTTTCGCCCTTTGCCCGCGCCGCCTCGACCGACGTCCGACCAAACGACGGACCGAACTCCATTGACGTCACAACGGGTTTATTCGATCGAAGCGCATCGGCCAAGCGGTCGCATAAGCCAAGCGACGCGGAATCGGAGACAACCGCCCATCCGCGCTCGCTGGCTAGACGTTGCAGCTCCCGCAGGAGAACCGTCTTGCCGCAGCCGCGATTTCCCGTAATGAGCATGAGCCTGCCCGGCGCTCCAGCGCCGTTGTCGAGTCCTTCCTCAAAATCCTCGATGACCGACTCGCGACCGATGAGTATCGGAGGCCGCTTGCCAGCCGTGGGCTTAAAGGGATTTGGATTCATATCGGCCTCCTCGGATTGGCAAACCCTGCCTATAGTTATACCAACTTATACCGAGTTATACCAACAGCAGGTAACAAAGGGGCCGCCCTTCTATCACCTACGGCAGAAAAACTCCGCGTCTGCTGCTCGCCAGGGGCGGAAGGTGGCGGGATCGACCTTTACGTGCGCCGCGGCGGGGACGTCGTACCATTTGACCGTGTAACCGGCGCCGTGAGAGCAAAAGACCGAATCGGGCGTGTTGGGCAGATCGGCCTCGGGCTCATAGGCGGCCGTCTCGATGACGCGCTCGGCATCATGGCAAGCCGCATAGCCGGCGAACTCCAGGTACAGATGCCCGCGACCGCTCGTGTAGGCAGCTACCTCCAGGGCATAGTCCTGCACCTCGGATGCCGGCACGCGACCCACAAGCTTCGCCCGGTCTCCCGCCATCGTCGGCGGCTCGTACTCGGCACCCATGCGCGTAGCATCCGAGAGCGCCCGACCCACGCACTCCCCCGGCACCTCGAGCTCAAAGCGGTACCACGGCTCCAACAGCACCGCCGCGCCGACCTCACGCGCCTGCATCAAACCCTGGCGAATCGCGCGGTACGTGGCCTGGCGAAAGTCGCCGCCCTCGGTGTGTTTGGCATGCGCACGGCCGCCCGTGAGCGTAATACGCACATCGGTGATGGGCGAGCCGGTCAGCACGCCCAGGTGATCGCGCTCCATGGCGTTGGTGAGTGCCAAACGCTGCCAGTTAAGATCGAGCTCGTCGGTCGAGGCCACGGTGCCAAACTGCACGCCCGAACCCGCTGGCAACGGCTCCAGGCGCAGATGCACCTCGGCATAGTGGCGCAGCGGCTCAAAGTGGCCCACGCCCTCGACCGGCTGCGAAATAGTCTCCTTATAGAGAATACCGCCGGGCTCAAACGCAATCGAAAGGCCAAAGCGATCGGCCAACACCTGCTGCACGACCTCAAGTTGCACGGCGCCCATCAACTGCAAATGAATCTGCTCAAGATGAGTGTTCCAGCTTACGCCGAGCATGGGATCCTCGTCCGCCAACTCAGTCAGCGCTTTGAACACCGCGTGGACATCGTGTTCGCCCGGAAGCACCGTATAGGTGAGGACCGGAGCGATGACAGGCGCATCGCCCACGGGCTCCGCCCCCAAGGCATCCCCTGGGCGAACGTGCGCAAGGCCCGTCACGGCACAAATACCGCCAGCAGCAACTTCTTGGGCAAGCTCATACTTCTCGCCGTTATAGATGCGCACCTGGTCGATCTTTTGCTCCCAAGTGGAGGCGCCAGAGCATCCCTCGACAACTTGCTTTGCACGCAGTACACCGCCCGTCACCTTGACCCAGGCAAGACGCTCGCCACGGTCTCCACGACTCACGCGGTAGACTCGCGCGGCGAACTCCTGGGGCCATGTTCGCTCGCGCATCAAAGCGCATATGCCGTCGAGTAGCTCTGCCACACCCTGGTCCTTGAGCGCCGAGCCCGCAAAGCAGGGAAACAACTTTCGCTCTGCGACCAGCCGCGAAAGCGTGGCAGTCGAAAGCTCCCCTGCGTCGAGAAACTCCTCGAGCGCCGCCTCGTCCAACGCAGCAGCGTCCTCCTGAACGGCACCACCCACCAACAGTTCGCTGGCATCCAGGCAGCCCTCGGAAAGACGTTGCCCAAGCTGTGCCAGCAAAACATCGCGGCCGGGATTCTCCAAATCGATTTTGTTGATAAAGATGAACGTCGGAATGTCATAGCGCGCAAGCAGGCGCCACAGGGTTTCGGTGTGCCCCTGCACGCCGTCGTTGGCACCCACAACCAAAATCGCATAGTCGAGCGCGCGCAGCGTGCGCTCCGCCTCGGCCGAAAAATCGACGTGGCCGGGCGCATCCACAAGCATGACGTGGGTATCGCCGTGGTCGAGCACGGCCTGCGACGAGAAGATCGTAATGCCGCGCTCGCGCTCGATCGCGTTAGTGTCCAGATGCGAATCGCCATCGTCCACGCGGCCGCGCTTGCGAATGCGACCCACGTTGAACAACATGGCCTCGGCCAACGTGGTCTTGCCGGCATCGACATGCGCCAAGATTCCAACGACTGCCTGCTTCGACATGGCTCTCCTCTTATTACAAGCTACAAGCCCATCGCACGCGGCAACGGGCACTCACGCTCCACACTGGATGATACAATTTACGGGCCGGCGGGCGAAGCGGGCCCTATCCCCCGACCGAGCTCATCGTCCCGCGTTGCCGCGCGGCGATTTTCGTAGGTTCGCGCCTTGCGAAAGCCGGCACCTCCCCTTTTTGTCTGCCCGGGCTCATCTGGGGCGATAACAACGCGAGCCCCACAACAACGCGTTTTACCAAAAATGGCCCCACTCGGGGCCATTTTCATTTCGGTGAAACGCTGGTATGCGACTCGGCCTTTATGCCTCGCGCAGCCAATCAAACGCGACGCGCGGCGTACCGTCCGACACATATACGATACCGGCGCGCTTAAACCCGGCCTTGGCGATGGCGCCCTGCATAGGCAGGTTGTCTTGGTGCGTGTCGATACGCAGATGGTCGATACGTTCCTTGGCAAAGGCAAACATCGCGGCCGCAACGCCATGCGTGGTGCCGTCGGATGCCACGCGGTGCAGCACGGCGTACGGAGTGTCGCTACGCCATTGACCGTCCTCAATGACGTCATAGCACTCGTCCGGGCCCGGTAAAAAGGCAAACGTCGCCACCACGCGGCCGTCGACTTCGCACACATAGCTGCCACCGGCAGCGATATCGGCAGCCAGCTGCTCGGCCGAAGGCGTGCCCTCGGGCCACTGCGTGGCGTTGCCATGCGCGCGCATAAAGGCGCGGGCCGCGTCATAAATAGCCATGACGGCGGGAATGTCGGTATCGAGGGTTTTTCTGATCATCACGCGGCGACCTCACGTTTATTGGTATCACTTTGGTTGAGCAATGATACCAGCGTTTGGAGAGAGGCGCGAAGCAGATGGGAAGCAAAAAGCGAGCCGCCTGGTCAAAGGCCAAAAGCGAGTTTTTGGGCGCTGCTACCGGCGGCGATATGAGCGACCTGTTTGCGCTCGAGGACGAGCGCCGCGACGCCCTAGACGCCGAGCGCGATGAAGCCTGGCGCTACAAGTCGTGCGAGCGCAAAAACCGTTACGACACGCGCGCCGAGGCCGAAGCCGTTATGGCCGACTGCGAAAACCGCGGACGCCGCGGGCTGGCCTGCTACAAATGCGAATACTGCGGCGGCTGGCACCTGACGTCGCACCCTTGGAAATAGGGACCGCATCGGCACGGCACTAGCGAAGCCCCGGTAATCGCACACAAGCTACGGGCGCGGCGGCACCAAAACATCGTAGCGAACGGCCTTGCCCGCAAGTTGATAGCTCGGCTTAACGCCGGCAAGCAGCGGGCCCTTTACCGGCCGCTTGATAACGACCTTGCGCGGATGCACAGCAAGCGCCGCCTCGACCAGCGATTCCTCGTCGGCGCATGGCTGCTCCAGATGATGTAGGAGCTGGAACTTCTTTTTGACCGCTGCACTCTTGGTGCGCTCGGGAAACATGGGATCCAGGTACACCACGTCGGGTGCTGCGAGCTCGCCCTGCTCGACCAGCTCGACGGTTTGACGAAGGCCCGCAATGCTGTCCTCGCCCGCATGTAAGCACATGCGTGCCACGGCAGCCGCAAGCGCCGGATCATCCGCCGCGCGCTCCAAAGCATCCTGAAGGAGCGCCGCGATCACGCAGTCCTGCTCATACAGATCGACGGTAAAGCCCGCGGCCGCCAACAGCAGCGAATCCTCGCCAAAGCCTGCCGTAGCGTCAATTGCCCATGGTCGCTCGATGCCCTTTGTGCGCGCAGCCTTTACCAACAGCTCTTGCTGCAGACGGCCCTGCTTGAGTCGCGGCAGCATGCGGCCAAAATCGGCGCGCAGCTCCATCGTGCCGTCGGTGAGCGTGAGGCCCTCGGGCTTCCCGATCAGCTCAAGCCCCGCGGCCCGAGCAACAGATAAGGGATCGACGACGCCCATGGACACTCCTTAACAAGCAAAACGAATACGCAGGGCACCGTTTATGTCGGCACCCAACCGTCCGCTATTGTCCCACATGCGACATGGCCCACAGCATCCCAATGCAAAGCACCGCCATCAATCCCGTGCACACAGCAGCGATCACGGAATCACCCATGCGCCTTCCCAACGACCGCGGCTCACGCACTTGCCCTGCTCCGTACATCATGGCTCCTCCTTGAGACCAGCTCCTTGTTACGGCCTCATCATCTCAGCGCCGCACATGAGCTGCCATCGATTTGGCTTACGTCCAGCTTTCCCTTTTGAAAGGTTGGGTTGGGCCGCGCGGGCTCAAAGCGCTTTCAGGCGCATGCATCGCTGCGTTGAACTACAATGTGCTTCACCATATGTGCAGTACATTGGGTGCGCCAAGTTGGCGTACTCGTATCGAAAGGACCAGCCATGAGCTTCACTCGCAAGACTCTCAAAATCCTTGCTCTCATCTACTTTGTTTTGGGCATCGCCAGCCTCGTCACCGCCGGCGTCGGTATCGCCACGGGCGGTCTCGATTCCACGTACGGTTCGTACGCCACGCTCGCGGCGGTCGTGCTTATCGCCAAGGGTCTCGTCGACCTTGCCGCAGGCGTCGCCGGTATCAAGGGCGCCAACAAGCCTTCGCAGGTGGACGGCGCGTTTAAGCTCGGTATTGTTGCCGCGGTCGCCACGCTTGCCCAAGCGGTGCTCACGCTTCCCGCGTTTGGCGGCGACGCCATAAACTTTGGCGCCTTTGTCATCGTGGTCTACGACCTGTTCTTTGTTCAGCAGGCACACGCCGTTAAAGCCGAGAACAAGGACCGCCTATAAGCGCTCGCTTCTCATAACCTCTGCAGCCAAGCAACTAAAAAGGGCCGATCGCGCATCTCCGCGGTCGGCCCTTTACGTTTGCCCAGATAAAACCTACCAAAATAAACCTGTCCCTTTTTGGCAGGTTGTTAGCTGTGGCGGTACTCGGCGATGATGAAGTCGATGTCAGTCTGAAGGGTATCGAGGTTTGCCAGGCGCTCTTTGTCGGCGGGGCGCGTGCGGTAGTAGTACGGTGTCATCTGGAACACCGCCTCGATGTCGGCCTGGGTCTTAAGCGTAATATTCGCAGACACCCGCTGCGTTCCGACTAACTCGAGCTCGGTGGTCTTCGGCAGCTTCTCATCGTTAAGGTACGGCGTGTCGTAGAGCACCTCTTTGAGCCCAAAGAGATGACGAGCACCCGGTACCACGGTATAGAGTGAACCCTCTGGCGCCAGCACGCGGGCAAACTCGCGCTCGTTAAAGGGAGCAAAGAGTTCGGTCACCATATCGAAGGCGCCATCGGCCACGGGGACATCCTTCATATTGGCCACAAAATAGGTCGCATCGCCGCGCTTGGCGGCCAGGCGAACCATCTCTTTGCCCAAGTCGAAACCGTAAGCATCCACGCCCGGCACCGCGCCCATGGCGCTGGTGTAGTAGCCCTCACCGCAGCAAATATCGAGCAGCGTCATGGGATCTTTCGTAAACGCGGCGCGCCCAGACACCTGCTTGCGCACGAGCTCGACCATCGTATCGCGCAACGGCGCATAGTAACCGCGGTTCAGAAAGTCGCGACGGCTGCGCGCCTGTGACTTGGGATCGCCCATGGAGTCGCCGCTCTTGGACGAGCGCAGTAGATATAGATAGCCCTCGCGCGCACGGTCAAACCGGTGTCCGCCCGCACATGCAGCACCGCGCTCATTGTCCACCAACGGCTCATGGCAAACGGGACACAACAACATGGCAACTCCTTAGCGCGAACAACACAACGTCCACCATTGTCGCACGCCTTCCCCGCCTAGTCATTGGGGACGTTCTTGAATGACTAGTCGTTTAAGGACGTCCCCAATGGCTACAAGGAGTGTCCCCAGCTGCCGGCAGAAAAGGAACGTCCCTAAGTGCCGACTGGTTGCATTAGGAGTATCATCGTCTGCGCAAATAAGCACGAAAGAGCATGTTAGAGATTGAGAGCGTATGGCTGACACCGTATCTAAGCACATCGATATGACCACCGGCTCGCTGTGGCGCAATATTCCCCTGTTCGCCTTCCCCGTGGCCGCCACGAGCATCTTGGAGCAGCTGTCGAACCTCATCGCCACGGTCATCATCGGTAACTTCTCGGGCGACCAGGGAACCCTCGCCATGGCGGCGGTCGGCTCCAATGTTCCGCTTACCAGTCTTATGCTCAACCTGTTTATTGGCATGTCGCTTGGCTCCAACGTGGTCATCGCCAACGCTATCGGCCGCAACGACCAAAACATGGTCAAACGCGCCGTCCATACCTCGATTTTAATGGCGCTCGTGGGCTTTGCCGTCATCGCCCTGGGCGAGATTTTTGCCGAGCCCATGCTCGCCGCGCTCAACGTTCCCGCCGAGACCATGCCGCTCGCCTCACTCTACCTACGCGTCTTTTTGCTCAGCATGCCCTCGATCTTGCTCTACAACTTTGAGGCCGCGATCTTCCGCTCCGTCGGCATCACCCGCATGCCGCTGCAGGCGCTTGCCGTGTCCACCGTCCTCAACATTGGCCTGGACCTCATCTTTGTCCCTGTACTCCACTGGGGTGTCGCGGGCGTCGCCATCGCCACCGCCATCGCCTACACCGTCAGCGCCGCTACGCTCTTTATCCGCCTACTCAAGACCGACTCCGTCGTCCGCGTCACCCCACGCGACCTGGCTATCGACCCCGTCGCCCTCAAGCGCATCGTCAAGATCGGCCTGCCCGCCGGCATCCAAAGCGCCGTCTTTGCCGTCGCCAACATCATCATCCAGTCTGCCATCAACAGCCTGGGCACCGAGGTCATGGCGGCATCGAGCGCCGCCATGAGTCTGGAGTACGTGTGCTACAACCTGCTCAACAGCTTTAGCCAGGCTTGCACTACCTTTGTGGGACAAAACCACGGTGCCCGCCAGATCGACCGCTGCACCAAAACGCTCAAGGTCTGCCTGGTCGAAGGCGGTATCGTTGCACTCACCACGATTATCGTTATTGTCGGCCTGGGGCGCGAGATCTTGTCGCTGTTCAACAGCGATCCCAACATCGTCTCGATCGGCTATATCCGCGTGTGCTCGATCTTCCCGGCGTACGCCTTTAGCATGTTCTACGAAAACATGTCCGGCTACCTGCGCGGCTTTGGCATCTCGCTCACGCCCGCCCTCATCACCATGATCTGCGTCTGCGGCATCCGCTTCTATTGGGTGTTCTGCGTGTTCCCGCACTTCCGCACCTTTGCGAACATCATGATGGTCTACCCCATCAGCCTGGGCACCACGGCGTTCTTTATGGTCGTGGCGGTGCTACTCTGCCACCCGGCACGCACCTATCGCGCCACCCAAGCCAAAGCGACAGCCCGCTAAACACCGCACCCAACGCTACGCCAGTCATTAATTGACAATATGCGAGCTCATATAGTCGATAAAGCGCCTCGTGGCGATAGGCATGGTGTCCCAGCTGCGCCAGGCCGCCACCACATCGCGCGAGGGGGCATGCACGATGGGCCGCACACGAATATCGGCTCGCATGCCCTCCACAGTACGACGGTAGAGCATGCTCACGCCTAGGCCCTCCTCCACCATCGCCATGATGGTGTAGTCGTCAGTGACCTCGCTCGTCACGTGCGGCGACAGCCCATGCGCCGCAAACGCATCGAGCACCAGGCTCTGTTCGCCCTCATCCAGCAGCACAAACGGCTCGGACGCCAGGTCGGCGAGTGTCACCTTTTCCTTTGCCGTCAGCGGATGCGCGACAGGCAACAGCGCCACCAGCTCGTCGTGATAGACCACGCGCTTCTCGAGCCCCGCGGTAAACCCGCGTGCCGTAAAGCAAAAATCCACTACGCCGTCGTGCACCCATTGAGCGTTGCGCGTGTAATCGCCCTGCTTGAGGGTAAAACGTACGCCCGGGTGCAAGGCCCCAAAGTCGCGGATCACACGCGGCAACACGGTTCGACTCACGTTGGTAAACGTCGCGATGCGAATATCAGTCGACGAAAGTCCCAGCAGCTCCTGGCGCTTGCCCTCGAGCTCGGCCTCGGCAGTCACAATCTGGCGCAGGTACGGCAGATACTGTTTACCGTCGCGCGTAAGCGAGACGCCCTGCTTTCCGCGCTCGATAAGCGTGGTGCCCAGCTCGCGCTCGAGTGCCTTGACGGCCTGGCTCACCGCGCTTTGCGTATAGCCCAGCTCGTCCGCCGCGCCTTTAAGGCTGCCGCAGTCGACCACCATACAAACAATCTGATACCGCGATGCCATCGTGCCTCCACGTCAATGTAGCCGTAAAACGTTTTGTCAGGGCTTTTCGCACCCACTTTAGCATTTCTTAATCGTACTGAAGATACATTCGCTTTACTACATCCAAATCTGGGAGCAGAATCCTTTTTGCGAAACCGTTCTGTAACAAAAGGAGTCCCATGGATCGCAAAAAAGCAATCGCGCTCTCATTTTCCGTTCCCGTCGCATGGGGCTTTTCGTACCCCCTCATGAAGATCGGCATGGACAGCATGAACGCTACGAGCATCGTCGCGCTACGCTGCATCATCGCCTTTGTGGCCTGTCTGCTACTCTTCCACAAGCGCGCGTTCCGCATCAACCGCGACCTTATGGTCCGAGCCGCCATCATCGGCGCCATTATGGCAACCGAACTCACCTGCATGTGCTTGGGCTCTAGCCTCACCTCTGCCTCCACTGCCGGCTTTTTGCAGAGCCTGACGGTCGTGATCGTGCCGTTTGCCAACGCCGCCCTACTGCGTCGCGCCCCCGAGCGCAAGGTGCTCGTCGGCACCGCCATCGTCACCTGCGGCATGCTGCTGCTCTCGGGCGCCGACTTCACCAGTCTGAATCCGGGCGCGCTCATCATGCTGCTCTCCGCCTTTATCTATGCCAGCCACATTATCGTGGCCAAGCGCTTTGTCGAAGAAGTCGATCCGCTTGCTCTGGGCGTTTGGCAGCTGGGCTTCGGCGGCTTGTTCTCGGGCATCGCTGCATTCACCTTTGGCGGCTTCACGCTTCCCGGCACGCCCAGCGAGATCGTCGTTGTCGTCGCGCTCGCACTCATCTGCTCCGCCTACGGCTTTATCACTCAGACACTCGTGCAGCCCCACATGCCCGCCGAGACCACCGGCTTCGCCTTCTCGCTCGAGCCGGTCTGCTCCGCCGTCTTTTCGTTCTTCTTGGTTGGCGAGGTCCTGAGCCCCATCGCCTTCTTTGGCGCCGCCCTCATCCTCACCGGCGTCATGGTGGCAACCGTCGAGCTTCCGCGCCTTCGCGCACATGGACAGGCTCGCATGGCAGGGGCGCCCGAGCGCGTCTCGTAGACCCCACTCTTCATACAGCCGTAGCATAAAGGCAACCGGTGCGCCTTTACAATAGATGCAAACAGAGCATCTGCCATAAAGGAGCCCCATGGACACCGCAACTTGCGATCGCAACATAGCAACTTGGTTGGGCGATGCGCCACAGCCGGTACGTGACACTACGAACCAGCTGCTCGAGCGTATCGCCCTTTTGCGTGCCGAGCAGATCATCTACCCGGCACAAGACGACATCCTCAATGCCCTCGCCTACACGCCTGCAGACCAGGTCAAAGTTGTCATTTTGGGTCAAGACCCCTATCACGGACCCAACCAGGCCATGGGACTGTCGTTTTCGGTCCCCGCGACGCAAACCAAGTTGCCGCCGAGTCTGCGCAACATCTATAAGGAACTCAAAGCCGATCTGGGTTGCCCCATTCCCGCCACGGGAGACCTAACACCATGGGCACAACAGGGCGTCCTGCTCCTCAACACTACGCTCACCGTGCGCGAGCATGCCGCCAACTCGCACGCCAAGCTGGGCTGGAGCACCCTGACCGACTACGTTATCGAACGCTGCTGCCAGCTGCCCCAGCCGGTAGTCTTTTTGGCATGGGGTCGCTTTGCCCAGCAAATGGTCGAAGGCAAGCTCGTCGCAACTGGTGCGGGCAAGACAACCGGCAAGTTCTGCCTGGCCTCTACGCACCCCTCGCCGCTTTCGGCCAACCGTGCCACGGCAGAACTCCCCGCCTTTATGGGATCGCGTCCCTTCTCGGCAGCCAATCGGCTACTCGAACAGCACGGCTCGACCCCCGTCAACTGGACTTGCCTCGGCTAAAAATCGATACATCAAAAACGCGCCCGACGGCTTTCCATCGGGCGCGTTTCCTATTCGGGCCAAATAAATTGTGTGCGGCCGGCCTCGCCGCCATCGATCAGCAGACTCTGCCCGGTCATAAACCGGTTGGTCACGCCCACAAAGTAGATCCACTCGGCAATCTCTTGGGCGGTGGCCCAGCGCTTAAGCGGCGTGAGCTCCATAATCTGGTTCCACAGGTGTTCGTCTTCCATCACGCAACGGTTGAGCGGCGTGATAACGCCACCCGGGTCCACACTGTTGGCGATAGCCTGCGGCGCCAGACGGTTTGCAAGGTTCTTGGTGTAGGCGATAACGCCGCCCTTGCTGGCGGCATAGTCGGGAAACTCCGATCCCGTATGCCCGCTCGCCGACCCCACATTGACCACGGATTTGATAGCCGGCGCCGGCTTGGCGGCAAGCCCCTCCCCCGCAAAGGCGTAGCGCTCGGTCACGTTGATGGTGCCATACAGGTTGGCGGCGATGTCGTCAGCCGAATCCTGCGTACCGGCAACGTTCACGATCACCTGGGGTTCAAGATCGTCTGGAAACGCGTCCGGCTTGCGAACATCAACGATCAGATGGCGGTAGCGCTCGTGTTTGATCGCCGCCGGTAGCAAATCAAAGCCCACGACCTCGTGGCCCTCGTCCAAAAATCGTTGCACGCATGCGGCTCCGATACCGCCCGAAGCACCCGTGATCAAAACCCGCATACTTGCTCCTTAGGCGGTTGCGTGGCGCTCGAGGTACTCGGAGCCCACATTCTCGCGCTCCCAGCCGCGCACGACCTTGTAGCCCACGGGGCTCAGGAAAACCTCGCACAGCAGCTCGGCAACAGCGCCGGTCAGCGAGCACATAAGGACCTGCACCCAGGTCCAACCAAAGAACGTGTGGCTCACCACAATGGCAAAGACCAAGTTGTCGATAAACTGGCCAACACCCGTGGACACATAGGAGCGGAAGGCAAAGCTCGCAAAGTTATTCTTTTTGAGCATGCGGCCGAGCGACTGGTTGAGCGTGGAGTTAACCACGGCAGAAACGAGCATTGCCAGCGAAGAGCCCAGCACCACGTACCAGGTGCCGCCGATGGTGGCGTTAAGGGCAGTGTTGACCTCGATCATGCCCGTGTCGTAGTAGGCGCCCCACATGCCGGGCGTGAGCGAGCATGCCCAAAAGCACAGACTCACGGCCAGGTTGACCAGCAGCGCGAGGATAGAGATTTTGATGGATGCCTTGGCGCCAAAGCGCTTGCAGATCATGTCCTGGCACAAAAACGAAACCCAGCTCACCACAAAGCCACAGTCGAGCGCCAGATACGGCAGGCTGATGAGCTCTTTGTTGGCCAGCAGGTTCATCATGATGACGCTCACGAAAAACAGCGAAACCGTTGCCGCGGGAATGCTCCGCAACAGGACCTTGTAGTCCTCCATGACCTTCTTGATCATTATGTACTCCTTTGGTTTTAGGTTTAACGAGCAGGATATCGGACCCGAACTGCTCGGACGTCCCGGTCTTGAGACGACGTGGGTATGATAGCCGCTCGCGCGGCATAAGGCAAACAAACGGCGCGGCAGCCCCACAGGACCACCGCGCCAATGCGTTAAAAGGCTACGTTGCCAAACTCCGACAGGATCAGGTCGGGGTTGTGGTCGGTTGCCCAATCCACGTTCCACGGGCTCGTGAACAGCAGCAGCTTACCGCCGCGCATATCCTCGACACGCAGCGTGTCGCGCGTGAGCGAAAGGCCCGGGATATCGATAGTGTCGGGGTCGTTCTGGATCCAGCGGATGTCCGTATAGGGCAGCGGCTGGCGACGAACCTCAACACGGTACTCGGCCTTGAGGCGGCGCTCGAGCACCTCAAACTGCAGCACGCCGACCACGCCCACGATGACGCTCTCCATGCCGGCACCCAGTTCGCGGAAAATCTGGATGGCGCCCTCCTGGGCAAGCTCCTCCATACCCTTGACGAACTGCTTGCGCTTGAGCGTGTCGACCTGCGTAATGCGAGCGAACATCTCGGGGGCAAACGTCGGGATCTGCGGATACTGCACGTGGCGCTTGCCGGAGCACACGGTGTCGCCGATGCTAAAGATACCCGGGTCGAAGAGGCCCACGATATCGCCCGCGTACGCCTCGTCCACGATGGCGCGATCGTCGGCCATCATCGACGTGCCCGTGGCGAGCTTAAGCTTGCGGTTGCCCTGCACGTGAAAGGCATCCATGCCGCGCTCGAACTTACCCGAGCAAATGCGCACAAAGGCGATGCGGTCACGGTGGTTCTTGTCCATGTTGGCCTGAATCTTAAACACAAAGCCGCTAAAGTCGTCGCGGCAAGGATCGACCGGCTCACTGGTGAGCGTATCGGTATAGGCGCGCGGCGTCGGGGCCAGACGCAGGAACTCCTTGAGGAAGGGCTCCACGCCAAAGTTAGTGAGCGCCGAGCCAAAGAACGCCGGGCTCAGCTTACCGCAGGCCACGGCATCCAAGTCGAGCTCGTCGCCGGCGCCATCGAGCAGCTCGATGTCGTCCATCAGGTTCTTATGGTTCTCTTCGCCAATAAGCTCGTCCATGGAGGGGTCGCCCAGCTCAGCCTCGACCTCGGCGACCTTCTTGGTGGCGTTGGCGTGACCGTCGCCCTCAAAGGCGATAACGCGACGGGTCTGACGATCGAACACGCCGCGGAAGTTGCGGCCGCTGCCGATCGGCCAGTTCATGGGATAGGTGTTGATGCCCAGGACGTTCTCGATCTCTTCCATGAGCTCAAACGGATCGCGAGCCTCGTGGTCGAGCTTGTTCACAAAGGTGAAGATGGGAATATGGCGCAGCGTGCAGACCTTAAAGAGCTTTTTGGTCTGGGCCTCGACGCCCTTGGCGCCATCGATGACCATGACCGCGGCGTCGGCGGCCATAAGGGTACGGTAGGTATCCTCCGAGAAGTCCTGGTGGCCGGGGGTATCGAGGATATTGACGCAGGCGCCGTTATAGGTGAACTGCAGCACCGAGGAGGTAACGGAGATACCGCGCTCCTTCTCGATGTCCATCCAGTCCGAGACGGCATGCTTGGCCGAACTCTTGCCCTTGACCGAGCCGGCAGTCTGGATGCTGCCGGTATAGAGCAGCAGCTTCTCGGTAAGCGTGGTCTTACCGGCGTCCGGGTGGCTGATAATCGCGAATGTGTGGCGCGACGAGATTTCATCCGACAGGCTTGCCATGCGGATCCTTTCTTGCATTGAGTGCATTACGTCGTTGTAACCGCATTATTGTAGCCGCGAAACCTCGCTCTAGGACGCCTATCAGGACAAATTCATCAGTTGGGGCTTGGGCAGCCGGCCCAATCCGCATTTGCCTCTTGCAGAACTGTGCATAGTGTATATATACTGTGCTTACCGGTTATATACACGTGTAGCCCATCAGCTAAGGAGCCGCTGTGGACATCATCCTATCCAATTCGAGCGATAAACCCATCTACGAGCAAATAGCCTCGCAGGTCAAAGCTCAGATCCTTTCGGGCACGCTCGCTGCGGGCGCCAAACTCCCCAGCATCCGTGCGCTCGCGAGCGATCTTGGCGTGAGCGTCATCACCACCAAGCGCGCCTACGCCGACTTGGAGCAGCTCGGGTTTATCTGCACCGTGCAGGGCAAGGGCTGCTTTGTCGCCGAGGGCAACCAGGAGCTTTTGCGCGAAAACCAGCTCTGCCATATCGAAGAGCTGCTTGCGAAAGCGGCGAGCCAAGCCGAAACCCTGGGCGTCACGCGCGACAAACTGCACGAGATGCTCGACCTGGTGGCCCCCGAAACCATGCAGTAGCCATCTGCAAGAAAGGCTATACCATGCAAAACTTGCTAGAACTCAAAGGCATCTCACGCACTGTAAGCGACCGCTTTTCGCTGCGCGACGTCACGCTTGCCGTGGAGCCCGGCCAGATCGTCGGCTTTGTTGGTGCCAACGGTGCCGGCAAAACCACGACGATTCGAGCCGCGCTCGGGCTTATAAAGCTCGATGCCGGCGAAGTGAACCTGTTTGGGCAACGCTGTGGCGCCGACGCGCCCGATGAGTCGCAACGCCATCTACGCTCCCGCGTCGGTCTTGTCCTGGACACGTGCCCCTTCCCCTCCACGCTCAAGGTGGGCCAGATCGAGTCGCTCGTAGGACCGGCGTACACCGCGTGGGACCGCGAAACGTTCGCCGGATTCATCAACCGATTTGGCCTCGATCCCAGGACAAAGGTCAAGGACCTCTCCCGCGGTATGGGCATGAAGCTGCAACTTGCCTGCGCACTCAGTCACAAGGCCGAACTACTCGTTTTGGACGAAGCCACCGCGGGCCTCGATCCCATGGCACGCGAGGAACTGCTTGATGAGCTGCTTGCCTTTGTTTCCGACGGTCAGCGCAGCGTGCTGCTCTCGAGCCACATTACGTCCGACCTCGATCGCGCCGCCGACCGCGTCATCTGCATCGATAATGGCTCGATTGTGTTTGACCTGCCACGCGAGGACATTACCGACCGCGCTGGCATCGCCCACTGCACCCAAGTGCAGGCCGCCGAGCTTATGGCTTGCGTCGAAGGCGCCCGTGCCGCCCACCACGCCTATAGCGTGGACGTGCTCGTGCCCAACCGTCGCGAAACGCTCGAGGCCTTCCCCGAGATTCCCTGCGATCGGGCAACCATTGACGACTATCTACGCCTCACGCTGAAAGGGGCTTCGAAATGAAACGCGCCTTTATGTCCGAGACCGCCATCGTTCGCACGCTCGCCCCGAGCATCGCGGGCGTCGGCCTGTTCATATTCGTCGTATTGACCCTTGCCAACGCGACAGACGGCGATTCCGGCATGAGCGCCGGCGCCTGTGCGGTCAGCGCAATGTCGCCCATCATAATCATGAACTCGCTAGCTGGCTACGATAACCAAAACGGCTGGGAACGTTATCGAGCAACGTTGCCCTTCTCGCGCAAAGACATTATTTGCGCACGCTACCTGTGCATCGTTGTCTTCTCGGTCGTCATGGCATGCGCGGCTACGCTTCTGAACATCCTCGCCCTTCCGCTCTTCGACCCCATGGGCATCCCTTCGACATGCCAGACGATCTTTGAAATCGCAACCGCCTCGGCGGCATCGATGCTCATCTCCCTCATGATGGTATTCTTGACACAGCCGCTGTTCTTCCGATTTGGACACATGGAGGCGCTGCGCCTATCCCTTGGCCTGTTTGCCCTGTTTGGCTGCGGCACCATGGCAATGCTGAGTTCCTCCAACCCCATCAGCAACTGGCTCATGTCGATTGCCGGGGCGAATCCCGATCCTGCCGTTCTTAGCTGTCTGTGTGCAGGCATCGCCGTACTTGCCCTCGCGCTATGTGCAATCAGCTGCACCGTCAGCACCAAGGTTTATCGAGTACGCGATCTGTAGCCACGCGTGTCTCAATCCACGAAGGACGCGATCGCCGCCCCTCCCCGTAAATCCGTGACAAATGGCATATCCCCAGCGTGAGCCACCGTACTATTTGCGCAGCGGCTTGGGCAGCGGAATGCCGGCGGCGATGGCGGCGGCGATGATCATACAGACGATGCCTTTGAGCGGGAAGCACAGGAGCAGCAGGCCCACGACCATGATGGGCTGGCGCATGACGGCGCCCATCGTCGATGCCGTGCAGACAGCGACGCAAAAGACCGGATCGGCGCCGGTGAGGATGGCAAGGCCATAGCCCAGGCTCACACCCGAGAAGATAACCGGGAAGAAGTGGCCGCCACGCCAACCAAGGTTGATGAGGGCGGGCGTCAGCATGGCCTTAACAAGACCGGTCACAATAAGCACGCCGGCGGGAATGGTCAGATAGGTTTCCATGAGCACGTCGGCCTGCGTCTCGCCGGCAAACATGGTGAAGGGCAGAGCCGTACCGCAGGCGGCAAGTACCAGACCGGCCAGCATGGCCTTAGCGATGGGGTGCTCCCCTATTGCGTGGGCAAGCACTTCGCTCGCGTGCTCAGAGACAAAGTACAGCCAGCCGCAGATTGTTCCGATCAGCGACAGAGGAATGAGCCAGGTAAGCTCCAGGTTGCCCACCTCGGCGGACTCGAACCTCGGCATACCCATGCCGCCGCCCACAAGCTGGCCAAGCAGCAGGTAGGTGCCCAGACCGCCGGCAATCGCAATGCCGTAGACCACGGTCTTTTGCGCCTTGGGCAGCTTGATGGTAACCTCGTCGGACACGGACTCATCGTCGGCGTCTTCGCCCTGGCCGTCGGCGCTACCAGCGAGCGGTGCCACAAAACCAAAGACGGGCGCGGTAAAGAGTGCCGTCAGGGCAGCCTGGGTGCCCAGCAGCGTAAGCTCCCTAAACTCGGCGCCAAAGCGACGCATGCGGTCGCCGACCCAGCTGCACAGACCAGCGATAACGCCGGTCAGGCCGGCCTCCGGTCCAATGCTTCCGCCAAACAGCAGCGGCAGCAATGCCGCGAGCGAAAGCTTGCCCAGGTTGTCGTACGGATAGCGCCCGTCTTGCTTAACCTTCGCCATCACCTGGTTGAGGTCATCGGTCTTGGTGCCTGTCATCTTTTCGTACAGACCGATTAACAGGCCGCCCAGCAGGCAGATAAAAAACGGGTACGGCAGAAAGCCAAACGGGCCGCTGGCAAGCTCGGGCGAAGCGACGCCCAGCGCGTGCGGAATCTCGGTCCATAGATAGTCGATACCGTGCTCCATCGCAAAGAAGAACAGCCAGACTGCGGCACCTGCGAACGCACCGGTCACGGCAACGCTAACTAAAAACAGCGCGCGGTTTGTGGGTTTGGCAAGGTTATCCATCGGGTCCTCCCGCGGTCAAAGTCGACATAGATACGTTTATTGTAGAGCGAGCGTTGCCGAACGAGCTAACCATCTGCGCCGCAAACGGCACCATTGGGATTCACGGTGAGGAAGGCTCAAGACTTATCCGTTGATAATCGAGGCAATCTCGCGCAAATCGTCGGCAAAGTAGATGCCCTGCTGGCGCCTCAGGCTCGAAAGCCCTTTATCAATCATGTGCCCGAGCAGTGCCTTGAGGTCGTTGTAGTAACCGTCCAGGTTATACAGGATGCACGGAGCACTCAGGTGCCCCAACGACACCGCGGACATAACCTCGGCAATCTCCTCGAGTGTGCCCGTGCCGCCCGGAAATGCGATGAACGCATCGCCGAGCTCAATCATCTTGGCTTTTCGCTCGGCCATATCACTCGTCACGATAAGGTCGTCGATTCCGTCGTGCTGAAACTCGGCCTCGATAAAAAAGCTCGGCTCCACGCCCGTCACATGTCCGCCAGCATCGAGCACGCTATCGGCGAGCGCGCCCATCAGGCCCGATTTGGACCCGCCGTATACCAGCGCGTGGCCGTTGGTGCCAATCCAGTTGCCCAGCTCCTGTACCGCAGGCAGAAACGCCGGGTCATTACCGACGCTGGCACCCAGATACACGGTGATATTCATTTCAGTCCCCCTCGTCGTGACGCGCGGCGCCCGTTCTAGCGTTGGCGCCGGCGATATTCGCGCACGCGGCGCGACAGGTCGGCGAGCTCGTCACGATCGAGCTCTTCCAAATGCTCAAGATCGTCCATAAAGCGCGCCATGGTGTCCTTTTGGCGCAGCTTGATGAGCGTATTGCAGTAGTTCACCGCCACGCCCGTAAGCATGGCGATATAGAAGATACTGATGACGCTTAGGATAACGGTAATGCCGCGGGCAACCGGCGTTTCGGCGGGGATATCGCCAAAGCCGATCGTCGAGACCGTCTCAAAGCTAAACCAAAGTCCATCGCCAAACGTAAGGGTCGTGGGCTCGGACAGCCAGACGGCCGTCGAGCACAGCAGATAGAAGATAAGAAACAGGCCCGTGATGCGCGCAAAGCCAGCCTGTCGCAACACATCGGCAAGCGTCCTCAACTTGTTCATCGCGACCCCTTTTCCCAGACGTCCAATCACGTTTGCTCGGTATTGTCCCACAACCGGCAGTTAGGGACGTTCCTTTTAATATGAGCAGGACATTGTCAAGAGGCAAAATCGGGCCTGGCCCCAACGATATGGGGTCAGGCCCTCTCCCTATATCAACCCGTCCGCGGCGACCTCGGCGTGTCTTCCCGACGCTCGTCTTTGCAGTTTAATATCCGCCCGTGGCGATCTCTCGCTGGGCAATCCGTTGCTACGGCTGAGGCTTCTTCGTCGAACCGACAGTCTGTGCACGCGTGTGGCGCCCTGGGCGCTCGCAGAAAAGGGACCTGAGGTTCGCCTCAACGGCTTCGGATCGAACCGCTTCCGGGGTGATCGGCTTATGTGCGGGGGACCGGCCCCCTACGCCTCCTCGGCCATGAGGCCGACCGCCCACACCCAGCAGGCGAGCTCGCGCGCCGTGGCCACGTTCGCCTTGTTGTTGTGGACCCCGCGCGCGAGCAGCGCCTCCCGCCTCTCGGCCAGCCTCCGCACGCCCTTGGCGGCATGCCTGCGGGCGACCCGGTCCGGGGCCTGGCCCTTGGCGAGGTCCTTCGGCCGCCCCGAGCACGTCGGGTAGTGCCACGCGGCCTCGACCAGCGCCTTCCTCAGGTGCTTGTTGCCCGCCTTGGTGATCGCGCCCCTGCGGTCGCTCTCCCCGCTGGAGTGCTCGGAGGGCGTCAGGCCGACCCACGCCGCGAACGACCGGGCGTTCCTGAACCTCGAGAACTCGCCGGCCTCGAACACGAGGTCGGCGGCCGTCGCGGTGTCGACGCCCTTGAGGCAGCGCAGGGAGTCGACCCTCCTCCTCCACCTGGGCTTGCGGGCCTCGGCCTCGACGAGCCCCTCGAGCCTCGCCTTCTCCTCCGCCGCCCGCCTGACCGCGTCGACGTAGTAGGCGAGCACCTCCTCGTCGGCCCCCTCCGCGAACCTAATCGACTCGATCCAGGACCAGTGCGCCCGGGTCCAGTTGCCCTTCCTGCGGCCGGTGGGCGTCCTCTCGTCGAAGGCGAGCCCGTGTCTGAGCAGGAACTTGGAGAGCCGCTGCTTCGCGCGCGAGAGGTCGTCCCTCGCGTCCTCGAGCGCCCTGGTCAGGTCGCGGGCGGCCTCGCACTCGTCGTCGGGGACCCACACCTCGACGACGTTGCCGACCGACAGCATGCGGGCGAGGAACTCGGCGTCGTTGCGGTCGTTCTTCCTGCGCCTGTCCGCGCTGGGCTTGATCATCTTCGAGACGGCGCCGACCACGCAGTCGACCCCGAGGCCGGAGAGCCTCTTCTGCAGGTCGAACCCCGTGACCCCGGACTCGTACACGCACCTGGCCTTTGGGTCCACGGACCGCACCCACCCCGCGACGGCGCCGGCGTCGTAGCCGAAGGTCGCGCAGCGCACCTCCCCGGTCATGACGTCGAGGGAGACTGCCTTTATCGAGCGGGCGTGGACGTCGAGGCCGACGAAGGTGGTAGTATCGAGCACGGGAGCCCCTTCCATGAATGCGGCGTGGCCGCCGCGGCTGAATTAGACACTCACCATTGTCGGCCTAATCCGCGGTCCTTCATGCAGCAGGGGCTCTCAATGTTTTTATGTCCTGCTCATATCGTCTGTGCCGGCAGAAAGGGGCTGTCCCCAACTGCCGGGCGGGAGCGTTTAGCGGTGCAGCCGCCGGCTAGGCAGGCTGAGCTGGTATCCTTATGTGGTATTGTCTCGATTCGTTAGGATTGCACCTGAGAGCTACCGTCGCCCTTCGTTTAGTTATATCTCGCGCCTTGGTCATCGTGCTTGTCGCGCTTACCGTGCTGAGCGCCGCCGCGCCCGCCCCCGTCTATGCCGCCAACACCGTTCAACAGGTCAAGACGGTCCGCGTCGGCTGGCTCGTCAACAACGAGGGCTTCCAGGACGGCACCCCCGGCGAGCGCCTCTCGGGATGGGGCTACGAGTACCTCCAGACCCTGTCGTACTACACGCCCGGCTGGCGGTACGAATACGTCTCCGGCACCTTCACCGAGCTTATGGACATGCTCGAGGCAGGCGAAATCGACCTCATGCCCAACATCTCCTACTCCGAGGAACGCGCCCAAAAGCTGCTCTTTTCCTCGAACCCCGAGGGCACCGAGCGCTACTACATCTACGCCAAGCCCGATCGCGACGACCTCGCAAAGGGTGACCCTCAAGCACTCCAGGGTCTCACTATCGGCTGCAACCCCGGCGTTATGCAAACCTTCGTTGGCCAGCAATGGCTCGCCAACGAAGGAATCGCCTGCGCATACAGGGAGTATGACGGAGGATCCGATCTCTTTAACGCGCTCGCAGACGACGAAGTCGATGCCGCAATCATGAACGACACCATTTCGTCGCCCGAGGCGTCGCCCATGTTCTACGTTGGTTCAAGCGACTACTACCTTGCCGTCCCCAAAAGTCGTTCCGACCTGATGAACGACATCAATGCTGCCATGACGGCAATCGCCCGCGTCAACCCACGCTATAACGACGAAGTCAAATCTAACTACTCGACCCAAAACAGCGGTTCATCATCGCTCAACAGCCCCGAACGCTCCTGGCTCAAAGCAAATGGCAACACCATCACGCTCGGCTACATTACGGGCAAACTCCCCTACTGCAACGAAGACGAAGACGGCGAAATGGAAGGCTCGCTCGCATCGCTTGCAACGACGCTGCACGATCAATTTGGCATTACGGTCAAAACCGTCGCCTTTGATAGCTACAAGATGATGTCGAAGGCCCTGTCAAAGGGAAGCATAGACGTTGCGCTGCCAATATACCGAGATTACTGGTTTGCCGAGCAATCGGGCGTTGTGCAGTCGGTATCGTTGGGGACTATATCCCTCACCGCCATCCACACCGGAAGCAACCTGAACAAAGACCTTCAGAACATCGCCTGCACCAAATCATCGATTATCAACCGAAATGTACTTGAAAGTCTGTTCCCCACAGCGACCGTGACCGAATACCAATCCGACGATGAAGCGTTCGACGCCCTCAGGAAGGGAACGGCGCACTGCATCGTCGCTCCCAGTTCACGCGTAAAAACCATCGGTGACCGTTATGATCTCGAGGACTGCGAGACGGCCGAACTCCCTGACACCCGTGAGCTCTCGTGCTGGATTTCGCGCGGAAAACCCGAGCTGTCGGGAATCATCAACAAGGGCATCATCAATGCCGGAGAATCGCTCTCCGCAAGCAATTACTCCTCAACGTCGTACACGGCGCAAGAATCGGACACGTTCCAGTTTCTCCACCGCAACCGCACCGCCATTGCAGCTACCCTCATCGGTATGTTGTCGGTCGGCATCGTCCTGCTCATCTGGGCGCTCGTGCGCGCTCGAACCGAGCGCAAAAAAGCCGATGCTGCCAACGCTGCTAAGACGGCATTCCTCACGCGCATGAGCCACGACATCCGTACGCCGCTCAACGGTATCCTGGGCCTTATCGAGATCGAGGAATTGAAGGAAGGCGATATGCAAGTCGCCCGCGAGAGCCGTGCCAAGGCGCGCGTTGCCGCCAATCACCTGCTCTCGCTGATCAACGACATCCTCGAGATGGGCAAAACCGAAGACCGCAAGCTAACACTGGAGCATGCGCCTTTTAACCTCAAAGAGCTCTGTGACAATACGCTGGTTCTGTGCAAGCTCCGCGCATCCGATAACGGCATCACCATGCAGGACAATAGTCTGCCATACGCCACGGGGCCATACATGGTCGGCAGTCCCATCCATATCCGACAGATCATGATCAACCTGTTAGACAACAGCATTAAGTACAACAGGCACGGCGGCTCCGTCACCTTTAGCTCAAAGACCAAGCCACTCGATAACGGGCGCGCGCTCTTTTGCTTTAGCGTTTCGGATACCGGCATTGGCATGGCTCCCGAGTTTTTAAAGCATATCTATGAGCCGTTTGCCCAAGAAGGTGACGATGCGCGCAGCAAGTTCCAGGGAACCGGCATGGGCATGCCAATCGTCAAGTCGCTTATTGAACTGATGGGCGGCACCATCGAAGTCACCAGCGAACTCCATGTGGGCACCACGTTCTACGTGGAAATTCCGCTCGATATCGACAAGAACCCCCGGACGCGGGCGAATACGGTCGAGAGGGCGCTCGACTGCTCACTCGCCGACATGAACGTGCTGCTCGCCGAAGACAACGAATTGAATGCCGAGATTGCCCAGGCGCTGCTCGAAAGCGAAGGCATTGTCGTAACTCGCGCCGCCGATGGCAACGAAGCGGTCGACCTATACGTTGGCCGTCCCGCCGGCAGCTTCGATGCGATTCTGATGGACATCATGATGCCGGGCATGGACGGCTACGAGGCAACCCGCGCGATTCGCCTGAGCGAGAAGGTCGATGCAGCCGACATCCCCATCATCGCGCTCACCGCCAACGCCTTCGCCGAGGACGCCAAAGCGGCACACGACGCCGGCATGAACGCCCATCTGTCCAAACCGGTCGACTTTAACAAGCTCAAAAACATGCTCGCCCGCATCAAGAAATACGGAGCTGTTTCGCTATAGTTTGTGCTCAACCGCCATACGCAGCAGAAAGGAAGCCAATGATGTTTAGGCCCTTACGTCGAAAGAAACGCGCCATCACTGACGAGGAAGCGCGCAAGTTGCTCGCCACCTGCAAGCGCGGCGTCTTTGCCGTCAACGGCGATGATGGCTACCCCTATGCCATTCCCGTCAACTACTTCTTTGACGCCGAGCACGACAAGATTTATTTCCATGGCGCCAAAGCCGGCCACAAGGTCGACGCACTCAAACGCGATGACAAGATCTGCTTTACCGTTTACGGTAACGAGTGGTATAAGGACAATGACTGGGCTCCCTACGTTATGAGTACCGTGGTCTTTGGCCGTTGTCGCCTAGTTGATGAGGCGCCTGCATTCATCGAGGACAAAGTCCGCCAGCTCGCGCTTAAGTACTACCCTTCTGCCGAAGAAGTCGAGGAGGAAATCGCCAAGGACATTAAGGGCGTCCAGCTCTACGAGATTACGATTGAGCATCTTTGCGGCAAGCAGATTCAAGAAAAATAAACCTCCGCAGCAGGTCTGCGCCCAATGGTTACAGACGCATTACCATGCGGGGCCTTCTAGCCGACTTGGCAGAAGGCTCCGCATGCAGTGCGCGCTTACCGTGCATTAAAAACGTAGCGGTCCAGGCGGTCGCACGCTTCCCTCACGCGCGAAAGCGGCAGCGCCAGATTCACGCGAATGTGGCGGGGCCCGTGGAACGGGCGGCCGTCCTGATACCCCACGCCCACGCGCGCCCCCTCGTCGAGCAACCACTGAATATCGCGGCCATGCTCGCGGCACCACTCGGTGCAGTCCAGAAACACCATGTACGTGCCCTGCGGACGCGAATAGGACACGCCCCCAAAATGCTCGTCCACGTAATCGCAGAAGTACTCGATATTGCCGGCAAGCACCTGGTTGAGCTCGTCCACCCACTCGTAGCCTTGCGGCTGGTAGGCACCGATAAGCGCATGCATGGAGAGGACATTCATCTCGTTGTAGTGGGTCTTGTTAGACACAGCGCATATGCGGTCGCGCAGCGTCTCGTTGTAGATAATGTGGTAGCTGCCGACCAAGCCCGCCAGGTTGAACGTCTTGCTGGGCGCGTAGAGGGCAACCGTACGCATGCGGGCATCCTCGCTCACCGACTGCGTCGGGATATGCTTGTGCCCCGGCAGGATGATATCGGACCAAATCTCGTCCGAGATCACCACACAATCGTGCTGGCGATAGATGTCCATGGCGCGCTCGATCTCGTCGCGCTCCCATACGCGGCCGCAGGGATTGTGCGGCGAGCAGAACACCGCGGCATGGATGTGGTTTTGGGCGAGCTTGTGCTCCATGTCCTCAAAGTCCATACGCCACACGCCTTGATCGTCGAGCTTAAGCGGGCTGTGGACAATACGATAGCCCGCGGCTTCGATGGATTTGGTAAAGCCGATGTAGGTGGGGCTATGGACCAGCACCGCATCGCCCGGCTGGACATACGCGCGCAACGTCGACACGACACCGCCCAGCACGCCGTTTTCGTAGCCGATATGTTCAGGGCGCAGGCCCTCGACGCCATTGCGGCGGCTCTGCCATTCGATGATGCGGTCGAAATACTCGGAGCGCGGATTGAAATAGCCAAACATGGGGTGCTGGGCGCGCTGAATGATGTGTTCCTGGACCGTGGGCACCGTGGCAAAGTTCATGTCGGCCACCCACATGGGAATGCGGTCGAAGCCCTCGTCGGGTGCGTTCGGAGCCATGCCGGGGATCTCGCCCCAAGAGTCAACGGCGATGGAGTCCATGCCGTGGCGGTCGATGATTGAAGTGAAGTCATATTTCATGCTGGACTCCCGTGCAGAGCGGAATGATTCGTTAGGCGTTATTGTCCACCAGCGTGGGCGGTTTTGGCGCGGGGTTTGGCGCTTAATTTGACGGGTGCGGACGAATGGCCGGTTAGTCTCGCGCGTCGTTGACGGCGACTACGGTTAGCTGGGTTTCATCGACCGTAAACGATATGTCGAGCCCGGCGTAGGCCAAGTGGTAAACGCGGTTTGGCTCGTGCTTGCTGCCCGCGCGGCGCGGATCTTGGCGAAGAACCTCGACCAGACCGGGGAGCTTTGCGGGCGGGACCATATCCTGCAGCGCCTGCGGGAACTCGACGTCGAGCTCTTGCCACGGAGCGTCCTCAATCCAGCCGCCGGTCGCATCCGGGTGACAGTCGGCAAATGGAATGTAGGGCTTAATGTCGTAGATGGGTGTGCCGTCACGCAGGTCGGCCCCCAGCACATGAATGATGGGGCCATTGTCGGTGAGCTCGACGCGATCGAGCTTGACGCAGGTAAGCCCAATGGGATTAGGGCGAAACGGACTGCGCGTGGCAAACACGCCCACGCGCTCGGCTCCACCCAGACGCGGCGGGCGCACGGTTTTCGACCACTTGGCATTGGTGCCGGACCTGTCCTGCGACTTGGCATCGGTAGCTATGTCCTTAGCCGTACCGCCGGGCGTTCCGTTTTCAAAGCGCCACAGCAGCCACAGGTGAGAGAAGGAGTCCAGACCCTCAACCGCCGCGTTGGAGGCAAATTCCGGCTCAAAGACGATTCGTCCCTGTAGATGAGGCGCCAAAAAGCTGTTGCGCGGAATGCCGAACTTCTGCGGCAGATCGGTATGTATGTGAGCAATAGGTTCCATGCCGGCCATTGTACGGCATGAAGGTGTGGGGCGTTGCGCGCAATTCTTCGCCGCGGACTCCTGTCGTGCAACCAACGGTTGCTTGGAAGGGCGCCTGCCGCCGCGTATGCTTAAGCCATCAACCAGCAGAAAGGAGCCGCTATGGCCTTTGCAGAAAAGCTCATTGCCATCCGTCGCGCCCATCACCTTACCCAGGAGCAGTTCGCCGCCAAACTCTTTGTCACGCGCCAAGCCGTCAGCCGTTGGGAGCGCGACGAGGTCACCCCGGGCATCGACATGATGAAGCTCATTGCCGCCGTAACCGGCGAGCCACTGTCCCACCTGCTCGAAATGCCCGAGCATTATTGCCAGAGCTGCGGCATGATACTCACGCCCGACGACTGCGGCACCGATGCCACAGGCGCCACGACCGACCATTACTGCAAGTGGTGCTACGACCACGGCAAGTACACCTACGACACCACCATGGAGGCAATGATCGAGGATTGTGCCCCGCGCCTGGCACAGAACACCGGTATGTCGCTCGACGAAGCCGTCTCGCTCATGGGCGCCGTCCTGCCGCAACTGGAGCGCTGGCGCACCGTGCAGGAAAACGAGGAGCGCTACGGCGCCGAAGCCCGGAAGCGCTACGGCGACGAGGCGATCGACGCAGCAAACGAAGCACTGCTGGACATGGACCCCGAGACATGGAACGACATGAAGGAACTTGAACGAGCTATTCTGGGCCAACTCTCGATTGCCATGGGCGATGGCGATGCGAATGGAAGCGAGGCTCGCAAGCTTGTCGCGATGCATCGTCGCTGGATTGCCCTCAACTGGGGATGCGAGCCCCAGAACGAAGCGTACCTGGGCCTCGCCAATGGTTATCTTGCCGACCAGCGCTTTGTTGACTACTACGACAAGCCCTGCGGCACCGGAGCCACGGCGTTTCTGGTCCAGGCCATCGAGTCGTCACTGGTCCGCGCATAGACCGCGGCGGCTTTGGGTATTTCAATCAAAACCGCAACCGATTGGAGACCTATGACTACTGATCACGAGCTCGTGCTTTACGTTATGACCGGCTGCCCGTATTGCATAAAGGTCAAGCGCTTTTTAGCCGATAACGGCGTGACCATTCCCGAGCGCAATATCTCGACCGATACCGAAGCCGAGCAGACACTCATCGCCGCCGGCGGAAAGCGCCAGGTTCCCTGCCTATTCATCGACGGCAAGCCACTCTACGAGTCGAGCGACATCATCGCATGGGTACAGAAGAACCTGCTCTAGCATGCGCATCCCGTCCGCCCAAGGCCCCACCCCATACGGCCTAAACATGTACACCAGCATCCAAAGTCGACATTTTTCGACATCTTTGGATGCTGGTGTACAGCTTTTGCGGGTAGTCATGGACGCTCTTAACCGGCTAATTGTTTGAGGCGACCTTTGGATTATGGCTGTTTGACGCCTCTGGAAAGGGTTTCCGAGAGGGCTGTGGTCAAAAAAGGGCAAATATGAGTACTGCTACCTGTTTAGTAGCAGCGATTTTGATCACTTCAGGAACTATTCAACGTTCCATACGTCCGTAGACGACGCTATTTCTCCTCATATGTTCAATAAAAGTAGCTCCTAATGGGAACAGATCTCATCAGGAGCTACTATTTATAGCAAAATAAATGCAACTATAATGGCAACAGTACTCATATTTGCCCTTTTTTGACCACGACCCTCCAGAATAGCCGCTGAGGACGACACTAAATGACAAAATCCGGCACTTGGACGCTCTTATATGACTAGCCATTGAAGGACACCTAACGACTACTCCCATTCGCGACACACTGTGTCGCGAATTAAGCTGGTCCCATTATCGAAGACCAGTGAGAGCTCCTGCCCAGAATCTCGATAGCCTAATAAAGCGCTCTCCTCCGGAAGTTCAATGAGCATCCAAATTCCAGGCTGAAAAGCAAAGGAGTATCGAAGCCGTCAATGCTCATTTCCTATCGAACACGCGGGTCAAAACAAGCTAATTAGCCTGATAAACTGTTTGTATTTTTGTCTACAAAACTGTATACAAAAAGAGTATCCGTTGACCTGTGCTCGACATTATGCCGATCGATAGGAGGCGCTATGAATGCTGAGCAGCTTGAAAAAATGATGGGATTTGCCCCCGGAGAGTTGGAGAAAGCCGCGGAGGCATACGAAAAAGATGAGTGGCCGAAGGGTCGCACCATCAAGCTGGGAAGGCCGTCGATCTCCGATGAGCCAAGCGTTGTTTTATCGGCACGTGTGGGTGAGTCTGTTCTTGATGCGTTTGACGCAAAAGCAAAGCGCCATGGGCAAACACGCACGGAGCGACTCAGGGAGCTCATCACGCTCGATGCAATGATTGCCTGGTCACCCTCCGAACCCAAACATGTACGCCAGCATCCAAAGTCGACATTTTTCGACATCTTTGGATGCTGACGTACATTTTTTGCAACATAGTCATTGGGGACGTTCTTAAATGACTAGTCGTTAAAGTGCGTCCCCAATGACTAGCTAGCCGTGGAAGCGGGCTATGGGTGCGAGTGGCTGCTCGCGAAAGACGCGCTCGACGGCGGCGCGGTATTCGTCGACCTTTTTAGTCTTACGTACGAGCTTGTGAACGGTAGTGGGGTCGGCGAAAGCGCACTTAGCGTAGAACCACCACTCCTTCATGCGAAAGACTGCATTGCCGCCAATCTCTTCTGCATAGGCAGCAAACAGCGTGTCATGGAAACGCTGCAGCTCGGCTGTCGTGGCAGCAGGGCCGCCGTTGACCATACGGGCCAGAGCGGGGTTCGCGAGCAGGCCGCGCCCCAGCATCACATGGCGCGTGCCGGGATAGGCCTCCACCAGCGCATCCATGTCCTCGAGATCAAAAATATCGCCGTTGTATGCCACCGGAAACGGCGCACGTTCCAGCGTCTCGCCATAAAACTCTTTGCGCGGCGAGCCCGCATAACGGTCCTTCTGCACGCGCGGATGCACGATCAGCTCTGCCAGCGGCATGCGGCAATATAGATCGAGTACGCGCTCGTATTCGTCGTCGCTCTCCAACCCCAACCTGGTCTTGACCGATACCGGCAGCGGAGAGCGCTCACACACGTCACTCAAGAACACCTCAAGCTCGTCCAAGTTGCGCAAAAAGCCCGATCCTTTGCCCTTGGCAACAACCGTCCCCGAGGGACAACCCAAGTTGAGATTGACCTCGCGATAGCCCATGTCGGCGAGCACCTGCGCCGCCCACACAAACTCGTCCGCGTTCTTGGACATCAGCTGAGGCACCACGTTGAGCCCCTGGTTATTGGCAGGATCGATCTCCTTAAACGCCTTGCCGCCAAAGCGATTTCCCACCCGCGGCGGCGGCAAAAACGGCGTGTAATAGCAATCGAGCGCACCGAAGCACTCCGCATGCACGTGACGGAACACATGCCCGGTAATCCCCTCCATGGGGGCCAACGAAAGGATCATCTACTCTTCTCTCATATCAACGAACGTGACAAAGGAACCGTCCCTTTGTCACATTATTCGGAGCGCAGGGCTTCCACGGGATCCTTTTTGGATGCGCTGCGGGCAGGCAGTAGACCGGCAACGACCGTCAGCAGCACCGAAATTGCAATGAGCACCAGCGCATCCTGCACGGGCAGACTCATTAGGTTGGGGACCTGTTTGGCCGCAAGCGCCCAGGCATTAACCGGGAAGCTCACGGCTACCACGACGACAATGGCAAAGACGCCGGCGATGAGGCCCTCGATAAAGGTCTCGGCATTGAATACGTTGGCCACGTTGCGCTTCGACGCGCCGATCGCGCGCAGGATGCCAATCTCCTTTTTGCGCTCCAGCACGCTGATGTAGGTGATGATGCCGATCATAATGGAGCTCACCACTAGGCTGATGCTCACGAATGCGATGAGCACCAAGCTGATGGTATTCACAATGTCGGTCACCGAGCCCATAATGATTCCCATATAGTCGGTGTACGAAATCGCCTGCTCATCGTGGCCAGCAGCTTTGACCTGCTTGTTATACGCATCGATATGGTCGAGCACGCGCTCCTTCGCCTCAAAGTCGCGCGGGAAAATCTTGACCGAGATGGGGTCTGCCTCGTCCGCATAACCCAGTGTGGTCAGGTTGTTGTCATAGGTAAGCTGCGATGCCTTGGCATAACTCATCATAAGCGAACTCAGGTCCTCGGCGTCCATGTTGAAGTGGATGGCGCGGGCAAAGGCGCTCGCATCCACACGCATAGCGCTCGCCAGGTTGGCAAAACTCGATGACATCTGCGTCGCCATCTGGCCCATGAGCCCTGCCGCGCCTGCCTTGAGCTGAGTTGACACCGTCGTCGCAATCTGGTCGCTGATCGACTTCATCATCTGATCCAGAGCCTGCTGCAGATACGGAGCCAGCTGCTTTTGTACATAGTCGGTCATCGCCTGCTGCAGGCGCTCGGCCAGGGCATCGCCGCCGAGTGCCTTGAGCTGAGCCAGGATTTGCTGGGCTGCCGTATCACTCTCAAGATACGTCGAGAACGCGGCGGCAAGCTTTGACGCGTCCTTAAGATCTTCGGGCGTCAGCGCCTTAAACTGTTCCGACTGCATAAAGCCCGTGAACAGTTGGTTGGCGAGCGCCCCCACTTGCTGCATCTGCTCGGGTGTAAGCTCCAACCCATCGAAGACACCCGAGAAATCGGGGGCTGGCGCCTTAGACATGATGTCGCTGAAGTCGATATCCTTCCCTACGCCCGAAAGGTCAATGTCCAGCTCGGACAAGTCAAGACACGACGGGTCCATACCGCCGGCAACACCCGAGAGCACGGAGGTATCGAACGAGAACGCGCTCTTGAGCGCCGCCTCGTCCACACTGAACATGCTGCCCAGATCCACGCCTTGTTTGGCCTCGCCTTGCAGTTCGTCGAAGGTTTTGCCCGTAAAGACATCCGTCTCGGGGTGGGCGAGTTGCTCCCGCACAATCTGCGAATCGGCGGCGCGCTCCATAAGCTGGCGAGTCAGCGCATGTGTATAGGCAATGCCCGGAGACAACGCACTCGCATTGGCCGTCTCGTTAGGGCGCACCACACCCACGATGTGTACGTCGATGCCATCGGCAACCTTGGCGGCCATAAAGTCGGCGTCACCAGACATGTCGGTCCACATGCCGGTCTCTTCGTTTTTGCGATAGGCATCGGCCGGCGACAGCACCTTAAACGTCGTGGACAGCGCATCGTCGTAGGTAAAGTCGGTGCCGGTCTCGGGTGCTTTGACCCCACCGTCGGCCGTCATGGCACTGTTTACCAGATCGTTGAGCTCATCGATATCCAGCGCACCGATGCTGTAGAGCGTATAGTCGCCCACCGTACCGCGGCTCGAAAGCACCATCACGGCTTCGTTGGCAGACGTGGGCCAATGACCGGCGACGACATCGTACTGGCTGTCGAGCAGGCTCTGGTCGTCAATCATCTCGTTAAAGACCGAGGTTCCCATGGATTCCATGCTCACCGTTGCCGCCGAACTCGCGCCTCCGCTCATAGCCTCGGTCATTGCGTTGGGAACAAGCCGAACGGGCTTCTCATCGCCCTTGCCGGCACGATAGACAACCGGCGATACACCGTAGCCGTACTGAATGGCGTTGACCTCTTTGTCGATACCGTCGCCGCCGTCGTCAAGCCATGCCTTAAAGCTCGTCATGTCGTTGGACTTAACGCTCGCAAACATATCCTTTACGGCCGTGACCACGGGAATCTTATCGGTTTCGGCACTGTCGTCGGACGAATCCACGTTTTCAGGCGAGTCATCATCCGCAGCCCCCTGTCCGCCCATCATGGACGACAGGTCGTAATCCTGCTTGGAAATGGTGAGTGGGTAGCTCGAGAGCGTATCCTCCTCGACCTTTTTGATGTAGCCGTTTACGCCGTTGGACAGCGCCAGAATCGCCGCGATACCGATAATGCCAATCGAGCCCGCAAAGGCCGTCATGGCCGTGCGGCCCTTCTTGGTCATGAGGTTTCGGGCAGAAAGCCCCAGCGCCGTCACAAAGCTCATCGAGGTTTTGCGCGTAGGCTTGGCCTCGCGGCGCGTGGCGTCAGCGACATCGAAAGGATCGGAATCATCGGTGATCTTGCCGTCCGCCAGGTTGACGATGCGCGTGGCGTATTGGTATGCCAGGTCGGGATTGTGCGTGACCATGATGACCAGACGGTCGCGCGCAACTTCTTTGAGCAAATCCATAACCTGCACGGATGTCGTTGAATCCAAAGCGCCAGTCGGCTCGTCGGCAAGGACGATCTCAGGGTCATTGATCAGGGCGCGGGCAATGGCCACGCGCTGCATCTGCCCGCCCGATAGCTGGCTCGGGCGCTTGTTAACGTGCTCGCCCAAGCCGACTTTCTCCAACGCCTCGCGCGCACGCTGGCGACGCTCGGCATGCCCCACGCCCGTGAGCGTGAGCGCCAGCTCCACGTTTTCCAAAATGGTCTGATGCGGAATGAGGTTATAGCTTTGGAACACAAAGCCGATGCGGTTGTTGCGGTAGGCATCCCAATCGCGATCGTGAAAGTCTTTGGTCGAAATACCGTCGATCAGCAGGTCGCCAGAATCGAAATGATCGAGCCCACCGATAACGTTGAGCATCGTAGTTTTGCCCGACCCCGAAGGTCCCAGAATGGCCACGAACTCGTTATCGCGAAAAGACAGGCTCACGCTGTCGAGCGCTACCTGCGTAAACGACTGCGTAACGTACCTTTTGCAAATACCTTTGAGCTCCAGCATGGACGGCAACCTCTCCTGCGCAGGCACCCTGCCCGCTCTCCTCCGCCGTTCGTATTCGACGCTTTTGTCCTACTCTATCCCCATTTTTTGCCGACGCCAGTGAGGAATGTAACAAACCGCGCCAAAAAACGAACGGGACGGCGCCCAAAAGAAGAGGTCCCGAGCGGGACCTCTATATGGTGGAGCTTATCTTGAAAGGCAGCAGACTACTTCGCACAGCGACACACGATCCTCGCTATGCTTTACGCGGTTTTTACTGCTCGCTATTCGCAATCGCCTGGTCGATAAGCTTGTCGAGTGCTGCGCGCTGCTCGGCGGAGCTGATGGCTCCCACGATTGGATCCCCTACGATGTTGCCATTCTGATCGATGACATACGTTGTCGGGAACGAGAACAAATTTGACGTAAACTTACCGGCCTCGCTATCCGACTTGAACCAGATGTTCTTATATGTCACGCCCTTCTTGCTCAGCACGTCCTTGGCATCCGCAATCTCGCCCTTGTTGCCATCGAGCGTAAAGGAATTGACGCCCACGACCTGGCCGCCCTTCTTGGCAAGCTCCTTATTCAGTTTCTCAAGATCGCCCAGCTCGCCCACGCACGGCTTGCAAGTGGTGAACCAGAAGTTCATGACGGTGACCTTGTTCTTAGCGAACAGCTCGTCGCTGCTCACGTCGTTGCCATCCAGGTCTTTGCCCGTAAAGCTGGGGAACTTCGTCGCCTCGCTCGAAGCATTGGCACCAGCCGTCATGCCAGCGGTCGAAGCGTCGACGCTCTCGCCTGAGCTCGGCGTGCTTCCACAGCCGGGGAACTCCTTCTCCAGGCTCTCGAGCTTGTCCTCGATCTCCTTGATCTGCTGCGCACCGGCCTTGAGCGTCTTAAGCTCATCCGCCGTGAACTCATCCTTGGCGCCGTCGATGGTCTTGAGCAGGAAATCGCCGTAATTGCTGCCGTCCTCAATCATTACCGAGTCTTTATTTGCCGCATTGAATACCTTTTCCCATAGCGCGTTATCACTCGAAAGGATATCGTTCTCCTTTTTCATGAGCTTCGCATACAGCTCAGCGGCCTCGTCGGCATTGGTCGGCTTCTGCGCAGTGAGTTCTGCGATCTTAGGATCGGAGCTCGCAGATTCGCTCGCATTGCCACCGGACGCCGAACATGCCACAAGGCACAAGGCCAATACCGGCACCATAAACAGGGCCGCAATCTTAGAAAGCTTCATGATCATTCCTCCGTTTTGTCGAAGCTTGTTTACTTTTTATCGGCGGTCAAGGGAAGCTTTTCCGCCGACACATCCAGGCCATAGCGATAGCTGATGGCATCGACAGGACAGGCCCCGATGCACTTTCCGCACCGGATACATTCGGCATGATTGGGCGCGCGGACCACATCAACGTCCATCTGACAAACCCTTGAACACTTGCCGCACGAGACGCATTTGCACGCGTCAACCTGAATCCCCAACAAGGACACCCTATTCATGAGCGCATAGAATGCGCCGAGCGGGCAAATCCATTTGCAGAAGGGGCGATAGAACAAAACGCTCAGCACTACTACGGCAATGAGAACGGCAAGTTTCCAGGTAAAGAGCTGCCCCAGCGCAGATCGAATGCCGGCGTTGGCAATGGCCAGCGGAATGGCGCCCTCGAGCACGCCCTGCGGACAGATGTACTTACAAAAGAACGGGTCGCCCATGCCCACGTCGTTAACCACCAAGACGGGCAGCAGCACCACGGCAAACAGCAGCACGACGTACTTGATGTACGTGAGCGGCTTAAGCTTTTTTGTGGAGAACTTTTTGCCGGGAATCTTATGAAGCAGCTCCTGCAGCCAGCCAAACGGGCACAGAAAGCCGCATACAAAGCGCCCCAGCAGCACGCCGAGCAAAATGAGCGTACCGGTAACATAGTAAGAAAAGTTGAACTTGGATGAACCTACCACCGACTGGAACGACCCGATGGGGCACGCACCCGATGCCGCGGGGCACGAATAGCAATTAAGTCCAGGTAAGCAGACTGTTTTTCCCGCGCCCTGATAGATGCTTCCTTTGGCAAAGTTTGGCAGGTGAATATTGGTGACCAGCGTCGCCGCCGCCTGAATGAATCCGCGAAATCGGGCCAAAACATGCGACGCAGTGTTTTCTCTTTTATCCAATTCCGATACACTCCAAGCACAGCCTAATCGCTTTGGCCAGCACGGCATCCGCCTCGCCACGCATAACACCAAAGCACACCATGGCAATTCCGACGATCAACAAAGCGCCCTGTACCACGGGTTTTACCGCTTTGAACAACCCAACCACTCCTTTCGTTACGCGACCATTGGACCATATCGACTATAAAATCCGTGTTAAGCGCGATTTGGAATGTGCAAGGAGACTGTTATGCGTATTTTGATCGTCGAAGACGAGCGAGCACTGTGCGATGCAATCGCGCGCAGCTTGCGAAACTTGGCGTACAGCGTCGACTGCTGCCACGACGGACAGGAGGCGCTCGACCTGCTGAGCGTCGAAGTCTTTGACCTCGTGGTACTCGACCTCAACCTTCCCCGTATCGATGGCATGACCGTGCTCAGGGAACTTAGGAAAACCGATTGCGAGACCAAGGTGCTAATTCTGTCCGCGCGTGGCGAAGTATCCGATAAAGTCGCCGGACTCGATGCCGGCGCCAACGATTACCTTACCAAGCCGTTTCATCTGGACGAACTTGCGGCAAGGATCCGCAGCCTTACCCTCAGGCGCTTCGCACAAAGCGACATAGTATTAGCCTGCGGAAAGCTCAGCTTTGACACCAAGGCGCGCATCGCTTCCGTGGACAGTGAGGCTCTATCTCTTACACGCAAGGAAACGGGAATCTTGGAATACCTGATGCTTAATCAGGGGCGACCGGTAAGCCAAGAGGAGCTTATCGAGCACGTTTGGGATAGCAGCGTGAACAGCTTTAGCAACGCAACCCGCGTTCACATCTCGTCACTCCGCAAAAAGCTACGCAGCGCTTTGGGATACGACCCGATTCGCAATCGGATTGGAGAGGGCTACGTTATGGAGGATAGCGAATGAAAAGGCTTTCGCTGCAATGGCGCATAACGATTATGACGGCACTGCTGACGTGTGCGGCATGCGTGCTGACGAACTGTCTGGTCGGCTATACGGGCATGCGCTACATGGATGCTATCGGCAGCGACATCTCGGCCCTTAGCGCAGCCGGCGTAGATGCACCTCAGGCGTTTGACCCAACGAAGGAGAGCCTCGATGACGAGGTCACGATCGTCGTAAACGACGCACAGGAGTCTTTTGGCACGACAGCCCGGTACATCACGGCTGGAGTCACACTCCTTGGCGGCGCGCTGGCATACTTTGTGAGCGGCCGTGCACTCAAACCGCTACGGGCTTTTGCGGCCCAGGTCGAGCGTGTGCAGCCTGACAACCTAAGCGAAATCAGGCTCAGTGAAGATGTGCCCATCGAGCTACAACGATGCAGCGCCTCTTTCAACGACATGATCGCCCGTCTTGGCGAAGGGTTCTCTGCACAGCGTCAGTTTACCGGCAACGCCGCACACGAGCTGCGCACCCCGCTCGCCCTTATGCAAGCACAGATTGAACTATTCATCTCCGAGCACTCCGGTTTGCAACCCGAAACTGCCGAGCTACTCGGCCTGCTACAAGAACAAACCGAGCGCATGTCTCGAATGGCCAAGGTATTGCTCGAGATGAGTGAGCTCCGCAGCGTTCCTTGCGAGGACGATGTGGAGCTTGGCCCCTTGTCCGAAGAGGTCCTCACCGACCTTGCGCCACTTGCCGAAAAAAGGGGCATAGCCCTCAATTGTGCTGGAGACGCTCTAGTAATCGGGAGCGACACGCTCCTCTATCGGCTGGTGTTTAACCTGGCCGAAAACGCTATCCGCTATAGCCGCACCGACTCGAGCGTTACCGTCTCCATCTGCGACAACGACAGCCACGTGTTCCTGCGAGTCGAGGACCAGGGCCCGGGAATACCCAAGCAGTACCGTGAGAGCATCTTCCAACCGTTCTTTCGTCTAGACAAATCCCGCAGCAGGGCATACGGCGGCGCAGGACTCGGGCTAGCGCTTGTTTGGGAGATTGCAGCGCTTCACGGTGGCGCGGTAGAGGTCGAAGCAAGTTCCGAGAGCGGGACCACCATGCTCGTAAGCCTTCCAAAACGATCCGTAGCGTTAACCGAACAGTAAAACGAAAGGGGTCCCGAGCAACAGGAGTACAATTGCTGCATTGTTGCCAGCTGTTGGGAGATGGAAGATGGACTGCGATGGCTACCCATGCGTTCCCATGCCGTTGATGTGCACCGCCTTTGTGCCGGGGCAGATTGACGCTGCGGTTGCAGGCATTTCCGACCCCGATTCACGCACCATCGCCATGGCAGAAGCGCTGTACTTTCGCGGACAGGCCGCCCTCGCTGCCAAGACGGCGCGCCCCTATCTTGACGCCACCGATTCCGCACTGCGCTATTCCGCATGCTTTATCTGCGGATACGCCAGTCTGTCGCTCAACCGTATCGCCGACGCCCGCCGTTGTCTTGCGGGCATCCTCGATACGCCAACTGACGAGGAATCACCCGCCGTCCACGCCACGCATATCCTGTTCGCCTCGGCCGCAAGCGTCCTGCTGCACTTGTCTTCCCCGTATTCTGCCGAAGAGTTTTATCCGCTTGCGGCGCATCTGCCCGAAGGCCTGCGCCTGTTCGCCAGCTACGTGATGGCGCATGCCCTGTACCTGCGCGGCGAATATGGCCGCAGTCTGGGCATGGCGGAAAACGCCCTGATCATGAAACAAGGGAACTATCCGATCTCGGAACTGTTCCTGCACCTGGCAGCTTCCATGGCATGCATGAGCCTCAAGGACATCGACGCCGCAAAAACGCACTTCGGAGTTGCTTGGAACATTGCGCGTCCCGACGGCCTTATTGAGCTCATTGGCGAGCATCACGGCCTTTTACAGGGGCTTATCGAGGCATGCCTAAAAACGCAATACCCTGACGACTTCGCGCGCATCATCGAGATCACGTACCGCTTCAGCTACGGCTGGCGGCGCATCCACAACCCCGATTCGGGCGAGGACGTGGCCGACGATCTAACGACCACAGAGTTCACCATGGCCATGCTCGCCTGCCGTGGATGGACCAACGCCGAAATCGCTCGTCATATGGGTGTGTCGCCGGGCACCGTTAAAAACCGCCTATCCGGCGTATACGCAAAGCTTGGCATCGGCACACGCGCCGAGCTAGTCGCGCATATGTTGCGTTAGCGACCGAGCTGCCGAGCGCATCGAACGCGTTTCGGAACCCCGGCGCTTCGCTCAATCAATTTGGACATTTTGACCCTTGAATGGCACTACCGCCACGTGGCGCCTTCTCGCAAAATTGGATTATTTCCACCGATACCTGCGGGATGGGAGCCAAAGATGCTTGATCGCCGTTCGTTACTTGTTGCCGGAGCGTCCTCGCTGGCGAGCATTATGTTGCCGCGCGTGCCGGGAAGCGCAAACGCCTTCATATTGCCGTTCGCGCCCACCGAAGCCTATGCCGACGAAGAAGACCCCTTCAAGGTGCTCGTTCTCTCGCGCACCATGTTTGGTGTGGTCGTGGTCGACGTCGCCAACAAGAATACGCCCATCAAGGGAGCCCAGGTCACGCTTGCGTCGCGTTATGCCGCGGGCAAGCAGCTCTCCGCCACGACCGACGACGAGGGCACGGCCATCTTTGAGATCGCCTCTCTTTCGGAAGGCTACGTGGACGAGGCAACACTTCTCGACGCGTACGACTTTAACGGCGGCATTTCCATTAGCATGGCGGGTTACCGTGATGTCGAGATTCCCCTTGCGCGTATCCAGGGCGGCACCGCCATAACCGCGCCCACGCGTCCGCGCTCCGATGGCGAGCCGTACTTCCGCCAGCTCACATTCGACGAATGGGACATCCAGTACGCCGATGCCACGTTTATGGCAATGCCGAAGGACGACACGGCAAACGAGCAGGCCGATACGCATGCCTTTACCGTGCAGGCGCATCTGCCACAGGGTGGACAGGCAACGCTGCACATCAACAAGGTAATGCCCTCCACGAGCAGCTCACCCGAAACCGTCACGCAGATTGGCCAAGTCAAGGCCAGTGCATCGGGTTCGGATAATCTGGCAACGTTCACGCTTGAAGACACGTTCCTCGATGCAGCTTCGGGCCTTCTGGAGGAAGGATGCAAGCTGCGCTTTGTCCTCGACTATCAGGGCAAAACCTATACGCTCTCCTCCCCCATGGCCGTTGTCACCGCGCCGGCCGCAAAGGCGGAATCGGGCTCGACCACTATCGTCCCCACCACCATGGACCAAGGGATTACTCCGTTTGATTTCCCGGCGGCGTTTCCCGGCATCGGCGGCAATAAGTTCACGTGCTGGATGCCCTCGTTCCCCATTTTGTTCGATTTCTCGTTTGCCGGATACGTGCTGTTTGGCGGAGGATACAAACCGGTCGGCTACATGAACGATTCGGGCAATCCGGATCCGGAATACTGGAAGAAATCGCCGCGCGAGTCGGGCGCCAAGCAGGCAAACCGCTACCTCGACGAAATGGAGGGGAAGTGGAATCAGTACAAGAGCATGAGTGCCGGTTCGGGCACCGATCCAAGAAACACCAAGCTGCTTCGTCACCACTGCACGCTGCTGTTTACGATGGATATCGCCACACAGCTGTACGGCTCGCTCGCCTACGATTGGGTGGGCAAAACCTGGGGTAACAACAACGACCCCGCATACGGCAATATTAAGGCCCTCTTCCAGGTAAGAACCGACCTCAATTGGACCGAGCAGTTTACCCTAGGACCGGTGCCGTTTTTCCTAAACGTCAACCCCTGGGTGCTGGCGAAGCTGGCGCTCGCCGTGGGTGCCCACACGCACGGCAGCGGCGCGGCGTTTTTCAAGAACATTTCGCTCGACTATTCCAACACGTCGGGCTCATTCACTATCCAGATCGGACTTGCCGTCACCTTTGGCGCCGGCGTTGCAGGCGTCGCTTCGTCTGCCGTGCGCGGCGCCGCATCCCTCACCCTGTTCATTGGGTACGAGAAGGCGGACGGGCACCAGCTTCCGCGGCTGCGCGTGGGTGCAGACGTCGATGTCGATGTGATACTCCAGTTCGTAATGTTCAAGTGGACCACCAAGGCTTGGTCGGGGTCGTGGCCCACACTCCTCGATTCGTGGAATATGTCGGTGAACAATGGCAACCAGTATGTGCTCCAGCGCTCTGAGCTCGCATTGGGTGGAGATACGCCTTACACGTTGGATGCCCGCTTCGGCACGGCCGGCAACGCCGAGGCGGGCGGCGTGCCGCAATTCATCGCATCGGCCACCATCGTCACCAACGCTGAGCTGCTCGCACGCGCCGAGGTTAAGGCCACTGCCGTAAACGTCGCGCCTACCGTACGCGATTGGGACCGGTCGGTCACGCGCATTGAGCTCGAGGCGGATGCAGAAAGCGACGACAAGGGACAGATCGAGCATTTCGTCCATACACTGATAGAGAACGACGAAAACGCCGCGCCGATGTATGAGTACACCTATATCGGTCAGGCAACGAACACCGTTGCCGACCCGAACGCCAATTCTGCCGGCGTGTCGGAGGACGAGCGTGGCGGTATCAAGCCCTCGAGCGACAACGTGCTGTTTTCCGGCGTGCTCAGCGAAGCCCACATGAGGCTAACGATGATTGCCGGCATGGAGTGCCTATTCCGTATCGCCTCGGTGCGCTACGGCGAGAATGGCCGCTCGCGCCTGGTGGTACATACAAAGACGAACGGCACGTGGTCTGCTCCCACGCCCGTGGACTTCCCCCTGGGCTTTGGCGAGGGCGACGTGGAGCGCGACGGCATATACGATTACGACTTCGACGTGGTGGAATATACGGACGGAAGAGGAAACCAGGACGCCTACGTGTTGCTGGTCTCGGGCGAGCGGCGTGACGGCGACGACACCCTTTTCGATACGGCGAGCACATCCGGCATACTGTCCGTTGTGCGCCTGCGCATAAGCAACGACGGAGTTCGCGTGATATCGCACACGTCGTGGCGCAGCATCTCGCGCGGCCGCCTTCAGGAGGATGGCTACCATTGCCTGCAGTGCCCACGCATCACGGTGGGCAAGACACTTGTCGACGGGCGCCTGTCGGGCGCCTACCTCCACCGCCGCGGAACCACCGCAGAAAAGGCGCTCGGCAGCGAGGCTGAGGTTGCGCTGGAGTGCTTTACCCTGTGGTCGGACGTTTCGGGCGACAGTCTCACGTTCCGTCAGGTCCTCCGCTTTCCGCAGGCACCGTCGAGCATCGAGCTCGGCGCGCCCGAGAATATCAACGGCAAAATGGTGGTGCCCGTTGCATACGAGACTGCAGGCGGTTGTGGCTGTGCATCGTACGCCGTGATCGGCCAGTCCATTGCGGGCTGGGGCGTTATGTCGCCAGATGCCACAGTACCCCACGCGGTGCCGTGGCCGCAGCACACGGGCTTTTTGGCTACCGTCAACGAGCAACTGCAGCATATTACTTGGGCACGAGGCGCATCGGCATTTGCAACGCAGCCCGTGGGTGCCGCAGGCTGTGGCCCGGCATCGTTTAGCGTAAGCAACAACGGCAGGTGCGTGCTCTATGTAGAGAACACCGATGGTAAGGTGGGACAAACCTACGACGAAGAAGGCAACCCGGTAGCAGTGATGGGCAAGCACTTCCGCACCTTCGCCAGCACCTTGGCAGGCGATCTGTTTACGGAGCCGTTCGTGATGTGCGAGCTGGACCATCCCGTCGATCAGATAACGACATTTTTGACGTCGGGGAGCATGCTCTCCGCGCTCGCCACGCACATTGTGAGCGCGGAGAAGAGCGAGGCAGAGCTGCACGGCATCGAAGTGCCCTTGGTGGCGTGTGCCACTCCGACGGGCGCGGTCGCTACCTCGGGCGCGGTGGTGCCCGGAGCAGCAGGCGAATCCTTCATGGTCACGGTGCGAAACGACGGCAACACCTTACTGACCGCCGGCGCGATCGATCTGTACCGAGAGGGCTCCAGCCAGCCGTTCTCCAGCGCATCCATCGGATTCGGAGTGAACGCACGCATGGCTTCGATCTACGATCCAGAGCTTGCCGAGGACGCTTCGGCCAACGACATGGCGCACGTGAAGTACGCGCTCGAGACGCTGGGCGCACGTTTTGCAACGCACCCGCTGGTAGCCGACAACGGCAACGCCGTGCTGGCACCGGGTTGCACGGCACAGTTCCGCATGAGCTTCGCCATCCCCGAGAGCTGGAGCGACGAAGTGGGCAAACGCGTAACGCTGTATGCGAAAGCGCGTAATCTGGTGGCGCTCGATCCCGTAACGCTCGAGGAAATTCGACCGGGTGCAAACTCGGCGCTGGATGCCGTACTGCACGAACTTCATGTGCCCGACGCGGCATGCGAGCGCTCGGAAGTTCAGGTCGGCTTATGCGGCAGCGCGGATACGACAGGACTTCACGACGCCCCGATGACAGCAGACGGCGGTGGCGGCTCGAGTGGCGGCTCCGGCGGAAGTAACTCCAGCAGTGGCAAGGACCACGGCAATAACAAGCGCTCCGGAAAAGCGGGCGCGCTTGCGGGCACGGGCGATGTCAACGTCCCCCTGACGGCAGCCGCTGCAGCACTCGCCGCGGCAGGCGCCGGCCTTATCGCCTACAGCGCCCGCCGCACGGCACTCGAAAAAGACACCGCCGATGAGGACAATTCGGATGAGCCTCGCTAGCTCCTAGTTGCTTTTACGAGAGACGCCGACTCGGCTCATCGAACATCAAAATGGGCTGGTTCTGGATACCCAGAGCCAGCCCATTCCGCATTAGATGTCGTCAGAGGAGTCGAGTTCTGCCTCGAGCTTGGCACGGCGTCTTTTCGCCGTGAAAAACGTTGCGCACAGGACAGCAAACGTGGCCGCGAAAATCGTCGCACCGCAGAACACGCCCGTGGCCAGATTCGCCAACCAAAAGACACTTTCGAGCGGTACGATCTGCGCCTCAGCGATACAGCGCATTGCAGCAATAACAAGCGCGAACGCGGTGCCGCTAAGACCGCTGACAAGCAGGAAATATCCAACAGGAAGATGCTCGGTTTGCCCAAAACGATTGGTATCGACATAGCCCTTCCGCGTTTGCAGTCCTGCGCAAATCAACATCACGAGAACGAACCACAAATACATGGCTGCCTCGAACGGCGTTGCAAAGCCTTGCGGCATTTCACTGGCGTCGCTGTGAACCCACGCAACCTGTCGAGCTATAAACTGGTAGAAAAAGATCATCAGCATGCCAAACGAAAGCAGCACGAAACCAATCTTGTAGATTTTTGCGCTCTCAGCTTCCAGGCGCTCATCCTTTGGGCCGGCATATTCACGCCACTTTTGCACGAGTTTTAAATCTTCAAATTTCATAGTGGACTCCTAAAGAGCGTTAGGGCCGGCTTCGATTTTGTCTTCCCAAAACAAGTCGTTCAACGTAACGCGCAGCGCTTTACAGATTGCCACACACAAGTTGAGCGTGGGGTTGTAGCCGCCCGCCTCGATAAGGCCGATGGTCTGGCGCGTAACGCCCACGGCCTCGGCCAAGTCAACTTGCGAAAGGCCAACCGCCGCGCGCGCCGCCTTCATGCGTAGGTTCTTTTTGCCCGGCATGGAGTTCCTTTCGTAGTAATGGACAGATATCCGTTGCAACATGACAGAAATATATTGCATCCATCAGGTAATGTCAACTATATCTGTCATTATGAAAACCATATTCGTCATCGCCATGCGGACATAACATTTTCGATTCGCTATTCAAGCTTACTCGGACAGAACCGACTCGGTTTTGTCCGAGTAAACGAATCTCCATCGAACTCCGAACGATTGTTCGATGGATTTCGTGTTGGTTGGAATCGTCTGTGGGCTGGGCTATGCTACCTTGACTATCTATATGACTTAAACGCAGCAAGGGAGCACCGAGAGAGCGAGTATGGCAAAAAACACCGCAAACTATGGTAACGACAGTATCCGCCAGCTCAAGGACGAGGAGCGCGTACGCCTGCGTCCCGCCGTCATCTTTGGCTCGGACGGGCTCGACGGCTGCGCACATGCCGCCTTCGAGATCCTGTCCAACGCCGTTGACGAGGCGCGCCAGGGCTACGGCAAGCTCATCACCCTTACCGCCTTTCGCGATGGCTCCATTCAGGTAGAGGACAATGGCCGTGGCTGCCCGCTCGACTGGAACCCTTCCGAGAAGCGCTTTAACTGGGAGCTCGTCTTTTGTGAGCTCTACGCCGGCGGCAAATACAATAACAACCAGGGCGGCGACTACGACTTCTCGCTCGGCACCAACGGCCTGGGCTCGTGCGCGACCCAGTACGCTTCCGAGTACATGGACGTTACCGTCTGGCGTGACGGTAACAAGTACTCCTTACACTTTAAGAAGGGCAAGGTTGTCGGCGCCAAGAAGAAGGCACTCGAGATTGAGCCCAGCGACGAGAACCGCACCGGCACCACTATCAAGTGGCGCCCCGATCTTGAGGTCTTTACCTCGATTAGCATTCCCCACGATTGGTATCGCGAGACCATGCGCCGTCAGGCCGTGGTCAACGCCAACGTGACCTTCCGTCTGCGCATCGAGGGCGACGATGGCGAGTTTTCCGAAGAGGACTTTTGCTACCCCAAGGGCATCGAGGACTACGTGCTCGAGAAGGTCGGCACCGACTACCTTACCGAGCCCTTCTTTATCGAGGCCGACCGTCGCGGTCGCGATCGCGAGGACCTGCCCGATTACAACGTAAAAATCACCGCGTGCATGTGCTTCTCGCGCACCTTCATGATGCAGGAGTACTACCACAACTCATCGTGGCTCGAGAACGGCGGCTCGCCCGAGAAAGCGGCCCGTAGCGCTCTGACCAGTGCCATCGATGCCTACATTAAGCAGCAGGGCAAGTACAACAAAAACGAGAGCGGCATTAAGTGGCAAGACGTCCAAGACTGCCTGGTGCTTGTGACCAACTGCTTCTCCACCCAAACGTCCTACGAAAACCAGACCAAGAAGGCCATCAATAACCGCTTTATCCAGCAGGCCATGACTGCCTTCTTTAAGGAGCGCCTCTCGACCTACTTGATCGAGAACAAGGACGCCGCCAACAAGATCATGGAGCAGGTGCTCATCAACAAGCGCTCGCGCGAGAACGCCGAGAAGACGCGCCAGAGCATCAAAACCAACCTGCAGCAGAAGACCGATATGGCCAACCGCGTGCAGAAGTTCATCGACTGCCGCTCCAAGGACAAGAACCGTCGCGAGATCTACATCGTAGAGGGCGACTCGGCAGCAGGCGCCATTCGCACCTCGCGCGATGCCGAGTTCCAGGGCGTTATGCCCGTCCGCGGTAAGATCCTCAACTGCCTGAAGGAGGATTATCCGCGCATCTTTAAGTCCGACATCATCATGGACCTTATGCGCGTGCTGGGCTGCGGTGTGGAGATCAAGGACAAGCGCATCAAGAACCTGGGCGCCTTTGACCTGGACAACCTCAACTGGAACAAGGTCATCATCTGTACGGACGCCGACGTCGACGGTTATCACATCCGCACGCTCGTGCTCACCATGCTCTATCGTCTGGTGCCCACGCTTATCGACGAGGGCTACGTGTATATCGCCGAGTCGCCGCTCTACGAGATCAACTGCAAAGAGAAGACCTACTTTGCCTACACCGAGCTCGAGAAGAACGGCATCCTTAAGGAGATCGGCGACCAAAAGTGCTCGATCAACCGCTCCAAGGGTCTTGGTGAGAACGATCCGGACATGATGTGGCTCACCACCATGAACCCCGAGACGCGCCGCCTGATCAAGGTGGAGCCCGAGGACGTCACCAAGATGGAAACCATGTTCAACCTTTTGCTTGGCAACGACGAGGCAGGCCGCAAGCGCCATATCTCCGAGCACGGCAAGGAATACCTGGACCAGCTGGACCTGCAGTAGCAGCAAATCGATAACGACGGCCCATAAGAAGTTCAAGAGGAAATCGTGGCAAAGAAGAAGACGAAGAACCAGCCAAAGAAAAAGCAGGTCAACGCCGAGAACGTCATCGGCCTGCACTCCGAGGTCACTGATCAGCCGATTACGCAGACGCTCGAGGTCAACTACATGCCCTACGCCATGAGCGTCAACGTCTCGCGTGCGTTCCCCGAGATCGACGGCTTTAAGCCCTCGCACCGCAAGCTGCTCTACACCATGTACAAGATGGGTCTGCTCAAGGGCGAGCGCCAGAAGAGCGCCAACATTGTGGGTCAGACCATGAAGCTCAACCCGCACGGCGATGCCGCGATCTACGAGACGATGGTGCGCCTGGCGACGGGCAACGAAGCGCTGCTTGCGCCCTTCGTGGAGTCGAAGGGCAACTTTGGCAAGTACTATTCGGGCGACCTGAGCTACGCCGCCTCGCGTTACACCGAGGCCAAGCTCTCCCCCATCAGCGCCGAGATCTTCAAGGACATCGACAAGGACCCGGTCGACTTCGTCGACAGCTACGATGGCGCCATGAAGGAACCGCGCCTGCTGCCCACCACGTTCCCCAATATTCTGGTTTCGGCCAACAAGGGCATCGGTGTCGCCATGGCGTCTGACATCTGTGGTTTCAACCTCAACGAGGTCTGCACCGCCACGATGCACTACCTGCAGGATCCTGACTGCGATCTGCTCGAGTACATGCCCATGCCCGACTTCTCGACCGGCGGCGAGATCATCTACCGCCGCGAGGAGATGGAGAAGATCGTCGAGACCGGCCTTGGCAGCTTCCAGATTCGCTCCCGCTGGCGCTGGATTCCCGAAGAGCGCATCATCGAAGTGTACGAGATTCCCTACACCACCAAGACCGATGTCATCATCGAGCGCATCGTCAAGCTCTCCAAAGAGGGCAAGGTCAAGGAGATTGCCGACATCCGCGACGAGACCGACCTCTCGGGCCTGCGCATCGCCATCGACCTTAAGCGTGGCGTCGACCCCGACAAGCTCATGGCCAAGCTCTATCGCTCGACCACGCTGCAGGATTCGTTCTCGTGCAACTTCAACGTGCTGGTCGATGGTTACCCTCGCGTTATGGGCGTGCGCCAGATCCTGCACGAGTGGGTCAAGTGGCGTATTGAGTCCACGCGTCGCCGCATTAACTTTGACCTGGGCAAAAAGTCCGAGCGCCTGCACCTGCTGCACGGCCTCGAGGCGATCCTGCTCGATATCGACAAGGCCATCGCCATCATCCGCGGTACCAAGCTCGAAGCCGAGGTCGTGCCCAACCTTATGCGCGGCTTCGACATCGACGAGACCCAAGCCGAGTTTGTTGCCGAGCTTAAACTCCGCAACATCAACGAGGAGTACATCCTCAACCGCACCAAGGACATCGCCAAGCTTGAGGGCGAGATTGCCGAGCTTGAGGAGATCCTCTCCAGCGAGGAGAACATCAAGAAGGTCATCAGCGACGAGCTGGCCGCGGTCAACAAGAAGTACGTGATGCCGCGCCGCACGGGCAGAATCGAGCCCCATGAGGTTATCGAGGTAAGCTTGGAGCCCGAGGTCGAGGAGTACCCGGTCACCATCATGCTCTCGCGCGAGGGCTACCTTAAGAAGATGACGGACCGCGTACTCAAGAAGGCGACCACGCTCAAGTACAAGGACGGCGATAAACCCTTTATCGAGTTTCCGTCCTCCAACACCCACGAATTGCTGGTCTTTACCAACAAGAGCCAGGTGTACAAGTGCAAGGTTGCGGCGTTTGAGGATACCAAGTCGGCACAGCTGGGCTCGTACCTGCCGACCGATCTTGAGATGGAACCCGACGAGAGTGTCATCTGGGTCATCGACCCCGAGGACTACAAGGCCGACGTGTTGTTCGTCTTTGAGAACGGCCGCGTGGTACGCGTCGCGCTTTCTGGATACGTCACCAAGACCAACCGCAAACGCCTCAAGAACGCCATCTACGGTGGCAGCAAGCTGCTGTATGCCCAGGTGCTCAACACAGATCGCGACATCGCGCTGGTCTCGAGCGACTATCGTTTGATGAACTTCAACACGTCGCTGCTCAAGACCAAGACGACCACCAACACGCAGGGTGTCCAGGCCTTTACCGCCAAGAAGGGCCGCTCGGTCACCACCGTCGGCACGACCGAGGAAATCCTTGGCACCGGCGTCTCGGCCGAGAAGTTCACCGCGCAGAGCCTCCCCTCAGCCGGTGCCCTCATGAAGGAAAACGACATGCCGAGCCTGTTTGACTAGGACGACGGCAACGAGACCGTTAGATACTTCGCAAAGCGACGAGGCCCGGAGCGCAACGGCATTGCGCCCGGGACTCGTCGTTTTTCTTCTCAACTATTTCTTAACGCAGATTAATTGATTTCTGCTTATTTTTCTGCGTTAAAAAATGTCAGCGTCACTGCTTCGATGCCCTTTGGTCGGTCGTTAGCAAAACTTGCAAAAATTAGCAAAACTTGCAAAGGAGACACCATGGAGTACAGCAAGAACCCCTTTACCCCGACGTTCGGAAGTATCCCTCCCTTTCTAGCGGGTCGCGAGCATATTCTGCGTGACATCAACCGTGGTTTTATCAACGGCCCGGGAGATCCAAACCTGTCGACTATTTTTACGGGCGCAAGGGGAACGGGCAAGACAGCGCTTCTCTCGCTCCTTTCAGAAACGGCGCTTGAACACGGTTGGATCGCAGCAAATGTCTCCGCCATGCCAGGCATGCTCGAAGATATTATCGAGCGAACCAAAGAAGCCGCAGATAGCTACCTCTCACAGCCTCATGCGCGCATAAACGGCGTTCAAATTGGTCCAGTGGGCATCGATTGGACATATGCTCAAGAGGTCCAGGGCAACTGGCGCACACGCATGAATGGCATCTTTACGCAACTCGAAAAACATGACATCGGACTTCTCATTACCATCGATGAAGTCACCGTCGATCTCGAAGAAATGCTTCAATTTGCCTCTGTTTACCAGCACTTTGTACGCGAAGGTAAAAAAGTTGCCCTACTCATGGCAGGACTGCCCTACAAAGTATCGGCGTTGCTGCGTAACGATTCCGTCTCGTTCCTCAGGCGTTCCCAATATCATCAGTTAGGACGAATCACTGACGTTGAAATTGCAAACGCGTTTCGCAAAACCGTTGAGGCCGGAGGACGTTCAATCACACCAGAAGCGCTCGAGAATGCTGTGAAGGCCGTCGACGGATTCCCCTACATGATGCAGCTTGTCGGATATCGCACTTGGGATGTTTCGGAGAACTCGCCCCAAATCAGTGCATCCGATGTCCAGCAGGGTTCCCTACTCGCACGCATGGAGCTGCGTGATCGCATTCTCGAAACGACCTATCGAGAGCTTTCCGATAAAGACATTGAGTTTTTACTCGCGATGCTGCCCGATTCTGGCCCCAGCAGGGTCTCGGAGATAGCCAAACGCATGGGCGTCGCCAGCAACTACGCAAGCCAATACAAACGCCGCCTTCTCGAGGACGGCGTCATCGGGGAACGTGGGCGTGGTCTCGTTGGCTTTGACATCCCCGCATTCAGGGAGTTCCTGAGCGAGAAAGTCTCCTAGCACGCGGAGATTGTCCATAAGGACATCAACGCATGGCAATCAGTAATCCTCTTGGTAAGGGAAGTAGGCTTTCCGCCAACGCTGATTGCCATGCGTTCTTCTTGTCCTTAGGCGAGCTTGCGAGCGAGCTCTCGCACCTCTTCCAACTTGGGCGACGATGCCATGCTGTCGCGCTCGGTCATACCGCTGATGGTGAGAATGCCCTGGTCCTCCCACTTGCAGTACGCGCAGGTTGACTCGTACATAGCAATCGCCGCATCATAGACGCCCTCGCTGTGGCTATCGAGCAAAAGGGCCGTCTTGGTGAACGGGAAGCTTGTAGCACCAAAGGCGTACAGGCGGTCGATGGCGGCCTTCTCCTGCGCAGTGATATCAAACCAGTAGATAGGCGAAGCGAAGACAACCATATCGGCGCCTTTCAGCGACTCGATCACGTCGGCCATGTCATCCTTCTGCACGCAAGTGCCCTCGTGGGCGAAGCAATACTGACACCCCAGGCAACCACCGATTTTCTTGCTGGCAACACGGACGACCTCGACCGTATTGCCGCCCTCACGCGCGGTCTCGGCAAACGCCTCGACCATGGTGTCAGTATTGGCGCCCCTGCGCGGGCTACCACTCAATACAACGATATTCATAGAAATCTCCCTCCCTCATGCCGCAGGCGCGCGGCACACATTTTGTTGTAACCAAAACGGATGGAGCTATTCAGTCGTCTGCAGGCCACATCTCTTGTTCGTGTTCTCTAGACAAGGCGCAAACGGTGCTGCACCCCCCCCCTGTCGCGCTATATCCCTACGCAGTGTTCAGAACCCCTGCTCACCGAGCAGCACCGCGCGAGGTCCAGCACGAGTACGCCTTCCCGGGTACAGGTCTCATGCCCTATGCGGGAGATGAGGACCTTCGGGAACACGTCCCCGATGGGCAGAAGCGACGCGAGCTCCCCCTCAAGCATCAAGTTGATGCTCATATCGCCTCTCACATACGCTCTCCTTCCCGGTTTCGAAACTCGAATTGATTTAAAGTTTCGAAACCGGGAAGGCAATATACAAAAGGATGTGTCGAGGAACGAATCCCAGCCACGTCATGTCGGCAGCGATGAAGGGCGCATCCGCGCGTGCTACAATGCGGGCATCAGAGATGAAAACACAGTCCCCGTAGGGTAGTCGTGGGCGTGCGGGAGTCCGCATCAGTAACCTGCCTCCTTGGTTGTCCCTTCTCTGCATGGTCATCTACATAAAGGAGGAACCAGCCATGCAGATCAGCGTGTCGTCCACCCTGACCGTATATCACGACGGTCAATTCTGGGTCGGGCTGGCGGAGCACGTCGAGGGCGGAAAGTACGGCGTCGCCCGCATCGTCTTCGGCGCGGAGCCGTCCGATGAGGAGATCCTGCGATTCGTTACAAGCGAATGGGAGAAGCTCTCGTTCTTCGGCGACAAGGCCATTGAAACAAACAAGCCCGCGAAGAACCCCAAGCGGCGCGCCCGTGAAGCGGCGAAAGCCCTTAAGCGGCCCGCGATGAGCACCAAGGCGCAGCAGGCGCTCGCAGCACAGAGAGAAGCGATGAAACAGGAGTCAGCTCATGCAAGAAGCCGACGCCGCGCGGAAGAGGCTGATGCGCGCTTCGAGCAGCGAAAGCTGAAGCGCAAGCAGAAGCATCGTGGGCATTGATTGCCATTTGCAGCAAGGCAAACCATATACAGCAGCGGCGCCAGTTCCACTTGAAGCCGACACCGCGTAGACGCTGATGGTGACGGCTATGCACGGGCACGGGCGCGCCACCGCACTTCACAGCTTGTTTCTCAAGTATTTAGGACGCACACGCGGCGTTCAAAAATGCGGAGCGACTCCGCATGGCTCGAGACTGAGCCGAGGTGCCCTACTTCTCGCCTTCCAGCAGGCCCACGATGCGATCGATGTCGACGGCAAAGCAGGACCTTCCCTCGCGCTCATAGAGGTCAAGGTACGCCTGGCATTCGGAGACAATGCGTTTGGTGTTGCCATCGATGATGCGCTGGAGCGTCTCGTAGTAGGCCGAGCCCTCGGTCCTGAAGCGGCGCTGGTAGGCCTTGGTTATGGGGAACATCTTGATGTAGTGGATGCCGTGGCGGCAGCCGGGGCGCGTCGTGGGGCGGGGTGGCAACGCAAAGTACTGGTCTTTGGGCACGTTAGGGGCGATGTTGGAACGCAGCGGCACGGCGAAGTCCCTGCGCTTTCCGCGGAAACGCAGCCTCACCACCACGATGCAGGGGCGATTGTGCTTAAGCATGAGCTCACGGTCGCCATCGACGAGGTCGAAGAAGTCCTGGGAGATGGATACGATCTTCATCGGTTACGCCCCCTCATACGAAGCGGGGCCCGCATCGCTGCAGGCCCCTACAGGTGGGCGATATTCTACGCCTTGCGGCACCCCGTCGCCCACGGAGGTTAAACGTACACGTAAGCCGTACTCTGAAAGCCGCGGCTTCCGGCAAGTAGTTTATACCACGAAAGGTCGCTTTCAATGCGCATAGCTCGCAAAATAACACTCGCTGGGCCGTCACCCCTGGCAGTTACCCTCCAATCTTCATTGGAGTCAGCAGGTCAATTCATATATTCATGGGGTTTATCCTACCGTTGGTGAGCGATTTGGTTAGGGTGCCGAAGCGGTCGAGGATGTCGACGACCTTCTGCTGGGTGCCGATGGATGGGGCGGGAATCTCGACCCTCGATAAGTCCACAGGCGCGGCTTCGATTACCTTTTTCGATTTAGCGTATTGCTCTTCAGATCATCGTGGTGTGCTCGTAGCCGCGCTCCACGAGGAGCCGCTCGGCAACGTCGAGAATCTTCTCGACCGTCTCCTCCGGGTACTTATTGCGTGCCACGGGCACCTCCGTCCTTGTTATCGCGATAAACATACCATGAGTGGCGTACGGGTCGAGAAGGGCTGGCGCCAAAAGAGCCCAACGGCCGTTACGGCTTCGTTAGGAACGCGCCCCACCATGGATGGTGAACCCGAAAGGTAAGGCGCGCGGGCACGGCGACTCGGCCCGCGCACCCGGAAGAGAAAGGACGAACCCATGGGTTACATGCTCGAGACGCGCGGGCTCACCAAGCGCTTCGGCCGCGGCGGCCAGGCGCAGGATGCCGTGGCCGACGTGAGCCTTCATATCCGCGAGGGCGAGGTGTACGGACTGCTAGGTCCCAACGGCGCCGGCAAGTCGACAACGCTCAAGATGATCTGCGGGATGCTGCGGCCGACGGCCGGGGAGATCCTCTTTGCCGGGCACGCCTGGCGCCGCGAGGACCTCTACGCAATCGGCAGCCTCATCGAGGAGGCGCCGCTCTACCCCAACCTCACCGCGCGCGAGAACCTGCGCGTGCGCACCACGCTGCTGGGCCTTCCCGAGAGCCGCATAGATGAGGTACTCGCCGCCGTGGACCTCGCGGACACCGGGAAGAAGCGCGCCGGGCGCTTCTCGATGGGCATGCGGCAGCGCCTGGGACTCGCGCTGGCGCTGATCGCCCGGCCACGCCTGCTCGTGCTCGACGAGCCCACCAACGGCCTCGACCCCATCGGCATCGAGGAGCTGCGCGACCAGATCCGCGGCTTCGCGGCGGCGGGCACGACGGTGATCGTCTCGAGCCACATCCTCTCCGAGGTGCAGCAGATGGCGGACACCATCGGCATCATCTGCGGGGGGCGCCTCGCCTACGAGGATGCGCTTCGGCCCGGGCAGGACCTCGAGGAACTCTTCATGAGCTTCTGCCGGGAAGGGCGACGAGCGCGCGGGGAGGTGGCGGCATGACGGGCGAGAAAGGCGGCCTGCTCGCGGGCCTGCGCGCCGAGGCCCTGAAGTCGCGCCACGCGGCACCGGTTCGCCTGGCCGTGCTCATGGCGCTGCCGATGCCGCTGCTCGGCGCGATGCCCTACCGGGGCGTGCAGATCTTCAGCGCGTGGAACTACTGGTACGCGCTCTTTCTGCCCGTGTCTCTCTCGCTCGTGGTGGCGTGCGTCGCGCGGGCGGACACGCGCACGCGGATGCGGGGGCTTCTAGGCTTGGGCTTCCCGCTCGGGCGCGCCTGGTGGGCCAAGGCGCTCTGGTGCCTCGCGCTCTGCACGCTCTCGAACCTCGTGGTCTTCGGCATCTACCTCGCGGGATCGGCGTTCTCCTCGCAGGGCCTCACGGCCGCGGGCACGTTCACGATGCTCCTCTGCGCGCTCGCCAACACGGTGACCGCGGCGTGGATGATCCCCGCAGGGCTCTTCCTCACGGCGCGGCTCGGCATGCTCGCGGGCATCTTCTGCCCGCTCGCCACGCAGCTCATGGGTGGGTTCGCCTGGTCGCTGATACCGCTGCCGCAGCTCTTTCCGCCGTCGGCGAGCATGGTCATCCCCACGAGCTTCATCCCCGTGCTGCCGAGCGGCGAGCCACTCGCGGCGGACATGGCGCTCGGCGGGGCGCTCGCGGCGGACGGCATGCTCACACTGGCGGGCCTTGCGGTCTGCGTGCTCGCGTTCGCCGCGCTCACGGCGGCGGGCGCGGCCTGGTTCGCGCGCTCCGAGGAGAGGTGATGGCCATGACACGACTCCCCGACCCGACGCCGCGCATGACTCTCTCGCGGGCCCTGCTCTCCGAGGCCCTGCGCCTGGCGCGCTCCCCGCTCACGGCGGTGCACCTCGTCTGCGGCCTGGCAGCCGGTCTTGCCTGCGGCGAGTACTTCTCCGTAACCCGATGGGACCCGGCGCTGGGCGCGGACGCCTACGTCCAGTTCCTCGGCGCCCTCATGCCGCTCATGTCCGCCATCGTCTGCGGGCTCGCCGTGGACGAGGAGCGCGCTGCCGGGCGCCTCGCCAACCTCACGGCGGTTCCCTCGCGCGGGCGCGCCGTCGCGGCGAAGCTGTTCGCCCTTGCGGCGCTCGGCGCCGCCGCGCTGGCCGTGGCGCTCGGCGTGTTCGGGGC
>DBFRZS010000023.1:0-5160 GCA_048501115.1 Collinsella aerofaciens | reverse complement strand
GAACAGGAGTCGCTCGAGCTCGTCGGGCGGCAGGTTGAGGAGCTCGTCGCCGGGACGGTGCAGGCAGACCTTCCTGAGCTTGCCGATCTCGGAAGGCACGTGCAGACCTTTCGTCATGGCCTCCTACCTTTCTTTCGGGCCTTACTGGCCGAATGTATCAGCGCCCCTCCGTATGGGACGCTGCTTGCTGACAGCTCTAGTTATATCCAAAAACCACCTGCAATTCCACCTCGCCCCCGAACGGTCAGCAAAGTGCGATGAACGGTATATCGCATATGATTCCCCCATGATGCACTTCGGTTCTCTAAAGCAGGTTTTCAAAGGTAAATGTTCTTTTTTCTAAGGAATTAAGCTAGATTGCACAAATATTTTCATGTTTAGGAATTGCATAGCTAAAACGGTTTTCTGCATATATATGTCGTTTGTCCATGATTCAATTTGGATTCGATTATATTCAGCTCGCAATCATTCTTATTCATACATCCTCACCAGTTGAGTATGGATATAGATTGTTTCCAAACGAGTTGGGCAGTTAGTTGCATGCCTTGGCAGCGTAAGAAGTAGGTAAAGATACCGTTCGCGCGATGCGTCCGTGCTACAGGTCGACTAAATTGAGACAATAGTGATTAGTGTTAGGCTACCGTCCCTTGTGGGGACTGAACGGACAGATGCATATGCCGAGCAAAATCGAAAAGAAGCAAGCCGCCGCAAAGCTGCGCAAACCGCCGCGCGACTTCTCGTACACGCAAAACCGAGAGCTCAGCTGGCTACGCTTTGACAACCGCGTGCTCGACGAAGCCTTCGACGAAACCGTTCCGTTATTCGAGCGACTAAAGTTCGTCTCGATCTTCGAGTCCAACCTCGACGAGTTCCTTATGGTGCGCGTGGGCGGCCTGTCCGATCTGGCGGAGCTCAAAAAACAACCTGTCGACAACAAGAGCAATATGACCGCCTCCGAACAGGTCGATGCTGTCATGGCCGAAATGCCCGGGCTCCTTACCCGTTGGGAGTCCATCTTTAAGAGCATCGAGGGCAAGCTCGACACCTTGGGCGTTCACCGCGCCCGCATCGATTCGCTTACGCCCGAGGAGCGCACCTTTGTAACCCGCTACTTCCAGGCCTACGTGTCGCCGGTCATCTCACCGCTGGTGATCGACCCGCGCCACCCCTTCCCCAACCTGCGCAACGGCGCGCTCTACCTGGCGTGCGGCCTGGACGGCGTCACCGACGAGGAAAGTCTGCTGGGCCTGATCGAGATTCCCGCCTCGATGAACCGCGTGGTCGAGATCCCCTCGCCCACCGGCACCTACTCCTACATCTTGCTCGAGGACGTCATCCTCGCCTGCCTGGACAGCTGCTTTGGCTCCTATAAGCCGCTCGACCGCGCGCTCATCCGCGTCACCCGCAACGCCGACATCGACCCGGACGGCGAGGGCGTCGAGGAGGAAGAGGATTACCGCCAGCACATGAAGCGCATCCTCAAGAAGCGCCTGCGCCTGCAGCCGGTGGTGCTCGCCGTATCGGGCTCGCTCGAAAAGCCAACGCTCAAGACTATCCGCAAGGCGCTCGAGCTCTCGCGTCGTTCGGTCTTTACCTGCGATATCCCGCTCAACCTGGGCTATGTCTTTGGCATTGAGGGCAAGATTCCCGAGCACCTGCGCAACGAGCTGCTCTTTACGCCATTTAAGCCGCAGCCCAACCCCACCATCGATATGTCCCGCTCCATCCGCGAGCAGGTGCTTCAGCACGACAAACTGCTCTTTTATCCCTATGAGGCCATGAACCCCTTCCTGGATCTGGTACACGAGGCCGCCTACGACCCCGAGTGCATCTCGCTGCGCATCACGCTCTACCGCGTGGCCAAGCAGAGCCGCCTGTGCGAGTCGCTGATCGATGCCGCCGAGAACGGCAAAGAGGTCACGGTGCTCATGGAGCTCCGCGCCCGCTTCGACGAGCAGAACAACATCGAGTGGGCCGAGCGTCTGGAAGAGGCAGGCTGCACCGTCATCTACGGCTCCGAAGGCTTTAAGTGCCACTCCAAGATCTGCCAGCTCACCTATCGCGAGGGCATGGCGCTTACACGCCTGACGCTGTTGGGCACCGGCAACTTTAACGAGAAGACGGCCAAGCTCTACAGCGACTTTATGCTCATGACCGCCCATCCCGGCATCGGCGAGGACGCCAACTTGTTCTTCCGCAACCTGTCGCTGGGCAACCTGCGCGGCGATTACCGCTTCCTGGGCGTGGCGCCGGTCGGCCTGAAGCCACTCATTATGCGCGGCCTGGATCGCGAGATCCAGCGTGCCCTCGCTGGCGAGCCCGCCCGTGTGTTCTTTAAGCTCAACTCGCTCACCGACCGCGAGGTCATCGACAAGATCGCTGAGGCATCGTGCGCAGGAGTCCGCGTAGACATGATCATCCGCGGCATCTCGTGCCTCAAGCCGGGCGTTCCGGGCAAGACCGAGAACGTGCATGTCCGTTCTATCGTCGGACGCTTTTTGGAGCATGCGCGCGTTTACGCCTTTGGCGTGGACTCGGACATGATCTATCTGAGCTCGGCCGACATGATGACGCGCAACACCGAGCACCGCGTGGAGATCGCCTTCCCCGTGCTCGACCCCACCTGCCGCGCCCTGGTGCACGAATACATGGGCATGCAGCTGCGCGACAACGTAAAGGCACGCAGCCTCACGAGCGACGGCACCTGGGTCCCCGTGGAGCGCAAAGAGGACGAGAAGCCCTTCAACTCGCAGGAAGCTCTGCTGGAGCGTGCCTATCGCAACGCCGAGTCCGCCGGGCAGCAGCGCGCACAGGAGAAGGAACGCGTGGCCGAAGAAGCTATTCAGGCCGAGGTTGAACATGGGGCAGTTGCCAAACCGGAAACGGTTGCCGCTCCCCCGGTGAATGAACCCGTGGCTGCCGCAGAGCCCGCCGTGGAGAAAGCGCCCGAGGTTCAGAAGGTCCAGGCGACCGTCATTGAGCCCGAGCCTGCACCTGCACCTCAGCCCGAGCCGCAGGTCACCAAACCCGCACCCGAGACGAGTGCCCGCCGCGAGAAGCCCGCTGGCAAGACCAAGGCCATCGAGCGCCATCGCCCCGGTCGCGTGCGCATGGGACTGGGTCTGATCGGCCTGGGTCTTAAGACGCTCATTACCGGCAAGACGAAATAGACGTTTGTAGAAGCGCCCCGCATTTGAGGAAAGCCTCGGATGCGGGGCGCTTTTCCCTGCTACCATGGTGCGGACAACAACGCGAATGACAGGCAGGGATATGAAGCTCACTATAGAATCGATGATCTACGGCGCCGATGGGCTGGCGCACGCCGACAACGGCAAGGCCGTCTTTGTGCAGGGCGCCGTGGCAGGCGACACCGTCGAGGCCGAGGTCGTGCAGGACGGCAAGTCATTCATGCGTGCCCGCACCACCGAGATTCTGGAGCCAAGCCCCGATCGCATTCAGCCTCCCTGCCCCTTCGTGGGCATCTGCGGCGGCTGCTCGTGGGGCAATCTCTCACGCACGGCACAGCTCGCCGCCAAGGAGCAAAACCTGCGCTCCACGCTCGAACGCATTGGCAAGTTCGCTCCTGAGCAGGTCGATGAGCTGGTGCAGCCCATCCGCCACACCAAGGACGACTGGGGCTACCGCAATAAAATCGAGCTCGAACCGACCGTCGTCAACGGTCGCGTGCGCCTTGGCATGCACGGTGTCGACCCCAGCAAGATCGTGACCGTCGATGCGTGCCCGCTGTTCGATAAGCGTTTTCCCAAGGCGCTCAAATCGGTCGTCGGCGCACTCAACTATCTAAGCGGCAGCCATGATTTGGGCCTCGAGCGCGTGGGCATTCGCGCCTCGCGCCGCACTAAGGCGCTCGAAGTCGCACTCTGGACGCCCACGGGTTCCTTCCCGCGCTCGCAAGTCTCGCGCGTGCTGGCAGACGCCGCGCACCCCACAAGCGTGGTGCGCGTGATGAGCAAGGGCGAGAAGAAGGCCCGCCGCGTCTCTAAGGTAGAGATGCTCGCCGGCGAGGGCTCGTGGACCGAGAACATCGCCGAAGGCCAGATGCGCCTGTCCGCTCCGTCGTTCTTCCAAGTCAACACCAAGGGCGCCGAGATTCTGATTGAGCTCGTTATGGACGCCCTCGACCCGCAGGAAGACGAGCTGGCCGTGGACCTGTACTGCGGTGCCGGCACCTTTACCCTGCCGCTCGCCCGCCGCTGCGACTTTGTCGCCGCCGTCGAGGCCTACGGCCCGGCCGTGCGCGACCTGCGTCGTAACCTGGAGATCAACAAGCTCGATAACGTCGACGTTATCGGCGGCGACGCGGTGCGCGAGTTCCCCGATCAGGACGCCGACGTCTTGGTGGTCGACCCGCCGCGTGCGGGCCTCGCCCCCGAGGCGATCGACCTCATCGCGAGCACGAGCGCCCGTGATGTCGCCTACGTGAGCTGCGACCCGGCCACCCTGGCGCGCGATCTTAAACGCTTTGTCGAGGAAGGCACTTTCTCTCCCATCAAGATCACACCGGTCGACCTATTCCCGCAAACCTTCCACTGCGAAACGGTCGTCCACCTCAAGCGCAACTAGACTGTTTGCCCAAGACCACGCCCGATGATTTTCTGAGACGGGGATAAAAATTAATTTGCTCCGAATGATTATTTAAGGCTCTGTTAGACCAGGATTGACATTCCGCCCCGTCATCTTCTTGCGATTGCACAATGGTCGCCCCTTGTCGAATCTGAATCCGACAAGGGGCGATGCGCCCGAGACCGGACGAGTTGCTCGCCTGGCCCTGCCGTTTCATGCCGACCTGCCGGCTAACTCGCCGTCTCCTCGTCGGGCGCCGGCGTCTTGACCCTCATCTCGAACGGCATCCCGCCCTCTCGGACGAGCGCCCTGAGGAACGCGTTGACGGCGGTGGACATGGACAGGCCGAGCTCGTCCAGGATGGCCGTGGCCTCCCTCTTGACCTCCGGGTCGATGCGGATCGTCGTGGCCGGTATGTTCGACGGCATGGCCTCATGTTAGCGCTACTGTAAAAACAACCAATTTCGCCATCGCACTTCAGCCGATTCCGCCAACGCAATTTCCCCGATCGCGCCAACGCATTTTCACCATTTCCACCAACGCCGGGGCTTACGCTTCGACCGACAAGCGAACGAT
>DBFRZS010000022.1:0-25128 GCA_048501115.1 Collinsella aerofaciens | reverse complement strand
GTGCCTGCCTTGTTTTGAGAAGTGGGCTCCGCGAACTTCTCAAAACAAGGCAGGCACCCCGGCCCCGCCGGCAAATAGCGGACACTCCGCATGCAATCTATGCAAACAAACAAGTACGCTTAGCTACATTCGGTAAGATCGAGCACGCTGCCCTTCACGATAAGCGCCGGCTCCAGAACGACTTCTTCGGCACGTCTACCGCCCCTACCGGCAAGGCGCTTGGACATGCAGCCAAAAGCATGCTCCGCGAGGATACCAGGATCCTGCTCAATCGCGGTCAGCGCCGGCTCAAAGAGAACGTCGGCGGCCGAGTTGTCGTAACTCACCACCGAAATGTCGCCCGGAATGCTCTTCCCCATCTCGTGTAAGCGCTTGAGCAGACCAAGGGCAATGTTGTCCGAACTTGCGAACACAGCGGTGGCATCAGTTGCGAGCACCGCCTCCGAGGCCTCGTAGGCACTCGGAATGTAGTACTCGCTCTCAAACTCCAAACGTGCGTCGATAGGCAGGCCAACCTCGCGCAGCGCGCGCTCATAGCCGGCAAGTCGCTTACGCCCCGTATTGGAACGGCGCGCGTTAACCAAGCAGGCAATGCGACGGTGGCCCTGCTCGATCAGATAGCGAGTGGCCATGTGGCCACCCATCTCGTGGTCGAACATCACCTTGTCGCACTCGAGCCCCTCAATGGCACGGTCGACCATCACGGCAGGGATAGGCAGATGGCTGACTTCTTCGCGCAGGGCGCGGTCGTCGGAGAACTCGTCGCCCACAACCAGGAAGACGCCATCAACGCCGCGCGTTACCAGCTGGCGCAGCAGCTCCAGATCGTCGTCGGCACTTCCACCCGAGCTGGTAATGAAGAGCGCATAGCCGTCCTCGCGGCAGCGCTTTTCCAGGCTACCGGCGAGCGAGGCAAAAAAGCGGCTCTCGATGTTAGGGACGATAAGGCCCAGCGTGCGCGACTCGCGCATGACCAGACTACGCGCAATCTGGTTGGGGACATAGTGGTTGCGCGCCGCGACCTCCTTGATGAGCTTGCGGTTTTCTTCCGAGATGCGACAGGGCCGATTATTGAGAACAAGCGAGACCGACGAGGGGGAAAGCCCCACCTCCTGGGCAATCTGCTTGAGGGTGACTTTGTTGGCCATCTCGCTCCTTCCGGGTTTACGCGCAATCTCTTGAAAGTATAGCGACTACCCCTCTACCTCGGTGATAAACACTTTACCAATCCGGTAGACGGCTGTTTTATCGCCGTCAGCGCACCAAATCCGTCCGGGTGGGGTATATTGCAATCGATTGATGACAACGACCACCAAAAGGCGGATATTCGTATGCACGAGAACGACTTTTTTAACGAGGACCTGCTGTGCGCGCTCGCTGGCGTTGCCGGCGAGGACAACGTGTTGATGAGCGAGCCCATGCGCGAGCACACCACGTTTAAGATCGGCGGCCCGGCCGACGTCTTTGTCACGCCCGATACCGAGCAGGGCCTCGTCGCCACGCTCGATACCTGCTATCGCTGCGATCTGCCCCTCACCATCGTGGGCAACGGCTCCGACCTGCTCGTCGGCGACAAGGGCATCCGCGGCGTCGTCGTGGCGCTGGGCGAGGGACTCTCCGACATTACGGTCGACGGCACGCACGTCACGGCGGCAGCCGGCGCCTTGCTTTCCGATGTCGCCGCTGCGGCAGCCGAGGCCGGTCTCACCGGCATGGAGCCCATCTCGGGCATCCCCGGATCGGTCGGCGGCGCCTGCTACATGAACGCCGGTGCCTACGGTGCCTGCATGGCCGATGTGCTGGAGTCCGTGCGCGTCTACAAACCCGCTCGCCAGCTCGACGACGGCACCCGCGGTAGCGGCAACATCATCGAATTCGATGTCGACGAGCTCAACCTGGGCTATCGCAAGAGCCGCATCGCCGACGACGGCTTTATCGTGCTTTCGGCCACTTTCAATCTCGCCCCGGGCAACGCCGCGATGATCAAGGCCGACATGGACGACTACCGCCAGCGCCGCGAGGACAAGCAGCCACTCGACATGCCGAGTGCCGGCTCCACCTTCAAGCGCCCCGAGGGCTACTTTGCCGGCAAGCTCATCATGGATGCCGGCCTGCGAGGACACGCCGTTGGCGGCGCGCAGGTAAGCGAAAAGCACTGCGGCTTTATCGTCAACGCCGACCACGCCACCGCCGCCGACGTCGACGAACTCATCCTCGACATCCAAGCCAAAGTCAAAGAGCAGTTCGACGTAGACCTAGAACCCGAAGTCCACCGAGTAGGCGAATTCCTTTAACAAAGAAGGCCCCGAAAGGGGCCTTCACCATATTTATTCAGATAACCCAGTCCGGTATGTCACGCCTTGGACCCGGAAGGTCTGGGGCTGGGGGCGAGGCATAAGGTTGGTCGCGAGTTCCGCACGCAAAGAAGGCCACTTAATGTGGCCTTCGTCTTGCGCAGGACTGTAGAGCAGGCAACCTTATGCCTCGCCCCCCAGTCCCGGACCAACTTGCTTCAAACCGCAGCTACGACAGCGCAATACCGCCAAGCCAGCCCCAACGCACGCCAGAGCCAGTGCCATAGAAGCTAATAAACGAATCAAGCGACTTAGACGTAATGGCACCCTCGTTGCTCATAACGATGCCGCCGCCAACATAGATGCCCACGTGGCCATAGATCAGACCCGGCATGCCGGTGCCGCTATGCGATGAGTCGGCCACAATCATGCCCACCTGCAGCGCCGAGCGGTCGGAGCTATAGCACCATGCGTTAAACATATCGCACGCGTTACCGCCAAAGTAGCCAACGCCGGCGTTACGGAAGACATTGGTAACCCACGCCGCGCACCAGTTCTGGCCCGGCGAAGGCGTGGAGTAGCACGCGTTGACGACGGCCTGCTGTTTGCCCGAGCCGGCATTCTGTTGCGGGGTTCCGGGCGCATACGATCCGCCACCCGAGCTTGAACCACCCGAGTAGGAATTGTTCTTGTTCGCGGCGGCAGCGGCAGCGGCGGCCTTCCTGGCAGCCTCCTCAGCCTGGGCGGCAGCGAGGATCTCGGAATCGCGCTGAGCCATGAGCTCCTTGACGTCGTCGGAAAGACCGTTCAGCACGGTCTGGACCTCTTGCTGCTTGGCCTGCATATCCTGCATCTGAGCCGTCTGCTGGTCCTTGAGTTTTTCCAGGTCGGCCTTTTGTGCTTCGAGCTCGGTCTTCTGTGCGTCGAGCTCAGCCTGAATCGTCTGGATATCCTCGATGGCGTCGCGGTCGCTCTTGTTGATCTTCTCAACGTAATGCGCGTTGGCGACGAGTTCCTCAAACGAGCCAGAGGCCAGCAGCAGCGACAGGATGTTCGTGCCGCCGGACTTGTAGCTGGCGGCCACGCGATCGGAAAGGTCGTTGCGCTTCTTCTTGAGCTCGGCCTTCTTTTCATCGATCTGGGCCTGCGTGTCGTCAATCTTGCCCTGGACATTCTCGATGTCGTTGAGGGTCTGGGCATTCTTGTTGGCCAGCGCCGCATACTCATTTGCGATGCTGTCGAGCTGGGCCTGAACCTCGTCGAGCTGGGCCTGGGCGGCATTCAGTTTATCGGTTGTTTCTTTGGAAGCCTCCGCCGCATGGGCGCGAGCGGGCAGGCCAAAAAGAACTGCCGCAGAAGCGGCGCCGAACAGGGCCTTGAGGGCAGTGCGGCGCGAGAGCTCCTGGGAAAGGATGGAATCGCTGTTTGGTGACATATGTACTCCGTTACATGCTTATTTATATGTCGCTCAACTCATACATATTAGCGTACATATGGCGCGTCCCAACGATTTCCACGAACGGCAGGAAACTACAAGGTCAGCGGCTCGTAAGCAAATGTCAAAGATCAGGTTATGCGTACGCAAGCTCTTCTATGAGTACGTTAGCACAATCCTCTGCTTTTCCTACAGCGCACGATTTGGGCGTCCCTGCCTGCGCTATACTCCCCTGAAGAAGTGTTCCTGATTCGATAGGAGACTACATGTCCAAAGCACTCGACCCCAAAGACACCTGCGTCCTCGTTACCGGTGGCGCCGGCTTTATCGGCTCGCACACCGTCGTTCAGCTGCTCGAGGGTGGCTACCAGGTCGTCATCGTCGATGATCTCTCCAACTCCAGCGCCGTCGCCGTCGACCGCGTCAAGACCATCGTGGGCGACGAGGCCGCCAAGAACCTCACCTTCTACGAGGCCAACGTGCTCGACCGCGATGCAATGAACAAGATCTTCGATACCCATCAGATCGACCGCGTCATCCACTTCGCCGGTTTTAAGGCCGTCGGCGAGTCGGTGAGCAAGCCCGTCGAGTACTACCACAACAACATCGAGAACACCCTGGTGCTCATCGACGTCATGCGCAGCCATGGCTGCAAGTCCATCATCTTCTCGAGCTCCTCGACCGTCTACGGCGACCCGGACAACCCGCCCGTCACCGAGGAGGATCCTAAGAAGCCCGCGACCAACCCCTATGGTTGGACCAAGTGGATGATCGAGCAGATCCTTATGGACGTCCACACCGCCGACCCCGAGTGGGACGTCGTGCTGCTCCGTTACTTCAACCCCATTGGCGCTCATCCGTCGGGCCTGATCGGCGAGGACCCCAAGGGCATCCCCAACAACCTGGTGCCCTATGTCGCCCAGGTTGCCGTGGGCAAGCTCGAGGCCGTTCAGGTCTTTGGCAACGACTACCCCACCCCCGACGGCACCGGCGTGCGCGACTACATCCACGTGTGCGATCTGGCCTCTGGTCACGTTGCCGCCCTTAACTGGATGAACGGCAAGACCGGCGTCGAGATCTTTAACCTGGGCACCGGCACCGGCACCTCGGTACTCGAGGTCGTCGCCGCCTTCTCCAAGGCTTGTGGCAAGGAGCTGCCCTACGTGATCCGCGAGCGCCGCGCCGGCGACATCGCTGCCAACTGGTGCGATGCCTCCAAGGCCGAGCGCATGATGGGCTGGAAGGCCCAGTACGACATCGCGGACATGTGCCGCGATAGCTGGAACTGGCAGAGCCACAACCCCAACGGCTTCGCCGACGCCGAGTAGCAAAAACCTACATACCGCTCTTGCCCCGATCTCACGTTGTGAGGTCGGGGCTTTTTCATGGCATGTAACCATTCGCCGAAAATCGACCAACTTTTTTATCTTGCCTGTACATGTTTAAACAACATGTTTTACAATAGGCGTATCGAATCGGAACATCGGAGGCGGACTGCACACCCATCGGCAGGCCGACCCCACAACAAGAAGGTTGGTGAGCGCATTCATGGAGCGTGCAAGCGGCGTCCTCATGCCCGTCTCATCTCTGCCCGGACCATACGGAATCGGCGGCTTTGGCTGGAATGCCTACGACTTCGTCGATTTTCTCGCCTCGTGCAAACAACATTACTGGCAGATTCTGCCCCTTACGACGACCAGCTATGGCGATTCGCCCTATCAGTCGTTCTCGGCCCGCGCAGGCAACCCCAACTTTATCGACTTTGCCGAGCTTATCGAGGCAGGGTATCTGGAGCAGCGCGATATCGATGGCGTGTATCTGGGATCCGACCCCAGCAATGTCGACTACGGTGCTATCTTTGGTGGCCGCCGTCAGATTCTCGACCGAGCCGCTGAGCGCTTTGCTGCCGACAAGCCGGCCGATTTCGATGACTTTATCCAGGCCAACGAGGACTGGCTCATCCCCTACTGTGAGTTCATGACCGTCAAAGAGGAGTGCGGTCTCAAGGCGTTTTGGGAGTGGCCCGCGGAGCTCCGCACCCGCGGCGAGGCTTCCGCCAAGGTCTGCGCCGACCATCCGGCGCGTATGCTCTACCACCAGATGACGCAGTACTTCTTCGATCGCCAGTGGAGCCGCCTCAAGGCCTATGCCAACGAGCGCGACATTCTCATCATCGGCGACCTGCCCATCTATGTCTCGCGTGACTCCGTCGAGATGTGGGCGACGCCTGAGCTCTTTAAGATCGACGCCGCCGGCAATCCCGTGAGCGTCGCCGGCACGCCGCCCGACCAGTTCTCGGCCACCGGCCAGTACTGGGGCAACCCCATCTACGACTGGGACGCCATGGAGTCCGACGGCTTCTCCTGGTGGGAGGGCCGCATTCGCGCCGCCCTCGACATGTACGACGTCATCCGCCTGGATCACTTCCGCGGCTTCGAGGCCTATTGGGAGGTGCCGTTCTCCTCACCCGATTCGTCCTACGGTTCGTGGACGCAGGGTCCCGGCCTCAAGTTCTTCAAGACGCTCGAGGAAAAGCTCGGCACGCTGCCCATCATCGCCGAGGACCTGGGCTTCCTCACCCCCGGCGTCATCGACATGCGCGACAACTCGGGCTTCCCCGGCATGAAGATCCTGCAGTTTGCCTTTGAGGGCACCAACTCGTACTACCTGCCGCATAACTACATCGCCAACACCGTCGCCTATGTGGGCACCCACGACAACGAGACGGCGCGCGGTTGGTTTGAGGGAACGGCCACCCCGCGTCAGCGTGAGCAGGCAGCCCTGTACACCCATCAGCAGGCCGGCGAACCCATGGCAGATGCACTCAATCGCACCATCGCCGCCAGCGTGAGCGACACGTGCATCTACACCATGCAGGATCTGCTCAACTTGGGCAACGAGGCGCGCATCAACACCCCTGCCACGCTGGGCGGCAACTGGACCTGGCGCATGCTCGACGGCGCCATCACCCGCGAGCTCGAGCACAAACTCACCGACTGGACCGAGACCTACTTCCGCATCCCGTCGGAAGCCGAAATCGAGCTTCCTCAATAGGAGCTACCGCGCCCGACCCCTCCCCACCGTGCGGACGCGCTTGCTTTTCCCGCGCGAGGCCACCCCAATCCCCTCGCGCGGGCTTCTTATGAATTGCAGACATGAAACAACCCATCACAGGAGAAAACATGCCCCAAATTAACCTCATGGAACTCGCCGAGCAGTCTTTTGGCACCTCGCTCGAGCAGCTCGACGACCGTCGCATTTACAAGCTACTGGTCAAACTCGTGCAGGAGCGCTCCGCCGCCCGCCCGCTCAACAACGGCAAGAAAAAGCTCTATTACATTTCCGCCGAATTTTTGATCGGCAAGCTGCTCATCAACAACATGATCGACCTCGGCATCTACGACGAGGTTAAGGACCAGCTCACCGCCGCAGGCCACGACCTCAACAAAATCGAGGAATTCGAGGTCGAGCCGTCACTCGGCAACGGCGGCCTGGGCCGCTTGGCCGCATGCTTCCTGGATTCCATCGCCACGCTGGGCTTGACCGGCGATGGCGTGGGCCTCAACTATCACTACGGTCTGTTCCGTCAGCGCTTTGTCGACAACCAGCAGAAGGCCGTCCCCGACGAGTGGCTCGGTGAGCAGGACATCCTAGTCGACGATGACCACTCCTACACCGTCGAGTTCGGCGATTTTGCCGTTACCTCCAAGCTCGTCAACATCGATGTGCCCGGTTACGGCCAGTCCACCAAGAACCGCCTGCGCCTGTTCGACCTGGCGAGCGTCGACGACGGCCTGGTCCCCGGCAGTTCCATCGACTTCGACAAGACCGAGATCGCCAAGAACCTCACCTTGTTCCTCTACCCCGACGATTCCGACGAGCAGGGCCGCCTACTTCGCATCTATCAGGAGTACTTCATGGTGAGCAACGCCGCCCAGCTCCTGATCGACGAGGCCGTCGAGCGCGGCAGCAACCTGCACGATCTGGCCGATTACGCCGTTGTCCAGATCAACGACACGCACCCCACCATGGTCATCCCCGAGCTCATTCGCTTGCTCACCACCGAGCATGGCATCGAGTTTGACGAGGCCGTGACCATCGTACGCTCCATGGTCGCCTACACTAACCACACGATTCTTGCCGAGGCGCTCGAGAAGTGGCCGCTCGCCAGCCTGCAGAAGGTCTCCCCTGCCATCGCCGACATTATCGTCAAGCTCGATGAGATCGCGAAGGCCGAGCACGATGACCCACGCGTCGCCATCATCGACGAGCACGACACCGTCCACATGGCTCACATGGACATCCACTTTGGCTTCTCCATCAACGGCGTAGCCGCCCTCCACACCAAGATCCTGGAGGACACCGAGCTTCATCCGTTCTACGAGATCTATCCCAAGAAGTTCTCCAACAAGACCAACGGCATCACCTTCCGCCGCTGGATCCATGGGGCCAACCCCGCGCTCGCCAGCCTGCTCGACGATGTGATCGGCACCGACTGGCGCAGCACCGGCGATCTGAGCAAACTCGCCAAGTTCGCTGACGACAAGGACGTTCTTGAGCGCCTGGCCGCCACCAAGGTCGAGGCCAAGGCCATCATGCGCCAGTTCATGGCGCTCGAGCAGGGCGTGACCATTCCCTCCAACGCCATCATCGATGTCCAGGTCAAGCGCATCCACGAGTACAAGCGCCAGCAGATGCTCGCGCTCTACATCATCTGGAAGTACCTCGATATCAAGAACGGCAACAGACCTAAGCACCCCATCACCATCATCTTTGGCGGCAAGGCGGCGCCTGCCTACACTATCGCACAGGACATCATCCATCTGATCCTGACGCTATCGCAGTGGATTGCAAACGACCCCGACGTGGCTCCCTACCTGCAGGTCGTCATGATCGAGAACTACAACGTCACCGCCGCCGAGCGCGTGATCCCCGCCGCTGACATCTCCGAGCAGATCAGCCTGGCCTCCAAGGAGGCGAGCGGCACCTCCAACATGAAGTTCATGCTCACCGGCGCCCTAACCCTGTGCACGCTCGACGGCGCCAACGTGGAGATTGCCGAGCTCGTGGGCGACGAGAATATCTATACCTTTGGTGCCTCGTCCAAACAGGTCGAGCAGCTCTATGCCGACGGCACCTATGACGCCGGTGTGCTCTACCGCAAGCCCGGCATTAAACTGCTGGTGGACTTCATCACCAACCCGGCCTTTATGGCGACCGGCAACGTCGAGCGCCTGCAGCGCCTGCACGATGACATTAAGGGCAAGGACTGGTTTATGGCCCTGCTCGACATCGAGGAGTACATCCAGACCAAGGAGCGCGTGCTAGCCGACTACGAGGACCAGGACGCTTGGATGCGCAAGGCGCTCATCAATATCGCCAACGCCGGCACTTTCTCGTCCGACCGCACCATCTCCCAGTACAACGACGAGATCTGGCACCTGAACTAATTTCGCTTCCCTTACCCATCCTCTTGAGAAACGGAGTCGTGGCAACACGGCTCCGTTTTTTGTGCCCGCACGTTACCCTGTGACCCGACTCGACCAAACAATCTCAATCTGTAACAACTACTCAACCAAAACGGTCCCAGCTGTTACAGATCGAGACATACCGGCCCCTCCCCTTGGGTTTATCTCAATCTGTAACATCTAGCAGCTGAAATTCACCTTTGGTGTTACAGATTTAGATGAAATGGTTAGCTCAGCGGAACCGTCTCGATCTGTAACATCTAACGTCCGAAATCGGCCCTACCCGTTACAGATCGAGACAAACGACCGGTCAGACAATCCCAACACAAAGAAAGGCTCCCCTCTCGCCCAGTGGACGGGAGGGGAGCCTTATATGTGACCGCGGCAAAAGGATGGCAATACCGCAGTCGCCCAAAGGGAGGGCCTGGATGCACCGGGCCTAGATAAGGTTCTTGCCAGAGACCTTATCGAAGAGATGGGTCGCGTTCTTCTCGAACTTGAACCAGATGGTGTCGCCAGCCTTGAGCGCGCCCTTGGCCTCGAGGTCGACGACGGGGATAATCAGAACAAACTGGCCGTCGGGAGCGGTCACGTGGACATGCTCGGTCGAACCCATGAGCTCGGTCACCTCGACGGTACCCTGGAGCGCGCCCTCCTCGTCCTTGTCGGCAAGCAGAATCTGCTCGGGGCGCACGCCGGCCGTGATCTCCTTCACGTCGCCGCCGTCCCAGTTGAGGGCAAGCTGAGCGCAGGTCTCGGGGGCGAGCGCCACGTTCATATCCTCGGTCTTGACGGTAAAGCCGTTGCCCGAGCGCACCAGCTGGGCATCGAAGAAGTTCATCTGCGGCACGCCGATAAAGCCGGCGACGAAGATGTTCGCGGGATGGTTGAAGACCTCCTGCGGGGTGGCGATCTGCTGGACGACGCCGTCCTTCATGACCACGATGCGGTCACCGAGGGTCATAGCCTCGGTCTGGTCGTGAGTAACATAAATGAACGTGCCCTTGATCTCGTGGCGCAGCTTAATGAGCTCGGCACGCATCTGGTTACGAAGCTTGGCGTCCAGGTTGGACAGTGGCTCGTCCATCAGGAAGACCTTGGGGTCACGCACGATGGCGCGGCCGATAGCGACACGCTGGCGCTGGCCGCCCGAAAGCGCCTTGGGCTTACGGTCGAGGTACTCGGTAATGCCCAGAATCTCGGCAGCAGAGCGAACTTTGCGGTCGATCTCGTCCTTGGGGACCTTCTTGAGCTCGAGCGTAAACGCCATGTTCTCGTACACCGTCATATTGGGGTACAGAGCATAGCTCTGGAACACCATGGCGATGTCGCGGTCCTTGGGCGCCACGTCGTTGACGCGCTTGCCGTCGATGAGCACATCGCCCGAGGTAATGTCCTCCAGGCCGGCGACCATGCGCATCGTCGTGGACTTACCGCAGCCAGAGGGGCCAACGAGGACGACGAACTCCTGGTCGTGAACGGTGAGGTTGAAGTCCTCTACAGCGAGCACACCGTCCTCGGTAACCTTGAGGTTGTGCTTCTTCTCCTCGGTCTTCTTCTTTTTGCCAAAGAAGCCCTTCTTTTTGGACTCGGTGTTGGGATACACCTTCTGAACATGCTTGAGAACGATCTCGGCCATGTCTTTACCTTTCGATATGCGGCGCCGCGCTGAGGGGCGCCGCAGAAACTTGCAAAACAGTTACGGCATCAGCCCTTGACGGCACCTGCCACCACACCGTCGATGATGTACTTCTGGCAGAGGATGTACATGATGACGATGGGGATAACGACCATCATGATGCAGGCCATCATGGGGCCGAGCTCGACGTGGCCGTAGCCGCCGCGGAAGTACTGGATCAAGATAGGAATGGTCTTGTACTTGGTGGAGTCGAGCGTAAGGTAGGGCAGCAGATAGTCGTTCCAGACCCACATGGTCTCGAGGATGCCGACCGAAAGATAGGTGGGCTTCATGATGGGAAGGACGATCTTAAAGAACACCTGGACCGGGTTGCAGCCATCAATCATGGCCGCCTCCTCGATCTCGAGCGGGATGTTCTTTACAAAACCGGCGAACATAAAGACCGCCAGGCCCGCGCCAAAGCCGAGGTAGATAAAGCAGATGTTGAACGGCGTGTTGAAGCCGATGCGGTCCGCCAAATTGGACAGCGTGAACATGAGCATCTGGAACGGCACGACCATCGAGAACACGAACAGGTAATAGAAGAAGTTCGAGATCTTGTTGTTGACACGAACCACGTACCAAGCGCACATGGAGCAGCACACCAAGATCAGCACGACCGACGTGACCGTGATGATGAGCGAGTACATAAATGCCGAGGCAAAGCCCTGCTCGTTAAGGGCGTGCATGTAGTTTGCGAGGCCGTTGAACGTCTCGGGCGTGAGCAGATCGAATGCCGTGGTGGTGCTGATTGCGGTCGCTTTCTTAAAAGAATTAAGCGCAATCATGAACACGGGGTAGATCCACGCGAGCGACAGAATCGTAAAGAAAATCGAGAGCGCGCGGTTGATAACCTTATCGCGTTTCATTACTGCTGCACCTCCTTGGACCTCGTGGCCTTAAGCTGAATCATGGAGATGGCCACGACCAGGATGCAGAAGATAACCGCCTTGGCCTGACCAATGCCCTGCCATGCGATACCGGCACGCGAATAGAACGTGTTGTAGATGTTCAGGGCGAGCATCTCGGTGGAGTGCGCGGGGGCGCCGCCGGTAAGGGCGAGGTTCTGGTCGAACAGCTTAAAGCCGTTGGTGATGGACAGGAACAGGCAGATGGTGATGGTCGGCATCAGGTTAGGGATCTTAACCTTCCAAAACGTCTGCCACGCCGTAGCGCCGTCGACCTTGGCGGCCTCGATGTAGTCGGACGGAATGGACTGCAGACCAGCGATGTAGATGATCATCATGTAGCCGACCTGCTGCCACAGGGTCAGGATGATAAGGCCCCAGAAGCCAGCAGCAGAGTTAAGGGCGATGAGCTGGGCGCCCACGTTGGAGAGCAGGCAGTTGATCAAGATCTGCCAGATGTAGCCCAGCACGATGCCGCCGATCAGGTTAGGCATAAAGAAGATCGTACGGAAGATGTTGGTGCCTTTGAGCGCCTTGCGGGTGAGCGCCTGCGCGATGGCCAGGGCGATCACGTTGATGAGCACCGTCGACAGGAAGGCAAACGCCACGGTAAAGAAGAACGACGTGGAGAACTGCGGATCGGACAGCGCGCGCACGTAGTTCTCGATACCGACAAAGTGCGCGTTACTAATGATAATAAACTGGCAGAACGAGAGATAGAAGCCCTGGATAAAAGGGATCACGAACCCGATCATAAACGCCAGGCACGTGGGCAGCATAAAGAGCGGCCACCAGCGCTTGAGTGCTTTGCCCATAAAAGGGTCCTTTCAATATGCAGGGGGCGGGCAAACCAACGTCTGCCCGCCCCCTGTCGCTAATCAGATAGCTTGGGCAGCAACTGCTTACTCGGAAGCGGCCTTCTCGGTCTTCCAACCATCGACGAAGGCGTTCTTGACGCCGTCCCACTTGCTGTTATCGGCAGCGTAGGCAATCAGAGCCTGCTTGAGGTTCTTCTTCCACTCCTCGGAGGGAATGTAGACGAAGTCCCAAGCGACGGTCTTCTTGCCGTCCTTGGCCATGGCAACGGCCTGCTGCGAGAAGACGTTGGTGGTCTCCTTGGCGCTCTTGAACGGAGCGGTCAGACCCATCTTGTCGGCGATGATGCTGGTCGGGGTGTCAGCGGTGACGCACCAATACATGAAGTCCTCGGTGGCCTTCTGGGCATCCTCGGAAGCCTGGGAACTGACGCACCAGTAGTTCTCGCCGCCGGAGCACAGGCCCTGGTTCTCCTCGCCGTCAACACCGATGTAGATCGGCATCATGCCAATCTGATCGTCGGTCATGCCGGCCTTGACGAGGTCAGAGTAGGCCCAAGAGCCGTTCTGGTAGAAGACGGCCTTGCCGGTTGCGAACTCGTTGGTGGCGTCGTCGCCGGTCTTGGAAGCAAGCTGCGAAGGATCGCAGGTGGAGTCGGTGATGTACAGGTCGAAGATCTGCTTGTAGTTGTCGAGGAACTCACCCTTGATCTCGTCGTCCTCCTGGTTGTGCTCCTTCTCAAACTCGTAGTAGAGCGGCATGTTGGCAAGGTGGGTGGTGTAGCGCCAGCTGGAGGAGTCGTCCATGCCGGCGGAAGTGAAGGCACCCTCGACACCAAGCTCGTCCTTGCGGGCCTGGATGTCGTCGGCACAAGCCTTCAGCTTGTCGAAGGAGTTGATGTCCTCGGCCTTGTAGCCAGCCTTCTCGAGCAGCTGCTTGTTGTAGATGATGCCGAAGCTCTCCTGAACCCAGTCGATGCACACATCCTTGCCGTCGGACTGCAGAGCCAGGGAGTCGTCAATGAGCTCACCGCGGAGCTTGGTATCGGACAGGTCGGCGCAGTAATCCTTCCAGTTCTTAAGACCGGTGGGGCCGTTGACCTGGAACAGGGTCGGAGCGGAGCTCTTGGACATCTCGGACTTGAGCTTCTCCTCGTAGGTGTTGGAGGCAGCGGTCACGATCTTGACCTCGACGCCCTTCTCCTTCTTATAGGCCTTGGCGATCTCCTTCCACTCCTTGTCGACCTCGGGCTTGAATTGGAGGAAGTAGACCTCGGCAGCGTCACCAGAAGCAGAGGAGCCGGAGCCGGCAGAACCGCCGCAACCCACGAGGCCCAGACCAAGAACTGCAGCCGCGGAACCAGCAAAGCCCAGGAACTGCCTTCTGCTCATTTCGTTCTTCATTACAATCCACCCTTTCACACCGTGGCGGCACCCTTTGCCGCCGCCTTCGGAGATTGGCTCGGGGACTTTGCCCCTTTTGCTGATTTGAACGATACGCTATTTGGCTAGTTGTTTGAACAAGTATTACTAGAGCGGTAGAAAAACTTCGGTGAACGGTAATTTCAACTTGATACTTGACAAGTTTTGTATAAACAATTATTTGTTATCGAATGCAGAGAAAACGCCCGGTCAAGCCGATGTACCGTCGGTTTGACCGGGCGTTTTCTCTTTGAGGCCATGAGTCTCGTCAGGCTGCGAGCTAGCCGGCTATCGCTTGGAATTGACGCGGTAATGGAAGATCTCGGGGTGTGTGCGAGTGTGCGTCACCTCAAACAAGATGCCATCCGAGGTGTACGACTGACTCTCCATGACGGCAACGCAGTTGTATTTGCCGAGGTCAAGATAGCTGCAGTCCTCATCGTTGGCGAGCTCGACACTCACCGTACGACGGCTCGCCATCACTTTGACACCGCGCTTGTGCTCCAGATAGCCGTAAATAGAATCTGCCGCGATCTCGGGAGTCAGGCCCTTGGCGATCGACGCCAAAAAATAGCCATGGTCCACTTGGCGCGCGTTGCCGTTGAGGCTTCGGACACGCACTACGCGAATCAACTCCTCGCCCACCTTAAAGCCCAGGTGACGAGAGAGTTGCTCGGTGCAAACCAGATGTTCGAAAGACTTAACGTCCGTCGATGCAACGGCATTGTTGCGCTTTGCAAACTCGCCAAACGACTCAACCTCTTCGAGTGCGCCCAACATGTCGGTTTCGCCCTTAAGCCAAATAACGCGCACGCCCTTGCCGTGTATGGGCTGCACAAACATCCCGTCGGCCAGCATACCCAAGGCGCGACGGACGGTATTGCGAGTGCATCCGAACTCCGCGGTCAGCTCGGCTTCGGTTGGCAGCATCTCCTGAAACGCATAGGTCCCATTAATGATGCGCGAGCGTATTTCTCGGTAGATTCCTTCGTATATCGCTTTTGGCATTGTTTCACCTCTACATTATTCATTTCCGGCTAGGCACGATAGCATTTCTTAAAGTTGTTTAAACCGAATATCGGTAAAGCGACAGGATTTAACCGTTGACGGTTTCTGTCATGCCCAAATCGGTTTCGCTCAAAACTGCCGGTACGACAATCGTCTGGTCCTCTACAATGAATCCATTGTTTAAACGTTTCCCCACGCGCAACGCGCCTCGATATTCGGAAGGCAGAACATGCTGCAAAAAATCCAACGCTTTGGCGGGGCAATGTTCGCGCCCGCCATGCTGTTTTCTATATCAGGCCTCATGGTCGGCGTCTCCGCTCTCGCAACGACTGCGGACATCGTCGGCGATCTCGCCGTATACGGAACCCCTTGGTACGCTTTTTGGACCATCATCCAGCGCGGCTCGTGGACGGTCTTTAAACGCCTCCCGCTCCTTTTTGCCGTAGCGCTGCCCATCGGTCTTGCCCAAAAACAACCGGCTCGTTGCTGCCTCGAGGCTCTCGTCGCCTATTTTGCCTACTGCTTCTTTTTGAGCGAGATCATTAAGCTGAGCGGAGACAATCTTGGACTTAAGTACCCGTCGTCTTTGACCTCCGCTAGCGGCATCACCATCATCGACGGCATCAAGACGCTCGACACCGGCATTATCGGCCCGCTGGCGGTATCGGCAACCGTCGTCGCCATCCATGACCGCTTCTACGATGCCAAGGTTCCCGATTGGCTCGGCACCTTCTCGGGCTCCTCGCTGGTCTACCTCATCAGCTTTTTTGCCGTGTTTGCCCTTGCCGCTATCTCGGCCGCCATCGTGCCCTCCGTATACGCAATGACCGAAACGCTGCGCCATGCACTTACGAGCGTCGGCCCCTTTGGCGTGGGCATCTTTGTGCTTTTGGAGCGAGCGCTCGAGCCCATGGGGCTGCACCACCTGCTCTACATGCCGATCTACTACGACAACCTGGTCATTAACGACGGCATCTACGCCACGTGGAGCAGCTTGCTCCCCATCCTCTCCCATAGCACGCGCCCCCTTAATGAACTTGCGCCGTGGGCCGGTTTTACCGCCACCGGCTGGGTCAAGCTCTTTGGCCTTCCCGCCATCGCAGCCGCGTTCTACTCCACCGCAAAACCAGAGCGCCGCGCCGGCCTTAAGGTCATCCTTTTGCCCGCCATCGTCGCCTCGGTGGTTTGCGGCGTTACCGAGCCACTCGAGTTTCTCTTTATGTTCACCCACCCCGGGCTCTTTTTGCTCTACGCCGTCTTATCGTCTTGCCTTGCCACAACCATGAATCTCTTTGGCATCGTCGGCATCTTCTCGGGCGGCCTGATTGAGATGGCAGCCTTCAACTTTATTCCGCTCATGCGCACGCATGCCGGTGCCTATCTTTTGGCGCTCGGTATCGGCCTTGCCTTTAGCCTCATCTTTTTTGTTAGTTTTCGAGCACTCATCTTGGTCTATGACCTTAAGACGCCGGGCCGCGAGGATCATGTTGCCAATCGCGCGGCAATCGATCGTTTAACGGAAAGCGGCTTTGCCAAAGAGCAATCTCCCAATGACGAGGTCAATAGTCGATCCGATCAAGATCACGTCCTCGCTGAGCGGGTAATTCAGCTTTTAGGTGGCGTTGGCAATATTGTGGGCGCAACCAACTGCGCCACGCGCCTGCGCGTCGAGGTCGCAGACCCTTCCATCGTTGCAGATAACGCGTCGTTTGTCGCGGTGGGCGCCAAGGGCCTCATCATTACGGACAAGACCGCCCAGGTGGTCATCGGCATCTCCGTTCCCCGCGTTAAAGAGCATTTTGACCAGATCATGGGCCTCGAGCCGGAATTTGTGCCCACCACCTCGGCCTCCCCTGCCGCCAGCGCAGCCCATAAGCGCGGCGATATTTGCTTCTTCGATATCGACGGAACGCTCGCCTGGCAAGACCCCAGGCTCGCCCAAGACCTTCCCGAAGACGAGCGGGACCTCTCCCCCTATCCCAACGAGGCGGTTTCGCAGGCAATCCGCGAGTTTGTCGCCAACGGCAACATGGCCTTTATCTGCACGGGACGCACCCTGAGCTGCATCCACCCCAAACTTCTTGAGCTGCCTTGGACCGGCATCGTCTGTCTTGCGGGCGGTTACGCCGAGATCAACGGACACGCAATTCGCGATCTGTCGATGACGCCCAGTATGCTGCAGCGTCTTGCCCCCTACCTTGAGCAATCGGGCGAGGTCATCCGCTTTGAGGGCCTCAACGGCGTCGTGCGCATGAGTGCCGATGCGCCCGATGCTCCCGGATACGCGCGCACCCTGGGCGACGCAGTCACGCAGCTGCAACATTACAGTGTCTACAAGATCTTGATGTCTACATCACTCGCCAACCACATCGCTCAAGATAAGGCACTTGAGCCGCTGCTGTGCTTTAACGAGCTCGAACTCGAGGTAACCGAAATCTCGCCCCGCGAATGCACGAAGCGCGGGGGCATCCAGTCTGTACTCGACGCCCTCGATCCCCACCACGGAACCGTATACGGCATTGGCGACGCCAGCAATGACGTCTCGCTGATGAACGCCGTCGATGTCGGTATCGCCATGGGCAATGCGCCGGACTATCTCAAGGATAAGGCCGATTACGTGACCGACACCGTCGATCACGACGGTGTCGTTGCGGCGCTCGAGCATTTTAGGCTGATTTAGGCACACTCCATCAAACGCACGCCCGTTGTCCTAAATCGCCAAAACTGCCGCGCCAAACGCCCTGATGTGGCAATATGTTGTCTGCATATTGCATCAATGCAACCTCAGAAAGAATGCGAGAACCCGTGTCCAGTCCGTTTACCAGCTTTTTAGCCCAGCACTTTGACCAGATTAACGACTATCTGGCCACGTTCTTTGACGGACAGGCGACCTCTGCCGATATCGAGCGCTACCTGTATGCGCCGCTCTCGGCTTTTACGGCCAACGCCGGCAAGCGCCACCGCCCGCTTATCTGCATGCTCGCCGCAACCGCAGTGGGCGGTAGCTTTGAGAGCGCCCGCAGCGCCGCGGCAGCCATCGAGCATTTCCAGTCGGGCGCGCTGATCCACGACGACATCGCCGACAACGGACAGCTTCGTCGAGGCAAGCCCTGCATGCACCTTACCGAGGGCACGGGCCTTGCCATCAATTGTGGCGACCTGGCGCTCACCATGGTCACCAAGACGGTTCTCGACGACCCTACGCTGGAGTCCGACGTGAAGCTGCGCGTGCTCCACGAGCTTACCGAGATGATCGTCCGCACCATCGAGGGTCAAGCGCTCGACCTGGGTTGGGTCCGTGACGGGCGCTTTGATATCTCGGTTGATGACTACCTGGACATGGCGACGCACAAGACCGCGTTTTACAGCGGAGCCACGCCGCTTGCCGCCGGAGCCATTATCGGCGGCGGCAGCGATGAGCAAATCGAAGCGCTGCGCGCCTTTGGCCTACACACAGGCCTCGCCTTTCAGATTCAGGACGACCTGCTCAACCTTGTCGGCACTAAGGAAGCCGCCAACAAGGACTTCCGCACCGACATCACCGAGGGCAAGCGCACGCTTGTCGCCGTACACGCCCTCTCTGATGAGCGCCACCACGACGAGGTCGAGGCGATTCTTTCCTCGAGCACCGATGATCCCGCGCAGCTCGCACGCGCCGTGGAGATCTTCCAGGAGACCGGCTCCATCGATTACGCCCACACTTACGCGCTCGACCTGACCGCTAAGGCCAAAGCGGCCATCGAGAACGTTGAGCTTAATCCGCACGCACGCGAGCTGTTCCTCTCCATGGCAGATTTCTTTGTGGAGCGCCTTAACTAACGGGGGTTATAAAACCTGTCAGCAGCGTATTTAGGCACAACTTGCTACACTGTTGAGTGCATGTTTATGCATCCCTTTGCGTTGTCTATCCGACAGACGCTCAAATAGTACGAATGGTACGCCGAAAGGGGTTCGTTCATGGAACCTATTACAACGGGCATGCAAGGAGCAGCCGTCGAAGACGTGCAGTCTCGTCTCCTGCAGCTCGGCTACACGATTGATGCCGCCGAAGTCACCGACAAGTACTTTGGAGCCACCACTGAGCAGGCCGTCAGCACCTTCAGGCTCGACAGCGGCCTTGCTGCCGGTCATGCCGTCGATATCCCCTGCTGGAGCGCCCTTGTAGACGCTTCGTATAAGCTGGGCGACCGCACTCTCTATCTGCGCATGCCCAATTTCCATGGCGCCGATGTGCAGGCCCTGCAGCGCGCTCTCAACGTTTTGGGCTTTGCCTGTGGCGAAGACGACGGCTACTTTGGTCCGCATACCGAGGCCGCCCTGCAGCAGTTCCAGGAAAATGTCGGCCTGTTTGCCGACGGCATGGCCTTCCAGGACACCTACGCCTACATCAACCGCCTGCACCATGTGTGGGAGGGCAAGCCCTCGGTCACCGAAGCCGAGTCCCGTATCGGTTTTGCTCGCGCCGCCAACGTGCTCGAGCGCTTCCAGATTGCCGTTATCGGCGAGGACCCCATCGCACGCAGCGTTGCGTCGCGCATGTGGAATATCGCCACGGCAACGACCGACAACAGCGGCATGATGCTCTGCGACTCCGAGGTCCCAACCGACGTTGACCTGGTGCTCGAGATCGCAAGCGACGAGCTGCCCGCCGACGCCGCACCGCGCGCCACGATTGCCCTCGCCGAGTGCCACAACCTGGCCCAGCACATCCGCACTGCCAATGTCGCCGCGCAGCAGAAGCCGGCTCGCATTCGCATTGAGCTCACGGGCATGACGCGCTACAACGGCACCTTCACGGCCAGCGACGCGCAGACACTCGCCGTACGCCTGCTCGATGGCGTTTGCGATGCCCTCGCAGATTAGGTAAACTAAACGAGTTGCTTTTGGGCAACACCACACATTGGGACGTAGTTCAACGGTAGAACTCCGGTTTTTGGTGCCGGCTGTTGGGGGTTCGAATCCCTCCGTCCCAGCCAAAGAAACCAGCCTCTCGAACGCATAGCCGATCGGGAGGTTTTTCTTGTGGGCAAGCGGAGGGATTCGAACCCGCAAGGGTGCAGAGCTGAGGAAACGCGAAGGCGCCCCAAGCCCATTAGGACCAAGAGCGTCTTACATCTTGAAATATCAGCCCAATTCCGAAAAGCGAGCCGCCTTCTACAACGTGCCGTGTGGCCCCGACGGGCCGGGCATTAAGTTTGTCGCGAGTTCCGCACGAACAGGAGGCCACTTAACCTCGATGTTTTGGACGTGACAGCGAGAGGGGCCCTGGTATGGCAAGGTGACGTGAAACAAGGCGGCGCTGACCTTCTGGTCGCGCCGCCGAAGTTGAACGTCAGATTGCCGTGCCAGGGCCCCTCGCAGCGTCAAGAAGACCGCCGTTCGGTAGAACGGCGGAGCTAATTGTTCAGCATGCGGTCGAAGCTTCCCGAGTCGCCATCCCGATAGTCTGCGGTCATCAGGATCTCCTGCGGAATGCGCCCGCCTTCACGTAGCACGTTGCGGAACTGCACGCGCGTAACCATGGGCAGATCCTTGATCGTCGCTGCCAGGTTCTGCGGCACACCCTGGTTGGCAGCCGCGGGCTCGCACTCTCCGCCGGCCTTCACGCGACGCTTATGCTCGGCGAGCATGGCGCGGTACATGCCGGCATGCAGGCGAATCTCAACCACATTGGCATTGCGAGCCTGCTCGACGATGCGCGCGCCCTCGCGGTCGATATCGCCCACATAGTAGACGTAGTTAAAGCGATAGCCAATCTCGGCCAGATAATCGTCCAGGGCATGCGAGACGCTTGCCTTGCATCCGCCGCCAAAAATCACGCCGCCCACCTTGATGCCAAAGAGCTTGGCGTGCTTGCGGCCACGCAGCAGCTTGACGATCTCGTCGTAAGTGTCCAGGTTCTCGACCATAATGAACGGCTTGTCGGCGCCCAGCGTAAAGAAACCCGTAAAGTGCACGGGGCGATTGGGAGCGACCTTGATCGCCTGCATGCTGATACCCTTTTCGGTCATACGCCTGATCAGACGCTCACCGTGCTTGCCGTCAAAAGCCTTCTCGTCGTTAAAGATCTGGTAGGCACGCTGGCGGCGCGAGGCAACCGGCGTATCGGCACCTCGGTTCTGCTCGATCCAAGCCTGGATGATTGCGATTTCCTCGGCAATCTTGCGGTTGGACATCTCGTTGTGCTGAGTGCGCTGCGGAGCCTTTTTGCCGTCCTTGCCCTCAACCTTTACGATCTGTGTCTGCTGCTCCTTGATCTTAGAGAGCGCCGTAGGCGTAGGGACAACTTTGAGCAGCTGCCTGCCTAAAACGCGGGCAAGGGCAAACGCCGAGACCTCGCCGTGAACGGGCTGCTCAGGCTGCTGGGCGGCCGCATCGTTTGCAGTCGGTTTGGGCTGCGCCTGGGATTTGTGCTTGGAATCTGCCTGAGCTTTGCGCTCTTGCTTTGGCGCGGACGAGCTCTTTTGCGAACGTTCAGGCTTGTCCCCCTTCGCCGGCTGGCGCTTGGGCTGCTCCACCGGGGTCTCAGCCTTCACATCCTTGTTTTGCGTTGTCGCCTTCTCGGCCACGGTTTCGGCATTTGAGCCACGTCCGCCACGGTGACGACGACGGCGGGGCTTGCTCGAAGCGCTCTCCCCCGCCTGTTTATCAGCGGACTGTTGAACTTTGACCTCGGTGTCAGCCGCAGGCTGCGACTCGGAAGGTTGCTGCTCGCGAGCCGCCGGCTCAACGGTTTTCTCGGTTTGTTCGGCCTTATCGGCCTGAGCGGTCGAAGCCGGCTCGCCCTTCTCCTGACGCTTTACGGGATACGCGCGCCCTGCAAAACCGCGGCCGGGACGACACGAACCCGGAGCCCTCTTGGCAGACTCCTCAACATCGTCTGCAACCTCGGAAGGCTCTTCAACCTCACGCGCGACATCCTGCTGCGCAGCCTTGAAGTGAGCACCGCGACGACGCTTGGGCTCTTGGGCCTCCACGGGCTTTTGTTCCTTCGCGGGCTTCTGCGACTCAGCGGCAACCTCGGTCTCAACAGCCTCAGCATCCGTCTCACCCTTTCGAGCAACGGCGCGACGGAAGCGCTCCTGCTGGGCGCGGCGCTGCGCATCGCGCTTGCCACCCCCGCCAAAACCGCCGCGTCCTGCCTTGGCCGTAAAGGCACGCACGACGTTCTCATCGAGCAACTCATCGGTATCGACATGCTCACGCGGGGCAACTTCTTCCACAGCAGGCACGTCAGCGGGATCCTCGACGACAAAATCCTCGACGGACTCGGCAGGCTGCTCCTGGGCATCGCGAATCTCGGCATTGATGGTATAGAACGCCGGGCGCCCGTTAATGCCGCTACCCTCGATCTTGGTCACGATATTTGCCGCGATAAGCTCATCGCGCATCGCCTTGGTGTCACATTCCTTATCGACGGAGCGGAAAATTTGCGCCAGCGCGCTCGACTTGATCTTGAGCGCCTTGCGGCAGAGCAGGTCGTAGGCAACCAGCTTGGCACGCTCAGCAGAAAGCGATGTCTGGCTGCTCAGACGCTCAGCCAGGGCATCGACATTATTTTGGTTATCGGAATATACCGTCTTGGCCACGGGGCCCCTTTCATATGTACACATATACGTCTATATGGTACAACGCGCGCCCTTATCCACGCAAAACATCTGCGAGAACACTCGAGCGTCACCCGCTTTTGCATGAAAAAAGACCGAGCCCGCGAAGTCGCGGACCCGGTCTTTCCGAGTCAAATGGATGGGAGATTCAACCCGTCCGACCGACTAGGCCTTGGCGGCCTCGGCGTCGGCAGGAGCCTCAGCGGCAGCGGCGCGACCGTACTCGGCCTTGCCCATATCGGACCACTCGGGCTCCTCATCAGGCATGGAGCCAGCCTCCTTGCCGAAGAACTCCTTGAGGCAGTTGACGGCGACGATGAGGCCCAGGACCATCAGCAGGACGGCAAAGACGAGCTGCAGGCCCTTGGTGGCGGCGACGGAGACGGCGGCCGTGGTGGCGGTAGCCGGGATGGTACCGAAGAAACCGTAGGCCTGGACGGCGGTCATGCAGCCCATGGCGCTCTGGACCAGCGAGGTGAAGGTGCAGCAGAGCAGGAAGACGACGGGCACGTAGAGCATCCAGCCCTTGCGGCCGGTGCACTTGCAGAACACGGCGAGGGTGATCATGGTCATGCCGCCGAGCAGCTGGTTGGAAGCACCAAAGAGCGGCCAGATGTTGGCATAGCCACCAAAAGCGAGAGCGAGACCGGGAAGCAGGGTAACGACCGTGGCGAACCAGGGGTTGCCGAGGACCTTCATGTAGCCGGCCTTGGACTCGATGGCCAGGGCGTCGTTGGTCTGGGCAAAGAACTCGGAGAACGAGGTGCGGGCGATGCGGGCGACGGCGTCGAGCGAGGTCAGGGCCAGAGCGGAGACGTTCATGGTCATGAAGACGGTAGCGAGCGTGCCGTCAACACCGAAGGCCTGCATACCGCGGGAGATGCCGGCGGCGAAGATCTGGAACGGGGTGGAAGCGACACCGGCGTTGAGAGCGCCAGTACCGGCGGTGTTCATATCGGAGAACATGATGCCGGCGACGATGATGGCAAGGATGCCAACGAAGGACTCGACGATCATTGCACCGTAACCGACCTTGACGGCGTCCTGCTCCTTCTCGACCTGCTTGGAAGAGGTGCCGGAAGAAACGAGGCTGTGGAAACCGGAGAGAGCACCGCATGCGACGGAGACGAACAGGACCGGGAACATCATGCCGGAGGCAGTGGAGAAGCCGGTGAAGACCGGAGCGGTGATAGTGGCCTGACCGTTGACACCCAGGACGACGATGCCGAGGACAGCGCAGACGATCATGACGATCATCATGATGGAAGTGAGGTAGTCACGCGGGGTCTTGAGCATCTGGATGGGCATAGCGCCAGCGAAGACCAGGTAAACCATGACGACGGCGAACCACTGGAACTTATCCAGGTAGACCGGGAACTGCATACCGACGGCGAACATGAGAACCATGAGGATAACGCCGGTGACGAACTCGGCAGCGCCGGTGAGGTTGAACTTCTTCTGGGCCCAACCAAAGGCGATAGCGACGAAGGTGAACAGGATGGAGATGGTACCAGCGCAGCCGGCGGCATAGGACTTGGTGAAGTCGATGGCACCGGTAGCAGCACCAGAAGCGTCAACGGCCGGGGTGAACATGAACGTCTTGCAGACCATGTCGGTGAAGGCGGCGATGACGATGATGCAGAACAGCCAGCAGAACAGCAGGAACAGGCGACGGCCGGTCTTGCCGATGTACTTCTCGATGAGCTGAGCGAGCGACTTGCCGTTGTTCTTCATCGAAGCGTACAGGGCACCAAAGTCGTGGACGGCGCCAAAGAAGATGCCGCCGACGAGGACCCAGAGCACGACGGGCAGCCAGCCAAAGGCCATGGCGACGATCGTACCCGTAACAGGGCCAGCACCGCAGATCGAGCTGAACTGGTGCGAGAACGCAGTGAAGGCGGAGACGGGCGAGAAGCTGTTGCCGTCCTTCATGCGCTTGGCCGGCGTGAGGGCCTCTTTGTCAACGCCCCACTTGTTGGCCAGCCATCGGCCATAGCCCAGATAGCCGCAGGCGAGCACCGCCGCGGCCACAACCATGAGCAAAACTCCGTTCATTACATTTCCTCCTCTAAAAAGAACTTCCCAGACATAAAAAAATGAGGGCCGTCGGTTGCGCTCGACGGCCCTCATCTTCATCAGCCGCCCGTTATCGTACGGGCTAGCTGTATGTGCTAACCCGCATCAGATAATTACTACGCTGATAATGTTTAGCTGATGCGTGAACATGTCTAAGAAATCCTCTTCAATCATGATGCGAACGATCCGTGCGTGTTCACATCCCCCAGTGGTTGAAAAGGAGTATGAAACTTTAGTTGCCTAAAGTCAACGCAAATTTGTAATGAATTTTCAACTTTTTTGGATTTCTCGGTATTAAACGCCACTGACCTCGGACTTTACCCCACGACAGTTTTTGCATGAGAGATGCCCCTGAGAGCCGCGGGAGCCGGGCGGCGCATATGAACTTTCCTGCTCTACAGTCCTGCGCAAGACGAA
>DBFRZS010000021.1:0-18846 GCA_048501115.1 Collinsella aerofaciens | reverse complement strand
CCCGCCGGTTTGACCGGCACGCCACGGGTCAAGATGCACTAGGCCTGGACGAAGTCCGGGCCCGCGCCTTTAGACGCGAGCCCGGAGCCCGTGGGTTATACCCTAAGAGCAAACCACCCTTTTTAAGGGTGGTTCTGATTTTGATGCACTTTGTTTCGATAGAACGATCGCCCTGGTGCATCTTCGCCCAGAACCCCCGCGCCTTCGGGAACGCAAGTAAAATCTAATGAGTATATCTGTCTGAACAACAGCTTTGTTGCGCAACACCTGTTCTACGAGACAGGGGGTTAGGTTATACTAAATTGCACTGTGCGCCGCATCTGATGCATTTCGCTCCAAGCGCGGCACTCAGTGGATATCCGATTTACCATTTGGATGTCCTGGCGGTCATTTAGCGTCTCGACCCAAGCTCGGCCCCGGAGCTCGTTCGAGCTGTTCGTATTCCTTGAAAGGGGAAAAATGGACATATCGAGGAAGACTGATTACGCCCTTCGTATGCTGGCGATGCTTGCTGAGGATCCGGAGTGTTTGCTTTCTGTTCGCACCGCTGCCGAAGAGGTCAATGTTCCGTATTCGTTTGCCCGCTCGATTCAGCACGGTTTGGTCCAGGCCGGTATTGTGGAGAGCCTGCGTGGCGTCCACGGTGGCATGCGTCTCAAGGTCAGTCCGGACGACGTCACTATCCGCCAGGTCGTCGAGGCCGTTCAGGGTCCTATGGTTATGAACGATTGCACCGCGCCCGATGGTGACTGTGCGCGCATGGGCGCGTGCTGCTATCATCCCCTGTGGGCCGGAGCTCAGGCGTTGATGCGCGACTACCTCGATTCCGTTTCGCTCGGCGACATCGTCGCTCACCGCCAGTTCCCGGCCGTCGATCCCAAGTTCGCCGACCGCGAAGCGTTTCCCGAGTACGCCACCTGCGCGTGCGCTTACCGGGAGGAATAGCGCCGCATAAGGAGCATAGCCATGATTCAGGACCCCTTTCGTTCGATGATTCGTTCGGAAGGGGTCCTGCGTTATCGCGACCTTCCGTGGCGCCGCACACGCGATCCGTACATCATTTGGCTTTCTGAGGTCATGCTGCAGCAAACACAGGTGCCGCGTGTGGAGGCGCGCATGCCGGTGTGGCTCGATCGCTTTCCGACTGTGCAGGCGCTTGCCCAGGCCGCGCCTTCCGATGTTTTGGACGCTTGGCAGGGCATGGGCTACAACCGACGCGCTCTGGCGCTTCACGGGGCCGCTCAGCGCGTTGTAGAGGACTGGGACGGGGAGTTTCCGCGTGAGACGCGTGACTTGGTCGCTCTGCCTGGTATTGGCCCGGCAACGGCGCAGGGCATTCGGTCGTTCGCGTTCGATCTTCCGGGCGTGTATCTGGAGACCAATGTGCGCACGGTCTTTCTGCACCATTTCTTTCCCGACGTGCCGGCTGTTCCCGATCGCGAGCTGGTGCCGCTGATTCAGGCGGCCTGCCCGGCGGCTCCCGGTGCGACGGCGGACGAGATTGCCCCCTTTGCCATGCCTCAAGACGATGCCGACACGCCGCGCGCGTGGTATTACGCGCTGCTAGATTATGGCGCGTATCTTAAGAAGACGCTGCCCAATCCGTCCAGGCGCTCGGCGGGCTATAGTCGTCAGTCCAAGTTTGAGGGCTCGCGTCGCCAAAAACGCGCCCATATTGTGCGCATGCTACTGGCTGCGCGCGATGGGCGGCCGGCGGGGATAACGCTTGCTGATGCCGTGGTGGGCGTTAACGAAATGGAGACGGCAGCCGGTCGCGGGCCGGTCGAGTGCGAGCTTGTCGCGGGCATTCTAGCCGACCTGGAGCGTGAGGGCTTTTGCCGAGCCGAGGGCGATCGCTGGTTGAGTGTGTAGCCCGCTCAAATCTGAAGAACGGGATTGTAAGGTTTAAATTCGCGGCTTGAGGGCATCCTAAAGACAAGGTCGCTCAAAGCCTATGGGCGGCACGTGTTGAAGGGAAGTACACCTATGGATTTTGAGAATTCCCAAACCAAGAAGAACCTCGAGACCGCTTTTGCCGGTGAGTCCCAGGCACACACCAAGTATCGCTACTACGCATCTAAGGCCAAGAAGGATGGCTACGTTCAGATTTCGAATATCTTTGCCGAGACGGCGGGCAACGAGTCCGAGCACGCCAAGCTGTGGTTTAAGTATCTGCACGACGGCGCCGTTCCGGGCACTCTGGACAACCTGCGCGACGCCGCCGCGGGCGAGAACTACGAGTGGACCACGATGTACGACGAGTTCGCCAAGACCGCCGAGGAGGAGGGCTTTGCCGAGATCGCCGAGAAGTTCCGTGGTGTCGCCGCCGTCGAGAAGGCCCACGAGGAGCGCTACAACAAACTCGTCGAGCGCATCGAGTCGGGCGAGGTGTTTGAGCGTGAGGGCGTGAAGGTATGGAAGTGCCTGAACTGCGGGCACCTGCACGTTGGTGCCGAGGCGCCTGAGGTGTGCCCGGTGTGTAACCACCCGAAGGCGTACTTTGAGGAGCAGGTGGTGAACTACTAGCGCGTGGCGCTGGCATGAGCTGGGCCGGGAGGGCGGGATTACCTTCCCTCCCCGCTCACGGCTCCGCAGGGTCGCGTTGAGGGAAGGTAATCCCGCCCTCCCGGCCCGCTTTGGGTCGTCGCGTGCTCGCTACAGAAAAGCTGATTAGAAGTTTGTGTGCCGCCCCTTTTGGGCGGCACGTTTTGTATAGGGATTGGGTTGCGGCCATTTGGTTGATGGTTCGGTTATTTGGTTGACGGGGCTTGCTCCGGGTTGGGGCGGCGCCGTTGTTTAGGGGGTACACTGGGTGGCGACTTTTAGTTTATCTACTACCTGATGGGGTGTTTTTTATGGGCAAGAAGTCTCGGGCTCGGGTTGCTGCGGCGGGAACTCGCAAGGATCCTGGTCGTCGGGTTGCCGAGGGTAAAAAGGCCGATCGTGCCGAGAAGGACAAGAAAGTCGGCGCGCATGCTCATCCTGAGTGGGCGCCTCATTTGAATTCGGCTAGTGAGGATTTGACTGCCAAGTTGTTTACTCTGGTCGAGGTAATTTTGGGCGTGGTGCCCCTTGTGGTTATCGGTTTATTCTTGGCTTCGAAGGACGCCACGAGTGTCGATAAACTCACCGAGGTCTTTTCGCAGGACCCCTCGATGGTGGTCTCGTTTATTTCTGCGTGCTTGCAGCCGTTTGTGGCGTACATGCTGTATATGGTCTACCGCAAATACTGCGAGGGTGATGCGGGCTTTGCCGCCGGTAACCTGATCGGTCTTTTGTGCTCCGAGATCCTACTGCTCAATATCCCGGGCGTCATCGGTATGGGCATCTTGCTGTGGCGTGTTTGGCGCAACGTCGCCCCGCACTTTGAGAGCTGGTTGTTTGAACGCCGTGCAATGGGCGTGCTGGCAGACATCGCGGGCTCGCTCGTGATTCTAGCCTTGGCGTTTATGTGCGCCACCGCCACCCGAGGTCTCGCGGGCATCTAAAGCTGCCTCCACCGACTGCGGAGCACGGGGCGGGGAAACACCTTTCCCTCTCGCTCACGGCTGCGCAGGTCGCGCGAGGTAAAGGTGTTTCCCTACCCTGTGCTCCGGCTTCGGGTCGTCGCGTGCTTGCTACTGAAAAACTGATAAGAAGTTAGCGTGCCGCCCCTTTTGGGGCGGCACGTTTTTGTATGGGGTCCCTGTCTTCACAATTTCCGTCAAGCTTTTGGTTAGATTTTGGTCAGTTGGCGTAAGGGTGGAAGGCCAAAAGATTGCTGACGAAAAAAGCTCAGAGAAAGTGCTGGTAGGGGAGTTGTTGAGCTTTTCGACAGCTTTTGAGCAAAAGAAACTTTGTGGCTATTGCCGGCGATTGCGTTGTCGCGGTCATGGCGGTGCGGGATGCTGGTCGTAAGCGTCGAATGCTCCGATTTTGGAGGCCAGCATGGATCTGTTTCTTGAGACTCCGCAGCAACAAGCCGAGCGCATGTTGCGTCAGCAGCAACGACTCATGGAGATACAAATGCAAGGGGCGGCAGTCCAGCCCTTTGCGCAAAATGTCGTGCCCGCTGCTGTACCTGCAGCTGTGCCCGGGTGCGAATCGGCACCAGAGGCCTATTCCGTACAGCAAGATTCATATGCGCAGGAGCTCGCGTTCGACAAGCGTCGTGCGCGTCGTCGCCGCGTGGGCCAGCGCCTGCGCACCTTGGCGATGATCGTGCTCATCCCGTTAGGGCTTGTGGCCATCTTTCTGGCGTCGTATGCCCTCACGTGCATCCTCAACGGCGCATCGCCCAACGAGGTGCTCCAACATCTAGCGGCCCTGGGCCAGCGCCTAGGCGACGTCATAACAACCATCCGCACCGGCTGGGAGAGCTAGCGTTTGTAACATTAGGACTTCTAGGGTGTAGGGATTATCGCCACGAGCGGAATTCTTGCATCCTGTTGGTCCTGTCGTGCGACTGAATAGTATTATTGAAGTTGAATAATAATAGGATTTGTTATGTATAAGCAGGATTTAGAGCAGACTCTGTTGGGCATTGACGAAGAGGCAGAGCTGGAAATAGGTCCAAGAGACGACAGGCCGAGCGTTGTATTGGTGGGAGGAAGCGCCTTCATGCTAAACGATGTGACGAATCGTTCGGTTACACATGACATTGATGTGTTTGAGGCAGATAGGTGCCTCCGCGAGATCATAGCTCGATACCCCGAGGTGAATGGTATGGCGGTGGCATATTGTAATCAGATGCCGTTCAATTACGAAGATCGTTTGATTCCCTTGGATATTGGGGCGCGCTTTATCAGGTACTTTACGCCATCCTTGGAGGACCTGGCGGTAATGAAGCTCTATGCCTTCCGTCCGAACGACATCATCGATCTTCATAGCCAGGCATTCGTCGACCGATTTGATTGGGGACTGCTCGAACGGCTTATATTCGACGAGGGCGAGGCGCTGGCGTCGTCGCCTTCGGAGCGGAGTTATCAAGAGATGGTCTGCGCATACAGCCAATACAAAAAGGAGGTGCTCGGTTGAATCTGACCTTTGAGGGATTCTTAAAAGGCTATTGCCGAGAGCTATCCGGACAGCAGTCGCTCAGTTTTAGAAAACTGGTTAAGCAAGCGACGACGGTTGCGCCGCGCGTGGCGGAGCCCCTGTTTTTGCTCGCTTTGGCACAGGGTAAAGCCGAATACGTTCTGGGCTTATCCGAGGGTTCGTGGATGGAAGAGGGTTACCGAGGCGTTTTGTCCTTGTACGCCCAAACGGGTAGCCTGGCATCTCTATGCGCCGAGGACAAACTTCCTAATCGTTATGCCAACGTTTGGCGTGCGTATAGAGCGGTGAAGGAAAAGCCAGTGGCGGACAGAAGAATCAACGCCCTGATGCGAAAAAGAACGTTGGGAGCGCTAGAGGAATCGGGTGTAACGCGCTACGGTCTCTGCCGCGATTTGAATCTGAATAAGGGAAACGTGTACGCATATTTAGCCGGTGATGACTCAAAGGTGAGCAGGGAGACGGCGCGCCGCATTATGGAATATGCGGAGGAGAGGGGCGCCCAAGAAGGGGCCGGGCGCCCGGTGCGTATGGCGGGGTAAGATTGATCGCGGTTTTGATTGGTGCTCGATTGGGTTTGTTGGGCGGAGTTTATGTCTGCTATTGATATTGTGCTTGTTGTGATCGCCTTGGTGGCGGTGGGGGTTGCTGTGGCTTGCGCCCTCCAGCTCAAGAGCCTGCGTGCCGAGTTGCGGGAGCGTGGCGACAGTAGCGCGGAAACGCTGGCAGCACTCGAGCAGGCCAACAACGCGCTCGATGCCCTGAACGTCGCGCTGGCCGAAACTCGCCGCACGGCCAATGCCATCGCGCAGCAGCAGACGACAGATGCGGCCGTGGAGCAGCAACGTTACCTGACCATCGCACGTGAGTTTTCGCAAGCTGGTGACCGGATGGATGACCTGCGCCGCGAGACGGCCCAACAGCTCGGTGCCAACCGCGAGGGTATCGAGCATCGCCTGGACAAGGTGCGCGAAACGGTCGATGCTCAGCTGGGCGCCATCCGCAAAGACAACAACGTGCAGCTCGATCAAATGCGTGCGACGGTGGACGAGAAGCTCTCCCGCACGCTCAACGACCGACTGTCGGCATCGTTTAAGCAGGTGAGCGACCAGCTCGAGGCCGTGTACAAGGGCCTGGGCGATATGCAATCTATCGCCACCGGCGTAGGCGACCTCAAGCGTGTGCTGGGCAATGTAAAAGCGCGCGGCATTTTGGGCGAGGTACAGCTGGGTGCGATCCTGACGGACATCCTCACACCCGACCAGTATCTGGAAAACGTTGCCACCAGGCCCGGCGCCTCGGAGCGCGTTGAGTTTGCCGTCAAGCTGCCGGTAGACGAGGGCGATCCCGTGCTGCTGCCGATCGACTCCAAATTCCCGGGCGACGCGTACGAGCATCTGCTCGACGCCCAGGAGTCGGGCGATGCGGAGGCCGTTGCCGCAGCGCGCAAGACGCTCGATATGATGGTGAAACGCGAGGCAAAGGACATCTGCGAAAAGTACCTGAGTGTGCCGGCAACGACCAACTTTGGCATCATGTTCGTGCCGTTTGAGGGGCTGTACGCCGAGGTCGTCAGCCGACCCGGGCTCATCGAAACCCTGGGCCGCGATTATCATGTCAACGTTGCCGGTCCCAGCACTATGGCCGCCATTCTCAACAGCCTGCAGATGAGCTACCAGACGTTTAGGCTGCAAAAACGTACCGACGACGTACTGCGCGTGCTCTCCGCCGTCAAGGCCGAGCTGCCGCGCTATCAGGCGGCGCTGCGCCGCGCCCAGCAGCAGATCGAGACCGCGGGCAAAACGGTCGAGGGCATCATTACCACGCGCACCAACGTCATGGAGCGCAAGCTCAAGGACATCGACGCCCTGGAAGATGCCGAGGAGGCCGACGAGATCTTGGGGCTTACGTCTGCGAGCCTGCTCGCAGACCAAAAAGACGAGGACTAGCTTCATCTGACGGCGGGGCGCCTGCGCAAGCGCGGGGCGCGGGCGCTTTTCGCGTCGCACTTGCCTGAAGTGCGCTTTAGTGTGCAACAATGGCGTTTCGCCCTATCAGACGCGAAAGGAAGCCCATGTCTCAGAGAAACACCAGTCCGCTCAAACGCTCCACCGTGCGTCGCACGCTGCAGCGTTTTTGGGACGTCACGCGCACGCAGCCGCTGATCGTCTTTCTCTCGGTATTCTCGTCGGCGGGCTACATCTTTTTGCTCACGTTTGCCAACACCTATGTGATGGCCCTCATCGTCGACCGCGTCCAGGCCGGTCCCGTGGCAGGCGACCAGGTGTTTGAGGTCTTTGGTCCTTACATTCTGGCGCTCGTGCTCGTTAACCTAGTGGGCCAAATCCTCTCCAAGCTGCAGGACTACACCGTCTACAAGCTCGAGATTGCGGGCAACTATCACCTGGCGCGCCTGTGCTTCGACACGCTCTCCAATCAATCCATGACATTTCACACCAGCCGCTTTGGCGGATCGCTTGTGAGCCAGACAAGCCGTTTTATGAGCGGCTACACGGGGCTGGTGGACGTGACGGTGTATTCGCTCATCCCCACCATCACCTCGGTCATCTGCACCGTGGCCGCACTCGCCCCGGTGGTACCGACGTTTACCGTGATCCTGGTGTGCATCATGGTCGTCTACATCGCGTTTGTCTGGCTTATGTACAAGCGCATCATGCCGCTTTCGGCCGCGACGTCCGCCGCGCAGAACAAGCTCTCGGGCGTGCTCTCCGACGCGGTCACGAACATCTTGGCCGTCAAGACCTGCGGGCGCGAGGACTTTGAGCGCGATCTGTTCGATGCCGCCGATCGTGCCGCGCGCGACGCCGAGACGGTCTCGATGCACGCCATGATGCAGCGCAACTTTACGACCTCGGGCCTTATCGTCATCACCATGGCCGTGGTGAGTGTATTCGTGGCGGGCGGCAACGCGTGGTTTGGCATCTCGGCCGGCTCGCTCGTCATGATCTTTACCTACACCTATAACCTCACCATGCGCCTGAACTACGTAAGCTCCATGATGCAGCGCATCAACCGCGCGCTCGGCGATGCGGCCGAGATGACGCGCGTGCTGGACGAGCCGCGTCTGGTGGCAGACGACGAGAACGCTCCCGAGCTTAAAGTGACCGAGGGCGCGATTGATTTTGAGCACCTGAGCTTTGCGTACCGTGACGCTGCGGCGGGCGAGAACGTGTTCGACGACCTGACGCTTCACGTGGCGGCGGGCCAGCGCGTGGGCCTGGTGGGTAAATCGGGCTCGGGCAAGTCGACGCTCACCAAGCTGCTGTTGCGCTTGGACGATGTGCAGGGCGGCCGTGTGCTCGTGGACGGCCAGGACGTCTCGCGCTGCACGCAGCAGAGCCTGCGCCGCCAGGTTGCCTACGTGCCGCAGGAGGCGCTGCTGTTTCACCGCTCCATTCGCGAAAACATTGCCTACGGTCGTCCCAACGCCACTGATGAGCAGATTCGCGAGGCCGCGCGCCTGGCCAATGCCCTGGAGTTTATCGACCGCTTGCCCCGTGGCTTTGACACCATGGTGGGCGAGCGCGGCGTCAAGCTCTCGGGCGGCCAGCGTCAGCGCGTGGCTATCGCCCGCGCCATCCTAACCGACGCGCCGATTCTGGTGCTCGACGAGGCGACCTCTGCCCTCGACAGCGAGTCCGAGGCGCTGGTGCAGGAGGCGCTCGAAAACCTGATGCGTGGACGTACCTCCATTGTGGTGGCGCACCGCCTGTCCACCGTGGCGGCGCTCGACCGCATTGTGGTGCTGGCCGATGGCGAGATCGTCGAGGACGGCACGCATGCGCAGCTCGTCGAGGCGGGTGGCGAGTACGCGAGCCTGTGGAGCCGTCAGACCGGCGCATTCTTGGAGGCGTAAGCGTCTCGGACGTGGGACAATTGTGCCCATAAGTTTATTGTGCCGTTGAGCCGAGGAGTCGTTATGCCACGCGAGACCAATGCCGCCAAGCGCGAGCGCGCCATCGAGGTGTGTGAGCGCCTCAACCGTCGCTATGGCCCGGTCGAGTGCTTTTTGGACCACGAGAATCCCTTCCGCCTGCTGATCGCGGTGCTGCTCTCGGCGCAAACGACCGATGCGCAGGTCAACAAGGTGACGCCGCGGCTGTTTGCCCAGTGGCCCACGCCCGAGGCCATGGCCGGGGCGAGCGTGGCTGACGTGGCAGACACCATCAAGTCACTCGGCTTCTACAAGAGCAAAGCCAAGCATGCCGTCGAGGCCGCGCAGATGATCGTCGCCGACTATGGCGGCGAGGTGCCGGCCGACATGAAGGAACTCGTGAAGCTGCCGGGCGTGGGACGCAAGACGGCGAACATCGTGCTCAACGTGGGGTATGGCACCGTGGAGGGCATTGCGGTGGACACGCACGTCAACCGCATTGCGCACCGCCTGATGCTGAGTCCCAAGACGCATGCAAAGGAGCCGCTCAAGACCGAGCAGGATTTGCTCAAGATTTTGCCGCACGAGTATTGGGAGTCGGTTAACCATCAGTGGATCACCTTCGGTCGCGAGGTCTGCGACGCCCGCAAACCCAAGTGTGACGAGTGTCCGCTGGCAGATTTGTGCCCCAGCGTGCGCGTAGCGGGGTAGGGCGGAACGCATCTTCGTCTGGCGTTTTTTGCGGGGCTGGGTTTGCCCTTGAGCCGGAGTCCTCTCCATGCGCTACCATGACAGGCAATGAAATCCGCCGCATACCCGCCGAGCTTGCCTCGGCGGGCTTTTGGCGTTGCAATGCCGGAGGAACAGCATGCTCATTCACCGAATAGCCGCGCAGCTCTACACTGCCGAGGCGCTGCAGACCGTCGAGGCCGGGCTCGATGCCGGCGAGGACGTGACGTTGGCCGTGTCGCAGTCGGGTCGCACGCTTATGGCGGCGGCCCAGTTTGCGCGCCGTCCGCGCCCCACGGTCTATATCGTGAGCGGCGAGGACGCGGCCGATCGCGCTGCGCGTAGCCTGGCCGCCTATGTGGGGCTGGCGCACGTGTGCCGCTTTCCCGAGCGCAAGGACTACCCTTGGCGCGAGCAGACGCCCGACGACGCCGTGGTGGCGCAGCGCTGCGAGGCCTTGGGACGCATCGTGCGCGGGGACAACTGCATCATGGTTGCCTCGGCCCGTGCGCTGCTGCGCTGCGTGCCGCCAGTCGAGAGCCGCTACTGGGAGTCCACTACTTTTGCGGTGGGCGAGGAGATTCCTTTTGACGAGGTGCCGCATCGCCTGGTGGGCATGGGCTACACCAATGCCGGCGCCGCTGATGCGCCCGGTCTGTTCCGCGTTCACGGCGACACCGTCGAGGTGTTCCCCGCACAAGAGAAAGCGCCCGTGCGCATTGAGTTCTTTGGCGACGAGATTGACCGCATCCGCCGCATGGTGAGCTCAACGGGGCAGACCATCGGTAACGAGGACAGTATCGAGATCTTCCCCTGCCGTGAGCTGGCGCTTACCGACGAGGCCGTCCACAACATGCATGTGGCGCTCTATCGCGCCAGCCAGGACGACAGCAAACTGGCGGCGCTGCTCGAGATGGTGGATGCGCGTATCGTCACGCCCGAGCTCGACCGCTTTTTGCCGGTGATGTACGGCCAGACCGTAAGCCCGTTGGCGCACGTGAGCGGCAAGGCACTCGTGGTTCTGTCCGAGCCGCGCTCGCTGTTCGACGATTGCCTGCGTGCCTACGAGGATATCGAGGCGCGTGCTGGCGAGGCAGGGATTGACCGGCTGGATGGCCTGTATGTACGTGCCCAGCAGCTCGATTTTGGTGCCCAGCAGCGCCTGAACTACGTGAGCCTGATCCGTGCCGGCGGCGCGGTGACGGCGGAGCTCAAGATTGAGCAGCCGGCCATTGCGGGCTCGGACAATCGCTTTATGACGCGCATTCAGGAAGTCGTGGGCAAGCGCTACGCCTGCGTGTTTGCCATCCCCGACCGCGGTGCGCGCGAGTCGATGGAGCTCACCTTTGGCGACGAGGGCATTACCTTTGAGGAATCGCTGACCGCGGCGCCCGAAAATGTCGGCGCTATCGGCGACCGCGTGCGCGTGGCAGCGGCGGATTCCGCCGACCGTGCCGCACGCCAGGAGGCCCATGCTTCCATTCGCGAGCGTAAGGCCGACGCGCTCAACGCCCGCTCGCTCGAGGCGGGCGCCGCGCAGGCTGCCGCCGGCGCTGCCGTGCCCACCATCTCGCGCGGGCGCGTGACCTTTGTTGACGCTGCCCTGCCGCAGGGCGTGGTGGTGCCCGACGCCAATTTGGCCGTGTTCTCGATCGCCGACCTCAATGCCCGCATGGATGCCAACCGCGCGCGCAGCCGCCGCAAGGTTGACATTACGCAGATCACCTTCCCGTTTAAGCCGGGCGACTACGTGGTGCACGCTACCCACGGCATCGCGCTCTTTAGCGAGATCGCGCGCCAGGAAGTGGGCGGCAAGGAACGCGACTACTTTTTGCTGGAATATGCCGATGGCGACAAACTCTACGTGCCGCTCGAACAGGTCGACCGCATCACGCGCTACGTTGGCCCCGACGGCGACAAGCCGCGCCTGACCAGGCTCAACACCGCCGACTGGACGCGTGCCACCAACAAGGCGCGCAAGAACGCCAAAAAGCTGGCGTTTGACCTGGTCGACCTGTATACGCGCCGCTCGTCGATTACCGGTATCGCCTGTCCGCCCGATACGCCCGAGCAGATCGAGATGGAGGAGAGCTTCCCTTACGACGAGACGCGCGACCAGCTGGAGGCTATCGCCGACATCAAGGCCGACATGGAGGCGCCCAAGCCCATGGATCGCCTGCTCTGCGGCGACGTGGGTTTCGGCAAGACCGAGGTTGCCCTGCGCGCGGCGTTTAAGTGCGTGGACTCCGGCCGCCAAGTCATGGTGCTCTGCCCCACGACCATTCTGGCCCAGCAGCACTACGAGACGTTCTTTGAGCGCTTTGCCCCGTTTGGCCTCGAGGTCGAAGTGCTCAGCCGCTTCCGCACCCCGGCGCAGCAGAAGCGCGCGCTCAAGGCGTTTGCCGAGGGCACGATTGATGTGCTCATCGGCACGCATCGTCTGCTTTCGGCCGATGTGAACCCCAAGAACCTGGGCATGGTGATCATTGACGAGGAGCAGCGCTTTGGCGTGCAGCACAAGGAGCAGCTCAAGAACCTGCGCGAGCAGATTGACGTGCTCACGCTTTCGGCAACGCCGATTCCGCGAACCATGCAGATGGCCACGAGCGGCGTGCGCGACATGAGCCTGATCACGACGCCGCCGACCGGGCGCCGCCCCGTAATCGTGCACGTGGGAGAGTACGACCCCGACGTGGTGAGCGCGGCGGTTCGCCTGGAGGTGGGCCGCGGCGGTCAGGTGTACTACGTGTCCAACCGCGTCAAGACCATCGACGACGCCGTGGCGCGCGTGCACGAGGCCGCGCCCGAGGCGCGTGTGGGCGTGGCGCACGGCAAGATGAGCCCGCGCGAGGTCGAGGATGTGATGATCGAGTTCGCGACCAAAAAGATCGACGTGCTCATCGCCACGACCATCGTGGAGAGCGGTATCGACAACGCAACGGCCAACACGCTGATCATCGAGGACTCGCAGCGCTTGGGCCTGGCACAGCTCTATCAGCTCAAGGGTCGTGTGGGCCGTTCTGCCACGCAGGCCTACGCGTACTTTATGTTCCCGGGCGAGCTGCCACTCACCGAGGAGGCCACGGCGCGCCTGACCGCACTTTCCGAGTTCCAGGACCTGGGCAGCGGCATGCGCATCGCCATGCGCGACCTGGAGATTCGCGGCGCCGGCTCGCTTATGGGCGCCGAGCAGCATGGCAACCTGTCGAGCGTGGGCTTTGACCTGTTTACGCAGATGCTGGGCCAGGCAGTGGCCGAGGCGCGCGGCGATGACGATGCCGGCGTGGAGGCGGCGAGCGTGGGTATTAACCTGCCGGCCGACTACTTCTTGTCCGAGGAGTACCTGCCGGCGGTGGATCAGCGCGTGCTCGTGTACCGTAAGCTCGCAGCGGCCGAGGACCTAGAGAGCATCGATGAGGTGCAGGAGGAGACCGAGGCTGCGCATGGCGAGCTGCCGCTGGCGGGACTCAACCTGTTCAATCGCGCACGAATCCGCATTCGCGGCGAGCGCCTGGGGCTCGAGAGCGTCACGCTCAGTGGCGGCCGCATCACGTTTTTGGGCGTCGACGTGCCCAAGAAGGTGGCCTTTGAGCTTAAGACCCGCTATGGCGCGGTGAACTTCCCCAAGAGCCGCAAGCTGTCGGTACCCTACAAGGCAGGCGTCGGTGCGGGCAGCGGCCTGGGTCGCGGTCTCGACGCCAACGACGGCACCGGCCCCGTGGCCGCGGCACTCATGCTGCTGCAACAGCTGGGTGCCAGCGACGACGACTAACGGGTCGACGCTGCAAACGCCCCATTTGGGCAATCTGACCCTCACTCGTCGGTCGCGTACGCAAGTACGCTTCCCTCCTCCTTCGGGCCACCTTGCCACAAATGGAACGTTTTCGCTTACTTATGCTCAACCTGTAAGGGTATTTACGGGACAAAGCCATCTTCGTCTCACCCACATTGCAGGTTGACCGCCCTTCGCCCGACCGAAAGGAAAGCATGTTCGGATACATCTATAAGAAAGATGTCGCCATTATCGCGGTTGTCTTGTGCCTTTGTCTGGGCGTGGGCAGTTTCTTCGATTATCAGATCTCGAGCGCGCTGTTCAATATCGGCAGCATGTACGGTCGCTTTATCGAGGCCGCCGGCGAGCTGCCGTTCGAGCTGACGGCGAGCATCGCGGGCGTTATGCTCGTGCGCGCGGTGCGTCCCGACTCCAGGGGGAGCAAATGGCTCGCCGTGCTCGGCATCCTCGTCAACATTGGCCTGGCCGGCTACGAGATCGTTTCGTCCCTGCGGGTTGGCGGCAAACTCATCGCGGTTCAGTTGGTGCTGACGTTTGTGCTGGTCATCGCCGCTAACCTTGTCGTCTATCGCCTCACGCGCACGACCGAGCCCGACGAGCTCACGCGCTGGGCGTTGATGGTGCTTGTCGTGTGGGTCGCTCAGGCCATCATCCTCAACGTGATTGTCAAGCCGCTGTGGTCGCGCCCACGCATGCGCGTGATCGAGGCGACGCAGGGACTCGAGTTTCAGCCGTGGTGGGTGATCGGCAACCCCGACAAGTGGGCCTATATTGCCGCCGGTGTAGTCAAGGACGGCTTTAAGTCGTTTGCGAGCGGACACACGGCGCACGCGGCAATCGGCCTCATGCTCGCTGGGCTTCCCGCGACGGCCCTTAAGGAAAAGCCGTCGCGCCGTCGTGTGGTCTTTTGGACGGCGGCTGTGGTCGCGGCGCTCGTCGCGTTTGGCCGCATCGTGATCGGAGCGCACTTTTTGAGTGACGTGAGCTGCGGTTTTGCTCTGGTACTGGCACTTGAGTGCCTTGCCGCGCGCATTGCCTATCCCAGCGGCGTACAATAGCTCCGTTTGAATCATCTGGCCGATACCCGGTAAGAGAGGATTGCCATGCTCGCGTTCAACAACGACTATTCCCACGGTGCACATCCGGCAGTGCTGCAGGCGCTCGTCGATACCAACATGGAACCGCAGCCTGGCTACGGTACCGATGCGCATACCGAGCGCGCCAAACAACTTATTCGCGAGGCCTGCCAGGCCCCCGATGCCGACGTGTTTTTTCTGGTGGGCGGCACGCAGGCCAACGCGACGGTGATCGACATGCTGCTTGCGCCCTACGAGGGCGTCGTTGCTGCCGAGACTGGTCACGTCGCCTGTCACGAGGCGGGCGCCATCGAGTTTGGCGGCCACAAGGTGCTCACCATCCCCGGCTACGAGGGCAAGATGCACGCCGAGGACCTCGAGAACTATATCCAGGTGTTCTACGAAAACGAGAGCTACGAGCACACAGTGTTCCCGGGTGCCGTGTACGTGAGTCTATCGACCGAGTACGGCACGCTGTACTCCAAGGCCGAGCTCGCGGCGATTCACGCGGTGTGCCAGAAGCGCGAGATTCCGCTGTTTGTGGACGGTGCTCGTCTGGCCTATGCGCTGGCGGCCGATGAGTGCGACATTACCCTGCGCGAGCTGGCGCAGCTGTGCGACGTATTCTACATTGGCGGCACCAAGTGCGGCGCGCTTTGCGGCGAGGCTGTGGTGTTCTGCGGCGCGCACGCCCCGGCGCATCCCATTCCGCGTATTAAGCAGCACGGCGCGCTGTTGGCCAAGGGTCGCCTGACGGGCGTGCAGTTTGAGGCGCTCTTTACCGACGGCCTGTATTTTGAGATTGGCCGTCAGGCGATCGAAACCGCGCGGGCGCTTCGTCGCGTGCTGCACGAGCACGGCTACCGGTTCTTCTTGGAGACGCCGACTAACCAGCAGTTCGTGATTCTGCCCAACGAGGACATGGCCCGCATTCGCGAGCATGCGGCGATCGAGTACTGGGAAAAGTACGACGAGACCCACACGGTGGTGCGTTTTTGCACCAGCTGGGCCACGACGCGGGGGGATATCGACGCGTTGGCGGCTGTCCTGTAGCCTGATGTAATGACGAGGGGCCGCCCTGCGCCTGAGCTTGGCGCAGGGCGGCCTTTGCTTTTGGGGAGAAGGGTTGTATGACCGAGATGTCCGAGCCGACGATTCGCCTGGCGACACCCGATGATGCGCCGGCGTTGCTTGCCATCTATGAGCCGTATGTGCGCCAGACGGCGATTACCTGCGAATATGAGGTGCCGAGCGTTGAGGAGTTCACCGGGCGCATCGAGCGTACGCTCAAGCGCTATCCGTATCTGGTGATGGAGCTGGACGGGCGTCCGGTAGGCTATGCCTATGTGAGCCCGCTTAACAGCCGCGAGGCATACGACTGGTCGGTCGAGACGTCGATCTACCTGGCACGCGATGTGCGCCATGGCGGGCTGGGTCGCAAGCTGCACGATGCGCTCAAGCAATGCCTGATCGCGATGGGCATCATCAACATGTGCGCGCTCATTGCCGTGCCGCACGATAAGGACGATGAGTACCTGACGCACAACAGTCAGGATTTCCATGCTCATATGGGATATCGCCTGGTGGGCGCCTTCGATCGCTGCGCCCAAAAGTTCGGCCGCTGGTACGACATGTGCTGGATGGAGCTGGTCCTAGCCGAGCGCACACCCAACCAACCCAAACCAACCTGGTTCCCCGACCTCCCCAAACCTACCATTTAGGGACAGGTTTATTTTGGCAGGTTAGCCGATGGGCTCGGTGTATTTGGCGCGGTCGGTGCGTTGGATGCGCTTAGAGACATGGAGCGGTCGGCCGTCGGTGTCGTAGACGTAGTCGGTGATCAGGATCAGCGCCTGCCCGCGCTCGACGTTGAGCAAAAACGCCTCGTTTTGCGAGGCATAGAACACCTCAAAGGTCTTATGTCCCTGTGCTGGCGCGCGATGGAATTCTTGGCGCAGCGTCGCGTAGAGCGAACCGTTGAAATCGCGATCGATGAGCGTCTCGAAGCTTGGCGGCAGGTAGGTGGTCTCTAGGCACAGCGGCACGTCGTCCAGGTAGCGCAGGCGGACAAGTTTGACGAGCTTGCTGCCCACGGCGGCGTCAAAGAACTTAGCTATGCTGCCGGCCGCCTTGGCAAAGCCCGAGTCCACGGTGCGCGTGGTGGGCTTCATGCCCTGACCTTCGACCTGCTTGGTATAGCTCGAAAACACTAGGTTGTTCTCGTGGAGCGCGGGCGTGTCGGCCACAAAGGCGCCACGCCCGCGCTCGGTGCGCACCAGGCCCTCATCAACAAGAACCTTAAGGGCGTGGCGCACGGTGCTGCGCGACAGCCCCGATTCGTCCATGAGTTCCATCTCGGACGGCAGCTTGTCTCCGCGTGCGTAGATACCGGCGGCGATGCGGTCGCGCAACATGCCCGCCAAGCGCTCGTATTGGCTCAGTTTCTTTTTAGATGAAGCGTTCATGCGATCAGCCTATATCTAACTTGTATGCTTATCTAAGCAAGCATGTATTCAACACAACAATAAAACCGCTGGTATCGAGCTACCGAAAACCTTACCAGCAATATTTCTAAGATAAATATAGCATACAACTAGTCGACATAACCAAAACATGTATGTAACTTGTATGCCATCGAGAGCATCAAACGAGAAGAAAGGCTGATGCACGATGACTACTCAGGAACAGGTTAAGGATGTCGTCTCCCAGGTTTTGGCTGACAAGGCAGACAAGGGCGGCATCAAGCGCGTCGTGTGGATTGGCGCTGGCGGATCCAACGGCGGCAACTATCCTGCCCAGTACTTTATGGAGCACGAGGCCACGCAGGTCGTGAGCTCCAGCTACACCAGCAACGAGTTCGTGCACGCAACCCCTGCCTACGTTAACGAGAACACCCTGGCCGTCGTCGTGTCCATGCGCGGTACCAAGGAGACCATCGTCGCCGCCCAGGTCGCCAAGGACCACGGCGCCAGCACCATCGCAATCTATGTCGACGAGTCCGGCCTCACCGAGGTCTGCGACTACAAGATCCAGTATGACAGCCTGGCCGTCGACGAGTCCTGCATGGGCCGTACCAACTCCGCCGTCGTGACCATGATCGCCATGGAGCTCACGCAGCAGACCGAGGGCTATGCCGAGTACGAGACCGCTATGGCCGCTTTCGACTTGGTCGACCCCATCTATCGCAAGGCCGTCGAGTACACTCGTCCGCTTGCTGCCAAGTGGGCCGAGCAGAACGCTGACAAGCCCTGCATCAACGTCATGGCTCAGGGTCCGCTCTTTGGTGCCGCCTACGTCTTTAGCATCTGCAACGTGCAGGAGATGCTGCAGATCGACTCCTGCACCATCAACACCTGCGACTTCTTCCACGGCCCCTTCGAGATCCTGGACAAGCGCACCTCGCTGTTCCAGCTCATCAGCGTCGGCCGTAGCCGCTGCAACGACGAGCGCGGCATCCGCTTCGTCAACCAGTACGGTGGCGAGCGCGTCTATCAGCTCGATGCCAAGGAGCTTGGCCTCAACGACATCAAGGACAGCGTGAGCGAGTACTTCAACCACCTGATCTTTGCGCCGATCCTAAACAACGTGTACATGCGCGCGCTCTCTGCCGTCACCCACAAGGACTACATGACGCGCCGCTACATGTGGAAGCTTGAGTATTAGTTACGCGGTTTTACCAAACCGCGTAACGGCTCGACGCTGCGCGGGCCGCATTTGGGCAATCTGACGTTCAACTTCAAGGGCGCGACCAGAAGGTCAGCGCCCTTTCGTTTCACGTCACCTTGCCTCAAATGCGGCCCGCTCGCTGACTTATGCTCAACCAGCGGCGCCTTAGACGTTGGGAACGTTCCTTTTCTGCCGGCAGTTGGGGACAGTCCTAGTCGTTGGGTGTTCCTATAGTTTTGTCAACCGTCGGGGCTACTCCCGGTAGGGCACCCGGTCGCGCATCACGGCGTATATCGCCCTGAGCCGCTTCCTCGCGACGGCCTTGAGCGCCCGCCCGTGCCCCATGCCCCGCGCCCTGCAGGCCCGGTAGTACTCGCCGTAGCGCCCCGAGGACCTCACCAGGCTGTTGCACGAGAAGATCAGCAGGGACTTGAGCCTCGCGTCGCCGCGCCTGGACGCCCTGACCGACCTCACCGACGTGCCGGAGCTCCTCACCCTCGGGGCTATGCCGCAGTACGAGGCCAGGTGGTCGTGGTCCGGGAACCTCCCGATGTCGACCGACACCGCGAGCTGCGCCGCGGTCCTCGGGCCGATGCCGGGCACGGTGAGCAGGCACGCGTAGGTCTCGTCGCCCTCGAGCAGCGCCGCCGTCT
>DBFRZS010000020.1:0-2037 GCA_048501115.1 Collinsella aerofaciens | reverse complement strand
GAAGTAGAAGGGCACGAGCTGCTTGGTGAGCACCAGGCGGCCGAGCATGGCGAAGCCCATGGCAGGCAGGATGTTGGCGGCAACGCCAAAGCCGTCGATCACAAAGGTCGGGATGAAGTCGAGCAGGCCCTGGATGGCGTCAGCACCCAGATAGAACGACAGCGAGCACAGCAGGAACGCCATAATGATACCGATGAAACCGATCAGGAAGTGCATCGCATAGACACCCTTAAGGTTGCCCTGGCCGGAGAAGACATCGGCGCGGTCAACCAGGATCGGCAGGGCGGCGTTGAGGATGTTCTTGATGGCAAGGCACAGCGTGGCGATGGGCATGGCAAGCGCGATGGCTGCCTCGGTGCTCTGGCCCAGCTGGATAGCGAAGGCGCAGGCGAGCACGCCGCCGATCGTCTCATCAGGCGGCACGTAGGCGCCGATGGAGATCGAGCCCATGAACAGCAGCTCCAGACTCGCACCGATCGCGAGGCCGGACTGCAGGTCCCCCAGCACCAGGCCCACGAGCGGGCACAGGACGATGGGGCGGAACGCATAGAGCGTACCGAGCTGGCAGTCGAACTTACCAAATGCGGCGATAAGTCCGATGAGGATTGCTTGGGTAAGCATATATCCCCCTTTCCTAATAGGACACTACGAAGAGCTCAGGCTCTTCGAATTCAAACGCCTAGAGCACGCTGGCACAGTCAACCTTGGGGTCATCGGCCAGGGGTCGAATCTCGACCTCAACGCCACGATCCAGCATCTCGCGCACATCGGCTTCCTCGGCCGCGGTCAGGAAGATCTGACGAGAGACCTGACGAGCATCGGGACGCTTCTCGTCCTTGGGCTTGGTGTTGCCCAGGTTGACCGACTTGATCTGCGGGCAGCCCTCAACAAGCTGCTTTGCCTCAGCGATAGTGGCGACACAGATGATCATCTTGTACTTGTCAGTCACGCCCGAGTTGATAGCTTCGATCGCATGCTCCATATCTTTGATGACGAGCTTGCAGCCGGCAGGCTTGCCCATCTTGAGCGTCGTCTTCCACACCGGGTCGTTGGCGACCTTATCGCCCACGCAGAAAATGCAGTTGGAGCCAAGGCCCTGAACCCAGGAAACTGCGACCTGGCCATGAAGCAGGCGATGGTCAACGCGAAGTAGCTGAATCATAATGTGACCCCCCAAAGGTCTTGTACCGTCTTACGGCGTGTCAGTAGGTGCTGCGGATTAGAACTCTTCTTCCTCGTCGTCATCGACCAAAAGATCGTTGACAAACTTCACGCGCGTATCGTCCGCAGCGACGATGGCGCGAATCGTCTCCTCAACCGGCGCCGACTCGTCAGAGAACAGCAGCTGGATAAGCAGAGGAAGGTTCATGTTGGTAACGAGGTACGTGCGGGGACGCGTCTGGACGATCTTGGTGAACTCGTTGTTGACGCTGCCGCCAAAGAGGTCGGTGCAGACAACGACATCATCGTCGGCAGCCATGCCTGCCAGCAGTTTTTGGGCCTCCTCGGCCACGTCCATGCGGTCATCGACGAACATCGAAAGATCGTGGACGTTGTCGCGAGCGCCCGAGAGCAGCTCGACACTCTCCTTGATGCCGGTAGCGAAGTGCGCATGGCTGGCGATGATGTACTGTCTCATTCTGTGTTCCTCTCAATAGCCCGGCACGTTCCCGCACCCGTTTTCTTTAGTAGTCGAACTGGTGATAGTAGCGACGATACTTGAGGTTGTGCTTGGTGACCGTCTCGTAGTAGCGAGCCAGGCGGTCGGTAACGAGCACCGTCAGAATCCACGGAGACACGATGACGCGGAACTCGTCGTCAAGGCCGGGGATCGCGAACTCGGCGGTGTCGATGATGTTGATGTCGGTGTCGCCGGTCACGCCGCGGGTCAGGAAGGCGCGGACGCGCTCGTCGAGCTTGCGGTTCTCGTCCTCGCCCATGAACAGGAACACGGGGACGCCGGGCTCCACGAGCTCGAGGGTGCCGTGGAAGAAGTCGGCCGAGGTGATGTAGCGGGTGCGCTTCCACTGCATCTCC
>DBFRZS010000002.1:0-95561 GCA_048501115.1 Collinsella aerofaciens | reverse complement strand
GCTCTACAGTCCTGCGCAAGACGGAAAGCACATTAAGTGCTTTCCTTTGCGTGCGGAACTCGCGACAAACTTAACCCGCCCCGGCCCCGATGGCCCCAGACCTGCCAAATAGGGACAGGTTTATTTTGGTCGGTTTTATCTGGGGTAATGCCGCACATGCGTTTATCTAAAGATCTGAATTCAGATAACTGAATAGACTGTCTGACAAAATCGAAACCCGCACCAAACAGCCCTTTTGCTACTCCCGGCGGGGTTCGCGGATAAAGTTTATCGCGAGTTCCGCACGAACAGGAGGCCACTTAATGTGGCCTCCGTCGTGAGCAGGACTGTAGAGCAGGAAACTTTATCCGCGGACCCCGCCGGGAATAGCAAAAGGGCGACCCCTGTCCGGAGTCGCCCTTGTTGAGCTGCTTATGTTTAGCTGTTACTCGGCGTCGTGGTGGCGGCGGGGCTTGCGGCCTCCGTTGTCGCCGGGACGGCGCGGACGGTCGCTGCGCTCGGAGCGCTCGCGACGCGGACGCTCACGGCGCTGGAAGTGCTCGCCGTCGCCCTCTGAGGCACCCTCGGCGCGAGCCGGGGCCTCGGGCTTGTCGAGACGATCGAGCGAGATCTTGCCGCGATCGTCGACCTCGATGACGACGACCTTGACCTCGTCGCCCACATTGAGGACGTCCTCGACCTTCTCCACGCGGCCCTTGGCGACGCGGGAGATGTGCAGCAGGCCGTCCTTACCGGGCAGCAGGTTGACGAAGGCGCCGAAGGGCTGGATGGAGACCACGCGACCGGTGTACTCCTCGCCCGGCTCGGGAACCTTGATGATGAGCTTGATGCGCTCGACGGCCTGGTCCACGGACTCGCCGGTGCCGCCGACAAAGACGGTGCCGTCCTCCTGGATGTCGACCGAAGCGCCGGTCTCATCCTGGATACCACGGATGACCTTACCGCCGGAACCGATGACGTCACGGATCTTGTCAGTCGGAACCTGGATGGAGACGATGCGCGGGGCGGTGCTGCGCGTGGTGTGGCGCGGCTCGGGGATCACATCGAGCATCTTCTGCAGGATGAAGGCACGACCCTCCTTGGCCTGCTGCAGAGCGCGAGCCAGAATGTCGAAGGTAAGGCCGGTGGCCTTATTGTCCATCTGCAGGGCGGTGATGCCCTCGGTGGTGCCGGTGACCTTAAAGTCCATATCGCCCAGGAAGTCCTCGAGACCTTGGATGTCGGACAGGACCACGGTCTTGCCCTCCTCCTGGATCAGGCCCATGGCGATACCGGAGACCGGGCGCTTAATGGGCACGCCGCCGTCCATAAGGGCGAGCGTAGAACCGCAGGTCGAAGCCATCGAAGAGGAGCCGTTGGACTCCATGACCTCGGAGACGACGCGGATGGCGTAGGGGAACTCGTTCTCATCGGGGAGCACCGGAAGCAGAGCGCGCTCGGCCAGATTGCCGTGGCCGATCTCGCGGCGCTTGGGGCTGCCCATGCGGCCGGTCTCACCGGTGCAGAACGGCGGGAAGTTGTAGTGGTGCATGTAGCGCTTGCCCTCGGTGGGCTCGATGGTATCCAGACGCTGGCCCTCGTTGAGCATGCCGAGTGACAGGACGGAGAGCACCTGGGTCTGACCGCGCTGGAACAGGCCGGAGCCGTGAACGAGCGGCAGGTAATTGTCCTTCACCATGATGGGACGGATCTCATCGGCGGCACGACCGTCGACGCGCTCACCGGTCTCGACGACCATGGTGCGCATGGCCTTCTTCTCGAGCTTCTTGAGCGCCACGGGGATCTCGCGCTCCCAGGCGGCCTGCTCCTCGTCGGTAAACTCTGCGCGGATGGACTCCTTCAGAGCCTCGACCTTACCGATACGGGAAAGCTTGTCGGCGTCGCGCAGGGCAGCGGCCATCTCGTCGTAGTGGGCGAAGATGCGCTCCTGGACCTCCTCGACGGGCTGGTCGAGCGGGTACTCCTTCTTGACGATGGGGCCGTTGACCTGCTCCCACTCGGCAACGAACTCGTCCTGAGCCTGGCAGAAGGCAGCAAGGGCCTCCTGGCCAAACTTCATGGCGGCGAGCATGTCGTCCTCGGAGATCTCCTCGGCGCCGGCCTCGACCATCGAGATGAAGTCGGCAGAGCCGCCCAGCTCCAGGTCCAGATCGGAGTTCTCGCGCTCCTCGTAGGTGGGGTTGACGATAAACTCGCCGGTCTCCACGTTACGGCCGATGCGCACGCAGGCAAGCGGGCCCTCGAAGGGCACGCCGCCGAGCGTCATGGCCAGAGAGGCGCCCATGACGTTGATGACGTCGAAGGGGTTGACCTGGTCGGCGACGAGCGAGGTAGCGACGATGTGCACCTCGTTGCGGAAGCCGTCCGGGAAGCTCGGGCGAATCGGACGGTCGATCATGCGCGCGGTGAGCGTGGCCTTCTCGCTGGGACGGCCCTCACGCTTGAGGTAGCCACCCGGAATGCGGCCGGCGGCGTACATCTTCTCGTTGAAGTCGACGGTCAGCGGGAAGAAGTCGTAGTTCTTGCGCTCCTTGGAGACGACCACGGTGTCGAGCATCGTGGTATCGCCCTGCTTGACCAGGCAGGCGCCGGTGGCCTGCTTGGCAAGCTCGCCCGACTCAAAGGTGTAGGTCTTGCCGTACAGCTCAAAGGTCTTGGATACGAGTGTCATTGTTCTCCTTTACCCCACAGGCCCCTTGCCTGCGGGCTTCTCATGTGACGCAGGCCCCCTGCCCCCGCCACGCTTCAGAGCGTGATTGTTCACGCCCTTACACAAAAAGAGCGCCCCGCTGCGCAGGACGCTCTTAGCATGTACAAATCCTACTGGATGTTGTCGCGGATGCCCAGAGCCTTGATGAGCTCACGGTACTCGACGATGTCGTTCTTCTTGATGTAGGAGAGAAGACGACGACGACGGCCGACGAGCATGAGCAGGCCACGACGGGTGTGGAAGTCCTTCTGGTGGGACTTCATGTGCTCGGTCAGCTCCTTGATGCGCTCGGACAGGATGGCGACCTGAACCTTGGGGTTGCCGGTGTCGACCGGGGTGTTACCGAACTGGGCAGTCAGCTCCGCCTTGCGCTCTTTGGAAACAGTCATTGTTTCACCTTTCGTTTTGCGTCGCCATCGGGCGACTCGATTCGCCTCGGACTGGGAAGCCGCCGGTGGAGCGAGCAACCAAGGTCGAGGTACCAACAGGTCGGTATGTTACCACAAGCAGCCCGCGCCTGCGCATCATCACCGACCCAACATGAATTCCATCGCACGGAGGCGCTGATCGGTGTGCGTCGCAGCCCAAACATGCGAAAGCCCCAGCAAAAAGGCTGCGGTATGCGGGTCGATTCGCTCGGCCAAAAGCGCATCGAAGGTCATGGACATGAGGGCGCGCAGCCATGCGGCCTCACCGGTCGACACCAGTTCGGCACCTGGAACGCTCGACGCGCACGACCCGCACATGAGGCCGCCCGCCTGGGGCGAAAAATACGACAGCATGGGGTCTCCGCACAGCACGCAGGCCGAAAAATCGGGTCGATAGCCAACGTGCGACAGCAGCTTAAAGACATATGCCGCAACAAGTAGATCCATATGCGCCGTGTCGAGCCCGCTGCCCACCAGGGCAAGCGCTCGCTGCGTTATAGCAAAGGTAAACGGGTCCTCGGCGTCCTCGAACGAGCACACGCGCGCGACCTCGGCGATCGCGCTTGCGGCGCAGGTCGTCTCGTAATCGGGCGCAACGCCGAGCGGCGCCTCCATAAGCTCGGCCTGGGAAACCACGTCGAGTGACCGTCCATGTGCGAGCAGCATATCTACCGTACAGAACAGCTCGCAGCGCGCAGCCAGGCGTCCACCGGGTTTGCGGGCGCCCTTTGCAACGGCACGAACCTGCCGACCCCGCTCGTCAAGCATCGTCAGGATCAAGTCCGTCTCTTTGAGCTTCGTCTTGTCGAGGACGAGTACCTTCGTGCGATATGTCCGGGAGCCTGCCATGCGCGCCGCGCGCCCTTAGTCCTCGGCGTTGTAGCCAAAGCGGCGAATCTGGGCCTCGTCGTCACGCCAGCCGGCCTTGACCTTCACGTCCAGCTCCAAAAAGACCTGCGTGCCAAAGATACGCTCAAGATCGCGACGGGCATCGATACCGATATGCTTGATCATCTCGCCGCCCTTGCCGATGATGATGCCCTTTTGGCCCTCGCGCTCGACGTAAATGGTGGCGTGCACGCGCAGTACCTTCTTGGTCTGCTCGAGTGCATCGCAGATCACGCCAACGGAGTGCGGGATCTCATCACGGGTGCGGCGCAAGACCTTCTCGCGCACAAACTCGGCAACGAGCGTTTCGTCGGAAGCGTCGGTACCCATATCCTCGGGGAACCAACGCGGACCCTCAGGCAAAAAGTGCGCAACGGTCTCTATAAAGGCATCGACGTTGAAGTTCTTAACCGACGACGTCACAATCTCGTCGTCATATTCCATAAGCTCGTGGGCAGCCTTAAGCTGCTCCATGACCTGTGCGGGGTCGGCCTCATCGGCCTTGGTGAGCACCAGGACCTTCTTGCAACGAGCGCATCTGACACGCTCGGCAACCCAGGCGTCTCCCCTGCCGATGGGCTTGGTGGCATCAATCAAAAACGCGACGACGTCGACATCGTTCAACTCGAAAAGTGCGCTCTTGTTGAGCTCGGACCCCAGGCCGTCCTTGGGCTTATGAATACCCGGGGTATCGACAAAGACCAGCTGGTAGCCGGGACGGTTGACGACGGCGCGCATGCGACGGCGGGTCGTCTGTGCCACCGGCGAGGTGATGGCGACCTTTTTGCCATAGCAGGCATTAAGCAATGTGGACTTGCCTGCGTTGGGGCGTCCGACCAGGGCCACGAAGCCGCTGCGGAAACCAGGCTCAACGTCGCCAAAGCCCGCGAGGTTGTCATCCTCGTCGCACAGGGCGTCGAGCTCCTCATCGCTCATGCCCTCAAACGGGTCGAACTCCTCGACATCCTCGAGCCCCTCGGTATCCACCGCGTCCAAAGTCTCGTCGTCCAGGATCTCATCGGTAGGCTGCATATTGTCGGACATGAAAATCCCTTTCTAGATAAAGCCGAGCGCGTGGGCAAATACCAGCAAGCCCACAATCGCGGCGGTGATGGAAAGAACGTATACGGAGGCGGCGGCGATATCCTTCGCGCGCTTTGCCAGCGGATGGAGCTCCTGGGTCGCCAGATCGACAATCGCCTCCATGGCGGTGTTGCATAGCTCGCCGTGAATCACCAGGCCACAACAGATGATAATCGTGGCCCACTCGGAAATGTCGAGCCCCACGATGCAGCCGGCAATGACGGTGCACACGCCCGCAACGAGCATGACCTTAATATTGCGCTCGGTCTTGACGGCGGTGACGAAGCCCTCCATGGCGTAGGAGAACGACTTTAAGAAGGACGGATGATCCTTGTTCGATCCGGGAATCATAGACGGCTCCTAGTCGTGGGCGTGGTTGGTGATGGGGCCGACGTGGACCAGCTTGGGGTCCTCGCCGCGCTCGAGCGCCAGATCGCGCAAGATGGCGTCCTCGCGGGCCTCCATGACCTCGGCCTCGTCGTCCTCGATATGGTCATACCCCAGCAGGTGCAGCATGCCATGCACGAGCATCAGGCGGCACTCGTCGGCAGGGGCATTGCCAAAGCCGGGGGCCTGACGGGCAATGACTTGCGGGGCCAGGATGATATCGCCAAGCTCAAGCGTCTCGTCGGCGGGAATATCCTCGTCAAAGGCCGAGTCGCATTCAAACGAGAGGACATCGGTGGTGCGGTCGATACCGCGCCACTCGTGGTTGAGCTCGTGCATCTCGTCCTCGTCGACATACGAAAGGGAAATCTCGACTTCACGCTCAACGCCTTCGGCGGCAAGCACGACCTCGCAGATGTGTTCTACCTCCTGCGCGTCGAGCAGCGTATCGAGCTCGGCATCGTTGCTGATCAATACACTCAACGGGACTCCTTTCGGTCGCGCGGGCGCTGCTCGCGCACGTCATCATAAGCATCATATGCCTCGACGATACGTCCCACCAGGGCATGGCGCACCACGTCGGCACGCTCGAGGTGAGAAAATGCGACATCGTCGACACGGCCCAAAATCTTCTCGACATCCGCCAAGCCACCACGACGGCCCACCAGGTCACGCTGGCTCAGGTCGCCGGTAATCACAAACTTGGAGTTAAAGCCCAGGCGCGTCAGAAACATCTTCATCTGCTCGGGCGTGGTATTTTGGGCCTCGTCGAGCACCACGAAGGCGTCGCTCAGCGTGCGGCCGCGCATGTAGGCAAGCGGGGCGATCTCGATCACGCCGCGCTCCATGAGCTCATCGGTGCGCTCGCGATCCATCATGCAAAATAGGGCGTCGTAGAGCGGGCGCATGTACGGATCGATCTTTTCCTCGAGGGTGCCGGGCAAAAAGCCCAGGTTCTCCCCCGCCTCGACAACCGGACGCGTCAAGATCAGACGGCCCACCTCGTGACGCTTGAGTGCGGCAACAGCGAGCGCCATGGCCAGATAGGTCTTACCGGTACCGGCAGGACCCAAGCCAAACGTGATGGTATTTGAGCGGATGGCATCCACATAGCGCTTTTGACCGAGCGTCTTGGGGCGAATGACGCGACCGCGATACGAAAGCAGCACGTCATCGCGAAGCGACGTAGCCTCGTGCTCACCGTCGCGCAAGACGGCCAGGCAGCGAGAGACATCGTCGGCAGAAAGCGTGCGCCCGGAAGCAGCCTCACGAAAGGCATGTTCGAAAAAACGCGCGACCAGTTCGACCTCGTCCGGGTCACCGCTCACGGCGATGCTATCGCCACGGGCGACCACATGGGCACGAACCAAGCTCTCGAGCGCACGAAGGACGCCGTCGCCGGCACCCAAAACGCGCGAGGGGTCAATACCCTCGGGAACGGTAAGTCTAATCTTCGAGGCTTCCATGAACCTCCCTGCGTGCATGGACCAAGCCGGAATCATCGACTCCGATGATAGCAACATCGAGCAGGCACGGGGCTGTAAGTCCACAGGTATCGTCAAGACGGGCATGATGGAACGAGCCGAGCGTCAGGTTGTCACCATACTCGAGCACGGCACGCTCGACCGTGCCCACGCGACGACGAGCGTCGGCAATAGCGAGCTCCTGTGCGGCGGCCCGCATACGGCGGCTGCGCTCGGCCATAACCTCGGGTGGCACCTGGTCGGGCATGTCGGCAGCAAGGGTACCGGGACGCTTGCTGTAGCGGAACACGTGCATACGCGAGAAACCCACACGGCGGCACAGCGCCAGCGACTCCTCGAACTCCTCGTCCGTCTCACCAGGAAAACCGACGATGACATCGCACGAAAGGGACGCCTGGGGCAAGTTGGCGCGAATCATACGCACCGTGTCCTCAAAGGCCTCGGCGCTATAGGGACGGCCCATGCGATGCAGGGTCGCCGTGCAGCCGGACTGCACGGGCAGGTGCAAAAACGGGGCGATACGCTGCGGGTAGCGCGCCATAACCTTAAGCAGGCGCTCGGAGATATCCATGGGCTCGACCGAGGAAATGCGCACATGCGGAATAGACGTGCGCTCCATGATGGCCTCGAGCAGCTCATCGATTTCGACGTGCTCGTCGGTCGCGCTCTTGCCATCGTAGGCACCCAGGTTCACACCGGTCAGCACCACCTCGGGCACGCCGGCCTCCTGGGCCTCGCGAACTTGCTCGAGCACGGACTCGACGGGCACGGAGCGCTCGGGGCCGCGCGCCTTCCACACAATGCAATAGGTGCAGCGATGGTTGCAGCCATCCTGAATCTTCACGCCCAGGCGAGAGCGACCGAGCGCATCGACCACCTCGCCATCGCTGCAGGCGGGAACGCTATCGGACTCAACACCCAGCACCTCGCAAACACGTTCGGCGACATCTATCTTGGACGGCTCGGCAATCACGCGATCCGAAAGCTCCGACAGCTCCTCGGGATGCAAATTGACCACGCATCCGGTCACGACCACATAGGGCTCGTTTGGATGGGCCAGCGCATGACGGACGGCCTTACGGGTCTTAGCCTCGGCCTCGCCCGTAACGGCACAAGTGTTAATGACGATCAGATCGGCATCCTGGGGCTCCACAATAGCAAAGCCCAAGCGCATAAGATCGGCAGTGATACGGTCAGACTCAACCCGGTTGACACGGCAGCCGAGGTTGACGACGGAAATATGGGGTGCGAGCACGCGGGCTCCTTAATCGAGGATATCGTCGAGGGCACTCTTGATACGGTCGGTCACCGACTTCTTACCAGAAGCGACGTCATCGCCCATCTCATCGGCAAAAGCACGGAGCAGCTCGCGCTGCTTATTGGAAAGATTGGTGGGAACGACCACGCGCAGTTGCACGATCAGGCGGCCACGCGAACCGCCACCGCCAATGCGCGGCATGCCGTAATTATTGACGCTCACGGTGTCGCCGTACTGGGCGCCGGCGGGAACCGTCACCTTAACGACCTCGTCGGGCATAATGCCCTCGACCTCAATCTCGCAGCCGAGCGCAGCCTGCGCAATCGAGATATCGCTCACCAGGTACAGGTCATCACCGTTGCGCTTAAAGCGCTCATGGTCGGCGACGCGCACGTTGACAATCAGGTCGCCCGAAGGCTCGCCGCGAAGGCCGGCCTCGCCAAAGCCGCTCACACGAAGCTGGCGACCGGTCGAAACGCCGGCGGGAATATCGATGTCGATCTTTTCGTGCGAAGGCGTGCGGCCTTGACCGTCGCAGGTCTCGCAGGGATGATCGATAACCGTGCCCTCGCCATGGCAGTCGGGGCAAGGCGAGGAAGACTGAACCTGGCCCAAAAACGATCGCTGAACCGTCGTGACGTAGCCCGTACCGTGGCAGCGGCCGCACTGCTTTTCCTGTGCGCCCTCTGCCCTACCGGTGCCATTGCAGTCCTCGCAAGGAGCAAGGCGGTCATAGCTGATTGTCTTTTTGCAGCCGAGCGCCGCCTCCTCGAGCGTCACCGAAAGCGAGATGGCCATATCACGTCCGCGACGACGCTCACGACGGCTGCGGGCGCCACCGCCGGCACCGCCGCCAAAGAACGACGAGAACAAGTCGTCCATGCCCATGCCACCAAAGATATCGTTGATATCGACGTAGCCGGAGCCACCGGGGCCGTCGGCAGTGCCGTAACGGTCGTAGTTAGCACGCTTCTGCTCATCGGAAAGAACGGAATATGCCTCGTTGAGCTCTTTGAACTTAGCCTCGGCCTCGGGGTCGTCCGAAACGTCCGGGTGTACGGTACGGGCCTTCTTTAGAAACGCGCGCTTAATCGTCCGCGCGTCGGCATCCTTGTCGACGCCAAGCACCTCGTAGTAATCCCTATTTTCCGACACGACCGAATCCTTCCGACTTTCATTATTGTCACAGTGCGTCCTATACCCAAGCTGGGCCGGCATCAAACAGAGGGTTTGATGTTATTGCATTGCGTAGGGCGAAAGCATGGCACGTTGCGAGCAGCTCGCAAACCAAACCGACACGAGCGCAAACATAAATCCGTTGGCAAAACCGTTGGCAAACTGCATCGCGCCGCGCTTCCACCACAGCAGGCTGCGGTGCAGCACGCCGTCCGAGAGCACCATGAACAGGCCCATGGCAAACGGAATAAAGCACATCACGGCAAAGGCCGAGAACACGCCCGAGATGGCCGAGAGTACCAAAAACGGCGCCACGATGCCCATCAGGTAAAAACCGGTACGGGCCTTGCCTTCCAGGCGCTCGGCCTCAACATGGGCCCGACCGACCAGATCACCGCCAGAGGCGCCGTTGGTGCCGGCGTGACCCATGCCGCCAATACGGACCTCGTCGCCATCGTGCGTGCCGGCGGGAAACTCAATCGTCTGCTCGGAGGTCACACGGGTTCGCCCGCTGCCGCCGCAATCGGGACAGGGGTCGGCGACGACCTTACCGGAGCCACCGCACTCAGGGCAGACAGACTGGAACGTGCCGGCACCAAACAGAAAGGACAGGTCGACATCGATGTGGCCGCGACCGCCGCAGCTCGGACAGGTATGTGCATGCTCGGACGAAACAGAGCCCGAACCGCCGCAGTGACCACAGGTATCGAAGCGCGTATAGCGGACGGTCTTGCGGGCACCGCCCTTGGCCTCCTTGGCGTCGAGCTTAATATCGACGACCACGTTGGCGCCGTTCTCGGGATTATAGGCAGCCTGCCCGCGACGCGGCTGACCCCAGGCGCCACCAAAGGGAAAGCCGCCCTCAAAGGGATTGCCGTAGCCCGCGCTGCCGGCGTAACCGCCGCCATAGGGCGAAGCCGTGGGAGCGCCGGCAAAGGGATTGCCCGAGCGCATGGCGTCGTAGCGCGCACGCTTCTGCTCGTCCGAAAGCACAGCATAGGCCTCGGAAACCTCTTTGAACTTTTCCTCGGCATCCGGTTCTTTGTTGACGTCCGGATGGAGCTTGCGGGCCTTTTGCTGGAAGGCTTTCTGTATATCACGCGAGGTGGCGTCCTTGGAGACACCCAAAATCTCGTAGTAATCTTTTTCGTTCATCGTCGCCATGCGCGGCAACCTCCTGCTCACAGCAGCGTATATATTGCGGTAATTCTACCCGAGCGGCCTAGGCTAGACCCCAAAACAGCTCGAACAGCACATTTCCATCGAGCCAGCCCAAGTGAGTGGGCGCTAAACGAGCACGGGCGCGACCTGCGATAACGTCTTTCGAGGTGACGCGCCCCGCATGTCCTTCAATATGATCGGGCACCCAGGTGGCAAGGCCCAACTCGACCGCACGGTCGCAGGCCGCCGCCAACTCATCTGCAGCGATCACGCTTGCCGAGCGAACCAACAGATCGGGCCCAATGCCACGCGTCATGCGACAGGCAAGCATCAAATCCTCGGCCGCCGCCTCGCGCTGCGACAGATACTCGGCATCAAACGTCGTCGCGGCATCGTCGCGTTGCACCAAGCGCACGCGATACGCATCGCCGCGAGCAAGCACGTCGGGAAACAGCCCGGCCAAGCGATCGAAATCCTCGGCGTCGAGCATACCGGCGGCAGACCGACCCAGGCCCAAATAGCCCTGGCCGGTCCAGTAGGCAATGTTATGGGCGCACTCATGGCCGTCGAGCGCATAGCTTGCCACCTCATAGGGGTGATAACCGGCCGCACCCAGACGCTCACGCGCCACATCCATGCACGAAGCTTGAAAATCCTCATCAGGCTCGAGCGACTCGTCGCGGCACGCCATGCGATAAAGGGGCGTCCCTTCCTCGAGCGTGAGCGGGTAGACCGACACATGATGCGGAACCGCCGCCAGCACGCCATCGAGCGTGCGCTTCCAACTCACTGCGGTCTGCCCGGGAAGTCCGCACATAAGGTCGCACGACACGTCAAGCCCAGCGTTCTTGACCGTCGCGATGGCGGCGAGCGCCCGATCGGCATCGTGGATACGGCCGATGGCGGTAAGTTCTGTGTTATCGAGCGTTTGCACGCCCAGAGAGACGCGTGTGACACCAACCTTGGCAAGCGCAGCGGCAAGCTCGGCGGTCAGCGACTCAGGATTAGCCTCGCAGGTAAACTCAACGGGGGCGCACGACGCACGAATACGCCGCGCCAGCTCCACCAAGCGCTCCCCCGCCAGCGACGGCGTACCGCCGCCAACATAGACGGTGCGGATCTGGTCAAGGGCCCCAGCCTTGCCAAAAGCATCGAGGCGCGCGAACAACTGCTCAAAATAGACATCGAGCGCAGCGGTCAGTTCGTACGGAGCAAAACTGCGCGAGTCAAAGTCGCAGTACCGGCACTTTTGAGCGCAAAACGGCACGTGCACGTACAGCGCGGTAACGGCCACCCTTAAGCCTCCAGCGGATGAGGGGGCACCGATTCGCCGGCGGCAAGGGCAGCCTCGCAGGCCACCACATCGCGCTCGATCTCATCGACCAGCGCCATAAACTCCTCGTATGTGGAACAGCGCACCACATGGGCACGCCAAGCGGCAGCATGGGGCATGCCTTTTAAGTACCAGCTTGCGTACGTACGTGCACGCGACATGAGCGGCAGGAGCTCATGCGTCAGCGTTAGGTGCTCACGCAGGGCGTCTAGGCGCTCGACGGAGCTGCGCGCCGGCACCGGTGTGCCATCGAGCGCAAGGGCGCGAGCATCACCGAACACCCACGGATTGCCGTAGATGCCGCGCGCGATAAACACCGCGCTGGCACTCGAACCTTGCAGATGCTCAGCAGCGTCCTCGGCCGAGAACACATCACCCGAACCAATCACGGGAATCTCGACGGCGTCGGCAACCTCATCGACAACCGACCAATCGGCCTGGCCGGTGTAGAGCTGCGTGGCACAACGACCGTGCACGGCAACTGCAGAGGCGCCCGCCCCTTCAAGCATCTGGGCAAACGTTGCGGCGTTGCGGTCCTCGGCATAAAAACCCTTGCGAATCTTCACGGTCACGGGAACATGCGCCGCGCCCACCGCTGCCTCGACGATCTTCTCGGCCAGGTCGGGCGTGCGCATAAGGGCAGAGCCCTCGCCCTTGGTGACAACCTTTCGGGCAGGACAGGCCATGTTGATATCGATGAGCGACAGGCGATCGCCCACACGCTCCTCGACGGCGGCGACGGCACTCGCAAACTGATCGGGCTTGGAGCCAAAGAGCTGCACGCAAATCTGCTGCTCCTCGTCGGCCGGTAGCACCAGGCGCCAGGTCTTGTTGCTGGCATAGGCAAGGCCCGCCACGCTCACCATCTCGCTGTAGGCAAGGTTGGCACCGCGGCGACGACACATGATGCGGTAGGCAGGGTCGGTCACGCCCGCCATGGGAGCCATAAGGAACGGCTGCTCGGCATAGGCGCCCAGCAGCCGCTTGCTGTATTCAGAAAGCGCCATAGACCTACTCGTCCACCTTGAGGATCGCCATAAAGGCCTCCTGCGGGACCTCGACCGAGCCGATGGCCTTCATGCGTTTCTTGCCCTCTTTCTGCTTCTCGAGCAGCTTACGCTTACGCGAAATATCGCCGCCGTAGCACTTAGCAAGCACGTCCTTGCGACGCGCCTTGACGGTGGAGCGGGCAATGATCTTGTTGCCGATAGCACCCTGGATGGGCACCTCGAACAGCTGACGCGGGATGATCTCCTTAAGCTTGTCGCACAGGCCGCGGGCAAGACCGTAGGCCTTGTCCTTGTGGACGATAAACGACAGCGCGTCCACCTCGTCGCCCGAAAGCAGGATATCGAGCTTCACAAGCTCAGATGGACGGTACTCGTTGAACTCGTAGTCGAGCGAGGCATAGCCCTTGGTACGGCTCTTGAGCTGATCGAAGAAGTCCAAGATGAGCTCGGCAAGCGGCATATCAAAGCGCATCTCGACCGACTTGCTCGTGAGATGGATCATGTCGGTAGTAATGCCGCGGTGCTCGATAGCGAGCTGCATGACGGCACCCGTATACTCGGGCGGGCAGATGATCTTTGCCTTGAGGTAGGGTTCCTCGATACGCTCGATGCGCGTGGCCTCGGGAAGGTCCTGCGGGCTGCGGACATCGATCATCTCGCCGTCGGTCTTGTAGACGTGATAGTCGACCGAGGGACTCGTGGCAATGAGGTCCAAGTTGAACTCGCGCTCCAGGCGTTCCTTAACGACTTCCATGTGCAGCAGGCCCAGGAAGCCCACGCGGAAGCCAAAGCCGAGAGCCACCGAGGTCTCGGGCTCCCACACCAACGACGGGTCGTTGACGTGCAGCTTATCGAGCGCGTCACGCAGGTTCTCGTAGTCCTTGTTATCGATCGGGAACAGGCCCGTATAGACCATGGGCTTAGCCTCGCGGTAGCCGGGAAGCGGCTCGGGGCAGGGATTCGACGCCCACGTGAGGGTATCGCCCACGCGCACGGCCTCGGGGTCCTTCAGGCCCGTGACCACGTAGCCCACCTCGCCGACCGTCAGCGCATCGACCGGAGTCTCAGCGGGACGCTTGACACCCACGCCATCGACCAAAAAGTCGCCCTCTGCCTGCATCATGCGCAGGGTATCGCCCTTTTTGATGGAGCCGTCAAAGACGCGCACCGTGGCGACGACGCCACGATACTCGTCGAAGTACGAATCCAGGATGAGTGCCTTGAGCGACGCGTTCGCATCGCCCTTGGGCGGAGAGATCAAAAAGACAATGGACTCCAGCAGATCGTGGATGCCCTCGCCGGTCTTGCCCGAGACGCACACGGCATCATCGGCAGGGATCGCCAGGTCATCCTCGATCTCGGTCTTAACCTCATCGGGATGGGCCGAGGGCAGGTCGATCTTGTTGATGGCCGGCACAATGTCCAGATTGGCATTCATGGCGAGCGTCGCATTAGAGACGGTCTGCGCCTCGACACCCTGGGTGGCATCGACGACGAGCACCGCGCCCTCGCAGGCGGCCAACGAGCGCGAGACCTCATAGGTAAAGTCCACGTGGCCCGGCGTATCGATCAGATTGAACTGATACGTCTCGCCATCGTCGGCGTCATAGGACACGCGAACGGCATTGGACTTGATCGTGATGCCGCGCTCGCGCTCGATATCCATAGTGTCGAGCAGCTGCGACTCCATGTCGCGCTCGTCAACGGTATGGGTGAGCTCGAGAATGCGGTCACTGATCGTGGACTTGCCATGGTCGATGTGCGCAACGATTGAGAAGTTGCGGATGTGGGAAATGTCAATTGAAGTATTCATGCGGACTATCTTACCCGAGCGGTACAAAAAATGGAGCCTGTTCCATAAAACAGGCTCCATTTATGCGCGTAATCTGTGTGGTGTGAAATTTACAACTTAGGCGTTGATGCTGTTCACGAGCTTGGCAAGACCGGACTTGCGGTTGGAAGCCTGGTTCTTGTGGATAACATGCTTGGCGGCAGCCATGTCGAGACGCTTGGTGACGGTCTTGAGGGCAGCCTGGGCCTTCTCGGCGTCGCCCTCGGCGACGGCGGACTGGACGTGCTTGGTCAGCGTCTTGAGCTCGGACTTGACAGCCTTGTTACGCATGCGAGCTGCCTCATTGGTGCGGATACGCTTCTTCTGAGACTTGATGTTTGCCACTTCTGGAGTTCCTTTCGAGTTCCTTGCAAAAAATGTATGACACCTCTGAGACACGGTGAGGTCATGCAAGCGCCTACTATAGCACGCTCCCTCTCAAAGGGATAGAACGAATTTGTCAAATAGGCAGGTATCATCACGATTTTCTCAAGATGTTCGTAATCCAGAGCAAAAGCGCGGTCCGAGAATCGGCCGAACCCTTGAGCGCGAGCTCCACATCGACCGCACCCTCGAGCGCTGCGACGAGCTCTGCCATCGAAAAGCGACGTGCCCAGGTCAGGTGATTCTTGACCTGCCAGGACTGGAGCTTGAGCGTTGCGGCCAGCTCACGACCCTGCCCGCGCGCATCGAGCGCCTTGGCAACGATAAGCTCGCGAATGCGGCCGCACAGCAATGTGTAGGTCCACACGTAGCTCTTGGAGGGCAGTAGATTGAAGAGCTCGAGTGAGCGGCGCATGTCACGTGCCGAGACCGCATTGAGAAAGTCCCAGGGCTGGACTTCGGCCGTGCGCACGATCCAGCGTTCCACATCGGCAAGCTCAATTTGGGGCGCCTCGACCATCTGGGCAAGCTTAGCCAAGTCGTTATCGAGCATGCGAGTGTTTTCACCCGAACGCGAGACGAGCTCCTCGGCGGCCGCCGTCGAGATCGACTTGCCGTGCTGCGTCGCCATCTGCTGCACGCGGCGCGGTAGCTCCCAGCGCTTGGTACCGGAGCAATCGATCACCGCCTTCTTGTCGATCTTGGCGATCGCCTTATACAGGCGCGTGTTCTTGGCAAGCGAGTCGGCGATGATGAGACAAACCGTCGTGGGGCTGGGACTCGCCAGATAGTCGACAAGCGGCTCGGAGATCGCTTTGGCGAGTTTTGAGCAGCCGTCAAGGATTACCAGGCGAAACTCGCTGCCCATGGGAAAGGTGTTGAGCGATCCGATAATCGACTCGATATCGGGGTCTTTGGTCATATCGCGCTCGTCGAGGTTGAACTCGACCATACCCGACTTTTCCAGACGCGCTTTCATACGCGAGACGGCGTGATCGCGCTTGACTCCGTCGGTACCGACGATCAGATATGCCGGCAGCAGACCGGTTTCGGACATTGCGCTCCCCTCCCGCAGGCCTTCGTATTCGTTCCGTGCCATTCTAGCCCAGGGGCCCACCACACGCCAACGACGTCGTCACGGTCGCTGGCATCGCATCGCAAAGCCCTTTGCGGTCGGGCTGATGGTGATATCACCGTGTTCGATGGTGCATGCGAACGCACCGCCCGCTTCCTGAACGGTATCGATGCAGGCATCCGACGGATGACCGTATCGATTCCCCTTGCCGGCGCTCGCGAGGGAAAGCTCGGGTCTCAGGACGTCCAGCAACTCACCATCGACTGAAACCTTGGAGCCGTGATGCCCAAGTTTAAGGACATCGATATCCCCCACCTCCTGCACGAATTCCCGTTCTTGGTCGAGCTCGGCATCACCGGTGAGGAGCATACGCAGGCTCTTGCCTTCCTGAACATAAGAGAGTAGCAGGACAAGCGAGTCCTCATTTCCCTCGCCATCTACGGACTCGAACGGCCACATCACGCGGGCGCAAAATGAGCCGATGTCGACCGTATCCCCACGGCGCACCTGCCGATACTCAACGCCAGGTCGATTCAATACCTCGGCAGGAGCATCCTCCAACGCATCCGCCGCCACGGCAATCGTTCCGACCGAAAACTGTTCGAGCACGGCAGGTAGACCACCCCAGTGATCCTCATCCCAATGCGTCACAAAGACGGCATCGATATGGTGCACGTTATTGCGAACCAACGCCGCTACCACGCGCCCATCGAGCCCGCAGTCGACGAGTGCTAATGCGTCGCCCTGGCGGATAAGAATCGCATCCGCCTGGCCCACATCGAGCACCGTCACCGAAGGCGGAGCGAATCGATCCCAGTAGACGTACGGAATCGCAGCCAAGAGCACCAGGCATGCAAGCCCCACCGCCATAGGACGTGCACGGGGACGCGGCCACCAGACCAACAGAACCGCCAGCAAACACGGCACTAGGTAAATCCACATGCTTTCGGGCGGCACACTCACAGATGCACCAGGCACGGCGGCAAACAGCTGCTCGAAGAACAGCGCGCAACGGGCGGCAATCATGGGCACAACGAGCGCCCAAGCCCGCAACGGTCCCACGAGCGAAAAGGGAACCAGCACGATCGACACAGCAAGCAGTACGCTCACCACCGGACCAATGACCGCATTTGCCAACGGAGCAATGAGCGAGAACGTACCGAAGGCAGGAATGGTAATGGGGAGCGTCGCCAACTGCGAGCACAGTGTGACGGAAAGCATACTGGCAATGCCCGATGGCACACCCAGCTCACCCAAAGCGTAGGAGGCGTACGGGCAAAAGCACAGGATGGCAAAGACGCTGGCACATGAAAGCTGAAAGCCTATCTCAAACAGCACCGTCGGCCGCAGTAGCACAAAGATGGACATGGTTGCGAAGAGTGCCGATGCGCCGTGCCGGCGACGCCCCGCGCCGTTTACGACAAGCGTCGTGAACACCATGCAGCACGCGCGCACGGCCGAGGGAGACGCGCCCGTAAAAGCAGCGTAGCCCACAAGCGTTATCGCCAATATCGCCCGCTGAAGACCACGTGAGCACCGAGTCTTTTGCAACACACCCTCGATTACAAACCCCACGATAGCCAAATGGCTGCCCGAGACGGCGATTAGATGCGCCGTTCCCGTCACCGAAAACCAGTCGCCCGCCGGTTGGGCGTACAGCTCGGCCGAACGACCGCAGACGACACCGGCTATGAACGCACGCGCCGGGTCGGTCGCAGGCGCGATGGACGCAAGCAGCCCATTTCGCAGCCGAAGCAGCGGCCCCGGAGAGCCCTCATCGACCGATAAAATCCGAACGGCTTTTACCTTGCATACCTCGCCTCGGAGCACACGCGATCGTCCATACGCATCGTTCTCAAAACGTGAAACGCGACCGATAACACGCATGTGCGCCCCGACCCTGAGCTCGCGGTCACACGATAGGCGAACCGTTGCCAAGTTCTTGCCGTCCGCGCGTGCCTCGCAGGTATAGGAATACACGTCGTCGTTTATGGATGGATCACCCTGCACGACAAACTCGAGGCTGCTTGCCGCTCGAGCGTCGAGCGCCTTCGAGGCGCTTAGCGCGCCCACAGCCCACCACGCCGAGACGACCGCTCCCGCCACGAGACCGACGGACGCGGCACACAGCCACCGCTTCCAAGGGGCAAGCCGCGCACAAGATTGAGCCAGCACAACGAATACCGCCGCCGCGACGGGAATGGCCCATAGCGGCCCGACCGCCGGCGCCTGCTCCCTCAGCAGCGCATCAGCGGTCACGTTGAGCACCAAGGCGCAGCTCATGCACATGCCGGCACACAGGGCCATCGTCCACGGCATCAGGGGCCGCGGAGGCATCACATGCTCGCGCTCGGTCGCACTCATACGCAGATGCAATCTTTGATTTTGGCAAGCTTCTTCTCGCCGATTCCCGACACACGCATCAGATCGTCAACCGAAGCAAAAGCACCGTTCTTTGTCCGCTCATCGATAATCGACTGGGCCATGGAGGGACCGATGCCCGAGAGCGTCTGTAGCTCTGCCGCGCTTGCCGTATTGATATTTACTAGGCCTGTTGCGCCACTCACACCCGATGATGCGGAAGCCCCACCAACAACACCGGCTTCCGCAATGGACGCCTGCTGCTCCCCTACCGTTGGAACGTGAATCTTCTGTCCATCGACGACCTTAGATGCCCGATTGAGCCCCGTAACGTCTGCCTCGGGCGCCAGCCCGCCGGCGGCATCAATCGCCTGAGCCACCCGCGCGCCATCCTTGAGGCGATATACACCGGGCGACACAACGGCGCCATCGACATCGACATAGACCTCTGCCGCGGCAGAAGCCTTAGTCGAAGAACCTTCGGATGTCTTTCCGCTCGAGGCATCACCGGATCCCGGCTCCACCAACGAGCCCGTACCGTCAGTGCGCTCAAACGACACACCACCGGCACCGCCGCCAAGGTTCGCCATCGCCAAGCCGCTCGCCATCGCAATGACGACCAGTATCGCCATCACCACTGCCTTATGACCGAGCAGCTTGTCCGCCAAGCGGTCCATCCGTTTGACCCGTTCGTGTTGTTCGCGCTGCGCCATAGCAAAACCTCCCAACACCATCGTGTCAGGAAAGGAGCCCTGCAACAGCCACGCTCCAAAACCGGTTTTAGCGGTCAAACCAAAAACCGACCAAAACCTTGCACAAATCTGTCCATTTATTCAGGCACACGTCAGCAAATGAACACTTAGCCGCAAAATGCCCAGATAGCAAAAGACCGACGATGCAGGCGCATCGTCGGTCTATGCACAAAATTACTCGTGATCTTGGTAAATCTCGCGCGGAGCAAGCTCCGAATGTTTGCGTTTTAAGGTCTTAGGGGCCTTATACGTATTGCTCTCGAAGTCGATATACTCGGTCTGCTTGAGCAGGCGCTCGATCATCTCCTCGTGATCGAACAACTCCCAGGCCTCATGCACGGCATCGAGTTTGGCGTGCGTCTCGGGACGGCGCGGCATAAACAGCGTGCAGCAGTCGGGAGCGGCCTCAGTCGAGATATCGAACGTACCGATCTCCTCGGCACGCGCAATGATCTCCTGCTTGTCCGAACCGATGAGAGGACGGAACACGGGGATCTTCACGGCCTCGTTGACGGCCATGATATTCTCAAGCGTTTGGGAGGCAACCTGCCCAAGCGATTCGCCCGTCACGATGGCCTTGGCGCCCTCGATGTGCGCAATGCGCTCGGCAACCGAATACATAATACGGCGATACATGATCACGCGCAGGTTGCTGGGACAGGTGACCGAAATCTCACGCTGGCAGTCACCAAACGGCACCACGTACAGGCGGCCGATCTGGACACCCGGCTCAAGCGCACGGATGATGTCCTGCACCAAATACTCGCTCGTATCGGGCGTCTGCGGACGACCGGAGAAATGTACCGGCACGCACACCGCGCCGCGACGCGCGAGCATCCAGGTCGCCACCGGAGAATCGATACCCGACGACAGCAGCGTCACGACCTTGCCGGCAGAACCCACCGGCAGACCGCCCACACCGCGCTCGGAGCGCGCATACACGTAGACGCTACCCTGGACCACCAGTACGTGCACCATAGCGTCAGGATCGTGCATCTGAACCTTTTTATCAGGAAACGCCTCGCACAACACCTCGCCCACCTGACGATTGATGTCAATCGAGGTGAGCCCATAGTCAGTATTGGAGCGCTTGGCGTGCACCTTAAACGAATCGAAGGAACCAAACTCGTGCAGCGCCTTCACGGCGGCGGCGCAGTACTCCTGCGGGTCGCGGTTGGTGTGATACGCCAAAGACACACGAGCAACGCCGGGAACGGTGCGAATGACACGCGCCGCCTCGTCGGCCTGATGCTCGTTAAAGGTCACGAGGATATAACCGGAAATTCGAGACACGGCATTCACGGAAAAGGCGGCCAAGGCCGCCTTGATGTTATCCATGAGGATATGCTCAAAATGTGCGCGGTTCTTACCCTTCAGTCCAACCTCGTGATAGTGGACCAGGCAGACGCGAGCCGCCATTTAGGCTTCAGCAACCTTGTGGCCGAGCGCCTTCTCATAACGGGCCTCGTCGTAAGAGATGTCGCCGTCGACAATCTCATCCATAGCCATCGAAATGGTATCGGCACCGGAAAGCCCGATGGTGATGTCATCGACATCCTGGACGGCAAGCACGCGGTTGTGCTGGCCACGCAACATGCTATTGATGTCGCAGGCGCGCTTGGAGGCAAGCGAAGCGAGCAGGAAGCGGTTGTGATCGGTCTTCTCCAGAAGATCGTCAATGCAAGGCTTTACAACGGACACGGACCTCAGATCCTTTCATGCATATCGAGAACGCGAACGAGCTCATCGGTCGCGCGGTCGAGATCGTCATTCACCACGACGTCGTCGTAGCGGTCGGCAAGGGCAAGCTCATCGGCGGCGTTTGCCATACGCAGCTCAATCGTCTCGGGCGTCTCGGTACCGCGACCGACTAGACGCTCGCGAAGCACCTCGAGCGAAGGTGGCTTGATAAAGATCAGCACGGCCTCGGGGAAACGCTCCTTCACCTGCAGGGCACCCTGGACATCGATCTCCAAGATGAGAGACGAACCAGAGGCGAGCTTGGACTGGACCTCGCTCACCAACGTGCCGTAGCAGTTACCGTGGACCTCGGCCCACTCAACAAACTCACCGTTTGCCACGCGGCGGTCGAACTCCTCGCGCGTCAGAAAAAAGTAGTTGACGCCGTCGACCTCACCTTTGCGTGGTGCTCGCGTGGTAGCCGAAACCGTCAGGCCCAGGTTCGAGCGGCGCTCGCGCACACGAGTGACGAGCGTACCCTTGCCTGCGCCTGACGGTCCAGAAATCACAAAGAGCTTGGAATCCTGAGCGCTCACTTATTTGGTCAGCTGCTCGAGGAGCTGCTCGCGCTGACGGACGCCGAGGCCCTGGACGCGACGGGTAGCGGAGATACCGAGCTCCTCCATGATCTTGGCGGCCTTGGCCTTGCCATAACCAGGGAGAGACTCGATGAGGGTGGAAACCTTCATGCGGGAAGCGATGGGGTCATCGGAGTTGAGCACGGACTCGAGGGACTTCTCGCCCTTCTTGATCTGCTCGCGAAGCTCAGCGCGGGCGTGACGTGCGGCAGCAGCCTTCTCAAGAGCCTGCTTGCGCTGCTCATCGGTAAGCTGAGGGAGTGCCATTCGTACCTCCAAATAGTTGGGTTATATCTGATTCAATAATTGGCATTTTAGCACGTAGAACGTACAAAATGCCCAATCGCGGCTCCATAGGTTAGACGATACCCGCAAAAAGTGCAATATACTGCGCCCAAAGTTAAGCCCCTGACCTGCGATTCCACACAAAGGATGGGAAAGTTTACGCAGGCACAGGGGCTATTTTGTGCTAATGAGACCCAAAAGTGGTGACTTAGGGGAATCTTTTACGCGACGTTTTCGACCAGCTCGGCGACGATGGCGTCAAAGGCGGCAACCGGATCGTCGGCACCAGTGATGGGACGGCCCACCACAATGTGGCTTGCGCCTCGCTCGATAGCCTGGGAAGGCGTCGCCACGCGAGACTGGTCGCCTAAGGCGGCACCCACCGGACGCACACCCGGAGTCACGATCAGGGCATCAGGACCCAGCAGCTCACGCATGTCGTGAGCCTCCATCGGCGAGCACACAATGCCATCGATGCCGTTGGCCTGAGCGAGCTTTGCCAGGCGGGCGGCCTCCTCGGCCACGGGCGACTCGACGCCGATCTCGCTCAAGGCATCCTGATTCATGCTCGTGAGCACGGTGATGGCGACGAGCTTGGCGCGGTCCTCGCGCGCCTCCTCGGCACCCTCGCGGCAGGCAGCGAGCATGGCGCCCGAACCCAAGCCGTGGACCGAAAGCAGGTCGGCACCGGCAAGCGAGGCCGAGCGGGCGGCACCGCGAACCTGATGCGGAATGTCATGGAACTTAAGGTCAAGGAAGACCTTAAAGCCCAGGTCCTTAAAGGTCTTGACGATCTCGGGGCCCTCAGCGTAATAGAGCGTCATGCCAACCTTGAGCCAGGCGGCATGGCCCGAAAGCTCGTGGGCGAGCTCGAGCGCACGCTCACGATCGCAGTCGAGGGCGACGATTACGCGGTCGCGGGCATCGGTCTCTAGCATTCAAAAGCACCTACCAGCTCGTTGATGTCCTTTACGCCCTGGGACTCGGCCCAGGCCTCGAGCTCATGCGCGATCTTGAGCGAAGCGCACGGATCGACGAAGTTGGCCATGCCGACCGACACGCAGGTGGCACCGGCCAGGATAAACTCAGCCGCATCCTCACCGGTCATGACACCGCCGACACCGTTGATGGGGATATCGACGGCCTGGGCAACCTCCCAGACCATGCGCACGGCGATGTGGTGGCACAGCGGGCCCGAAAGGCCGCCCTTGGGCTTGGCCACGCGGGACTTGCGGGTATGGACGTCGATGGCCATGCCCTGGATGGAGTTGATGACCGAAAGGCCGTCGGCGCCGGCAGCCTCGAGGGCCTTGGCGATCTCGGCGACGTTGACCGGCGCCATCTTCACGAACAGCGGCTTATCGGTCACCTTGCGGCAGGCAGCCATAACGGAAGAGGCGCCCTCGGGCGTGGAGCCCATGGCGGCACCGCCGGCGGCGATATTGGGGCAGCTCACGTTGATCTCGTAGCCGGCAGCCCAGGGGCACAGCTCGACATACATCTCGAGTGCGCGGACAAACTCGTCAACGGAGTGGCCGGCAACCTGACAGATGACCTGGCAGCCGTCCTTGGAGAGCTGCTCGAGCCACGGACCGGACTCGCGAGCAAAGGCGGCCACGCCGGGGTTCTGAAGGCCCACGGAGTTGATCATGCCGCCGGGAATCTCAGCCATGCGGGGCGCGGGATTGCCGGGCCAGGGCTCGGCTGCGCAACCCTTGGTGGTGATGGCGCCCAGCTGGGAAACATCAAAGAAGTTCTGGAACTGCCAACCGTAGCCAAAGGTACCGGCTGCGGTGTTGATGGGGGTTTGCATCTTGACGCCGCCGAAATCGACGGCCATGTTCACGGTACCCACTAGAAGACCACCACCTTGGAAGCATCGAACACGGGGCCGCACATGCAAGCACCCTTCATACCGTCGACCGTCTCGACATTGCAGGTGTTGCAGGCGCCAAAGCCACAGCTCATCATGCGCTCGAGCGACACCTCGCAGTACACACCGGCCTCAGCGGCAGCGGCGGCGACTTTCTTCATCATGACGGCGGGACCGCAGCTGGCGACGTAGTCGTAGCCGCCCTCGCCGAGCAGCTCGGCTGCCGGGTCGGTGCAAAAACCGTGCGTACCCAGCGTACCGTCGTCGGTGCACACGTTAACCGTGGCGCCCAGCGCGCGGAACTCATCGATGCCCACGGCCTTGGACGCGGTGCCAAAGCCCAAGCACACGTCGACGGCCACACCCTGCTCGGCAAGCTTACCGGCCAGGCAGAGGACAGGCGGAACGCCGATGCCACCGGCGACAAGCAGGGCCTTCCTGGTGCCCTCGGGTACCATCCAGCCGCGGCCACCGGGGCCCAGCAGGTTAGAGGTGGAGCCAGGTCCCATCTGGGACAAACGACGGGTATCGTCGCCCACGACGGCGTACCACAACTCGACGGTGCCGGCCTCGGCGTCGGCGCGGTAGTAGCTCAGGGGCACGCGAAGCAGCGAGGACGCATCACCGGGCACGGCGATGTTCACAAACTGACCGGGCTTGAGCGCACTTGCAAGCTTGGGGGCCGAGATGACGAGCGAGAAGATGCCGTCGGCGATCTCCCGGTTCGAGACGACCTCGAAGTCGTGCATGCGTGCAGTGGAAGGTGTGGGCATAGACGCTCCAATCCCCCATGCGGTTGCATGGTCCAAACGAACAGAAAGCGCGGCACCGCAAGGGCGCCGCGCACACAAGCGATAAGGCTATGCTAGCAGATGCAGCCGTCGGCAAGCGTCTGTTTACCACCGACAAATACATCGGTGGCACGACCAGTGAGCGTGCGGCCGGCAAAACCGGAGTTCTCGGCGCGCGACTCGTAACCGTCCTCGCCGACCGTCCAGGTTGCGGAGGGGTCGAACACGGTCAGGTCGGCGACAGAGCCCGCCTTGACCTGAACCTGGTCGAGGCCCAGGATCTCACGCGGCTTGATGGCCATGAGCTCGACCATGCGAGCCATGCTCATCTTACCCGTGTTGACCAGCTCGGTGAGCACAAGCGCCAGCGAGGTCTCAAGGCCGATCATGCCAAAGGGCGCAAGCTCGAACTCGCGGGCCTTCTCCCACGGGGTGTGGGGAGCGTGATCGGTGACGATAACGTCGACGGTACCGTCGATGACACCCTGACGGATAGCCTCGGCGTCCTCGTCGGTGCGCAGCGGCGGATTGACCTTGAGCGAGGTGTTGTAGGTCTCGTCCAGGTCGTTCTCGGTCAGGAACATGTGGTGCGGGGTAGCCTCGCAGGTAACCTGAACACCGGCGGCCTTACCGGCACGCACGAGCTCCAGGCCGTGAGCGGTGGAGATGTGCTGGATGTGCAGCTTGGCACCGGTCAGCTTGGCGATCTCGATGTCGCGGGCGATCTGAAGCTCCTCGCCGGCAGCCGGCCAACCCTCGAGGGCCAGACGGGTCGAGACCTTGCCCTCGTTGATCTGGCCGTGGCCGACCAGGTCCTCGTCCTGGCAGTGGCTCATGAAGACCTTGCCGAACATCTTGCCGTAGTCCATGCAGCGACGGAGCATGCCCGCGCCCTGCACGCCGCGACCGTCATCGGTGAAGGCGACGGCGCCGTGGGCGACCATATCGCCCATCTCGGACATGGCCTCGCCCTTAAGACCGCGGGTCATGGCGCCCGACGGATAGACGCGGCAGTGGCCGACCTCGGCAGCGCGGGACTTGACGAACTCCACGACAGTGCCGTTATCGGTTACGGGATCGGTGTTGGGCATGGCGCACACGCCGGTAAAGCCGCCCTTGGCAGCTTCGCGGGTACCGCTCTCGATGTCCTCTTTGACCTCGTAGCCGGGCTCGCGAAGGTGAACGTGCATATCCACCAGGCCGGGGACGAGGTACTTGCCGGAAAGGTCGCGGACCTCGGCTCCCTCGACGGCGAGATTCTCGCCGACCTCGGCGATCTTATCGCCGTCAATCAGGACGTCAACGACACCGTCAAGCTCGACGGACGGGTCGACGACGTGGGCATTCTTAAGAAGCAAGGCCATTATCGGCACCTCCAAGCAGCAGATACAGGATAGCCATACGCACGCAGATACCGGCGTAGACCTGCTCCAGGATGACGGAGCGTTGCGGGTGGTCGGCCATATAGGAGTCGAACTCGACGCCGCGGTTGATGGGACCCGGGTGGCAGATGATCGCATCGGGCTTCATGAGCTTCTCGCGGTCCTTGGTCAGGCCGAAGAGCCTGTGGTACTCACGAATGGTCGGGAACGGGGCACCCTCGAGGCGCTCCTGCTGCACGCGCAGCATGTAGACGACGTCCAGCTCGGGCAGGACGGAATCGAGGTCGCTCGTCACGTGGTCGCAGCCCAGAACCTCGGGCGCCGGCGGCAGCAGCGTGCCGGGGGCGACGGCGTAGGTCTCGCAGCCCATGATCTTAAGGGCGGGGATCAGCGAGCCGCAGACGCGGGAGTGCGCGATATCGCCGACGACAGCGACCTTCAGACCGTGGAAGTCACCCTTGTGCTCCCAGATGGTGTACAGGTCGAGCAGGGCCTGCGTGGGATGGTTGTGCTTGCCGTCACCGGCGCAGATGACGCTCGCGGGCGAGTTCTGCGTGACGATGTAGGGAGCGCCGGCGTGCTTATCACGCACGACGATACAGTCGATCTTATAGGCGTTGAGGGTCTCGACGGTGTCGACAAGGCTCTCGCCCTTGACCGTGGAGGTCGAGGAGCCGCCAAAGTTAAGGCTGTCGGCCGAAAGACGCTTCTCGGCGAGCTCGAAGGAGCTGCGGGTGCGCGTCGAGGGCTCGTTGAACATGTTGACGATGGTCTTGCCCTTGAGCGTGGGGACCTTCTTGATAGCACGCTCGTTGACCTCGGAGAACGCCTTGGCGGTCTCGAGGATGAGCTTGATGTCCTCTTCGGAGTACTCGGTAATGTCGATCAGGTGCTTATGGTTGAACGCCACGGTACTACTCACCTCCCAGCGGCGCGGAGCCCACGTGGGAACCCGGCGCGACGTCGTTAATCTCGACGGCGGTGTGGCCGTCAACTTCCTTCATATATAGGTGCACGTTCTCCTCATGCGACGAGGGAACGTTCTTGCCGACAAAGTCCGGCGAGATGGGGAGCTCGCGGTGGCCGCGGTCAACGAGGACTGCCAGCTCAATGCGGCTCGGACGGCCCAGGTCCATGACGGCGTCCAGAGCAGCGCGGATGGTACGACCCGTGTATAGGATGTCGTCCACCAGCACGACGCGCTTGCCGTCGACGCTAAAGGGAATGTTGGTGGCGTGGATCGCGGGAGCGAAATTGGTCGCATAGTCATCACGGTAGAAGCTGATGTCGAGGCTGCCGAGCGGAACTTCGACGCCCTCGATCTCCTTGATCTCCTCGGCGAGCTTCTTTGCCAGAAGGTCGCCGCGCGTGACGATGCCGACCAGAGCGAGGTCTTCACAGCCCTCGTTGCGCTCGAGAATCTCGTGCGCGATGCGGGTCATCGCTCGATTGACGGCGGTCTCGTCCATGATGACCGCCTTGGGGGAAGTCGTACCCATCGATCTCCTTCCTCACATGTCTTGCCTGCTGACACAGTCAAAAAAATAGATGCCCGACCGCTTAAAGCGGACCAGACACCCACAGGAAAGGCTGCTCTTTGGCAGCTATGTAATTCCATGTGGGTATCTCGTACCCCTTTAATGGTCAAGGGATAGTGTAGCCAACCTCGAGCTTAATTGCGAGCATAAATACAGAGCAATCCGTAAACGGAGCCCAATGCTCCATAAACCTATATATATTTATGGGACGAGCTTGAAAACGCACGCACGAGCTGGCATAATCCCCTCTGCTGCACGCAAATCGGATCTACGTCCAGGGCCGTGGCGTGAGCACTATCGCCAAAAGAGGAATATCTCTGTGTAGATTACGCACAGGGAGCTGCTTCTGTGCTATAGTTCAGGCTTGTTTGTTAACGCGACATGTTCGTTTGTCGCCCAAGGAGGGTCAGTTATGTCCAAAGTTTGCGAAGTTTGCGGTAAGCACCCCGTTGCCGGTCGCTCCATCAGCCACTCTCACCGCGTCACCAACCGTAAGTTCCGCCCCAACATCCAGCGCGTTTACGTCGTCGTCGATGGTCACCGTCGTAAGATGAACGTTTGCTCCACCTGCCTCAAGTCTGGCAAGGTTGCGCGCTCCTAAATAAGGTCTTACCAACAAGTACCTCGGACTCTCCGGGTCAAAGACCTCGCGTTCATATAGAACTTACCAAAGGCGCCCTCCCCAATGAGGGCGCCTTTTTGCACTCATTGGGGACAGACTTATATGAGGGTTTGCAGATGTCAAAGGGATCATAGCGCAGCTGGTATGCCTTGTAACTAACGGTACGCCTCGAGCGAGTCGGACGCACCTTACACGGGATTGAAATGGATGTAATCGAGTAGCTGCACCGCCTGTGTGTCCGACTCAACCGCGACCCGCGAATAGCGATTATCAAACAGATGTCCCGTTTTCCCATTGAAATACTCATGAGAGTCTGTCCCCAATGAGCAGGGCGATGCATTGGGCATAGTTTTAGTTGAAACGGTTCATTTGATTGAAGCGTTTTAGTTTGTCTTTTACGGGAATCTGACCGTTCACCGAATTATTTCTTGCTATCATGCATCTTGTAGGGTAAATCTCCGATCGCAAGGAGACACAAATGGTGAAAAAGTCACCGGAAAACACTACTCCCGCAATTGTGGACAACGTAGAGGCGCTTGAGGCTAAGCTCGCTCAGATGCGAGAGGCCCAGGCGCTTTTTGCTACGTACACGCAGGAGCAGGTCGACAAGATCTTCTATGAAGCCGCCATGGCCGCCAACAAGGCTCGTATCCCGTTGGCGAAGATGGCCATCGAGGAGACCGGCCGCGGCGTTCTTGAGGACAAGGTCATCAAGAACCACTACGCCGCAGAGTACATCTACAACGCTTACAAGAACACCAAGACCTGTGGCGTTCTGGAGCGCGACGAGGCTTACGGCATCACCAAGATCGCCGAGCCCATCGGCATCGTGGGCGCCGTCATCCCGACGACCAACCCCACCTCCACCGCGATCTTCAAGACGCTGATCAGCCTGAAGACCCGCAACGCCATCATCATCTCCCCGCACCCGGCAGCCGCCAAGTGCACCATCGCCGCCGCCAAGCTCGTGCTTGACGCCGCCGTCAAGGCCGGCGCCCCCGAGGGCATCATCGGCTGGGTCGATGTCCCCTCCATCGAGCTGACCAACATGGTCATGCGCGACGTCGACATCATCCTCGCCACCGGTGGCCCGGGCATGGTCAAGGCCGCTTACTCCTCGGGCAAGCCCGCCCTGGGCGTTGGCGCCGGTAACACCCCGGTCATCATCGACGACACCGCTGACGTGCTGCTCGCCGTCAACTCCATCATCCACTCCAAGACCTTCGATAACGGCATGATCTGCGCTTCCGAGCAGTCCGTGACTGTCATCGACACCATCTATGACCAGGTCAAGGCCGAGTTCCAGAAGCGCGGCTGCTACTTCGTCAAGCAGGGTGCCGAGATGGAGGCCCTGCGTGCCGCCATGTTCAAGAACGGCGCTCTCGACCACCGCATCCCCGGCATGGCTGCCGCCAAGATCGCCGAGCTCGCCGGCATCGAGGTTCCCGCCAAGACCAAGATCCTGATCGCCGAGGTCACCTCCACCGACCCCGCCAAGGAGGAGTTCTCCCACGAGAAGCTCTCCCCGGTCCTGGCCATGTACCACGCCAAGGACTTCCAGGAGGCCGTCGACAAGGCCGAGCACCTGGTGCTCGCCGGTGGCCCGGGCCACACCGCCTCTCTGTACGTGCACCCCGCCCAGGCCGAGAAGATCAGCCTGTTCGAGCACGTCATGAAAGCCTGCCGTATCGTCATCAACACCCCGTCCTCGCACGGCGGCATCGGTGACCTGTACAACTTTGGCATGAAGCCGTCTCTGACCCTGGGCTGCGGCTCCTGGGGCGGCAACTCCGTCTCCGAGAACGTTGGGGTGAAGCACTTGATCAACGTTAAGACTGTGGCCGAGCGCCGTGAGAACATGCTGTGGTTCCGCGCTCCCGAGAAGGTCTACTTCAAGAAGGGTTCCACGCCCGTCGCCCTCGACGAGCTTGGCAACGTCATGGGCAAGAAGCGCGCCTTCATCGTCACCGACCAGTTCCTCTTCAAGAATGGCAACACCCGCGCCATCGAGGCCAAGCTCGACGAGATGGGCATCGCCCACGACTGCTTCTACGACGTCGAGCCCGATCCGTCGCTGCAGTGCGCACGTCGCGGCGCCAAGCAGATGGCTCTCTTTGAGCCGGACGTCATCATCGCCGTCGGCGGTGGCTCCGCTATGGACGCCGGCAAGATCATGTGGATGATGTACGAGCACCCCGAGTGCAAGTTTGAGGACATGGCCATGGACTTCATGGACATCCGCAAGCGTATCTTCACCTTCCCCGAGATGGGCAAGAAGGCCTACTTCGTCGCCGTCCCGACCTCCTCGGGTACCGGCTCCGAGTGCACGCCGTTCGCCATCATCACCGACAAGGAGACCGGCATCAAGTGGCCGCTCGCCGACTACGCGCTGCTCCCCAACATGGCTATCGTCGACGCCGACAACTGCATGACCGCCCCGCGCGGCCTGACCGCTGCCTCCGGCATCGACGTCATGACCCACGCCATCGAGTCCTACGTCTCCATCATGGCTTCCGACTACACCAAGGGCCTCTCCGAGCGCGCTGCCAAGCTCGTCTTCGAGAACCTGCCCTCCAGCTTCACGAACGGCGCCAAGGACCCGCACGCCCGCGAGGAGATGCACAACGCCTCCTGCATGGCCGGTATGGCCTTCGCCAACGCCTTCCTGGGCCTCAACCACTCCATGGCCCACAAGCTCGGCGCTTTCCATCACCTGCCCCACGGCCTCGCAAACGCTGTCATCCTGACCCGCGTCATGCGCTACAACGCCGCCGAGGCTCCCGTCAAGATGGGTACCTTCTCCCAGTATCCTTACCCCAACGCGCTGCACAACTACGCCGAGATGGCCAAGTACTGCGGCATCGAGGGCAAGGACGACAAGGAGGTCTTCGAGAACTTCATCACGAAGCTCGAAGAGCTCAAGGACTTCATCGGCGTCAAGAAGACCATCGCTGACTACGGTGTTGACGAGCAGTACTTCCTCGACACCCTCGACGAAATGACCGAGCAGGCATTCAACGACCAGTGCACCGGCGCCAACCCGCGCTACCCGCTCATGAGCGAGATCAAGGAGCTCTACCTGGACGCCTACTACGGCCGCGAGCCCCAGGATTACGCCGTCTGCTAGTTTTAGCACGGTTTTTAACGGCGGGGGTGCACGGGTGTTTCACACATCCCCGCCGTCGCTTCTATCGCATCGTTGAAAGGATGCAACCATGCTGCTACCCGATTCCAAGACCGAGCTCGTCCGCCGTGGCAACAAGGTCGTTTACGACCTGGGCGACAAGATTGTCAAGGTCTTTAACGAGACCAAGCCTGTCTCCGACGTGTTCAACGAGGCTTTGAATCTTGCCCGCATCAATGAGTGCGGCATCCGCAGCCCCAAGGCGCTCGAGGTTTCCCAGCTCGAGAACGCCAACGGCTGGGCGCTCGTGACCGAGAAGGTTCCGGGCACCACCCTTGCCGAGAAGATGACTGCCGAACCCCAGCGCTTTGGTGAGTACCTCGAGATGTTCGTCGACCTCCAGATCGAGATCCACGGCTACACCTCCCCGCTGCTCAACCGTCAGCGTGACAAGTACGCCCGCATGATCGACAGCCTTGATCAGCTCAATGCCACCACGCGCTACAACCTTCAGGAGCGTCTGGACGGCATGACCAAGGAGTTCAAGGTCTGCCACGGCGACTTCAACCCCTCCAACGTCATCGTCGGCGACGACGGCCAGCTCTATGTGTGCGACTGGGCACACGCCACCCAGGGCTCCCCTGCTGCCGACGTTGCCACCACCTACCTGCTCTTTGCCCTCAACAGCAAGGATCAGGCTGAGGCCTACCTGGAGCTCTACTGCGACCGTGCCGACATGCCCATGCAGGTCGTGCGTCAGTGGACGAGCATCGTCGCCGCTTCCGAGCTCGCTCGTAAGCGCAACGTGAACGATGAGTTCCTGAAGAACTGGATCGACGTCGTCGATTATCAGTAATATCTGAGCGATTTATTTCGCATCGGAGGCACAATGGAAAATCCCGCAGCTCGCATGGGCTGTGGGGTTTTCCTTTTAGATATCGAGGATGCTACAAGATAATAGGACGGCCCCGCATCTCCCCGATTGGAGAAATGCGGGGCCGTCCCACATATCGAACTACAAGCGAAATCGTCGATTAACGGCGGGCTGCCTTAACAAGCTCGGCAACCTTGGCAACGACCTCATCGATCGCCACGTCCTCGCGCTCGCCCGTAGCACGGTCCTTGAGCTCCACAGTACCATTCTTGAGGCCACGCTTACCCAGAACGACCTGATACGGGAAACCCATAAGGTCGTTATCGGCAAACTTAAAGCCGGGACGCTCGTCGCGGTCGTCGACGACGACCTCGATGCCCTCGGCACACAGGCCATCAACGATCTGCTCGCAGACGGTAGCGCACTCCTCCTTCTTGGGATCGAGCGGAATCACCGCGACCTCGTACGGGGCAACGGAGACCGGCCAGACGATGCCGTGCTCGTCGTTGTGCTGCTCCACGACGGCAGCAAGCGAGCGGGACACGCCCACGCCGTAGCAACCCATGATGAGCGGCTTCTCTTTGCCGTCCTCGTCCATAAAGGTGGCACCCATGGCCTCGGAATACTTGGTGCCCAGCTGGAAGACCTGGGAGACCTCGATGCCGCGAGCAGCAGAGAGCGGCTTGCCGCAGTGCGGGCAGGGATCGCCGGCAACGACGGTGACCAGGTCGGCCCACTCGTCGACGGTAAAGTCGCGTTCGGGACAGGCCCCGGTAAAGTGATAATCGACCTCGTTGGCACCGCAGGCCCACTGCTTGGACTCGCGCAGGCTCTCGTCGCACACCAGACGGATGCCCTCGGGCAGGTTGACCGGTCCGATAAAGCCCTTGTGCAGGCCGTTCGCCTGAAGCTCCTCGTCGGTCATCATGCGATAGCCCTTGCCAAAGACATGCTCGGCCTTGCAGTCATTGAGCTCGTGGTCGCCCGGGACAATGGCCACGACCGGCTTGCCCTCAGCGTCGATGAGTGCCAGCGACTTTCGCGTACCGTTCTCGGGGAAGCCGAAGAACTTTGCAACGGCCTCGATGGTGCCCATACCCGGAGTCTCAACCTTGGTAAGCGTACCATCGCCGGGGCCCTCGGTCACAACGACCTTGGTGCTTGCAGCCTCGTCATCGGCAGCAAAGCCGCAATCGTCGCAGTAGACCAGCGAAGCCTCGCCGGCGTCGGCCAGAGCCATGTACTCGACGGAAGTGTCGCCGCCGATCTCGCCGGAGTCGGCGACAACGGGCAGAGCCTTGATGTAGCAGCGCTCGCAAATGTTGGCATAGGCCTGCTTCATCTTGTCGTACTCCTCCTGCAGGCTCTCCTGCGTGGCGGAGAAGCTATAGGCGTCCTTCATGATGAACTCGCGGCCGCGCATCAGGCCAAAGCGGGGACGGAACTCGTCGCGGAACTTATCCTGGATGTGGTACAGGTTAACGGGCAGCTGCTTGTAGGAGCGCAGCTCATTGCGCACCAGGGCCGTGACGGTCTCCTCGTGCGTGGGGCCCAGGACGAACTCGCGACCGTGACGGTCGTCAAAGCGCACAAGCTCCTTGCCATAGGCGTCGATGCGGCCGGACTCACGCCACAACTCGGCATCGACCATGATAGGCATCATAAGCTCCTGGGCGCCGGCGGCGTCCATCTCGTCGCGCACGATGTTCTCGATCTTGCGAATCGAGCGCCAAGCAAGCGGCAGGTAGGAATATAGACCGGCGGCCTCCTTGCGGATCATGCCGGCACGGAGCAGCAGACGGTGGCTGGCGAGCTCAGCGTCCGCCGGATCCTCTTTAAGCGTCGGCGCATAAAGCTTAGACATATACATTGCTCGGGTCATTTATTTCTCCTCAATAAGCTTGTCGACCTCGGCCATAAGCGCGTCGACAATTTGGTCCTCAGCTACTTTACCAATGATCTGGCCATGCGAAAAGAGCAAGGCCTGACCACGTCCGCAAGCAACGCCCAGATCGGCATCAGAAGCCTCGCCGGGGCCATTAACGGCACATCCCATCACAGCGATCGAAAGCGGCGCGGAGTAGTTCTTAAGCCGCTCGGTGACCTCCTCGGCAATGGGAATAAGGTTAACCTGGCAGCGGGCGCATGTGGGGCACGAGACAATCTCGGGGCCACGGCGACGCAGGCCCAACGACTGCAGAATACCCCAGGCAACCGGCGGCTCCTCAACCGGATCGGCTGTGAGCGACACACGCATGGTGTCGCCAATGCCTTCGGAAAGCAAGATACCCAAGCCTACAGAGCTCTTGATGGTGCCCTGGAGCTTGGTCCCCGCCTCCGTCACGCCCAGGTGAAGCGGAACGTGGGGAATCTCACGCGACAGGGCTCGATAGGTATCAAGCGTCGTTTGCACGCTATGGGCCTTGGCCGAAAGCACAATGTTCGTAAAACCGCGGTCTTCAAAATGCTTGACGAAACGCTCGCTCGACATCACGAGCTTTTCGGGCTGCGTTAGGCCTTCGCGCTCGGCGATATCCTGCTCGAGCGAACCCGCGTTCACGCCAATGCGAATCGCGCACCCAGCGGCGCCCGCGGCATCGATCACGGCATCGACCTTGGCCCAATCGCCAATGTTGCCGGGATTGATGCGGAGCTTGGCGGCACCGGCCTCCACAGCGCCGATGGCGAGCTTATGGTTAAAGTGAATATCGGCGACGATCGGCACCGGAGACTCGGCACAGATGGTGCGGAAACCCTCAAGCGCGGCCTCGGTGGGCACGCTCACGCGCACGATATCGCAGCCAGCCTGCGCCAACGCGCACACTTGCGCAAGCGTTGCCTGGGCGTCAGCGGTATCGGTGCAGGTCATGGATTGGACCACCACCGGCGCGCCGCCACCGATCTGCACGCCGCCCACATGCACGGGGCGCGTCAACTCGCGAGGCAAAGGATGGGATAAAGACAATCCAAACACTCCCCTACAGGATAAATCGAAGGACGTCGGAACGAAGCATATAGACAAACAGCAGCGCAAAGAGCGCGATGCCCACATAGCTCACAATCGTCTGGACCTTGAGCGGAAGCTCGCGGCCAGCAATCTTTTGAATGATCTCGATGACCAGCTTGCCGCCATCGAGTGGTGGGATGGGCAGCAGGTTCATAAAGCCAAGAGAGAACGAAATGAGGGCGGCAAACGAAAGGAACGTGGCAGGGCCGGCAGCAGCAGCCTGTGAGGACATAACGCTAATGCCCACGATCGAAGAAGACTGATCGAGAATCTCCATCGTATGCTGCGGCTGGAGCAGGCGCATCACACCCTCCGCTGTCTGCACGACATAGGAGAACGAAAGGCGAGCCGACGTGATGGGGTCTAAACGGACCACCTGCGTAGAGGCATACACACCTAGGCGCTCGTCCTCTTTGAGCGCAACCGCGGTCGAATGCTGCTTGCCGTCACGCTCGTACTCGATGGCGATATCGTCCTTTCCGGCAGCCTTGCCGATGGCATCGTAAACGTCCATCCAGGTAGAGCACGATACTCCGTCAACCGAAAGGATCGCGTCGCCGCCCTCGATACCCGCCTTGGCGGCAATAGACCCCTCGTCAACCTGACCGATCACGTTGGTATCCATCGGCACGGTGACACCCGCAATAGAGTAGATGCTCATAAGCAGCAAAAAGCCCGTCAGGATATTGACGAGAATGCCCGCGAGCAGCATAAAGGCGCGCTTGAGAAAACCCTGGCCCAGATAGGTATGCGAACGCTCTTGCGCAAGGAACTCGGCTTCGCCGCACGGCAGCTCCCACACATCGCCCTCGGTAGTCGCATGCTCTCGATCGAAACGGCGGCCGTCAAAGGTGGTGTAACCCGCCGCGTCTCGCGGCAGCGTCTGATACTTGGTGGGATAGTAGCTCGGCGAGGGCTTCTCCCCTTCCTCATACCAAGGCGCGATAGAGCCCCAACCCAAGAGCAAGGCGCATGCCTCGAGCACATCCTCCTCGGATAGCTCGAGCTCGGCGGCAAGGTCGGCCACGGTCACGCGACCATGACGATAGATAGCCGCGAGCACGCGATCAGCGCACGAGACGTCGGTCGGATCCATACCGCAGATGGCAGCGTAGCCACCCAGCAGCAGCGGGGTCACGCCAAACTTGGTTCCAATGCGACGTGACGTGTAATGGATGTCAAAGCGGCACGGCAAGCCCAAAAAGAACTCGGTCACACGGACGCCGCAGGCACGTGCCGCCAAAAAGTGGCCGCCCTCATGCAAAAACACGAGGACGGAAAGCATCAACAGGCCCCAAAAGACCGATGAGAGAACGCTCAGAACAGTATCCATAAAACGAAAAAGCAATCCTTATGGGTTAGGAACGGGTTGCGGCGAGCACCTGCGCAGCCTTTTCACGCGCCCACGCATCGATGTCGCGAAGCTGCTCAAACGAATCGACCGCCTGCATATCGTGGGCATCCATGCAGGATTCTACAATGCGATCGATATCGGTAAAGCTGCAGCCATCGTGCAGGAAGGCATCGACAGCGACCTCGTTGGCGGCATTGAGCACGCACGGCATGGTGCCACCCGTCTTGCCGGCACGCTCGGCCAGTGCCAGACAGCGAAAGGTATCCATGTCGGCAGCATCAAACGTGAGCTGCCCCAGCTCGCGGAAATCGATACGAGGCGCCGGGGTATCCCAACGCTCGGGATACGAGAACGCGAACTGGATGGGAATACGCATGTCGGAAGCACCGAGATGCGCCATCACGGAGCCGTCGGCAAACTCGACCATAGAGTGAATCTTGGACTGACGCTGCACGACCACGTTAATGAAATCGAGGTCGCAGTTAAACAGATGCATGGCCTCAATGCGCTCCAGGCCCTTGTTCATGAGGGTGGCGGAGTCGATGGTGATCTTGGCACCCATGGCCCACGTGGGATGTGCAAGGGCATCGGCACGCGTCACGCGATCGAGCTCGTCGCGCGTCCGACCAAAGAACGGACCGCCCGAGCAGGTAAGCCAAATACAATGAGCCTCACGCGGGTTCTCCCCCAGATAGCACTGGTAGATGGCGGAGTGCTCAGAGTCGACTGGAATAAGCTGGCCCGGTAGCGCCAACGGCATAAGCAAGTCGCCACCGACGACGAGGGACTCCTTGTTGGCAAGGGCAAGGCGCTTATTCGAGGTCAAGGCCGCATGGCTCGCCTCGAGACCGGCGGCGCCCACAATAGCGACGAGCACGCAGTCGACATCGTCGCGACGCGCGAGCTCGCAAACCGCCTGCGCGCCAACGCCGAGCTTCGTTCCCTTAGGCAACTCCTGCAGCACGGCGTCATCGCCATGAGCGGCATCGGCCACGGCAACCGCCGGAACCGAGAACTCGCGGGCAGCGGCAACGAGCTCGGAGGTACTGGAGTTAACGGACAGCGCCGTCACCTGCAGCCGATCGGCATGCTGGCGGCACACATCGAGCGCCTGGGTGCCGATAGAGCCCGTACAACCCAGGATGGCAACACGGAGTCGTCCATCGGGGCCATACGTCGTCTGAAATGACATTACAGCACGCCTCCGATCATCAAAAGCAGCTGCGCGGTAATGCAGCCAAAGATAAGCGAGTCGCTACGGTCGAGCATACCGCCATGGCCCGGGATAAGGTTGCCGGAATCCTTGACGCCCACGCCACGCTTGATGCGCGACTCGATGAGGTCGCCGATAACGCCCAGGACGGACACGACCACGCCGCACAGCAGCGCATAGGGCAGGCTGAGCTTGTAGAGGTGCGTCGCCCACAGGATGAACCAAATCAAAACCGAGCCCAGGATGCCGCCGACAAACCCCTCCCAGCTCTTTTTGGGAGAGATCTTGGGAACCATCTTGTGCTTGCCGATACGGCTGCCCACGATGTAGGCAAACGAATCGGAGACCCAAAGGGACGCACAAACGCCCACCGAAAGCAGGGCGCCGGCAAAACCGGGCACGGCATCGCGCAGCAGCACGATAGCCGACAGCATAAAGCCAGTGTAGATGGGACCCATGAGCGTCACGACCACATCAGAGATGCGGGTACGCGGCGACCAGACATACCAAATGCCCACAGCGAGCATCAGGGCAAAAAGCAGGGCATTCAGCAGCATCGAATCGCCCAACGCCGACAGCGGAAAGAGTACGGCGGCAGCGATACCCATGCGCTCGTTAGCCATCTTGCCATCAAGCCTTGTCATACGGAAAAACTCATAGCAGCACAGACCGCTCATGACAGAAACAAAGATGGCCGTGGGCACAATACCCAAAACCAGGCACAGGATAAAGACAACGGCATAGACGATACCGGCGGCGGCACGGGTGATAAAGCCGGCAAGCCACGAACCGGTGCCATTCTTCGCTGCGGGCGCTCCCGCAGCGACAGCCTTGCGCTCAGATGTCTTGGGAGCAATTGCCTTGGGACGATCGGACACGATTAAGCCTCCTCGGTCTTGCTCAGACCACCAAACCTACGGTCACGGCCCTGATAGGCCAAAATGGCGTCGACAAGGCCCCAACGATCAAAGTCGGGCCAATAGGTATCGGTGACGTAGAACTCGGAATAAGCCACCTGCCACAGCAGATAGTTGGAAAGGCGCAGCTCACCGGAGGTGCGAATCACAAGCTCCGGATCGGGAAGTCCAGCGGTATAGAGGTGCGAGGCAACCATATCATCGTCGATAGCAGCAGGATCGATCTTGCCGGCGACGGCATCGAGCGCAATCTGACGGACAGCGCGGGTAATCTCGGCACGCGCGCCGTAGTTGACGGCAAGCGCCAGCGTCATACCGGTGTGATCGGCGCACTCGGCAAGACCGCGTTCAAAAACGTCGCGGGTCTTCTTGGGCAGCGCGGAAATGTCACCCAAAAAGACAACGCGCACGTTTTCACGCTTCAGAAGCGGCAGCTCGTCGATGAACGTCTTGGCAAACAGATGCATCAAGACGTTGACCTCATGCTGCGGGCGGTTCCAGTTTTCGGTAGAAAACGCATAGGCAGAAAGCACGTCGACGCCCAGACGCACGCAGGCGGTAATGATCTCGCGCAGCGAGACGATGCCCGCCTTGTGGCCCTCAGTGCGTGCAAGACCGCGCGACGTAGCCCAACGACCGTTGCCGTCCATGATGCACGAGATATGGTGCGGAATGTTATTGAGGTCAAGGTCGGAAAAACCGACGCCCGCAGGGGCGTCGGCAAAGTACTCGACCAGTTTATGCTCGTCGTATTGCACCTTAGATCTCCATGACCTCGGCTTCTTTTTCCTTCAGAAGCTCCTCGACCTTGGCGACATACTCATCGGTGTGCTTCTGGACCTTGGCCTGCTCGCGACGGACATCGTCCTCGGTGAGCTCCTCATCGCGCTCGAGTTTGTTGTTGAAGTCGCGACGAATGTTACGGATAGACACCTTGGCCTGCTCGGCGTACTCGCGGCACTCCTTGACGAGCTCGCGACGGCGCTCCTCAGTGGGAGCCGGGAACGGAAGACGAACGACGGTGCCATCGGAGTTGGGGGTAATACCCAGATCGGAAGCGCCGATGGCCTTGACGATAGCATTGATGAGTGCCTTGTCCCACGGCTCGATGAGCAGCATGTGGGCCTCGGGGGTCTTGACGGCGGCAACCTGCGTGACCGGCGTGGGAACACCGTAATAATCGACGGTGATGTCGGACAGAATGTTGGCATTGGCGCGGCCGGTACGGACCTTGGAGAAGTTATGCTTGAGGGACTCGAGCGACTTGTCCATATGGGCGGTGATGTTCTCTGCCATGCTTAATCCTCCTGATAGACGAGCGTGCCGACGGGCTCACCCGAAAGCGCGCGCTTGACGGTGTCCTCGCCATCGATGTTGAGGACCAAAATCGGCATACGGTTGTCCTGGCACAGAGCCGTAGCCGTGGAATCCATAACCTGCAGGCCGCGGACGAGCACCTCATGGTAGGTGATCTTGTCAAAACGGACGGCATCGGCGCACTTGACGGGATCCTTGTCGTAGATGCCGTCGACCTTGGTGGCTTTAATCAGAATCTCGGCGCCGATCTCGCACGCACGAAGAGCCGCGGCGGTGTCGGTCGTAAAGTACGGATTGCCCGAACCGGCGGCAAAGATAACGACGTTGCCCTTGGAAAGGTGGTTGATGGCGCGACGGCGAATATAGGGCTCGCAGATCTCGTTCATCTGGATAGCGCTCATAACGCGGCAGGGAACATCGTTGTGCTCGAAGGCATCCTGCAGGGCGAGCGCGTTCATAACGGTTGCCAGCATGCCCATGTAGTCGGCCTGAGCACGCTCCATGCCACCGGCAGCGCCGGCCATGCCGCGGAAAATATTGCCGCCGCCGACAACGACGCCGACCTCATGGCCAACGGCGAGCAGCTCCTTGACCTGCTTGGCAAGATGGTCGGTAACCTTGGGGTCGATGCCATACTGGCCGTCGCCCATCAGCGCTTCGCCGGAAAGCTTAAGAAGCACGCGTTTATATCGGATGTCGGACAAAGCGATCCTCCTTTAGATTGAACTCTCAACATTCTATCAAAGGCTCTAAGAAGAGCCATGAAAAAGCAGGCTGTGAGTAAAACCCACAGCCTGCTCATTACCAGCTACAAGAGCTTATTTACTCGCCACGGACCAGACGGTCAAAGGCAACGACGGTAATGGTGTCGCCGAGCTCCTTGGAGACCTGCTCAGCGTACTTCTTGATGGTGAGGGAGCTGTCCTTGATGAACTCCTGCTCGGTGAGCACGGACTGCTTGTAGAACTTCTCCAGACGGCCGACAGCCATCTTCTCCTGGATAGCCTCGGGCTTACCGGACTCGGCAGCCTGAGCCATGTAGATCTGCTTCTCGTGCTCGACGGTCTCGGCCGGAACCTGATCGCGGGTAGCGCAGATCGGGGCGACGGCGGCAACCTGAAGGGCAACGTCGTGAGCGAAGGTCTTGAAGGACTCAGCCTGAGCGGTCTCGGCCTTCTCGAAGGCGAACTCGACGAGGACGCCGATCTTACCACCCATGTGGATGTAAGAAGCGAGCGCGCCGTTCTCAGCCTTGCAGGCAGCGAAGCGGGAGATCTTCATGTTCTCGCCCATGATGTGAATCATCTCGGTGAGCTCGGAGGAAACGGTCTCCTCGCCCATCGGCTTCTCGAGCAGAGCGTCGACGTCAGCAGGCTCGGTGGTAGCGACAACCTCAGCGACCTTGGAAGCAAAGCCGGTGAACTTGGCGTTAGAGCCAACGAAGTCGGTCTCGCAGGAGAGCTCGAGCAGAGCGCCGGTCTTGCCATCCTCGGAGACGAACGCGGCGACAGCGCCCTCGTTGGTCTCACGGCCAGCCTTCTTGGCAGCCTTGGCAAGGCCGTTCTTACGCAGGACGTCGACAGCGGCGTCCATGTCGCCGTCAGCCTCGACGAGAGCCTTCTTGCACTCCATCATCGGGGAGTCGGTCATCTCGCGGAGCTGCTTGACCATAGCGGCGGTAATCTGGGCCATTGTGGTTCCTTTCAAAGAGATGAAAAAGAATTAACTAAGACTGATTTACTCGGCCTTGGGCTCAGCGGCCATCTCGGCCTCGGAGACCTGCTCCTTGCCGGAGCCAGCGAGGCAGGCGTCAGCCATGAGCTCGCACATAAGGGTGACAGCGGAGATAGCGTCATCGTTGCAGGGGATGCCGTACTCGACCTCGTCGGGATCGGAGTTGGTGTCGATCAGGGCGACGACGGGGATGTTCAGGCGCTGGGCCTCCTTGATGGCGTTCTCCTCGCGCTTGGTGTCGATGACGAAGAGAGCCTGGGGCAGACCCTTCATGTCGCGGGCGCCACCGAGGTTGGTCTGGAGCTTAGTGAGCTCCTTGCCGAGCACAGCCTGCTCCTTCTTGGGCAGAACAGCCATGCGGCCGTCCTCGACCATAGCCTCGAGCTCCTCCATGCGGTTGATGCGGGAGCGGATGGTGACGAAGTTGGTCAGCATACCGCCGAGCCAACGCTGGTTGATGTAAGGCATGTTGGCGCGCTCAGCAGCGTTCTTGACGGCCTCCTGAGCCTGCTTCTTGGTGCCGACGAACAGCACGTTGCCACCCTTGGCGACGTTCTTGACGAAGGTGTAGGCCTGGTCGGCGTCGAGGATGGTCTGCTTGAGGTCGAGGATGTAGATGCCGTTGCGCTCACCGAAGATGAACGGCTTCATCTTGGGGTTCCAGCGACGGGTCTGGTGACCGAAGTGGCAGCCGGCCTCGAGCAGGGTGCGGATATTAATCTTGGTAGCCATGTTAAACCTCCTGTGGTTTGCCTCCGCGCGGGGTCATCCTCCAAAACCAACCCGGACATGTGCTACCAAAGCCCGGGCACCACGGTATGAAGTAGCCGCGCGTGCGTGATAAAAACATGTTGCCGTGAAGCAACCCGATGAATGATAGCAGGAATGCATCTTCCTGCCAACCCGCAATCAAAACCACACACCTGAGCGCGGCGCGGGACGTCCCAGCCACTATTCGCCGCGGGGATGGGCTTGAGCCACAGCCCGCTTAAGCCGATCGGGTGTGAGATGCGTGTAGATCTGCGTCGTGGACAGGCTCGCATGGCCCAGCAGCTCTTGAACCGATCGCAGGTCCGCGCCACCCTCGAGCAGATCGGTCGCAAAGGTGTGACGCATCGCATGCGGGGCAATGTCGGCAGGGATGCCGGCGAGCGTCGCCAGCATATGGAACCGTCGTCTGAGCATAGCGGCACTCATGCGATTGCCGCGCGCAGAAATAAACAGCGGGTGCAGACCGGCTGCGGCGTCGCGGCGCTTTGCCTGGGCGAGCAACTCCGGCCTCCCCTGCTCGACATAGCAACGAGCCGCCTCGAGCGCCCGACGGTACAGTGGCACGATACGCTCCTTGCTGCCTTTGCCCCAAAGGCGAACCACGCGCTCCGACCAAGCGATGGATTCCACGTTAAGCGCGGCAAGCTCCGAGATGCGGGCACCCGAGGCATAGAGCAGTTCGAGCATCGCCGCATCGCGCAATCCCGCGGGCGTCGAGGTATCAGGCGTCTTGAGCAACGCCTCGACCTGCTGGGTCGTAAGGACTCCCGGCAGGTCGCGCGGCAGCTTGGGGGACGCGATCGCCGAGACCGCATCGCCCTCGACAATCCCCTCGGCAGTCATCCAACGATACAGCGACCGGATGGCCGACAGATGCGCCGAAAGGGTGCGAGGGGCCACCTGGCCACGCGAGAGCTCGGCCAAATATGAGCGGACGGTGCGCACGTCGGCGACACGAGCGTCGGTACCCGTCCGCTCGCACCAGGCAGCAAAGCGCTCCAGTCGCGAGGCATAGGCCGTCACCGTATTGGGAGACAGCCCCTCGACACGCGCGATATAAGCGATAAACGAGTCGACGGTATCGTAAAGGTCAAAGGCTATGACCGTTCGCCCCCAAACAGGTCGGAGCGCGTCACCAGGTAAGCGTCAAGGGCTTCGATCGCGCGGTCGGCGTAGGCCTGGTAGCGATCACGCTTGCTGCGGCGCTTGCCGTCCTCGAGCGGCGGCACCAAGCCAAAGTTGACGTGCATGGGCTGATAGCCCACCGTTGCCGGATCGGTCGCATAGCCCACGAGCGCGCCCAGGGCGCCCACGCGCGGCAGTTCAACGGGCTCCGCCCCGGTTGCCTCGGCATAGGTGTTGAGCGCAGCGAGCAGACCAGTCGCCACGGCCTCCATGTAGCCTTCGGTGCCGGTGATCTGGCCGGCAAGGCGAACGCTCGTACCGGGCACGGCAAAGGTGCCATCGAGCACATGCGGGGCATCGACAAAGGTGTTGCGGTGCATGACGCCAAAACGGAAGAATTCGGCATTCTCCAGTCCGGGAACCATATGGAAGACGCGCTTCTGCTCGCCAAAAGTCAGGTTGGTCTGGAAGCCCACCAGGTTATAGGCGGTCTTCTCCTTGTTCTCGGCGCGAAGCTGAATCGCCGCCCAGGGGCGACGTCCGGTACGCGGGTCGGTCAGTCCGACGGGCTTCATGGCGCCAAAGCGAATGGCATCCTTGCCGGTGCGGGCGACCTCCTCGGCAGGCTGGCAGGCCTGGAACAGGTCGCCACCCTCAAAGTCCTTGAGTACCACGCGATCGGCGGTGGTGAGCGCCTCGATAAAGGCCTCGTACTCCTCCTTGTTGAGCGGAGCATTGAGATAGTCGCCGCTCCCCTGTTCCTCGTAGCGCGACTGCGAGAACAGCACGTCCATATCGAGCGTGGAGGCATCGACGATTGGCGCGGCCGCGTCAAAGAAGGCCAGGGCATCGCCGCCGACGAGCTTCATGACCTCCTCGCTCAACGCGGGCGAGCATAGGGGGCCAGCGGCAATGACCACATGCCCCTCGGGAATCTGCGTGACCTCGCCGTGAACAATCTCGATATTGGGGCGGGAGGCAACCTCGGCCTCGACAAGTTCGGAAAACTTGACGCGGTCGACCGCCAGGGCGCCGCCGGCGGGAACGGCCGCGCGATGGGCACAATCGAGCAAGACTGAGCCCATACGCTCAAGCTCGGCCTTCAACAAGCCCGCCGCAGAGTCCGGACGGGTCGATTTAAACGAATTGGAGCAGACGAGCTCGGCAAGATGGTCGGTATGGTGGGCCGGGGAGCTCACCTGGGGGCGCATCTCGCACAGCTTTACGGCAAAACCACGGTCTGCCAGCTGGATCGCGCATTCCGAACCCGCCAGACCGCCACCGATAACTGTCACCTGATCGAACTGCATCTGCAAACACCTTTCTAATTGACACGTTTTCCATTGTGACCGAAGGGCGTCTGGGCGTGAAGGGCAAACTTGGAGGGCGCATACCTTCCATCCATCATGCGTTCGATGAGGCCCTCGAGCTCGAGCGACCCTAGGAGCTTGAGCACGCCGACGGCATCAAGCGAGACGAGCGCCGCGATGTCGTCGACCTTGAGCGGCGAGGCGATGAGCGCATGCATCACGGCCTGCTGCGTGGGGTCCAGATCGGCGATACCGGGCGCATCGGGACGCGAATAGCGCAGGGTGCCGTAGATTCGCGAGATGGCCATCTCAATAGATTCCTCGTCAACAATGCAGCAGGCCCCGTTGGCGATGAGGTAGTTGGTCCCGCGCGACTCGGGTGACAAAATGGAGCCCGGAACCGCAAGCAGCTCGCGCCCCAGGTCCATGGCGGCCTCCGCCGTCGAGAACGTGCCCGAGGGCATGCCGGCCTCCGACACGAAAAGCGCCTGCGAAAGCGCGGCAATCACCCGGTTACGTCGCGGAAAGGCGAACTTACGCGGCCCCATACCCCAAGGCGAGATGGACACGACTGCGCCGCCCGTATCGATCGTGCGCGCGATGAGCCCCGCACTCGAACGCGGGTAGACCACGTCGGCACCCGTACCCAGCACCACGACATGCCTGCCACCGGCGTTGACCGCGGCCCAACCCGAGGCTTGGTCGCAGCCGACCGCACCGCCCGAGACCACCGTCACCCCCGCCTCGACCGCGACTTTCGCGGCCAGCTCTGCCACGGCAAGGCCGTACGGCGAGGCCTTGCGAGCGCCGATGATGGAGAGTGCAGGCGTCGACAGCGCGGCGGGGTCGCCACGCACATAAAGCGTCTGGGGTACATCGGAGAGCTCCAAAACGGTATCTGGATACAGCGCATCACCGGGATGCAGCTCAAAAGTCTCCTCGGGCATTACTGGTCCCTCTTCCCTTGGTACATCGCCGCCTCGAGCACGTGATCTTGAGTTACCCGCTCACTTTCGGCGACATCGGCGATGGTGCGCGCGATACGCACCAGGCGCACGATGCCGCGCCCCGTGAGATGCGTGCGTTTCGACAGGCCAAGCACGCATTTCTCGGCGGCCTCGTCGAGCGCAAAGGTCGACACGACGCCGTCAATGGAGCGTGACTCATCGTCCTCGGCCTCGGCATCCGCATCATCCATACGGGACTCGCGCCAGGCGCGAAAGGCGCGTCCACGCACCACGTAGTCGCGCAGCTCGGCCGAAGACATGCCCTCCGCGCCCTCGATAATCACCTGGGGATCGGGCCGGGTCACATCAATCATCATGTCGATACGGTCGGCCAAAGGACCGCGCAACTTGGACCGGTAGCGCTCGACCATCGAAGCCGAGCAGCGGCAGGGCACCTCACGATCGCCCAAAAAACCGCAGGGGCAGGGATTGCTCGCGGCAAGCAGTTGAAAGCGCGACGGGAAGGTAAAAGCGCCGTCGACGCGCACAATCTTGACGTAGCCGCGCTCGATGGGCTGGCGTAGCGTCTGCAAAACACCGGTGGGAAACTCGGCGAGCTCGTCCAAAAAGAGCACGCCGCCATGCGCCAAGCTGATCTCGCCCGGGTGCACCGGACGACCGCCGCCGATAAGGCCCGCAGTCGAGATGCTGTGGTGCGGGCTTCGAAACGGCCGATGACCTGCAAGCAGGCCATCGATGTTCTCGCCCAAGACCGAATGGATGCACAGCGCCTCCTGCTGATCCTCGACGGAAAGCTCAGGCAGGATGCCGGTCATACGGCGCGCAAGCATCGTCTTGCCCGATCCCGGAGAGCCGATCATGAGTAAACCGAGCTCCCCTGCCGCCGCAAGCGCCATGCCGCGCTTGGCAACCTCCTGCCCCAGCACGTCGGCATAGTCGAGCTCAGGTTCAAAAGTGGCCTCTAGCACTTCAGAATCCAGATAATGCCGCGCGGCATCGCCCATACCCTGGGCAAGCTGAGACAGGTGATCGATAAATCCGCAGTCCACACCCGCGAGCGGCACATGCTGGTCGGACCTGCCGGCGATAAAGGAGAGCCCCATGTCGCGTGCCAGCAGCTGAAACGCTACCTCGCCCTTGACGGGCAGCACCGTACCGTCCAGGCCAAGCTCGCCGGCGATAAGGCAGCGATCGAGGTTATCGCGGGGAATCTGCCCATCGGCAGCCAGCACGGCGATGGCTATCGGCAGGTCAAAACCACTGCCGGTTTTGCGGATATCACCGGGCGCCAGGTTGACGGTAATGCCCGAGCGCGGGATCTCGAACCCGGCGGAGCGCATCGCACAGCGAATACGACCACGTGACTCCATCACCTCCATACTCGGGATGCCGAGCATCTGAATGCCCGGAACGCCGCCAGCAAGCGAGACCTCGACCGTGACGGGAATCGCCTCGACGCCGCGGATGCAGGCCGCGTGAACGGCAAACGTCTCGAACGCCATTACGACACCTGCCAATCGAACGCGTTGTACTGGTGCTCGATCTCGGCGATATGCCCGTCGCGAATGGTGACACCCACGGCATCGAAGCGAATCGCCTTGAGCGGATAATGCTCCATGAGATAGCAACTTGCGATGCGGCGGTAGCGGCGTTGCTTTTGGGCGTCCACGGCCTCCTCGGGAAAGACCCGCGTGTTGCAATCCAGTGCGACACGTCTGGTCTTGACCTCGGCCATCACCACGACATCGTCGAGCTCATCGAGCAACACCAGGTCGGCCTCGCCCTCGGTGCAACGATAACCCTGCTCCAGCAAGGTGTAGCCGCGCTCGTTAAAGTAGTCGATGGTGATCAGCTCGCCCAGCATGCCCAGTTCGCGGGGACTGAGTCCCTTGATAAACTCGGGCGTCATCGCCCCGGAGTCGAGCTCGCCGTTTTCCCAACGCTCCTTGAGCTGCTGTGTCTTGCTCTTTTTGCTTGCGGCACTCATGGGGTCTCCTTTCCCGCACGCTGCAGTGCCCCGATGATGAGGGCACCTTTCATGCGGGTAAGTACCGGAAGCAAACCAAAAGCTGACCAAATGCTGTCAAAAAACGGGCCGTACGCAGCAATGGTGTTGCATACGGCCCGCTACCAGCAGGTTTATAAAACGCCAGAGGTCCCTGTCTCCACAATTGACCTAGAAAAGGCGCTCAGTCTGCAGAAAGTTTCCGCAAAAGCTCACGCGGTGCAGAGGACAAAGTCCATGTTTGCGAATGGCCTCGATATGCTCGGGGCTTGCATAGCCCTTCGACTCGGCCAGATGGTACTCGGGATACTCGGCGTCGTACTCGACCATCATCTCGTCACGCGTGACCTTGGCCATGATGGACGCCGCGGCGATACAGGCGATTTTGGCATCGCCCTTCACCACGTCGCGCTCGTTGGGAACGGCGCCCAAGGGGTTACCGTCCATAAGCACGCAATCGGGTTCAAGTCCCGTATCGGCCACGGCGCCCGCAACGGCGGTACGGATAGCACGGGCCATGCCCATCTCATCGATATCCTTAGGCGCGATATGGCAAAAACCGATCGCCGTCGCCACCTCGGCAATCTTCACCGAGAGCAACTCGCGGCGCGCCGGCGTGAGCTTTTTGGAATCGTTGATGCCCCAGACGCGCGGCTCCATAGGAAGGCAGACAGCGCATACCGTCAAAGGACCGGCCACCGATCCGCGACCCACCTCGTCGACACCAACGACCACCCCATCGCCGCCAAGCTCATGCATAAGCTCGTACATGTCATTGACGCGCTCGCGCTCGGCAAGCTCTTTGGCATGGCGTTTGAGGGCGCGTTCGCAAGCCTTGATCACCTGCTGGCGCGGGTCCTCGCGATAATGCTCCACGAGGGCGGGAATCTCCTCAAACGTAGCGCTCGCCAACTCACCGGCAACCTGCGATGCCGAAACCGAGCTCGTCATGTTGGCCATACCAGGCCCTCCTTGCATGCAAATCAGATAAAAAGAAGGGCCACCCGAAGGTGACCCTTGTGTCCAAACGAGTGGACAGACGCTGCGATCTTCTTAGCGCTTCTCGGGGATGCGAGCAGCCTTGCCCACCTTGTCGCGGAGGTAGTACAGCTTGGCGCGACGGACGCGACCATGACGAACGACCTCGAGCTTGGCGATCTTGGGGCTGTGAAGCGGGAAGGTACGCTCAACACCGACACCGAAGGACATCTTACGGACGGTGAAGGTCTCGCGGGCACCGGCGCCGGCCATGCGGATGACGTCGCCCTGGAAGACCTGGATGCGCTCGCGGTCGCCTTCCTTAATGCGGTAGTGAACCTTGACGTTGTCGGCGACGCGAACCTGAGGAATGTCCTCGCGGATCTGCTGACGCTCGATTGCGCGGATGTAATCCATGTGCAATTCCTTACTCTTCTAGAGGTGCCGTACCACCATGGCCGGCACGTAGTTGAACAAACGTATTCGAGTATACACGCGCGGGTTTCTGCTGCAAGAACAATTTTTTAAGCAGACAAAAAGACAAAACCCGCACATGATAACCGCCCGTCTCACAAATGAGACGGACGGCATGAAGGGGGGCTACACTAGGCGTCTACGCCCAAAACGTTAGGCGGAACGCTTGGCCTCGAGCTTGGCCTGGGCGGCCGCAAGACGTGCGAGGGGTACGCGATAGGGCGAGCAGGACACGTAATCCACGTCGGCCACGTTAAACAGGCCCTTGATGGACTTGGGGTCGCCGCCGTGCTCGCCGCACACGCCAAAGTGCATGTCGGGATTGGTGGCGCGACCCTTCTCGACGGCCATGCGCACCAGCTCGAGTACCGCCGAGTCAATGGTCTCGAAGGGGTTGTCCTTCAAGATCTTCTTGTGCATGTACAGCGGGATGAACTTGGCCTCGGCGTCGTCGCGGGAGAAGCCGAAGGTCGTCTGCGTGAGGTCGTTGGTGCCAAAGCAGAAGAAGTCGGCATGATGGGCGATCTCGTCGGCAACCATGCAGGCACGCGGCAGCTCGAGCATCGTGCCCACGGGAATGTTGAGCTCGACGCCCTCCTCGGCGGATACCTCGGCGATGACACGCTCGATGACCTCGCGCGTCTGGACATGCTCGGCCGTAATGGAGACGAGCGGAACCATGATCTCGGGGCGCGGGTCGACGCCTTCCTTAATGAGGCGGGCGGCAGCCGTTGCGACGGCACGGACCTGCATGAGCGGCAGATCGCCAAAGACGACGGACAGGCGCACGCCGCGCAGGCCAAGCATCGGGTTGGACTCGACCATGCTGTCAATACGACGCAGGCGGGCACGCAGGGCAGTGAGCTCCTCCTCGGGAGCGCCGGCGGCTTCCTTCTTGGTGATGGCGACCTCGAGGTCGCGAGGATTATCCAGGAACTCATGAAGCGGCGGATCGAGCAGGCGGACGACCACATCGCGACCGGACATGGTCTTGAACATCGCCAGGAAGTCCTCGGTCTGAACCTTGAGCAGGTCGGCCAGGGCCTGCTGCTTCACGGCCTCATCGTCAGACAGGATAAAGCTCTGGATGATGTTCTTGCGATCGCCCAGGAACATGTGCTCGGTGCGGCACAGGCCAATAGCCTCGGCGCCAAACTCGAGGGCGAGCTCGGCATCCTCGGGATTGTCGGCGTTGACGCGCACATGGTTGGCATGGCCACAGGTCTCGTCCAGGCGAATCTCGTCGGCCCAGGACAGGATGGTGTCCAGGTCGCCGGTGAGCTCGGCCGAAACCAGATCAACGGCGCCGTCGACGACGATGCCCTGGGTGCCGTCGATGGAGATGACATCGCCCTCGTGCAGCACGCGGTCACTGCCCTCGATGCGCACGACCTTCTCGGCGGCGTCGATGTGGAAGCGCTCAACGCCGCAGACGCAGGGCGTACCCATGCCGCGGGCGATAACGGCGGCATGGCTCGTCTTGCCACCGTGGCTGGTCAGGATGCCCTCGGCGGCGACCATGCCCTTCAGGTCGTCGGGGTTGGTCTCCCAACGAACCAGAATGACCTTGTGACCCTCGGCGGAACGCGCGACAGCGTCGTCGCTCAAGAACACGACCTCGCCCACGGCGGCACCGGGGCTGGCATTAAGACCGCTGGCGAGAGCCTCGTACTTCTTGGAGGCGTCAAACTGCGGGTGAAGGAGCTGGTCGAGCTGCGCGGAATCGATGCGGCTCACGGCCTCTTCGCGGGTGATCAGGCCTTCCTCGACCATTTCGATGGCGATGCGCAGGGCGGCGGTGGCGGTACGCTTGCCCACGCGGGTCTGGAGCATCCAGAGCTTGCCTTGCTCGATGGTGAACTCGATATCGCACATATCGCGGTAATGATCCTCGAGCGTCAGGAACACGCGCTCGAGCTCCTCACCTGCGGACTCGAGGCCCGGGGTGGTCTTGAGGTCGGCGATGGGCTCGGTGTTGCGGATACCGGCGACGACGTCCTCGCCCTGGGCATTAACCAAAAAGTCACCGTAGAACTCCTTGGTGCCGTCGGCCGGATTACGCGTAAAGGCGACGCCTGTCGCAGAGGTCTCGCCCTTGTTGCCAAAGGCCATGGCCTGCACGTTGACGGCGGTGCCGAGGTCGTCGGAAATGCCATGCTGTTTGCGGTAGATGCAGGCACGCTCGTTCATCCAGCTGCCAAAGACGGCCTGGATGGCAAGACGCAGCTGAAGCTCCGGATCGTGCGGGAAGACGGGCTTGCCGTCAGCGATCTCGAGCTCGGGATACAGGGAGGCATCGACGTTCTCGGAGAAGATCCCCTTGAAGGTCTCGACGAGCTCCTGCAGATCCTCGGCCGAAAGCTCGGAGTCGACGCGGACACCGGCGACCAGGCGTGCCTGGGTCAGCGCGTTCTCGAACAGGTCGGCGTCAACGCCCATGACGACATTGGAAAACATCTGGATAAAGCGGCGGTAGCTATCCCAGGCAAAACGCGGGTTCTGCGTCTGCGCGATGAGGCCCTGGACGGAATCGTCATTGAGGCCCAAGTTAAGGACCGTGTCCATCATACCGGGCATGGAGAACGGAGCGCCCGAGCGAACCGACACGAGCAGCGGATCGGAGGCGTCGCCGAGCTTCTTGCCGAGGCGGGCCTCGAGGTCCGCCTCGGCAGCAACGATCTCATCGAGTGCGCCCCCGGGCCACACGTTGCCGGCACCGGAGTACTCGACGCAAGTCTGGCAGGTAATGGTAAAGCCACCGGGAACCGGCAGGCCGATGCGGCTCATCTCGGCAAGGTTTGCGCCCTTGCCGCCAAGCACGAAGTTCATGGACTTGTCGCCCTCAGTGACACAGGTGCCCTGGGCGTCGGTTCCAAAACGGAAAACCCTCTTGCAATCGCTCACGATACTTCCCCTTCCATGCACTTTCGCGCACGACCGTGGTGACGAATCGACCCGCCGGATGCGAGCCGTGAGGGTACTATACGGCGGGCATTGAGCGGGCTTGCGCAGAGGGCGCGGGGGTTGGTAAACGTGGTAAATATGGCGGTAAACGGTAGGTAAAGGTGGTTACCTTATGAAGATACCAATGCAGGAAGCTTACAGGTCAAATGCCAGTTTCTTGCTAAATCGCTTTACCAATATCGTGCATTATTTTTAGCTAGTCTTATATAGACGGGCATTTTAGCTACCCCAATGAGCTAGCTTTGCTGGGCTCGGCGGGCGGCGCGGCGGGCGCGGACTTCTTGGATTTCCTCCAAGTGGCTAATGATCTCGGAGGCGCTCTCCTCGATCGCCTTGCCATCGGTACGCACCACAAAGCAGCCTAGGCGCTTCATGAGGGCACGGGCTTCCTCGAGCTCGCTGCGCACACTCTCGGGCTCGGCATAGGAGCCGGCAACGGCACGGGCGTAATCATCGCCCAAGCGGCTATCGCGAATCTCAGAAATAACGTCGACGGTCGAAATCAGGCCGAACAGGCGCATCGGGTCAACCTCGTAAATCGACTTCGGCGGCTCCATGCCATGGGCCAACGGAACATTGGCAACCTTGTAACCCTGATAGGCCAAATACATCGACAGCGGCGTCTTGGACGTGCGGGATACGCCCAGCAGCACGATATCGGCTCCCGAAAGGTCGTCGCAGCCGCGTCCATCATCGTGCTCAACGAAATACTCCATGGCCTCGATACGATGGAAATAGCGGTCATCAGTCTTGTGAATCACGCCGGCAACGCCCTTTGGCGACACACCGATGAGCGACGACAGCACGGCGAGCGTCGGGCCGATCAGGTCGACCGAACGGATATGCAGCATACCCAGGTAATCGAGCACGCGGGCGCGAAGCGCCGGATCGACAATGGTGTGGAACACGGCGATATCGCGATGGTCCGCATCGACACGCGGCCCCACAAATGACTTGACCTGCTCCACGGAGGTCACCTTGGGCAGGCGCAAAACGCGAAAAGCCCCTTCATCAAATTGCCCGGACGCCGCAAGCACCACCTCACAAGCGGTATCACCGAGCGAGTCGGAGATAACGATGACGGTGGGACGAGCGGTGACCGGGCAATCCATGCGGGGCTCCTTTTGCGCTTACGCGCAGGCTGGCTTACTTTTTGCGGGCAAGCTCACCGATGTTGGCAATGCCGGAGAAAACGGCCTCGAAGCGGTTGAGCAGCTTAAGGCGATTATCGCGGAGCTGCTCGTCCTTGTCCATGACCATAACCTCGTCGAAGAAACAGTCGATGGGCGCGCGCAGGGCGGCGAGGGCGGCAAATGCGGCCGGGTAGTCCTCGGCAGCAAGGGAGGCATCGACAGCGGTCTGAGCGGCCTCAGAGGCATCGGCAAGCGCGAGCTCGACCTCGCCCATCAGGCTGCGGTCGTACTCCACGCCCAGCTCGGGCTTGGAGATATGCGCGGCGCGAGCATAGGCGGTCGCAAGGTTGTCGAACGTCTCGGCGTCGTTCTTGCGGGCCTCGTCGAGGGCGGCGCAGCGGGCGAAGAAGACGGACGGAGCGATGATGTGCACCGCAGAGACGGCGGCAACGGTATCGGCCGGGATCTTTTCGTCGCGGGCCATGCTCACCAGGCGGCCATGGAAGAAGTCACGAACCTGCTGGGCGACCTCGGCGGCATCGAACTCAATGCCCTGCTCACTGTAGAGCTCGAGGGCGAAGTCGATGAGCGACGTGGAGTCGATCGGCAGGCGGTCGCGCAGGATGTTGATGATGCCGATAGCGGCACGACGCAGCGCGTAGGGGTCCGAAGAGCCGGTCGGGGGCTCGCCGATGGCAAAGATACCGGCGATGGTATCGAGCTTATCGGCGCAGGCCACGATGCAGCCAGCGGTGCCCTCGGGCAGCTCGTCACCGGCAAAGCGAGGACGATAGTGATCGCGAATAGCATGAGCGACCTCGTCGTTCTCCCCCATCGCGGTCGCATAATAACCGCCCATCACGCCCTGCTGGCTCGTGAACTCAACGACGGCGTTAGACACCAGGTCGGCCTTGCACAGGTGCGCGGCGCGAGCGGCATCGGCTGCCAGGTGAGCACCCAGGTGTGCCTCACGGGCAATAGCGAGCGCGAGCTGCTCGATGCGCTCGGACTTGGCGAGCACGCTACCGAGCTTCTCCTGGAAGGCCACCTTGGCTAGACGCTCACGGAACTCGTCGAGGGAGATCTTCAGGTCCTCCTCATAGAAGAACTTAGCATCGTCCAGACGGGCACGCACAACGCGCTCGTTGCCGTCGATCACGCGCTCGGCGTTCTCGGGCTTGCTGTTGGAAACGACCACGAACTCACGCGTGAGCTTGCCTTCGCCGTCATAGATCGGGAAGTAGCGCTGGTTGGTGAGCATGGACTCGCAGATGATCTCGTGCGGGACCTTGAGGAACTCCTCATCGAAGGTACCGACGAGCACCGTCGGCCACTCGCAGAGGTTGATGACCTCCTCAAAGACCTTCTTGGGCGTGTCGACATGGCAACCGGGGCGAGCGGCCTCGACCTCGGCGATACCGGCGAGGATGGCCTCGCGACGACGCTCGGCAGAAAGCACGCCGGCGTCCTCGAGCACCTGCTCGTAGACGGCGGGGCTGGCAACCACATGGTCTCCGGGGCCAAGCACGCGATGACCACGCGTGGTGTTGCCACTCGTCACGTCGGCAAACGACACGGGCACAACGTCCTCGCCCAGAAGGCAGCAGATCCAACGGACCGGACGCACGAACGTGGCGTGCTCGTGGCCCCAGCGCTGAGAGCGGTAGTTGGGCCACTGCAGGCCAGCGATAGTCTTCTCGCACAGGGCCGTCAGGATCGGGGTGGCCGGGGCGGAAGGGATGTTCTTCTCGGCAAAGACGTACTCACGGCCGTCGGTGTCCTCGCGACGGACCAGATCCTCGGCAGCCACACCGCACTTGCGGGCAAAGCCCTGGGCGGCCTTGGTGGCGTTACCGTCAGCGTCGAAGGCAATGTTGGCCGCGGGGCCACGCTTGACCTCGTGAACCTCATCGGTCGCGGTGGCGACGTCGGCAACGAGTGCAGCCAGGCGACGCGGACTCGAGATCACGCGGACCTCGCCGTGGGCCAGACCGGCCTCGTCGAGACCCTTGGCGATCATGGTGCCAAGCTGCTTGACGGCATTGTTCAGCGGTGCAGAGGGCATTTCCTCCGTACCGATCTCAAACAGGAAATCCTTAGCGTCTGCCATGGCTTACGCCACCTCGCCTTCCTGGTCGGCATTCTCGTTGACTCCGGCGACCTCGGCCATGTAGGCCTCGCAGCACGCCTTGGCGACGGCGCGGACGCGCAGGATGTAGTTGGCACGCTCGACCGCGGACAGCGCGCCACGGGCATCGAGCAGGTTGAAGGCATGGCTGCACTTCATGACGCAGTCGTACGCCGGCAGCGGCAGCTTGCGCTCCAGACAGGAGTGGCACTCGGCCTCGTAGTCGTCAAACTTCTGACGCATCATCTCGACGTTGGCGACCTCAAAGTTGTAGGCGCTGAACTCGCGCTCATTCTCCAAGAACACGTCGCCATAGGTCATGGGCGTGCCGTCGGGCAGGTAGCTCCACACCAGGTCGTAAACCGAGTTGACACCCTGGGCGTACATGGCGATACGCTCCAGGCCATAGGTGATCTCGACGGGCACGGGGTCGACCTCGATGCCGCCCACCTGCTGGAAGTACGTAAACTGCGTGACCTCCATGCCGTTGAGCCAAACCTCCCAGCCAAGGCCCCAGGCGCCGAGTGTCGGGCTCTCCCAGTCGTCCTCGACAAAGCGGACGTCATGGTCGTTGGGGTCCAGACCGATAGCGGCAAGAGACCCCAGGTAAAGCTCCTGGGCGTTGACCGGAGAGGGCTTGATGAGCACCTGGAACTGATAGTAGTGCTGCATGCGGTTGGGGTTCTCGCCGTAGCGGCCGTCGGCGGGACGGCGGCAAGGCTGCGCATAGCAGGTGCGCCACTCGGCGGGACCGAGCGAGCGCAGCGTGGTCGCGGTATGGAAGGTACCGGCACCGACCTCGGAGTCATAGGGCTGCATAATGACGCAGCCCTGCTCGCCCCAGTACTGCTGGAGGCGCAGGATGATGTCTTGGAAGGAAAGCGATGAAGCGTTCATGCCTCTAATATCCCCTCGTCGAAACGATTACACGGTTAGGTACTGTACTATAGCGGTTTTTAGTCGATAGTGCCGATGCGGTTGAGCGGCCAGTAGCGAACGAGTGCCACAGCGATCAAATCAGAGCGATCGACGGGACCAAAGTAGCGTGAGTCGGCAGAGTTTTCGCGGTTGTCGCCCATCACCCACACGCACCCGTCGGGAACGGTGTAGGGATAGCTTACCTGAGCGCCGGGCGCTTGGACCGAAAGTGGCCAGCTCATGCCCGTCGTATAGTCCTCGTCGAGCGCTTGGCCGTCAACGACCACCTTGCCATCCTGCAGGTCAACCGTCTGGCCGGCCGTGGCAATAACACGCTTGACAAGAACATCATGCTCGGAGGTGCCATCGGGGTTGTGAAACACCACGATATCGCCCTGCTTGACGGGCTGACCGAGCTCGAGGCTCACCTTTTGTGCCAGGATCTGGTCGCCAATCTCAATCGTGGACTCCATGGAGCCGGTGGGCACCACAAAGGGCTCGACCACAAACGAGCGAATCAAGAAGGTGGCGACCAGTGCGATCGCGATGACCGCGATCCACTCAAAAGCGCCCCTCAACGCGGAATGCTGCGATGGAACCATTCTCACTCCTCGCTCTGCGAATACGAAGCGTCCAGAATCTCCTGCGCGTACGCACGCTCCTGTGGCGTAAGGCGCGCCGTCTCGATCAGGTCGGGACGCCAGCGGCAGGTGCGCTCGATGGCATTCTTACGGCGCCAGGCATCGACCTTGGCGTGATCGCCGCTCACAAGCACCGGCGGCACGCCCTCGCCGTTGAACTCGGCGGGGCGGGTGTACTGCGCGTACTCGAGCAGTCCTCCGTCCTCGGCGGTCGAGAACGACTCGTCGACGTTGCTCATCTCGTCGCCCAGGGCGCCGGGAATCAGGCGTACGACGGCATCGGCAACGACCATAGCGGGAAGCTCGCCGCCCGTGAGCACGTAGTCGCCGATCGACAGGCGCTCGTCGGCATACGCATACGCGCGCTCGTCGACGCCCTCGTAGCGACTGCACACAAACAGCAGGCGCTCACTTTTGAGCAGGCGCTCGGCCACATGCTGCGTAAAGGGCTCGCCACAGGGGGTGAAGAACACAACCGTGGGCTTGGGACCCTCTACGCTAATGGCCTCGATGGCCTCTGCGATAGGCTCGACCTTCATGAGCATGCCCTGCCCGCCGCCGTACGGCTCGTCATCGACGGTACGATGGCGGTCGTGCGTCCAGTCGCGCAGGTTATACGCCTTAAAATCAAAAAGGCCGGCCTTGCGGGCGCGGCCCAAGATCGATGTGGACATGACGGGCTCAAACATCTCGGGAAAGACCGAAAGGGTCTCGATCAGCATGTTTTCCTCCCTACTTGTCCATATCGATCAGGCCGTCCATAACGTGGACGGAAATTGTTCCTGTGTCGGGAAGATCGAGCACGACCTGCTCGATCACGGGAATCAGTACCTCGCCGTACCGATCACCCTCGACAACCCAAACATCGTTAGCGGGCGTCGACATAATCTCGACGATCGTACCGAGCGAACCGAAGCGCTCGTCGACCACCTCGCGACCCATCAGGTCGGTATAGGCAGCGTCGAGCGAATCGAGCTCAAAGTCGTCACGATTTGCCAGCACGTAGCATCCCGTGATGCCCTCGGCGGCCGTCAAGTCGTCAATGCCCTCAAACGAGACCAGATCGCCATCGCCCGTATCGGTGACGGACACGACCGTGCAAAAGCGGTCGCGCTTGAGCGCCGGCGGCGTCAGGGCGACACGCATGCCCGGCTCTAATACAGAAGGAAGCCCCCGCAGCGGCTGCGCGAGGACCTCCCCCTTCCTTCCGTGCGGCTTGACCACACGGGCGATGTTTTTGTACTGGGACCTCAAGGTCCTAGCCCAGAACCTCTACCTCGACAGCAGTGTCGAGGCGAGCGGCCAGTGCACGGGCGAGCGTGCGAATGGCCTTGATGGTACGGCCACGACGGCCGATGACCTTAGCGACGTCATCCTCGGCGACCGAAACCTCAATCGTAGAGGCGTCGTCACCATCGATGACCTCAAGGCTCACGGAATCCGGGTCGTCGACGATCTGAACAACGAGATATTCGACGAGATCGGCGATGCGATCTGAGAGCATTGCCTCACCCTCGAGCTGTGCAGCGTCAACCTCAGGCACGATTTACTCCTCGGCGCCCTCAGCGGCCTCAGCGGCAGCCTTAGCGGCCTCAGCCTCTTTGGCGAGCTGCTTCTTGGACTTCTTGACGACGGTCTCGATCTTCTCGCCCTCGTTGGCGGCCTTGACCAGAGCGGCGACGGCGTCGGTGAGCTGAGCGCCCTTGGACTGCCAGTCGGCGATCTTCTCGAGGTCGAGGTTGATGGTCTTGGGGGCGGTCATCGGGTTGTAGCGGCCAACCTCCTCGATGATACGACCGTCACGCGGGGCGCGGGAATCGGCGACGACGACACGGTAGTACGGACGCTTCTTAGCGCCGTGACGAGCAAGGCGAATCTTGACTGCCAAAGGAAACTCCTCCAACCAAGCAGCTTTAGGCTGCAACTACAAACAAACAGTTGAACATAATACGCCATCGACGCGGGCAGGTGAAGTCCGTGAGACCAACTTCTTCGGTGTAGTCGAGGGCAAATCCATATCTTAGACAAGAATTCGGGATTTGCAAGCACATACACGCACCCCACATGAGCTGCGCGGTATACTCATGACATGGAAAGACGCGAACATACATACGGTTATGAGGATGCCACGGGCGTCACGCCGCCTCCCTGGACGGGTCCGGCGGTGGGCCTCATGGACCTCGATGCGTTTTTTGCGAGCGTGGAGATGCTCGATCATCCCGAATGGCGAGGAAAGCCGCTCATCGTGGGCGGAGACGCCGATTCGCGTGGCGTCGTGTCCACGTGTTCGTATGAGGCACGTCGCTTTGGCGTGCACTCTGCCATGGCCTCGGCCGAGGCGCGGCGCTTATGCCCGCAAGCCATTTGGACGCATGGGCACTTTGATCGCTACCGCGAGGTGAGCGCGCAGGTCATGGCGATTCTCGCCGACGAGACCCCGCGCGTTGAGCGCGTATCCATCGACGAAGCCTTCATCGATATCACACCGGGCCGCTTTGCGCCCGAAGACCCGATGCTGGTTGCGCGGCGTATAAGCGACCGCGTGGCAGCGCTGGGAGTGACGTGCTCCATTGGCGTGGGCTGCAACAAGACGGTCGCAAAGATCGCAAGCGAGCGGGATAAGCCGTTTGGGCTGACCATCGTGCGCCCCGGAACCGAGCAGCGCTTTTTGGCCGCACTGCCGGTATCTGCCATGAGCGGCATCGGGCGCTCGGCCGAGGAGCGACTGCGCCGCATGCGCATCTACACCCTCGGCGAGCTATCACGTGCACCGGAATCCACCTTGGCCTCTATTTTTGGCGTCAACGGCGAACGCATGCGCCAGCGTGCGCTGGGACTCGAAATCTCCGAAGTCACGAGCCTCGATGAAGAGCGAGAGGTCAAGTCGGTCAGCAATGAACGCACCTTTGCTAAAGATCTGACTGAGCGTGGGGATATTGAGGCGGCAATTGCGCTGTTGGGAGAGTCAGTGGGACGCCGCCTGCGCCGTCAGGGGCTGACGGGCGCCACGGTAACGCTCAAGCTTAAGTATTCGTATGGCAGCGGGCGTACGGCACAGCGCCGGCTGCCTCATCCGACCGACGATGAGAACATCTTCGTAGCGGTTGCACTCGAACTGCTCGACAACATCTGGCAGGAAGGCATGCATGTTCGCTTAGCGGGCATCGGCATGAGCGACTTCGACCACCAAGGCGGCATCCAGACCGACCTGTTCTGCAAAGTCGATGATCGCGGAGCCCAATCCAGCGACCGCCGCGACCTCTCCGTCGCCATCGACGCCGTCCGAGACAAATTCGGCGACACCGCCCTATCCTTCGGCCGCCAATCCCGCTTCAACGATTAGTCCCTGAGGCAAAAAGAAAGCCGGGCAGGTGCGGAAAACCGCAACTGCCCGGCGATATGCGTGAGGATAGCTAAACCCCGTCTCAAATGAGCTACTAGAGGAGGTTGAGGGGGAGCTGGGGGGCGTCTCCCCAGAGTTTCTCGAGGCGGTAGAAGTCGCGCGCTTCGGGAGTGAAGACGTGGACGACAACCGAACCATAGTCCATGAGCATCCAGGTCTTCTGCTCGCGGCCCTCGATGGAGAACGGATGCTCGCCGCAAGCCTCGGCGACCTTCTCCTCGATCTCGTCGACAATTGAATCAACCTGGCGGTTGTTGGTACCGGTGGCAAGCACAAAGTAGTCGCATACGTCGGAAAGCTCGGTCAGGTCGAGCACCTGAACGTCCTCGCCCTTCTTGTCGTAGGCGGCCTGCGCGGCGGCGCGGGCGACATCCTCGGCGGCGACACCGCTCGCGGACAGCGAGGCGGCAGTGCGGTCGGACGTGGCGGCGAAGCTCTTGTGCTCCACACCTTCAAGAATCTGCTCGTCGGTCATGGTCTCGTCGGCCATGGAATACCTCTTTCTAGACAGCCCGAGCTAGCGCAGCTGGGCGTAATGGTTGTAAATCGTAATAGCCGTGGGATAAAGATAGCGCCCGGACTGGATCACATAGACCAGACCCTGCGCAAAACAGGAGAAGAACAACTCATCGAGCGTCGACTCCCCCACCATCTTGCGCAGCGCATGCGCATAGTCGCCGTGGCGGTTGGGCTCGATGGCATCGGCCACAAAGACCACCATATCGAGCGGTGTCATGTCGCAAGCACCCACGGTGTGACGGTCGACAGCCTGGAAAACGGCCGGCGACAACTCGGGGAAAAGCTGCGGAAGCTCATAGGCGGCAACAGGGCCATGCAAAAGCGGCGTCGCGGCGGAAGGAGAGCCGGCAATCTTAATGCCGTAATGCAGAGCGCGCGTAACCAGCTCGTCGTCGGAGAGCACTTTGTCCCAGTCGTGGATCAGACCGGCAGCAGCGGCATCAAAGCGGTCAACGCCGTAGACCTCGGCCAGATGAAGTGCGGTCTCGGCAACACCCAGCGAATGCACATAGCGCTTGCGCTTATCCTTCATGCGAACATCGAGCAGCTCTTGAATGCGCTTGAGCAGCGCGCGCTCATCGCCCTCAAACTGATCCTCTACCGACAACGTAGACCCCCATCACTCAAAATCTTCTTGGCCCAGATCGACATACAAACCGCGCTTGCGAATGTAGCCGAGCACAGACTCGCTCGTAAGATAGCGCACGCTCATGCCGCGGGCAACTCGCTTACGAATGTTCGTCGAGCTGATCGCCAGCGCCGGAATCTGAATATAGCGCACGTCGAACGGCAGCCCCGACTCTTTGATTCGGGCACGCGCCGTATCGATATCAAAGCCCGGTCGCGTCGCCGCAATAAAGGTAGCAAGCTCGGCGATTCGTTCGGCATCATGCCAAGTCACAATATCGATAATCGCGTCGGCGCCCGTAATAAAGTAGAGCTTTACCTGCGGCGGATAAAAGTCGCGAAGGGCATGAAGCGTATCGGCCGTGTAGGTTACGCCCGGACGGTCGATCTCGAACCGACTCGCCAAAAAGGCCGGGTTCGCGGCGGTGGCGAGGACCGTCATGGCATAACGGTCCTCGGCAGGCGTCACCGGCTTGTCAAGCTTAAAAGCAGGAGAGCCCGCCGGCATAAAGAGCACAGCGTCCAAGTCGAGGGACTCGCGCGCCTGCTCGGCGGTCACCAGGTGCCCGTAATGAATGGGATCAAAGGTGCCACCCATAATGCCGAGCCTAAACTCCTGCCCGTCCTCTAGAGGAAGCTCGGGCAGACCGATTCCACCGCGCAGCGACATGGCTTACTCGCCCTCCGAGGTCTCGGCATCGCCCGCGGCATCCGCCGCATTGACAACCTCGACGCCCTCATCCGCAGCATCGGCCACGTCAATGGCTTCAACGGCAACGTCCTCGCCAGCATCCTCGAGTTCCTCGTACTCCGAGAAGTCCTCGGCGCCCTCAAAGTCAAAGGCGCGCTGGCAAATGCGGACCTCGTCGCCCGCACGACAACCGGCCTTCTCGAGCGCGTCGTCAACACCCATACGCGCAAACTTATGCTGCAGGTAAATGACGGCTTCTTCGTTTTCCCAGTCGGTCTGAATGACCATGCGCTCGATGGCACGACCGACCACGCGGAAGGCACCGGGCTCTTCCTGGACAATGCGGAAACGCTTCTCTCGCTGCAGGCGACGGCGCTCCCATTCATCGTCGCGCAGGTCGACCGGCTCATCGGAGACCGCCAACTCGGCGCGGAGCTTGGCCACCTGCTCACCTACGGCAAGCATCAACGTATTGAGACCGGCGCCCGTCACGGCAGACACGGCAAAGAACATATGGCCATCGTCGAGCGCTGCGCGCTTGAGGTCGGCAATCTTATCGGCCGTGCCCGGCGCATCGCACTTGTTGGCGACAACGATCTGCGGGCGCTCCGAAAGCTCAGCGCCATACTGCTCGAGCTCGCGGTTGATGATGCGATAGTCCTCAACCGGATCGCGATCCTCAAAACCGCCCGTCATGTCGACGACATGCATGATCAGGGCCGTACGCTCAATGTGGCGCAGGAACTGGTGACCCAGGCCCTTGCCCTCGCTCGCGCCCTCGATGAGACCGGGGACGTCGGCAACGACGTAAGAATATTCGCCGGCACGCACCATGCCGAGGTTCGGCACGAGCGTGGTAAACGGATAGTCGGCAATCTTGGGACGGGCGGCACTCATGCGCGCGATGAGCGATGACTTACCCACGGAGGGAAAGCCCACGAGCGCGGCATCGGCCATAAGCTTCATCTCGAGCTCGATCCAGTGCTCCTCGGCCGGTTCGCCCAGCTGAGCGAACGCGGGCGCGCGGCGCACCGACGTCACAAAGTGCGTGTTGCCCAGACCGCCGGCACCGCCGGGCGCCACGACGACGCGCTCGCCGTCGTGCACCAGGTCGGCAATCTCAAACATCGGGGTCTGCGTCTCGGGATCGAGCTCGCGCACCACGGTACCCATAGGGACCTTGAGAATCAGGTCCTCGCCGCTCTTGCCGTTACGACGGGCACCCTGCCCGTGCGTGCCGCGCTCGGCGCGAAAGTGATGCTTAAAGCGGTAATCGATCAGCGAAGACAGCTGAGCATCGGCCTGGATGACGACATTGCCGCCACGACCGCCGTCGCCGCCATCGGGGCCGCCCTTGGGGACAAATGCCTCGCGCCTAAACGACATGCATCCGGCTCCGCCGTCGCCGCCGCACACGTTAATGCGGCTGATATCGGTGAACTGTGACAACAGAATCGCCTCCTACAAAAAAGAGGGAGACCCTTGAATCCTAAAACTCAAGTGCCTCCCACATATGTGCTCTATGAAGGGTGAATTACGCGTTCGCGAGCGGGCGTACGCTGACCCTGTGCTTGATACCCTTGTGGAACTCAACGGTACCGTCGACCAGCGCGAACAGCGTGTCGTCCTTACCACGGCCAACGTTCTCACCCGGGTGGATGTGCGTGCCGTGCTGACGGACGAGAATCGTGCCCGTGGTTACCGTCTGGCCGGCATAGCGCTTCGTGCCAAGGCGCTGACCGCGGGAGTCACGGCCATTACGGGAGGAACCGAGTCCTTTTTTGTGTGCCATTGTGTATACCTACTCTTTCGTTACGAGTGTAATCTACTCGGCGACGGGAGCCTCGGCAACAGCCTCAGCCTCTGCCTTGACAGCCTTCTTGGCGCGGGAGGTAGCCTGAACCTTCACGATCTTCAGCTTGGTGAGCTGCTGACGGTGACCCTTCAGACGACGATAGCGCTTGCGCTTGTGGAACTTGAAGACCAGCTGCTTCTCGCCCTTGAACTGCTCAACGATCTGAGCGGTAACCTTGGCCTTGGCCAGCTTGTCGGGATCGGTGACGATCTTCTTACCATCGTTGAGGAAGATAACCGGCAGGGTGACCTTGTCGCCCTCATTGCCCTCGATCTTCTCGACGGTGATGACATCGTCGGTGGCGACCTTGTACTGCTTGCCGCCCGTGTTAACGATTGCGTACATGTTTACTTGCCCTTCATGCATCAGTTAGTGCAACAGTCGAATATAGTAGCAGGCGAAAATACCCCCGTCAACGAGTATGTGGAGCAAATCCACAAGTTCGCACAGGTATGGGGCTGACGAGTCGGCCCTCGTCGTCCTCGCATGCTTGATTCTGACGCTCGACATCGTAGGAGCAGATGGTCACGAGGTCTTGCATACCGGTGGAAACAATAGGTGCATCCACGCCCGGGGTCAAGCCCTGCAACAAAACATCAGCAGCAGAAAGCATAATTTCCGGACGCATGGAGCCCTCGTTGTCGGCATGGGTGTCGAGCATGAGCACCAAATGGTTCGGGCGCTCCCCCGCCGTGAGCTCATAGCCCACGAGTGTGTGATCCAAATCCAAGCGCTTGCTCTTTTTTCCGCGCGCGTAGTCGATGCCATGGTCCGCGCGCAGCATGTCGAGCGCACGACGCACCTCATCGGCGCTAACGGGCGCCTCGGGGTCCAGATGCAGGTCGATGCGATACGACAGGCGCGTGAGCTGCGCCGTCAACGCCGGCGTGCGCACGTCGATGTACGCCGCCTCGATAGGCGCCAGATCGGCCGGAGACGCCGCAGACAGGCGCTCAAACGCCTCGTCGAGCGCCACGAACTCGGTCATAAACAGGTCATACCACTCGCAGGTCGACGACGTACCAACCGGTAGCGCCGAAGAGAAGCCCACGCGCATGTGCGGAGAGAAGCCCTGCGTGACGGCATAGGGAAGCCCCGCACGGCGCACGATGCGCTCAATGGTATGGATTACTTCGAGATGGCCCAGGTACTTAAGGCGATCGCGCTTGCCATAGCGAACACGAAGCCTAAAGAGCGAGGGGCTGTCGGTCAGGCGCTCACTCATGCGCGATCACCCATCAATACATTCTTGGCGTGGAGCGTGGGGCAGATCCCGCAGCCGGTGCACGACGTGCGGGTGCAGTCGGGAGTCGTGACACCCTCGAGCGAGCGACGGTACTCGCGCTCGAGGAAGCCGCGCGTGCAGCCGGGACTCACATGCTCCCACGGCAGGCGCCAGTCCAACTCGTAGGGCAGGTGCACAAGCTCATTGAGGTCGATGCCGTTTTTGGCAGCAGCCTCCTTCCAGTTATCGAGCGAGAAATGCTCTACCCAGGCGTCAAAGCGAGAGCCCGCGCGCCAAGCATCGATGATGGCGGGCGTCATGTCACGACCGGCGCGGGACAGCGCGGCCTCAATGAGCGAGGTCTCGGCATCGTGGTAATGCACGCGGACGGCACGGTTGCGAACGCTCGTGACAAGCAGCTTCTGGCGACGCTTGACGTCGTCGTAGTCGAGCTGCGGGCACCACTGGAACGGCGTGGCAGCCTTGGGGATAAAGACCGAAACCGAGATGGACACCGAGATCGAGCCGCGACGAGCCTTGGGCACCACGGAACGACCGAGCTCCAGCACGTGATCGGCCAGATTGGCGATGGCCACGATGTCCTCGTCGCGCTCGCCGGGAAGGCCCATCATAAAGTAGAGCTTCATGCGGTTCCAGCCGGCCTCGAAGGCCGCCTTGGCCGCACGGTCCAGGTCCTCCTCGGTCACGTTCTTGTTAATGATGTCGCGCATGCGCTGGCTGCCGGCCTCGGGTGCGAACGTCAGGCCGCCCTTCTTTTCGCCGGCAACCGACTCGGCCATATCAACGCCAAACGAATCCAGGCGCTGCGACGGAATAGACACGCGAATACCCGTATCCTCCAAGCGACGGTTGAGCCTGCCGAGGACGTCGCGAATGCAGGAGTGGTCGGTCGTGGAGAGCGAGGTCAGCGACACCTCGTCATAGCCGGTCTTTTCCAGACCCTGAATCACCGACGAGACGATCTGGTCGGCCGAGCGCTCGCGCACCGGGCGATACGTCATGCCGGCCTGGCAAAAACGACAGCCGCGGGCGCAGCCGCGCAGGATCTCGATAGACAGGCGGTCGTGGACCAGCTGCGCATAGGGTACGCACGACTGCGACAACGGATTCGTGGCGCCGAAATCCTCGACGACGCGCTTGTAGACCACAGTCGGCGTATCCTTACCCTCACGCGGCACGGTGTAGCCATGCGGCGAACAGGGCTCGTCGTGACGAACCTCATAGAGCGACGGCACGTAGTTGCCGGCAATGGATGCAAGCTGCTCGACAATCTGCGCGCGCGGGACTCCTTCGTCGCGCAGGCGACGATGCAGCTGGCAGGTCTCGAGCAGCGACTCCTCGCCCTCGCCGATGAGGATGACATCGAAGAAGGCCGCGTACGGCTCGGGGTTGTACACCGAGGGCCCACCGGCGATGATGATGGGGTCGTCTTCACCTCGGTCGGCCGCTAACAGCGGAATGCCAGCGAGGTCGAGTGCCTCGAGGAAGTTCGTCACCGCCATCTCGTGCGGCACATGCAGACCGACGATATCAAACGAAGCGACCGGCGCTGCACCCTCGAGCGAGAGCAGCGGAATACCTGCCTCGCGCATAGCGTCACCCATATCGGGCCACGGCACATACCCACGCTCGCAGGAGATGCCCTCGGCCTGGTTAAGGATGTTGTAGAGGATGGCGATGCCCTGGTTGGGCAGACCGACCTCGTACACATCCGGGTAGATCAGGCAGCAACGGTAGTCGGCATCGGCCTTGGAAAGCGTGCCCCACTCGTGATCGATATAGCGGCTCGGCTTCTCGACCTTGGCGAGCAACGGCTCAATTAAATGAAAACAGTCTTGGTATGCAACGCGCAACGGAAAACCCCTAAGCAGCGAGATCTGATGCGTCCTGATAGGACGCCATAGGACGGGTAGCGCCCGCGACCGTGGTCACCAGATCGCGAACGCGGGAGAACGTGGCAGCGACCACCTCGTTGGCACGGCTGTAGTCGACATCGCGCTCGTAGAGCGAAACGAGCGCACGGCCCATGCCATAGGTGCCCGCGGCAGCAGTGAGCGCCTTGACGGCAAACCCAATATGCGGCGTCTGCTTGACGAGCGCGCGGGTGACCGCGCGGATCACAAGACCGCCGGCAAGCACGCCCGCGACCTCGTAGCCGCGCTCAGGCTTAATGCCGCGTCCAAAGACGGCAGCGAGTTCAAAGAGCATGCCCACCTGCGCCAGCGCCATAACGGGATAATCGGCGCCCGGCAAAAACGCCAGCGCACCGGTCGCCATATTGGTGAGCGCACACGAGGTGATGATGCGGTTGGCCGCCGCGATGCGCATGAAGGCAAAGTTCGCCGCAAAAGCCGTTTCCTTATCGGTGCGATCGAGAATCCAGCGGGCAAGCGTCTCGAGCAGATACGTCTTATCGGTTGCCGCTACCACGCCGAGCATGGGCGTGGACTCCTCGATAAACGGCACCTCCACAGCAGACTCGGCAAGCACGCACACGGGCGCGCCGGCGATCACGAGCTCCTGCACGGCACTCTCCAAGCGGTCGGAGCCACACGAGAGCACCAGTACCACATCGGTATCGGTCTTTGGGGCAATTCGCTCCTCCCCCAGACGCTCGACGCGCACAATGCCCGAGGTCGTCTGCGGCACAAAGGCGTCACGCACCGTCTCGGCCAGAAAGCGCGAGGCGGACGAATCCAGATAGACCGAGACGCGCACCGGCGTATCGGAATCCTTCTTAACGGACGTGCCCATCTTAAAAGCGCGGGTCAGCTTATCTACGGGAATTTTCATAGCAAACCCCTCCAGCGGTTACGCGGCGCCCGAACGATGCCGCCATATGGATTGTACGATACCCACCGTCAGCAGCTGAATCATCATCGAAGACGAACCGAAGCTAATAAACGGAAGCGGAATACCGGTAATCGGCATCATGCCGATGCACATGCCGATGTTTTCGAAAGTCTGAAACGCCCACATGCCAACGATGCCCACACACGAAAGACGCAAAAACAGCGACTCGCACTTAAAGGCGACGCGAATTGTCGAAAAGATCAGCAGCACGTAGAGGCACAGGAGCAAAAAGGAACCGCAAAAGCCAAAGGTCTCGGACAGAAAGGCGAAGACAAAGTCGGTGTGGAACTCAGGCAGAAAGCCGCCGGCCGACTGCGTCGCATGGCCCAAACCCTTACCAAAGAAGCCGCCCGAGCCAACGGCGATAAGCGACTGCTGCAGGTTGTAGGCATCGTCCGAATCGGCATTATCGGGGTCGATAAAGACCGTCAAACGGTTCATCTGGTACTGCTTGATGAGCACATCGTGGCCGAGCAACGAATCAAAGACCGAATCGAGCGCCAGGACGAGGGCCACCAAGCCCACGAGCAGGGCCAGGGTCGACAGCACCCATTCGCGGCGTGCACCGCTCATACAAATGACGATGGCGCCCGAAACCAGCACGACCAGGCCCGAGCCCAGGTCGCCCATGACAACGACGGCCAAAAACGGAATAGACAGCATGCCGCAGAGCTTGACGTAGTCGCGAACGGTATCGATGCGACCGTTATACTGCGAACCAAGCGTAGCAATAAAGAAGATGGTGATGAGCTTGGCAAGCTCAACCGGCTGGAATGTCAAGCCGATACCGGGAATCTTGATCCAACCCGTCATGCCCAGACCGCCCGTATAGGACAGACCCGGAATCTTGGGCGAGAAGATCACGATCAGGTCGATGACGAGCAACGCCGTCGAGAAATTGGAAATACCGCGCAGGTCGGTTCGCCAGACGAGCACCGCCAGCACCGCTCCGATGCCAATTCCCAGCAGATGGCGTGAGAACGAGGCATCGGCCTTAAACTGCGAAGCCGACCAGATAATGATGGCACCGTAGGCGACGAGCGCCACAGTAGCCACGAGCACACCGATATGCACCTTTTGGCGAAACGTGCCGCGCGAGGCCGAAAGTTGCTTGTTGACGCGGTCCAGGCTGCTGCGAGAGCCGGTCTTGGTTGAACGGAACAGATCCGCCGGAGAAAAATCCATCGCAACCTCCTATCGAACCGAAGAATCGCCCGAGGCCGAAGAGGTATCGGGCTCGTCATAAATCACACCGAGCACGTCGCGCACGACATGCATCGCGGTATCTGAGCCGCCGCCGCCCTGCTCCAGGACAGTAGCGATGACATACTTGGGATCATCGGCCGGTGCATAGGCGCAGAACCACGCGTATTCGTCCTCGCCACTTTTCTCGCCCGTGCCCGACTTGCCGTATACCTGCGGCGTCAGGGTGCCAAAGTGAGCCGCCAGGGACGTCGATGCCGTGTAAATCACGTCGTGCATGCCGTTGCGAACTAGAGCCAAATCCGAATCGCTGTTGATCTTGGCATCCAGACGCTTCTTCTTGCCCTTGCCGTTGTACTTATAGGCATCGCCGTCGCCATCGCGCGACACGGCAGACAAAAACACATGAGGCACGTACTGTTTGCCACCGTTGGCAAGACCCATATAGGCGCACGCCATCTGCAGGGGCGTCACCAGGATGTCGCCCTGACCGATGGCAATGTTGGTCATATCGCCGGCATTCCACTTGCGGTCCTCGGCAGAGGCGTCGGTGAAGTACGACTCTTTCCACTCGGCATCGGGAATACGGCCCGCGCCTTCACTCGGCAGATCGATACCGCAGGTCTTGCCCAGGCCCCAGCGACGAAAGACCTCTTGCAGGCCCTCGGAATGTTGCTCGTCATAAAAGAACGCCTTGCCCATGTCGTAGAAGACAGGGTCGCACGAGTTGGCGATACCCGATTGCAGCGTCATGGTGCCGTGGCCAGACGTCAGCCAGCAGCGCTTGCCCCACGACTTGCCCAGACCCGTCCAATAGCCCGTGCAGTTGGTTGTCTGCGTTGAAGTGTAGGTTCCAAACTCAAGACCGGCCAGTGCCGAGAGCGGCTTGATAGTCGAAGCCGACATGTACTGTCCGCTAATGGCGCGGTTGAGCAGCGGGTGCGAACCCTTGTCATCATTGAGCTCGGTCCACACGTCATTTGAGACGCCACCGATAAAGACGGACGGATCGAACTTGGGCTCGCTCGCCATGCCCAGGATCTCGCCATTGTTGGGATCGAGACACACCACAGCGCCGTTGCCGGCATTGCTGTAGCCAGTGGTCTTGGCAAGCTCGATAGCGCTCGCCAGTGCCGTCTCACAGGCCTGTTGGATCTTAAGGTCGAGCGTGAGCTTAATGTCGGAGCCGGCCTTCGCGGGCACGGCGCCGGCCTGACCGGTCACATTGCCCGAGGCATCGACCTTGACGGTCTGCTCGCCACGAATACCCTGCAGCAGGTTTTCGTAGTAGCTCTCAACGCCCGCCTGGCCCACGATATCGCCCGACTGGTACGTAATCTTGCCAGCAGAAGCATCATCATCGCCAGAGGTTTTCTTATTCTGGGCCTCGAGCTGCTCGGAGGTAATGGTGCCGGTATAGCCCAAGATATGGCATGCCGTCTCGCCGTATGGATACTGGCGTTCGGTACGCTCGGCAATCTTGACGCCCGGGAACTCGCCGGCGTGCTCCTTGATATAGGCAACCGTGGAGCGACGGACGTCCGTCGCGATGGTATGCAGGCTCTGAGCGCCCTCTGTATTGTCCTGAATATTGCGAAGGACCGCCACATAAGGCATTCCAAGCACGTTGGCAAGATGGCGAACCAGAACCTCATCCTCGGCAAGGTCGCGGTAGGCCACGACAGCAAGTGAGGGACGGTTCTGGACAAGCGCCACGCCATCGCGGTCGAGGATGCGACCACGCACAGCGGGTGTGGTAACGGTGCGAGTCTGATTACTATTGGCCTGCTTCTCGTAATAGTCCGACGAGACCATCTGCATGCCCCACAGCTTGACGGCAAGTGCCGCAAACATCGCACCCACACCCGTGGTGAGGATGGAAAAGCGGCCCTTAAAGGCGGTCGCCGCGGTATTGCCCTCGCCCTCGGTGGCGCGCGGGGCCGTTCCATGCTGCGTATCGTAGGTAAAACGGGAATCGCCACGACGCATGATGACCAGCGCGACCACGATGGCCACAACCAGCACGATACCGGCGATAATAACCGTCAACTGGGAAGACATCTACGGGCCTCCCCTATTTGAGCTTGCGGGTCTTGGGCTTAAAGCGCATACCCGTCTGGCGTCCGCCACGTGCGGAGAATCCATAGCCGGACTGCGGCACGACGCCGGACATCAAAAACGGAATGGCAACCAGACCCGTCAGGATCGAGGACGGCAGCGCATGGCCGAAGATCGCCACGACAAAGCTCGTCTCCAAACCCATAAACAGCAAGATGATGCTGTAGATCACATTAATGACGAGCGCAAAGGCGCCCACGGTGACGCCGCGCGCACTCGGGGTACCGCCCGTCTGACCGACGGCGCTGTGCACCAGGGCAAAAGAACCCACGGTCAGCAGGAGCGACATAACGCCCACCGGCACGGCAGCGGACAGGTCATAAAACAAGCCGCTGCAAAAACCGCACACGACGGCACGGGTCGGGTCGCCCGAGAACACGCTTAGGCACACCAGGATAATCATGAAGTTGACGCGACCTCCCGCAATGGAGATCTGCGGTGCCAGGCCTGCCTGCAGCAGCACACACACAATGGCGGCGATTACAAACGTGCGGGAGCTCATCCCCTGCTCGTGTAGATCCATGGACATGCCCCCTATTCGCTCGAGCCAGAATCGGTCGTCTCGGACGTGTCGGAACTGTCATCCGAGCTCTCGTCCTTCGTCTTGGTCGCAGCATCGCGCGACGTTCCCTGCGGTGTGCTGTTGGCCGTGCTCACGTCCTCATCCGAGGCCGACTGTTCGTCGGTCAGCGAGGTGATGACCAGCACTTCCTCGTTGTTCTCGGCCGTGGTCTGAGCGCGCACCACAATGGTGTAGTACACGTCGTTTGCCGATTTCTCAACCGACGAGACGGTGCCAAGCGGAAGGCCCTTGGGGAACACGCCACCGATGCCAGAGGTCACGATGATATCGCCAACCTTAACATCGGAGTCGACGCTCACGTACTCAAGACGCAGCGTGCCGTCAGCCTGACCCTGCAGCATACCCTGGGCGCGCGTGTCCTGCACCATGGCGGACACGCCCGAGTTCTCGTCGCCAATCAGGCGCACGGTAGAGGTCTTGGCCGATACCTCGATAATCTGGCCGATAACACCGGCAGAACTCGTCACGGGCATGTTGATGGTAAGGCCGTCGGCAGAGCCCTTGTCGATGGTAACGGTCGAGGTCCAGGCATCGCCGGAGGCACCAACGATACGAGCTGCGGTCGATTTGAGGTTGTAGGTCGATTGCAGCCCGACCAGGCCCTCCAGGCGCTCGGCAGTCTTTTGAGCCTCAGAAAGCTCGGCGACCTTAGAGGTCAGCTCCTCATTTTGCTTCTTGAGCTCGTCGAGCGTGTCCTGCGACGCCGTTAGGTTAGAGAACACGTTGCCGATCGCATTGAAGGGAGCCGCCACAGCCGAGCCCACAAAGCGCACCGGCGAGGTTATCGTCGTTACGCCCGAACGCACGGCATGAATCGGCCCTGCCTCGCCCTCGCGGATGTAAAACGTGAGCAGCAACACCGAAATCAGGCTGAAAACAATCAACGGGCGCATACCCGTTGATTGTCGCTTGGTATTCAGATTTGTGGAGAAACCCGAAGATCGTGCCAAATGGAATCCACCTTTTGGAAATTAAGCATTGGTCTGGACGAAGCCGCCATCAAACGCATTGGCCTCGAGCACGCGGGCACAGCCGTTAACGACGTTATCGAGCGCCGTAGGGCTGACGTTGACCGAAACACCGGTCTCATCGCGCAGGCGCACGTCGAGACCGCGCAGCAGCGCGCCGCCACCGGTCAGCAATATGCCATAGTACATAAGGTCAGAGGCAAGATCGGGCGGCGTGGCATCGAGTGCGTCCTTGACGGCCTTGGCCATCTCGTCAAGCGGCTTGTTGAGTGCGCGACGAATCTCCTCGCTCTCAATGCGCACGGTCTTGGGCAGACCGGTGATCACGTCGCGGCCGTTGACCTCGACATCGAGCTCGTCCTTGAGCGGCACGGCGGAGCCGACCTTGATCTTGATGTCCTCTGCCGTACGCTCGCCAATGGCTAGGTTGTAGGCATCGCGAACGTGCGTGAGGATAGCCTGGTCGAACTCGTCGCCGGCAATACGGATGGACTGCGAGACGACGATGCCGCCCATAGCGATAACGGCGACCTCGGTGGTACCGCCGCCGATGTCGATGACCATGGAGCCGGTAGGCTCCTCGACGGGCAGGTCGGCGCCGATAGCGGCGGCCATAGGCTCTTCAATCAGATAGGCCTGGCGGGCGCCGGCCTGAATAGTAGCCTCAAAGACGGCACGCTTCTCAACCGACGTGACACCGGAGGGAACGCAGACGACAACGCGCGGACGCGGGGTCCACGGATAGCGCTTCTCGGAAGCCTTGTCGATAAAGTAGCGGAGCATGGCCTCGGTAACATCGAAGTCGGCGATGACGCCGTCCTTAAGGGGACGAACGGCCACGATGTTGCCGGGCGTACGACCGAGCATGCGCTTGGCCTCGATGCCGACCGCCAGGATGCGCTCGTCGTTCTTGTCGATGGCGACGACGGAAGGCTCGCGGATGACGATGCCCTTGCCGCGCACGGAGACAAGCGTATTTGCGGTGCCGAGGTCGATGGCAAGATCGCCCGCATAGCTACCGAAGAACATATCCATCAAAGAAAACAACGCAACTCCTGATGTGTTGGATGATTGCTGGAAAACTACTAGCTCATCATACTAGCGCAAGCCCGGCACCTCACTTGCGGTGAAGCGCCGGGCAAAGCTAAATCCCATAAGGTCACTACTGGTTGTCAGCAGCCGAGAAATCCATATCGAGCGAGGAAACGGCCCAGCCGATATGGTTGTCGGAGCGCACGAATTTGACGGTGTACTCCTGCTCGCCGCCCTTGGACAGCGATGCCTTCACCTTAGCGGTCGTCTCGGTCATGGACTGATCCATGCCCTCGACGGACACGGTGGCACCCTGCGGAATCGAGGAGATGATCATCGACATAGCGTCCTCGGACAGGCTCGAGGCCAGGCAAGACTCGGCCTTTGCGGTGTCACCGTCGCCGGCAGCCTGGAACAGATCGGTAACGACAGACTCCTGAGACGGGAAGCCAAAGCCGCGCGTGTAGGCAAAGCCCAGACCGCCCGCGGCGATCAAAATGAGCAGAAGCAGCACGATGAAGACTTTAAGACCCGTGTGGCGATGGCGACGACGGACCTTGGCCTGCTTACGATCCTGACGGTCCTGCTGGACCATCTCGGACTCGGACAGCGTAAAGAAGCCGGTGTCCGAGGGATCGGGCATGAACTGACCGGTCGCGCCCGTAGGATCGAGCGGATCGACGGCAGGAGCGTCCATCGCGGGCGCCGGAGCCGTGGCCATAGCCGTCTGGGCAGACAGCGCGGCAAGCGAATCGTGCACGCGGGCAAGCTCATCGGCCTGCTCGGAGGTGAGCTGGTAGATGCCATCGGCAGTAGCGGCGTTAAAGGCGTCGAGTGCGTCGGAGGGACGGCCGGCGGCAGAAAGCGCCTGACCCATGCCGGCGTTGAGCGCACGCGTGTCGTCGCGGGGGCCGGCAAAGTCGATAGCCGTGCGGTAGGTCTCCACGGCATCCGCCGGACGGCAGAGCTTAATGAAGCAACGACCAAGCTCGCCGAGTGCGGCGGCAGGAGCCGGATTGGCGCCGTCGATGGCGGCCTGACGGAAGGCAGTACCCGCGTTGGCATAGTCGCCCGACTGGAACAGCGCGTTACCAAGGCCCAGATAGGCCTTGAACGGCGTGGCATAAGAAGCGTCTTGCGTAGCGGCAGAGAACGCCTGGGCGGCCGTCGTGTAGTCGCCCACGGCGGCGAGTGCCTTGCCGCGGTTGGTGAGCAGCGCGCCGCGCTTGCCATAGGTGCCGTCGTTGAGGGCGGCAGCATAAGCCTCGGCGGCCTCGGCATACATGCCCAGGTGCATCAAGGCGTTGCCACGAAGGTGATCGGCCTCGCCCATAATCTCATCGGGAGTCTTTGCCGCCCCAAGCATCTGGGCTGCAGCGGAAAAATCACCCGCGCGGTAAGCGGCGCGGCCCTGTTGGATCAGCTGGCTATTCAAGGAAGTCCCCTTTACTCGTGAACGATCTCGACATGGACGATCTCGTCGCCGGCACGCAGCTGCGAAATCACATCGAGACCCTCGACCGTGGTACCAAAGACGGTGTAACCGGAATCGAGGTTATGCTGGGCGCCCAGGCAGAAGTAGAACTGCGAACCCGCGGAATCGGGGTCCATGGAGCGTGCCATGGCAAGGGCACCATCGACATGGCTGTTGCGCGGATTGGTGGCAAACTCGCCCTTAATGCAGTAGCCGGGGCCACCGGTACCGGGCATGCCGTCGGGGCCCTCAAGACCGGCAGCGACGTCGGCGCCGGACATATCGCGGGTATTGGGGTCGCCGCCCTGAATGACAAAGCCGGGCACATAGCGATGGAACTTAAGGCCATCATAGAAGCCCATCGTGGAAAGCTCGCAGAAGTTCGCGACATGAATGGGAGCGCCCTCGCCGTCAAACTTGACCTTGATGGTACCCTTCGACGTCTCGATAACGGCGCACTCGTCGCCGGCAAGCTGATACTCGGGCGTGTAGAGCTCTTTCTTAAAACCAAACATGTGGTTCCTTCCTCGTGCGTTTAAAGCATATTTGTACGAATTGTAGCAATAAGCACAGGCTTACATCAATTGCGCACGTAGGTTATGCCGACTATGGCGAACTAATTTTAGGAACGCTGCTGCGGCTTCCAGGAACCCACGTTGTCGTCGTACTGTTCCAGCGCGCTGCTGCCGCCCTGCGCGATGGGCGCCAGGATCTCGCTTTTGTGGGAACTCATCGACTCGCCATCGGGAATGGCCAGCGAGATATCCCAGCTCTGGCAGATCACGTCGACGCGCTCGTACATCCACTCGGCAAGCTGCTTTAAGTGTGCGATGTCGTCCGCATAGACCGTATCGTCCTGATACTTAAGGTTGTTGAGCTCATCTTGCGTCTTTTTAATCTGGTCGCGCAGGGCGTAGGCACTTTGCGACAGCTCCTGACGGGTGGACAGCGGCGTTTGGAGATAGCCGTTGTTAAAGGAATCGATGACCTCGCCAATCTGGTCCTCGTCACCGTAGGACACGATGGTCTGATACAGACCGTCGAGCCTGGTATAGAGCTGATCATCGGTCAGCACGGTTTCTTCCTGGACCACCTCGGCAGAATCGTCCTGCTTGGAATCGTCCTCAGTGGCCTCGCCCTTTTGGCGCGTGGGGAAGGTGGTTTGTGCAGCTTGGCCAAACTGGTCGTAGAAGCCAGGCATGACACCCATGGGATCGGCCGTCACGAACCAATAGGCACCGCCGCAAACGACGGCAAGGACCGCGATGACGATGAGCGGCTTGGGGATATGACGCTTGTGCTTGTGATAGGCGTCCTCGTCGGGATGCACCTTGCGCTTGGGTTTTTGAGCATCGTCATGCAGGGAAACGGGCGTGGGAATATCGACCTTGGGGATACCGAAATCCTTATCGAAAGCCGGCAGCACGCAGGTCTCGTTAGGATCGGCGGCGTCCGAAAGAACCGCGGCAGCCGAGGCGGGCGCATGAGGCACCTCGGTATCGATCTGCTCTTGCGTTAGGCGCGGAAAGCCCGCCGTGCGGCCCGCTGCCAGGTCGGATGCGGCCGCGTCCTCGGAGAGGATACCCGGAGCAGGGCGTCCGCATTTTGGGCACGTGCGATCATGCGGAGAAAGACGGGCACCGCAGCCCTCACAGAACACGAACTCGGTGTGCTCGGGACCATCGCCCGGACCCACATAGGCGTTGCAGTAGGGGCAGAACGAGGCGCCGTCCTCGATAGTCTTAAGGCAATGCGGGCAGATCACGGCATCCTCTTTTCGAAGCAATTCAAACAATCGAGGTTAGAGCATAACATCACCACGGCCCCACAGGAACAAGGCACCAATTCAACATCGCCAGGGCGCGTAGCTACTTCTTCTTTTTGCTTGGCATCGAGACTTTGATGCCTTGGGCGGACTTGGTCACACGAGAGCGCTTAGCTCCGGTACTCTTCTTTTTCTTGGGCTGGGCCTGGGCCACGCCCTCGAGTGCGCGGGCCTCGGCCTCGCAAGCAGTGCGATCTTCGCGGCGCTGCGCCATGTCGGCGGCGACGCGCTTGGCAAAACGCTCGGCCGTCGAACCCGTCGAGCTCACCTTGCCGCCACCGCGACCCAGGTGGACACGCACACCACGGCCAAAACCAGTTGCGGCATGACGACGACGCGGCTTGAGCGAATCCATCATCGTGGCGAGCTTAAAGAACACCGAGCAGGTAAAGACCACGATAACAGCCAAGATAACCATCTGGCCTATCGACAGGTTGGCAATAGACAGCAGCTCCGGGAATCCGATAACGCCCACCAGGATGCCGGCGACCACAAACACCAAGAGCACCACACGTAAGGGCGTGAGAGGCTGCGAGATGCGCCAGATTAGGCTGACGCTTGCCGCGCACGACGTAAGCAGGCACATCGTAGACAGCGTGAGCTGGCTAAAGCCAAACACGCGCGCCACAAAGATATCGAGCGCCACAGCCAAAATGACCGCAATCGACGCCGGCAGTGCACGCTTGAGTACGTTGCTCAAAAACGCACCCTTCACACGAGCATTGTTGGGCTCCAGGCCCAACACAAAGCCCGGCGCGCCGATGCAGAAGAAGTTAATGAGCGTCATCTGGATGGGCTCGAAGGGGTACGGCGGCAGCGCGATACACAGCGCCGCCAGGCCCATCGAGAACAGCGTCTTGGTCAGGAACAGTGAGGCCGAACGCTGCAGGTTGTTGATGGAGCGACGGCCCTCGGCCACCACGGCGGGCATCGAGGCAAAATCGTTGTCGACGAGTACGATCTCGGCCACGTTGCGCGCGGCATCGGAGCCGGCCGCCATGGTGACGGAACAGTCGGCCTCCTTGAGTGCCAGCACGTCGTTGACGCCGTCGCCCGTCATGGCCACGGTGTGCTCGCGGCGCTTGAGCGCCTGCACGAGCTCGCGCTTCTGCTGCGGGGTCACACGACCAAAGACATGGTAGCGGTCCACTGCGGCATCGAGCTTGGCCGGCGTATCGAGCGTCGTGGCGTCCACATAGGCGTCCGCCCCCGGCACGCCCACCACGCGCGCGATCGACGACACCGTACGCGGGTCGTCGCCGCTGATCACGTTGAGGGTCACGCCCTGCTCGCTAAAGTAGCCGATGGTCTCGGCCGCCGAGGTACGAATCTCGTCGCGGATGGTCACAAATCCCACGGGCTCGGCCTCGCCCACCATATCCCCATCGGGCGTAAAGCCGTCCACGCGCGCCACCACGAGCACGCGGCAGGTATCGGCAAGCTCGGCGACACGGTTCTCGACCTGGGCAAACGCACGATCAGAGAGCACAAATTGCGCGGCGCCCATTACGTAGGAGCCCTGCGCAAAAGAAGCGCCGCTCCATTTTTTAGACGACGAGAATGGAATGACCGACAGCGGCTCGGACACCTCGACCGGGCGATCGGCGTAATAGTTGAGCAGCGCCTGGCAGGTCTCGTTGGCATCGGCCGAAGTCGCACGTGCCACGTTAGCCAGCGCAAAATCGAGCACTGTGGTATCGACGGGAACAGCCGCCTCGTCCGAGTCCACGCCAAAGCCAACACCCTCAACAGGCAGCGGATACGTGCCCTCGACCTCCATACGGCCCGACGTGATGGTGCCCGTCTTGTCCAGGCACAGCACGTCGACGCGAGCGAGTGTCTCGATGCAGTAGAGCTGCTGTGCCAGCACCTTGCGGCGGGCCAGGCGCACCGTGGCGATGGCGAGCACCGACGAGGTCAGCAGCACCAGGCCTTGCGGGATCATGCCCAGCAGGGCACCCACCGTGGACAGCAGCGCCGACGAAGGCACATGACCAGCCAACAGCTCGGAGAAGCACCACGAAAGCGCGCTATCGCCCGGGGTTCCCGCGGCATCCCACAGCTCGCTCACACTCGAGGCAAACAACGCCAAACCGAGCGGGATCATGATGATACTCGCAAAGCGCACGATGGCGTTAAGCGCGTTCATGATCTCGGAATTGACCTTTTTGACGTATTTGGCCTCGTTATTGATCTTAGCCACGTAGTTGTCGGCGCCGACATGGATCACGCGAGCGCGCAGCAGGCCCGAGTCGATAAAACTGCCGCTCATGAGCTCGGAACCGGGCTGCTTCTTAATAAGGTCGCTCTCGCCCGTCAGCAGGCTCTCGTTCACGAGCGCCTCGCCCGAAACCACCACGGCGTCAGCGGGAATCTGGTCGCCGCGCCCCAGGCGGATGATGTCGTCGAGCACGATCTGGTCCAAGTCGAGCTCCACCTCGGCGCCGTCGCGCACCGCGATGGCCTTCTTGGAGGTCAGCAGCGTGAGCTTATCGACCATCTTCTTGGAACGCATGGACTGAATGACGCCAATGGCGGTATTGAGGAACACCACGAACAGGAACGTCAGATTCTTAAACGAACCGGTCAAAATGACCAGGAACGCCAAGATCACGTTGATCAAATTGAACAGCGTGCAGAGGTTCTCGATGATGAGCTCTTTGACCGACTTGGTCTTGAGCTCCATGTTGCGGTTGATTTTACCGGCGGCGATGCGCTCCTCGACCTCGGCGGTCGAGAGTCCGCGCTCGATATCCGTTGCTGCCATACCACGTCCCATCACGTCGCGTCGGTATAAGAAAAACCGCCCGGACCATGCGAGGTTCGGACGGTCTTACGTTCGATGGTGCCCCATGTTGGATTCGAACCAACGGCCTTCTGCTCCGGAGGCAGACGCTCTAATCCCCTGAGCTAATAGGGCCAACGGTTGGCATTATACCCAAGTGCACCACGGGCTATCAAAATAAAAGAAAAAGATTTGCAATTCCGAGGAAGACGCGGCGCAACGGCCCACTTTAGAAGGCAAAAGCGAGTCAGATAGTATAAACTCTCATGCACCATATATACACGGCTCGCGATGCGGGCCGTTTTTGCAAAAGTTATCCATCGAGGTGAGAGGCACACCATGATTGCAATTTTAAAGCAGAGCGCCAGCGACGAGGCCGTCGGCCATATCGTCAGCTGGATTGAGAAAAAGGGCCTGAAGACCGATGTCTCGCGCGGCGAGAACGAGACGATCATCGGCCTGGTGGGCGATACGACCAAGATCGATCCGTTCCTGCTCGAGTCCATGGATGTCGTCGAGCGCGTGCAGCGCGTCTCCGAGCCGTTCAAGCGCGCAAACCGCAAGTTCCACCCCGAGGACTCCGTCATCGACTGCGGCCACGGCGTCAAGATCGGCGGCGACCAGTTCCAGGTCATCGCCGGCCCGTGCTCCGTCGAGGGCGATAACCTCATCCGCATCGCCCGCCGCGTGAAGGCCGCCGGCGCCACGATGCTGCGCGGCGGTGCCTACAAGCCCCGCACCTCCCCCTACGCCTACCAAGGCATGGGCCCCGCCGGCCTCGACCTGCTGTGCGAGGCGTCTGCCGAGCTCGACATGCCGATTGTCACCGAGATCATGGACCCACGCGACGTGCAGGTCTTCTTGGACAAGAAGATTGACGTCATGCAGATCGGCGCCCGCAACGCCCAGAACTTTCCCCTGCTCAAGGAGGTCGGCAAAACCCAGACCCCAATTCTGCTCAAGCGCGGCATGTCCGGCACGATCGACGAGCTGCTTATGGCAGCCGAGTACATCATGAGCGAGGGCAACGACAACGTCATCCTGTGCGAGCGCGGAATCCGCACCTTCGAGACCCGCACCCGCAATACCTTCGACCTCAACGCCGTGCCGGTGCTGCACCACCTGTCGCACCTGCCTGTCGTTGCCGACCCCAGCCACGCCACCGGCTACACCCGCTACGTTGAGCCCATGGCGCTCGCCGCGACCGCCTGCGGTGCCAACGGCCTGGAGATCGAGGTCCACGACGAGCCGAGCCGCGCCTGGTCCGACGGCGCCCAGGCCCTCACCCCCGATCAGTTCGACGACACCATGCGCCGCATCCGAGCAATCCGCGAGGTTGTCTGCCAAGAGACCATGGAGTAGCCCATGGGTACGGTGAGAAACGCGCGTGTTAACCAGGGCGGCCCCAAGTGCGCCGGTATCGTCGGCCTTGGCCTCATCGGCGGTAGCTTTGCCCGCGGCTATGCACAGGCGGGCGTCCGCGTGCTGGCCTGGGACCCCGATGACGATGTCATGACGGCCGCCAGCATGGGCACTGTCGCCGGAGAGCTCAACGACAAGACACTCGGCGAATGCGACATCATCGTCCTGGCCTGCTACCCCGAGGCCTGCATCGAGTGGCTCGAGGAGCATGCCCAGGCACTCGCCGACGCCACCGACACCGAGGCCATTATGGGCCCCGTGGTGATCGACACGGTGGGCGTCAAGGGCATCGTGTGCGAGCGCGCCTTTGAGCTTGCCCGCGAGCACGGCTTTTACTTTGTGGGCGCGCACCCCATGGCGGGCACGCAGTACTCGGGCTATGCGCACTCCCGCGCCGACCTGTTCCAGGGCGCGCCGCTCGTGCTCGTGCCGCCTGCGGTGGACGATGCACTCAAACTGGAGCTTTTGGGCCAGGTGCGCGAGATGGTGCGCCCCTTGGGCTTTGGCAAGTTCAGCGTGACCAGCGCAGCCGAGCACGACCGCGTCATCGCCTTCACGAGTCAGCTTGCGCACGTGGTATCCAACGCCTATGTTAAGAGCCCGACCGCTCAGATCCACCACGGCTTTTCGGCCGGCAGCTACCGCGACCTCACCCGCGTGGCGCACCTCAATCCGCAGATGTGGTCCGAGCTCATGATCGACGACGCCGATGCTCTCGCCTTCGAGATCGACCACCTGATCGACTCGCTCGGCGCCTACAGCCGTGCGCTCAAGGACCGCGACCAGCGCTATCTGGAGAATCTCCTTGCCGAGGGCGACCGCATCAAGCGCGCACTCGACGACGAGGCCTCCCACTAGACCACCTATCACGCCAGGTCGAAAGGACCGAAGCTTATGGCGATTACCATCGATATCGACACTGCACGCCCCTACCAGGTGCATGTTGGCACGTTTTTGCTGGAGCAAACGGGACCGCTCGTGCGCGCCACTGCCGGCGGCTCCAAGGCCGTCATCGTGACGGACACCAACGTGGGCCCGCTCTACCAGATGCCCGTTAAGCAGAGCCTGGAGGCGTCAGGCTACGAGGTGAGCATCTGCACCTTCGAGGCCGGCGAGGCCCATAAGCGCGCCGAAACCTATGTAGCCATTTTGGAGTTTGTGGCCGAGCACGAGCTTTCGCGCTCCGACGTGATCGTAGCACTCGGCGGCGGTGTCGTGGGCGACGTGGCGGGCTTTGTGGCTGCCACCTACATGCGCGGCTGCAAGTTTGTGCAGATCCCCACAAGCCTGCTCGCCATGGTGGATTCGTCGGTGGGCGGTAAGACCGCCATCGATCTGGCCGCCGGCAAGAACTTGGCCGGCGCCTTTTGGCAGCCGAGCGTGGTTATCGCCGACGTGGGGTGCCTGGCCACCCTCACGCCCGAGCAGTTCGCTGACGGCTGCGGCGAGGTCGTCAAACACGCCGTGATCGCCGACCCGGAGCTTTTCGCCGAGCTGGAGAAGACCCCGCTCACGCTGGAGCTGCTCAACCGCGATGTGGCCCGCGTAGCGCTCATCATCGCCCGCAATATCGACATCAAGCGCGCCGTGGTCGTCGCCGACGAGCGCGAAACTAACCAGCGTAAGCTCCTCAACTTTGGACACAGCGCCGGGCACGCCGTCGAGGCCTGCGAGCACTTTGAGCTCGGCCACGGCAACTGCGTGTCGATTGGCATGGGCATCATCACGCGTGCCGCAGCCCTGCATGGCATTTGCGATGCCGAGCTGCCCAATCGTATTGAGGAGCTCTGCGCCCGCCACGGCCTCAAGACCCGCTGCGACCTAGATGCCGATGCCGTCTTTGCCGAGGCGCTCCACGACAAAAAACGCGCCGGTGACACTATTGACCTAGTGATTCCGCACGGCATTGGCCGCTGTAGTATCGACCGCACGCCGCTTTCCACTTTCCACGAACTCATTGCCGAGGGCCTCGGCCAGAAGGGAGACACATCCGCATGCTAGCCCGCATCACCCCCTCCCCGCTCAAGGGCACCGTTCCCGCCATCGCGTCCAAGTCGATGGCGCACCGCCTCATCATCTGCGCTGCGCTTGCCAACGGCGAGACACACGTCACCTGCAACACCACCTGCGCCGACATCGAGGCTACGGTGCGTTGCCTTACGGCCCTGGGTGCTCGCATCGAGACCGTCGAGGACGGCTTCCAGGTCCATCCCACTATGAAGAGTATTGAGTTCGGCCTGCTCAAGGCCCTTGCCGGCGGCACGCTTGACTGCGGCGAAAGCGGCTCCACGCTCCGCTTTATGTTGCCCGTCGCCTGCGCGCTGGGCGCAGAAGCAACTTTTGTGGGTCAGGGACGCTTGGGCGCCCGCCCGCTGTCCCCGCTCTCGGACGAGATCATCGCCGCCGGTTGCGACCTGCAGGGTCTGGGCGGTTTTCCGCTCAAGACAAGCGGCCGCATGCGCCCGGGCACCTTTATCCTGCCGGGCAACGTGAGCTCGCAGTACATCTCGGGCCTGCTGCTGGCAGCCCCGTTGCTCGCCCAGCCCTCCTGCGTGCAGGTGACCGGCCTCATTGAGAGCCGTCCCTACATCAACCTGACGATCCAGGCCATGAAGGCCTTTGGCGTCGAGGTCAACGTCGAGCGTATTCCCGCCAGGGACGGCCAGCCCGAGGTCACGAACTTCCGTGTGAGCAGCGGCTCGTACCGTACGCCTGGCAGCGTGACCGTCGAGGGCGACTGGTCCAACGCCGCCTTTTGGCTGTGTGCCGGCGCCATCGGCACCGACCCCATCAGCGTCGAGGGTGTGTCCCTGAGCTCCGCGCAGGGCGACCGCAATGTGCTTGCCGCGCTTTCGCGCTTTGGCGCCCGCATCGTACGCTCCACCAACGCCGCCACCGTGCAGTCCGACAAGCTCGCCGGCTTTGAGATGAGCGCCCACGACATTCCCGACCTGGTACCCGTTATCTCGGCCGTGGCCTCGCTGGCACAGGGCCGCACCTTTATCCGCGATTGCGCCCGCCTGCGTATCAAGGAATCCGACCGCCTGGTCACCACCACCCGCGAGCTCACCGCTCTGGGCGCGCAGGTACGCATTGCCGGCGATGACCTCATCATCAAGGGTGTCGATGCCTTCACCGGCGGCGAGGTCGATTCGCACAACGACCACCGCATCGCCATGATGGCCGCCATCGCCGCGAGCCGCGCCACCGGTGAGGTCGTGATCCACGGCGCCGAGGCCGTCAACAAGTCCTATCCCGATTTCTTCGACCACTACCGCCTACTGGGCGGCAAGGTCACGCTCGAGGAGGAATAGCATGTCCTCGACCTTTGGCAACGTCTTGCACTTAAGCATCTTCGGACAGTCGCACTCCCCCGCTATCGGCTGCTCGCTCGATGGCATCCCGGCGGGCATCGCTGTGGACCAGGAGCAGCTGCAGGCCTTTTTGGACCGCCGCGCCCCCGGCCGTGATGAGACCGCGACCAAGCGCCGCGAGGCCGACGCCGCCCACATCATCGCCGGTGTGGTCGATGGACATACCACCGGCGCGCCCATCGCCGCGATTATCGAGAACACCAACACGCGCTCCAAGGATTACTCCGATCTGCGCCGCAAGCCCCGTCCCGGACATGCGGACTTCCCTGCGCGTGTGAAGTATCGCAACATGCACGATGTCGCTGGTGGCGGGCATTTCTCCGGCCGCATAACGGCCCCCTTATGCATCGCCGGCGGCATCGCGCTGCAGGCACTCGAGGCCCGCAGCATTAAAGTGATGGCGCACGTGGCGCAGATCGGTGGCATCTCCGACCTGCCGATGGACGACATGGTCTATCGCGAGGCCGACCGCAAGGCGATCCTTACGAACGACCTGCCCTGCATTGACGCTGCCGCTTCCGGTCGCATGCGCGAGGAGATCCTGGCCGCGCGCGACGAGCTCGACAGCATCGGCGGCATCGTGGAGTGCGGCATTTACGGGCTTCCCGCGGGCATCGGCGACCCCATGTTCGACGGCATCGAGAACCGAATCGCGCAAATCGCGTTTGGCATTCCCGCCGTAAAGGGCGTGGAGTTTGGCATGGGCTTTGCCGTGGCCGCCATGCGCGGCAGCGAGAACAACGACCCATATCGCATCGATGCCGAGACCGGCGAGATCGAGATCGAGTCCAATAATGCCGGCGGCATTCTGGGCGGCATCTCCACCGGCGCGCCCGTCATGTGGCGTATGTCCGTGAAGCCGACGCCCTCCATCGGTCGCGAGCAACAGACCGTAGACATGGACGCCATGGAAAACGCCGAGCTCTCGGTCCACGGCCGCCACGATCCCTGTATTGTCCCGCGCGCCGTCCCCGTAGCCGAGGCAGCCGCCGCCCTCGCCATCTGGGACGCCCTCCTAGAAGACGCCGGACAGCTTTAGTCCACCCATCCCAAGGGTAGTTAATTTGGGACGGGGCTATTTTAGCTACCCCCATATGCCAGTTGATATTTGCCTTGGCACCCATCGATTCGTCGACAGTCAAAGGGTAGCTAAAAAAGCCCCGTCCCAAATTAACTACCCCAGGCAACCATTCACGAAAGGGGTCCCTATGGACCTTGCCGATATTCGCCAGACCATTGATGGCATCGACACCACGCTCCTCAACAGCTTTGTCGAGCGTATGGACATTGCCACCGAGGTCGCCAAATCAAAGATCGAGATGGGCAAGGCCGTCTTTGACCCCGCCCGCGAGCGATCCAAACTCAACAACCTCGCCAGCCGCGCGCCCGAGCGCTACGAGGCGCAGTCCATCACCCTGTTCCGCCTCCTCATGAGCATGAGTAAGGCCGAGCAGCAGCGCTACATCAACGAGCTTAAGGGCATCACGGTGTCGCAAAAGGCCCATGCCACGGCCGCAGCCTTTGACACACTCTTCCCCCAGACGGCCACCGTCGCCTGCCAGGGCGTCGAGGGCGCCTACAGCCAGATCGCCGCGTGCAAGCTCTTCGACGTGCCCGACATCACGTTTTTCGAGACCTTCGAAGGCGTTATGCGCGCCGTGCGCGACGGCTTCTGCGAGTTTGGCGTGCTGCCCATCGAGAACTCCACCGCCGGCTCGGTCAACGCCGTCTACGACCTGCTCGCCCAGTTCGACTTTCACATCGTGCGCTCGCTTCGCCTCAAGATCGACCACAACTTGCTCGTCAAGCCCGGCACCAAGTTCGCGGACATACGCGAGGTCTACAGCCACGGTCAGGCCATCGCGCAGTGCGCTAGCTTTATCGAGTCCCACGGCCTGCACGCCACCAAGTACCCTAACACGGCCATGTCGGCCGAGATGGTCGCCAACTCCGAGCGCACCGATGTTGCCGCCATCGCATCGCGCAGCTGTGCGGCGCTCTACGGTCTGGAGGTGCTGGAGTCCAACATCCAGGACTCGGACAACAACTACACGCGCTTTGTCGTCATCAGCCGCGAGCCGCGCGTCTACCCCGGCGCCAACCGCACCTCGCTCATGATCACCACAGCCAACGAACCGGGCGCGCTCTATCGCGTACTCGAGCGCTTCTACGCGCTCAATATCAACCTCATCAAGCTCGAGAGCCGCCCCATCCCCGGCCGCGACTTTGAGTTTATGTTCTACTTTGACCTGGACTGCCCCTTTGGCAGCAAGGCCCTCGACGACCTGCTCGATTCGATCGACGACGTGTGTGAGAGCTTCACCTACTTTGGCAGCTACACGGAGGTGCTCTAGATGACCGACACCGCCGCAACCCGCCCCTACGGCGTACTGGGCCGCGTGCTGGGCCACAGCTACACCCCGACCATCTACAAGGAGCTCGCAGGGCTCGAGTACGTGCGTTTTGAGCGCGAGCCCGAGGATCTTGAGGCTTTTATGACGGGTAACGAATGGGAAGGCACCAACGTGACCATCCCCTACAAACGCGCCGTCATGGAATACCTGGACGAGCTGAGCCCGCTCGCCGAGCGCATGGGCAACGTCAACACCATCACGCGCCTACCCGACGGTCGCCTGCGCGGCGACAACACCGACTACTTTGGTTTTCAGTGTCTAGTCGAGGAGTTGGGCGTAGAGGTTGCCGGCAAGAAGGTCCTCGTGCTTGGCGCCACCGGTGGTGCCGGCACCACGGCAAGCATGGTGCTCGGCGACCTTGGCGCCACCGTGGTGCCCGTGGGCCGCACGAGCGAGGTCAACTACGGCAATATCGCGCAGCAGTCCGACGCCGCCCTGCTCGTCAACTGCACGCCTGCCGGCATGTTCCCCCACTGCCCCGACGCGCCTTGCACACTCGAAGGGCTCGATGCGCTCGAAGGCGTTATCGACATTGTCTACAACCCCGCCCGCACGGGCCTGATGCTCGAGGCCGAGCGCCGCGGTATCCCCTGCATCGGCGGTCTGCTGATGCTCGTGGCCCAAGCGGCACAGGCCGTCGAGCGCTACACCGGCCAAGTCACCCCGCGCGAGCGCATCCTGGACGTAACGGAGCGCCTGTCGCGCCATGAGCAGAACATCGCCCTGATTGGCATGCCGGGCTCGGGCAAGACCCGCGTGGGCGAGCAGATCGCTCAGCTCACGGGCCGCGAGCACATCGACCTGGATCGCGCGCTTGAGGAGCGTCTAGGCATGCCCTGCGCCGACTATATCGTCGAGCGCGGCGAGGCGACCTTCCGCGACCAGGAGACGGCGGCGCTGGCCGACATCTCCAAGCGCAGCGGCCTGGTGCTCTCCACCGGTGGCGGCGTGGTCACACGCGACGAGAACTATCCGCTGCTGCACCAGAACAGCCAAATCGTGATGCTCAACCGCAAGCTCGACGAGCTCGCCCACAAGGGCCGCCCCATCACCGCGCGCGACGGCATCGACAAGCTGGCCGAGCAGCGTATGCCGCGCTACCGCGCCTGGGCCGACTACATCATCGACTCACGCGACTGCGCCGCCAACACCGCCCAGGCCCTCCTCGACACCCTCCCACCCGCTCTCTAACCAAAACCACCACAAAGGGGACAGGCACCTTTGTGGTGGTTTTCCAACCGCAAAGGAAGCAACCATGAAAGCACTCGTCATCAACGGCCCCAACCTCAACATGCTCGGCATTCGCGAGCCGGGCATCTATGGCAGCGACAACTACGACCGCTTAGTGCAGATCTGCCAGGAAGCGGGCGCCGCACAGGGCTTTGACGAGGTCGATGTCTTCCAGTCTAACCACGAGGGCAGCATCGTCGACAAGATCCAAGAGGCCTACGGCAAGGTCGACGGCATCGTCATCAACCCGGCCGCCTACACGCACACGAGCGTGGCGATCCTCGACGCCCTCAAGGCCGTCGCCATCCCTGCCGTCGAGGTCCACATCAGCGCCGTCGAGACGCGCGAAGACTTCCGCCAGGTGAGCTATGCACGCCTAGCCTGCTTTGCCACCATCACTGGCGAGGGCTTGCAAGGCTACGCTCACGCGTTGGAGCTGCTGAGGGAGTATCTCAAAAAGTAAGACTGCAACACTACTGAATAATGACAGCGGGAAGGGCCGACTTGGTCCTCCCCGCTTTTAATTACGCCTTCTTGATCACGTACGCCAATCCAATATCGCAGGCGCAACGCACAATTGACGCGAAGAGCCACGATGCTGGCAGCGTCATAAGCAGAGGCATGGTCTGCCAAGGAATAAACCAATCGACCGCGTGAATCGCAAAGATCGCCAGACTGGCTTGTCCGCAAAACACGAGTCCTCGCTCAAAAGCCCCCAAAACCGGCACGTCTTTCAACTTCTCCAACGCCATCGAAACCCAGCACACGCAGTAGCTGCCGGCAAGAGCGGCAACTGTCGCAACCACAAACCCATCCACGCGGCGGCTCGAAAGCTCAAGCCCACTCAGCGCGGCAAGGACAAGCCAAGCAACACCGGCTCCCATGAACAGCAGAGGCTTGCTCACGCTCGGCTCCAGCCCCCTTTGGCGCGCCGTATAACCAATCCACATCAGCAAGACGATATAGCAGCTCAAATCCAAATCGAGCGGCAGGTAAGCACCAAAATAGCGAGACATGCTCAAACCGCAAAAGGCAATCGCGGCACAGACAACGCCCTGCCAAACAACCCCAATCCCGCGGCGATCAAACAGCCGCACGAGCGCATTAAACAGCAGGCGCGACGTAAACAGCGCCGCCAAAAATCATGCCATGCCAACGGCGGTAATGCCAAGCCCATGCACATCAACGCCCAAGGCAAACACGAGTGTCTCGAGCCCGCCCGCAAACGCACCGCTCGTCAAAGGAGCGCCGCTCATCAAGAACGTCGGCACCTGCCACGCCAGTGCAAGAACCACATACGGCACCAGCAGGCGCGATACCGAACCACTCAGCAGCTCACGCCACGGCTTCGGCCTAAACGTATACCCGGCAAGAATAAAGAACAACGGCATGTGAAACGAGAAGATCGCGTGCCGCAAGGGAGAGGGATTTGGGACGGTGTGCCCCAAATGACCAGAATAATTGCAATCCCCTTTGCAATATCGATCCAGTCGAGCCTTTTGCTTCCCATAGCGAACCCTTCAAAGCCGCAGCACACAAGATAAAAAAGCCCAGACCACCAAGCGGTCCGGGCTTAATAAACGATGGTGCTCCATGGCGGATTCGAACCGTCGACCTTGGGATTAGAAGTCCCCTGCTCTATCCAACTGAGCTAATGGAGCAAATAACCGCACGCCAAAGCAAGCGCAAGCCTGTCAGGCGCAAATAATTATAACCTAGTTGAACTGCTCACGGTACGCCTTGCAGACCTCACTGACCGGGCCGTCCATGCGAAGGTCACCCTTCTCAATCCAAACGGCACGCTGGCAGATGCGCTCAACCTGCTCCATGGAGTGCGAAACGAACAGAACCGTCACTTCGCCGCTCTGGATAAAGTGCTGGATGCGGGCCTCGCACTTCTGCTGGAAGAACACATCACCGACGGACAACGTCTCGTCAACGATCAGAATATCGGGCTCGGTAATCGTCGCGATTGCAAAGGCGATACGCGCCACCATGCCCGAGGAGAAGTTCTTGAGCGGCATATCGACAAAGTTCTGCAGCTCAGCGAATTCGATAATGCCGTCAAAGTTGGCGTCGATGAACTCCTTGGTATAGCCGAGCAGGGCGCCGTTCAGATAGATGTTCTCGCGGGCGGTCAGCTCGGGGTCAAAGCCGGCGCCAAGCTCAATCAGCGGCGCGATGTTACCGTGCACCTTAACGCTGCCCTCGCTAGGCTCAAGAACGCCAGCGATAATCTTGAGCATCGTAGACTTGCCGGAGCCATTGGTGCCGACCAGACCCACAACCTCGCCGCGATGAATATCAAACGAGATGTGCTTAAGCGCCCTAAACTCCTCAAAGAACAGCTCGTGCTTGGCAAGCTTAATGAAGTACTCCTTGAGGTTGGTCAGCGACTCGGACGCCATGTTAAAGATCATGGTGACGTCGTCGACCTCGACAGCCAGAGGCTGCTCGCTGTAATCAACAACAGATTCAGTCATCACAGCACTCCTTAGATGTAGAGGATAAATTTGCGCTCGGACTTATGGAACACGGTATAGCCAATAATAAGCGCAAGAACCGCCCAAGCGACGCACATACCAAACGTCATAAGCGAGGGCGTAGTCTGGAACAGGAAGATATCGCGCATAAACTGCAGGTAGTTGAACATGGGGTTCGCATACATCAAGATACGCACGAGATGCGGCATTTGCGCAATATAGTCAGTCGTCCAGAAGATGGGCGTAATGTAAGTCCACGCCGTAATGACGACGCTCCACAGATGCATAACGTCGCGGAAGAAGACCGTAAGGGCAGAGAGCATCATGCCCAGGCCCATGCAGAAGCACATAAGCAGCAGCAGGCAAACCGGCAACAGAATCAGGTGCCAAGAAGGCATAACGCGGAACCACAGCATGACGATGGCGACGGCGACCAGCGAGAAGGCAAAGTTGACCAGCGAGAAGAGCACCTTCTGCACCGGGAAAACCCAGCGGTGCACCTTAACCTTCTTGAGCAGAGGGGCAGCGCCCACGATCGACGTCAGGGCCTGGTTAGTAGACTCAGACATGACGGCAAAGGTGATGTTACCCACGATCAAGTACAGCGGGTACATCTCGGGCGTCATTGAGCCATTGCGGCCCTGGCCAAAAATCGTCGAGAACACGATGGCCATGACGATCATCATCAGCAGCGGGTTGAGCACCGACCATGCGACGCCCAGAACGCTACGGCGATACTTGATCTTAAAATCCTTGGTAACCAGCTGACGAAGGATAAACGCGTCCTTCTCAAATTCGTTCTTAGCAAACGTCGCAGGCAGACTGCGAGTTTCTTGTTGCTTTGTCTGATCCGACACGGATGCAACTCCTTTACTCGTAATCGTTGACAAACGAACAGTATAGACCCGACGGCCATGCAAACGATTCGCGCAACAAAACTGGAGAACTAACCCACATCTTAGGATGCCAGGCCCAAACGGCTATACTTTCTAGGATTGAATGTATAAGGAGCATTAAGTGAATTCTGAATCCATCGCCGTCATCATCCCTTGCTACAACGAAGCGCTCACGATCGGCAAAGTCATCGACGACTTTCACCGCGAGCTTCCGCAGGCGACGGTCTATGTCTATGACAACAACTCGTCGGACGATACCTCACGCATTGCCACCGAGCACGGCGCCACAGTCCGCTTTGAGCCCCGTCAGGGAAAGGGCAACGTGTGCCGCCAGATGTTTCGCGATATCGACGCCGATTGCTACCTGATGGTCGACGGAGACGACACCTACCCCGCCGAGGCGGCCAAGGCCCTCTGCGAGCCCATCCTTAACGGCACGGCCGACATGACCGTAGGCGATCGCCTTTCCAACGGCACCTACGCCGAGGAGAACAAGCGTGCCTTCCACGGCTTTGGCAATAATCTGGTCCGCGCCATGATCAAGTGGATCTATGGCTACAGCTTCGATGACGTCATGACAGGCTACCGCGCCATGAGCCGCCCGTTCGTTAAAACCTTCCCAGTGCTTTCCGAGGGCTTTCAGATCGAAACCGAGCTCTCGATCCACGCCGTCGACCACCACTGGCGCATCAAAGATGTGCCCATCGAGTACCGCGACCGTCCCGAGGGTTCCGAGTCCAAACTCAACACCGTGAGCGACGGCATTAAAGTCGTTGCGATGATCGGCACGCTGTTCAAGGACTACCGCCCGCTGAAGTTCTTCAGCCTCGTTGCGCTTCTGTTCGCGGTATTCGGCCTCGCCCTGGGCATGCCCATCGTTGTCGAATATTTCCAGACCGGCCTCGTCCCGCGCTTCCCCACCGCTATGCTCGCCGCCTCGTTTATGTTCCTGTGCGGCCTGAGCCTTGCGACCGGCTTCATCCTAGATTCTGTAGCAAAGGTCGAAAAAAAGCAGTGGGAGGTCAACGTGTACAGCAAATACGCCTACGACGACCAGCCCGGCCACCCTACTTCCATGCCAAGCGAGAGGTAGATCTTCCGCAAAATACTATTGGCATCACTGCGCAGATAGCCACCAACAAGAAAAGCCGCCGTTAAAGAACGGCGGCTTTTACTCTCGAAAAGTTAATAGCGGCTAGAGCGTCTTGATGTACTCCCCCAGCTCTTCCTCCCAGTCGGGCATGTGGAAGCCGGCAGCCTCGAGCTTGGACAGGTCGAGCGCGGAGTGGACCGGGCGCGGGGCGACGGGGCCCTCGGCGCTCGCGTAGTAGTCGGCGGTCGACACCGGCACGACCCTGTCGCCGTTGCCGTTGGCGGCCTCGAAGACGGCGCGGGCGATATCGGCCCAGCTCTTCACGGCGCCGGAGCCGGTGCAATCGTAGGTGCCATAGGGGGCCTTCGCGTCCAGCACATGGAAGATGGCCTGCGCCATATCGCGCGTGAAGGTCAGGCGGCCCAGCTGGTCGTCCACGACGGTGACCTGGTCCAGCTTGTCGTCCGGGTCGGCGACGCGGTCGGACAGCCCCCTCATGGTCTTGACGAAGTTGTGCCCCTCTCCGATAACCCAGGAGCTGCGCATGACGTAGTGGCGGGGGCACCCGGCCACGGCGATGTCGCCGGCGGCCTTGGTCTGGCCGTAGACGGAAAGCGGGCTGAAGGGCTCCTCCTCGTCGTGCACCTCCGCGGTGCCGTCGAAGACGTAGTCGCTGGACACGTGCACGAGGGTGATCCCGTGCTCGGCGCAGGTGCGGGCGAGAAGGGCGGGGCCGGTCGCGTTGGCCTTCCAGGCGGTCACGCGGCCCTCGGGGGTCTCGGCTTTATCCACGGCCGTGTAGGCGCCGCAGTTGATCACGGTGCCGTAGAGCGACCAGTCGTACTGCGCATAGGCCTCCGGGTCGGACATGTCGAAGGTGTCGATGTCGCAGAAGTCGAAGCCCTTGGCGACGCCGCGCTCCTCGGCGAGCGCACGCACCGCATGGCCAAGCTGGCCGTTGCAGCCGGTGACGAGGGTGCGCCTGGGCGCCATGGGGACGACGTCCTTGAGCATCGGGTGGTTTTTGTCCGCCTCGGAGACGGTGGCCTGATCCAACGGGATGGGCCACTCGATGGCGAGCTCCGGATCGGCGAGGTTCACAAAGGTGTACGTCCTCTTGAGCTCCAGCGACCAGTGGGCGTCCACCAGGTAGGTGTAGGCGGTGCCGTCCTCCAGCGCCTGGAAGGAGTTGCCCACGCCGCGCGGGACGTAGATGGCCTTGGACGGGTCCAGGGTGCAGGTGAACACCTTCCCGTAGGTGGCGCTGCCCTCACGAAGGTCCACCCAGGCGCCGAAGACGCTGCCGCGGGCCACGGAGATGAACTTGTCCCAGGGCTCGGCGTGGATGCCGCGCGTGACGCCCTTCTTGTCGTTGTAGGAGATGTTGTTCTGGACGACCTTTAGGTCCGGGATGCCCAGGGCGCACATCTTGGCGCGCTGCCAGTTCTCCTTGAACCAGCCGCGCGAGTCGCCGTGGACGGCGAGGTCGACGACCTTGAGGCCCTCGATGCCGGTCTCGGCGACGGAGAGGTCCTTCTCGAATGCGATGTCTGCCATGTGGGAAAAGCTCCTATCGAAGAGGTTGGATAAACGGGGGCGCCCGCGCGGGGACGCAGGATCATCCCCATGCCCTGCGGCCCCGAGCGGGCGCCCCGCGGTGCGGTTCGCCGGGATGCGGTCTTACTGCCCCTGGGCGCGATAGCGTGCCTCGGTGGCCTCCTTGGCCGGGCGCCACCAGGACTCGTTCTCGACGTACCAGTCGATCGTCTGCTTCAGGCCCTCGGCGAAGTCGGTGTGGGCCGGCCTCCAGCCCAGCTCGCGCTGGAGCTTGGTGCTGTCGATGGCGTAGCGGCGGTCGTGGCCGGGGCGGTCGGCGACCCAGTCGAAGTCCTCGGGGTCCTTCCCCATTGCCTCGAGGATCATGCGCAGCACGGTGATGTTGTTCTTCTCCCCATTGGCGCCGATGAGGTAGGTCTCCCCCATCCGGCCCTTGGTGAGGATGTCCCAGACGGCCGAGGAGTGGTCCTCGGTGTGGATCCAGTCGCGGACGTTCTCGCCGCGGCCGTAGAGCTTGGGGCGGACGCCGTCGACGATGTTGGTGATCTGCCTGGGGATGAACTTCTCCACGTGTTGGTAGGGGCCGTAGTTGTTGGAGCAGTTCGAGATCGTGGTGCGAAGCCCGTAGGTGCGGGTCCAGGCGCGCACGAGCATGTCGGAGGACGCCTTGGTGCTCGAGTACGGGCTGCTCGGGTGGTACGGCGTCTCCTCGGTGAACTTCGCCGGGTCGTCGAGCGCAAGGTCGCCGTAGACCTCGTCGGTGGAGACGTGGTGGTAGCGGACGCCGTGCTTGCGGACGGCCTCCAGAAGGCGGAAGGTGCCCTC
>DBFRZS010000019.1:0-1957 GCA_048501115.1 Collinsella aerofaciens | reverse complement strand
GAAGTAGAAGGGCACGAGCTGCTTGGTGAGCACCAGGCGGCCGAGCATGGCGAAGCCCATGGCAGGCAGGATGTTGGCGGCAACGCCAAAGCCGTCGATCACAAAGGTCGGGATGAAGTCGAGCAGGCCCTGGATGGCGTCGGAACCCAAATAGAAGGCGCCGCCGCACAGCAGGAAGTACTCGACGCAGCCCCAGATTCCAATTCCCCAATGAACGGCGTAGATGCCTTTGAGGTTTCCCTTGAGGGCGAACTTGTCTGCCATATCGACAAACACAGGGAACAAGGCATTGGTAATGTTGCCGATCGTCAGCGCAAGGACGGCGATGGGCATGGCGAGCGCGATGGCCGTCTCGGTACCCTGACCGAGCTGAATGGCAAACGCGCAGGCGAGCACGCCGCCGACGGTTTCGTTAGGCGGCACGTAGGCGCCGATGGAGATCGAGCCCATGAACAGCAACTCCAGGCTGGCGCCAACGGCAAGGCCAGTCTGCAGGTCCCCCAGCACCAGGCCCACGAGCGGGCACAGGACGATGGGGCGGAACGCGTAGAGGGTGCCGAGCTGGTAGTCGAGGCATCCAAACGCTCCGACTAAGCCGACGAGGATTGCTTGGACAAGCATAATTCCTCCCAATAAGGAATCTCGAACCGTCGTCACTCCCGTCGCGCGCGTTGTTGATATCAATTCCGGGAGTTCGATTCCACGGCTCGAAGCGTACCTGGTGTGCTGCTAACACCCATGCCAGGCACAAATGATTTGATACCAATTATAGGTATGCAGGTTCTTACTATTTAATACCACTCGCTCAGCGGAGTGTTTTTTACCGTAAACGGCAGACGTATCCTGTCAGGCGCGCTCTTTGCTTCGATGGCGGACAAGCGTCACCAGAAAGCCATCGCCAAAGGCATCGGATGCCAAGTTGGCCACAATCACCAAAACGATAATCGCTGCGCCCAAAAACTCGTTCCAGCGAAAGACCTCGCCAAAGAGGAGCGCCGACCAGCAGGGAGCGAGCACGACCTCACTCATGCAGACCAAGTTGGCCGCAAACGCGTTGGTGCGCGCAATCCCCTTGGCATACAGCACACTCGCAAGGCCGCTGCAAAAAAGGCCATGCACCAGCATAAGCCCCCACTCAAAGGGTTTCACGGAGCCTAGGTCGCCGGCAAAATAGACGATCGGCAGTATCGAGATGCCGCAGGAGATGAGCGAGGACACCATGGGCGACGCATCGGGGCGAGAGTTTAAAAAGAAACACAGCCCAAAGGTGGCGCCCGAAATGACGGCAAGCAGGTTGCCGAGCATGCCCTCGGCGCTCAAATCACCTAAAAAGAAAAGTCCCATACCCGTAAAAGCAACCACCACGGAGGCAATCTTCGCAGGCGAGGGCAACGTGCGAGTTGCGAGCGATTGATACACGATAACGAAAATCATCGAGGTGTACTGCAGAACGATCGCGTTGCCGACCGTCGTGAGCTGGTTGGCAAAGTTAAACGTGGTGCCCGTCACGAAGTTGCAGACGGCCACAAGGACAATAAGACGGCTGACGCGAAGGACGGGTCTGCCGACGAGCAGGATAAAGAGCGCCATAAATATTGCCGTGACGGCACCGATCAAAAGAGCTGACTGCGAATTGGCGCGAACGAGGATGCCGATAAAACTCCACAAGAGCGCCGTGCCAAATAGATACATCGCCCCGCTCACGCCATTATCGGGTGGATTGTCAGATCGAATCACGAAGCACCTCCAACTAGCTTTCGGTAATAAAAAACGGCGACCGCAATGGGTCGCCGTTTCCCTTGGGGGCAAATAATAGGCCGGGCCCTTACGCCAGCACGCCGAAGAACGCGCCGATGATGCCCACGACCATGGTGGCAACGATCAGCACCATGGGGTTGATCTTCTTGGACAGCAGCCAGTAGTACAGCCAGAAGGCGATCATGCCGAGCATGCCGGG
>DBFRZS010000018.1:0-6708 GCA_048501115.1 Collinsella aerofaciens | reverse complement strand
AGGGCGCAGACGGTGGTCGACCTCAGGTGGACGTCCATCCCGAACGCGGTAGAATACTTTGGCATGGGAGCCTCCCAACCTCGTTGCGGCGCGGCTGCGCCTATGGCACTTCAACATCATTGTCGCAGCCCCGACCCGCGGTCACGAGCGGGGGCTCCTATCTTTTTAGTGCCCTCGGATTGGGTCATAGTGTCTGTCGGAAATGATCCGTTGGGGACGGAGGAAAACGGATCTTTTTTATCCTGATGCATTGGTGTAAGTGGGCAGGTTTCCTTTGCACCAGTTTCTGTCGAGTCGGTGCTCCTTGCGGGTTGCCCGTATAATGGTTTGCGTATGAACCGCAACCAAGGAGTTCCAGTTTATGGACCAGAGCCTTTTTAAATTCGACCTGATTGCCGAGGATCCGACGACGCACGCGCGTGCCGGCGTACTGCACACCCCGCACGGCGACATCGAGACGCCAATCTTTATGCCCGTGGGCACCAAGGCAAACGTCAAGGGCATCCCCACCGAGACCGTCAAGCAGCTCGGCGCCCAGATCGTGCTTGCCAACACCTATCACCTGTCCATGCGTCCCGGCGAGGACACCATCGCCGAGCTGGGCGGCCTGCACAAGTTTATGAACTGGCATGGCCCCATTCTTACCGACTCGGGCGGCTTCCAGGTGTTCAGCCACAACGACGCCGTCAAGCTCACCGACGAGGGCGTGCGATTTATCGTCAACGATTACGACGGTCGCCACGTGTTCTGGACGCCCGAGGACAACATGGAAATCGCCATGAAACTCGGCTCCGACATCTGCATGCAGCTCGACCAGTGCCCGGGCTATCCCGCCACGCGCGCCTACGTTGAGCGCGCCGTGGAGCTGTCGAGCATGTGGGCCGAGCGCTGCTATAAGGCCCACACCCGCGATGACCAGGCGCTCTTTGGCATCGTTCAGGGCGGCATGCATCTGGACCTGCGCCTGCGATCGCTGCGCCACCTGGAGGAGTGCGGCGACTTCCCCGGCTACGGCATCGGCGGCTACTCGGTGGGCGAGGACCACGAGACCATGTTCGAGACGCTGGCGCCGCTGGCTTCCGAGTACATGCCTAAGCACAAGCCACGCTACCTGATGGGCGTCGGCAACCCTACCACGCTCGTGCGCGGCGTTGGCGTGGGCATCGACATGTTCGACTGCGTGCTGCCGACGCGCACCGGCCGCATGGGCACGGCGTTCTCCAGTGAAGGCCGCCTCAACTTCCGCAACGCCCGCTTTGCGCACGACGACGGCCCCATCGACCCCACCTGCACCTGCCCGGTGTGCACGGGCGGCTACAGCCGCGCGCTCATCCGTCACATGGTCACGCAGAAGGAGATGCTCGGCGGTATTCTGCTGTCGATGCACAACATCTACTACCTGCTCAACCTTATGCAGCGTGCCCGCCAGGCCATTATCGAGGGCCGCTACGGCGCGTTTGTGAGCGACTGGATGAACAGTCCTGCGGCGGTGGACTACTAAGAGCGGCGCGGGCGCTTGCAGAGCGCGGGCAACGGCAAGGGGCGAGCGCCGGCCGGTCATCACGTTCGCTAACACCGTCTGCGCGACCGCTGACCGATAGCTTGCAAGCACTTGATGCATCGTGGGTACCATACCGAATAGTTGATGTTCGGGCGGGTGTTTGGCGCATGGCGTCGACCCCGCCCGTTTTTCTTTTTCTCGATAGGAGTACCCATGATTAAGAACGAGAATGTCGAGGGCGAGCCTGCCTACGACGAGACGTACCGCCGCGGCCCCGTGGTTATGCGCGGCCCCATGATTCCTAAGGACAACACCTACGCCAACCTGCTGGCGCCCGAGGAGTCGACCGACTGGCTGCATGCTGATCCGTGGCGCGTGCTGCGCATCCAGGCCGAGTTTGTCGATGGCTTTGGCGCACTTGCCGAGCTCGGGCCCGCTGTGACCATCTTCGGTAGCGCTCGCACGCCCAAGACCGATCCGCTCTACAAGGCGGCGCGTACCGTCGGGCGCAAGATCGCACAACGTGGCGTGGCGGTCATCACCGGTGGCGGCCCCGGCATCATGGAAGCGGCCAACAGGGGAGCGGCAAGTGTCAACGGCAAGTCAGTTGGCCTGGGCATTGAATTGCCGCACGAGCATGGGCTCAATAAATACGTGAACCTCGGCATGGACTTCCGTTACTTCTTTGTGCGCAAGACCATGTTCGTCAAATACAGCTCGGGCGCCATCGTGTTTCCCGGAGGTTTTGGCACGCTCGACGAAATGTTCGAGGTGCTCACGCTGGTGCAGACACACAAGGTCAAGCGCATGCCGCTCGTTTTGGTGGGCACCGAGTACTGGCAGGGCCTATTCGACTGGCTCAACGGTCCGGTGATGGACGCCGGTATGATCAGCCCGCTCGATCCGGAGCTGGTGCACATTACCGACGACCTCAACGAAGCCGTCGACATTGCGCTCGGCGGGCTGATGTAGAGCAATCGTGCCCACCGCGACATGGATATGCATGGCAATCTGATGCTATCTAACGTCAGTTTGCCATCTAAACTGGGTATACTGATGTAAAAGATGAGGCGAGGAGGTCGCGTATGTCTACTGCAACGGTTAAGCCCACGACGGTTCGCATCGAAGAGGGGCTCAAGGAACAGGCGACTGAGTTCTTGGACTCAGTTGGCTTGAGTCTCAATTCGTATCTCAACCTTGCTGTTCGGCAGCTGGTAAATCAGCGAAAGATTCCTTTTGAGATTGTAGGAAGGGCGGAGGTGCCCAACGAGGCGACGAGGCGTGCCATGGTAATCGCCGAGGCTCATGAGTTGGGGATTTTGCCGGACGATAGCCCGTCATTCAACGACGCTGATGAGCTTATGTCATTTCTTGATGAGGAATAGCGATGTTCGAGATCAAAGTCGAGGCTCAATTTAAGGCGGACTACAAACGAACGATGCGCATGCATCCGCAGCTAAAGAGTGAGTTTAAAGCGGCGGTTGCAGAGCTTGTGGCTCATGGGTCGCTTCCGGCGGAGTACGGCGCCCACGAGCTCTCAAACCCGGGCGGCAATTACAACGGCCACATCGATTTCCACCTATCCGACGGCTTGGTCGATGTGGTCGTTCTATATCTGCCCCATAAGACTAACCCAGTGATCAGGCTGGTGCGAATGGGCACTCATCAGGAGCTTTTTCAGGGTCCGCTGGGCTGATTGCCGATTTCTAAGTTGCGGTGGAATAGGGATTGATTTGCGGCCGATAAGCCAAAAACAGTCCCTATTTCACCGCAACTGATGTGGACGTCCCTAGCGAGTTGGCTGGTAGCGCGGGCAGTAGCTGATGGCGATGGCGTCGACGCCTACGTGGGTGGCGATGGTGCAGCCGATGGGGCCGGTGCCGGCGTCTACGTAATCCTGACCCGCGAGTGCCTCGTTGACAAGCTCCTGCTCCTCGGCGGCGCCGGTCGTGAGCACGCGCACGCTGGAGCCCGGATACTCGGCCAAAAATGCGAGGCAATCGGCCATGGTGTTGGTAACGATGCGCTTGGCACCGCGGCCCTTTTTTATGGCCTTGATCTCGCCCGATTTCCACTCCGGCGAAACGGCCAGGCGAATGTTGAGCATTTGCGTGAGCTGGCCGGCGAGCTTGGGCGCGCGGCCGTTCTTAACGAGATTCTCGAGCGTGCGGGGAATCAGCAGCAGGTGGGCGTCGGGCAGCGTCGCGCGGATCTGCGCCTCGGTCTCGTCCAGGCTGCGGCCGTCCTCGCGCATGGCCAGCGCGTACTCCACCAGCAGGCCCTCGGCGCCCGAGCCGGTGCGCGAGTCGATGCAGCGCACGTCGAGCTCGTGCGTTTCGGCCGTCAGGCTGGCGTTGGCATAGCAGGCGGACCACTCGCTGCACAGCGAGATAAAGATGGCGCTATCGTGGCCGTCGGCGCGCACGCGGTCAAAGAGTTCCTTGAACTCGCCGGCACTCGGCTGCGAGGTGTGCGGCAGCTGCTCGGAGCCGGCCATGCGGGCGACGTACTCTTGGGCGGTAATCTGCACCTGGTCGAGCAGGTCCTCGCCCTCGATAATCACATGCAGCGGAATCACGTAAATGCCGAGCTCTTGGGCGCGGGCGGGGGAGATGTCCGACGTGGAGTCGGTTATGATGGCAAAAGACATAATTGCACCTTTCGTTGGGGCGCGACGGCGCCGCCTTCTGAGAGCAAAGTGCGACAAGTATAGTGGAGTCGTTCCACATTTCTAGGTTCAATTGTTGAATAGTCAACAGTTTGAAGTGTCGGTGTGGAAATCGTCAACTGGGGAAGAGGGATGCCGATGGAGGCGCTGGAGATATGCAAGCGGCCGGTCGTGCTGTTTGATTTTGATGGCACGGTGGCCGATACGGGTCGGGCGGTGATGACCTCGACGCGCAAGACGCTGGCTGCACGCGGGTTTTCGGAGGCGCAGATGGGTGACCTGCGTCGCATGATCGGGCCGCCCCTGTGGAAGAGTTTTCACGACTTTTATGGCTTCTCCCGCGAGGAGTCGCTTGTGGTGGCCGACGAGTACCGCGCCTTTTTTGACGAGCTGGGACCGAAGGAGTATCCCGTGTTTGACGGGATCCCCGAGCTGCTGGATGGGTTGGTCGCCCAGGACAAGCGCTTGGCCGTGGCGACGTCGCGCATGGAGGCAAAGTGCGTTGACATGGTGGGAGAGCTGGGACTTTCTCAGTTTGAGGCGGTGGTTGGCATGAATCCGCCGCAGGGGCGCGAGACCAAGGCCGATTCGGTCCGCGACGCGTTGGCGGCCTTGGGTGCGGCCGCGGGCGATGCCGTGATGATCGGCGATCGCTTTAACGACGTCGAGGGCGCGCACGCGATGAGCGTGCCGTGCATTGGTATCTATTCGGGCGCGGCGGCGCCGGGCGAGCACGAGGCGGCGGGTGCCGATGCAGTGGTGCACTCGGTGGCCGAGCTTGCTAAACTTTTCGCTATATAAGTATTTGATGTGAGGGGCGGGCACGCTCGCCGCTCATTGGTAAGGAGGTCGTCCATGAATCAGGTGGAGCAGAGCGTTGCCGAGTATGTCGACGAGGTCTGGGAGGATGTCGTCGCCGATATCGAGCAGCTGGTGAGTTATCCGTCCGTGGCAGTTTCTGCCGATGCGGAGCCCGGCGCGCCGTTTGGCCGCCCGGTCCGTGACGCGCTCGATTGCGCGCTCGGCATCGCGCAGAAGCTCGGCTATCAGACGAGCGACGACGAGGGCTATGTGGGAATCGCCGATATCCCGGGCCGCGGCGACAAACAGCTCGCGACTATCTGCCACGTGGACGTGGTTCCCGCCGGCCCTGGCTGGAACACCGACCCGTTCACCATGGAGCGCCGCGAGGGCTGGCTGCTCGGTCGCGGCGTGATTGACGACAAGGGCCCGGCGGTATTGTCACTCTACGCCGGCGCCTACTTGCTCAAGCACGGCATTGTTCCGCGCTACACCTTCCGCGCGCTGCTGGGCTGCGATGAGGAAGTGGGCATGTCCGACGTTCACCATTATCTGGAGAACTACCCCAACCCAGACTTTCTGTTTACGCCTGATGCCGAGTTCCCGGTCTGCAATGCCGAGAAGGGCCAGTTTGGGGCGACGTTTGTGAGCCCCAAGATCGACGGCGGGCGCATTGTGTCCTGGAGCGGTGCCGAGGCGAGCAACGCCATTCCGTCGCAGTCCATCTGCGAGCTCGCGATTGCCGCCGATGAGCTGCCGGCGCCCGTTGAGAACGCCGACCGCCTGGAGATCACGGCGCTTGATAACGGGCATGCGCAGATTTTCGCCCACGGTATTGGCGGCCACGCTTCGATGCCCGAGGGAACGATCAACGCCGTCGGCCTGATCGTGGCGTATCTGCGCGAGGCCGAGGACGCGTTTGGTGCACGCGACGAGCGTCTGCTGACGCCTGCCGAGCACGAGTTCGTCAAGTTCCTGGCCTTTGTGCATGCGGATGCCTATGGCCGCGGCCTAGGTATCGATGCGACGAGTCCGGCGTTTGGCCCGCTTACCTGCAACGCTGGAGTCATCCGCGTGGCGGATGGCCATATTGAGCAGGTCATCGACGTGCGCTTCCCCGACAGTACGAGTGCCGATACCATCCGCGAGCAGCTCGACCCGCTCGTGGGCCGTTTTGGCGTGACGTGTCAGCTGGGTCGCGCTAAGGTGCCGTTCTCGGTGTCTGCCGACGATCCGGCCGTGAAGGCGCTTATTGATACCTATAACGAGTTTACGGGCAAGCATGCTGAGCCCTTTGCTATGGGCGGCGGTACGTACGCGCGCAACTTTGCCCGCGCCGTCTCGTTTGGCCCCGAGGAGACCGGCCTGGAGCTGCCCGAGTGGGGCGGCCAGATGCACGGTCCCAACGAGTGCGCCAACGAGGACCAGCTCAAGCAGGCGCTCAAGATTTATATCGTGGCGATCCTGCGCCTCAACGAACTTGAACTATAGTTACGCGGTTTTACCAAACCGCGTAACCAGTCGACGCTACAAGCCCGCCAGAGCGGCAATCTGCCTTTCAACTTCGGCGGCATGATCAAAAGATCAATGCCGCCTTGTTTCAAGGCACCTTGCTCGCTCTGGCGGGCTTTCGCTCATATGACCCAATCCGCTGTCAAGAGCCACAATGGCCCCGCCGACCGCTTGCAATCGGTCGGCGGGGCCTGCCGTTAACCCGTCCCGGTCCGCCCCCGGCATG
>DBFRZS010000017.1:0-32943 GCA_048501115.1 Collinsella aerofaciens | reverse complement strand
CGCCGGCGTCGAAGAGCTCGACGGCCCGCCTCCTGGACTCCAGGTCGTGCTTCACCCTGAGGTCTATACTCATGGAAAACCTCCCATTTCCCGATGTCCAAGAAATGGGAGGCAGTTCACAGGCACCTTTGTGGTGGTTTTTGCTTTTGCGATGCAGCTCGAGGAGGTGCTCGATGGTCTATATCCCGTTTTGGATCTGCGCCTTTGCCGGCGTGGCGATTGATGCCCGTGAGCGACGCTTTCCCAATGAGCTTGCCGGCGCGTGTGCCGTGGCGGCGTTAGCGGGCGTTTGGTTCGACAGAGGTGTTAATACGGCGCTTGACCACGCCGGTCTTGCGGTCATCGTCTACCTTGCCCTTGCGCTCACTGAGTCGCTCTGGCGGCGCCTTCGCCACGCCCCCGGCATCGGCATGGGGGACGTCAAGGCGCTCTTCGCGCTTTGCACGCTCGACCCTATGGGCGGCATCGTGGCATTTGCCATCGCGCTTCTGGTCCTTGCCCTCTCTTGCCTCTTCACAAAATCGCGCTCCCTGCCATTGCTCCCGTTTTTGGTGCCGATTTTTGCCATAATCGAGGTCGTGGGCTGCACGTTGTAACCGTTTGCGCATCCTTCTTAAGGAGCATGCCATGGCAACTAATCAAGAAACGGCCGTCATTAAGGCGCGCATGGACCGTATTCCGTCGGCGTTGTCGCCCGAGCTTGTCGAGCGCATTTCCGCCGATCGTGCTTCGGGTTCTGTCAACCCGTATCGTTGCAACGACAACCAGGTCATTCGTCGTATTGATCGCGCTGCCGACAAAGGCACGCTTATGCGACCGGCATTTTTGCGCGATACCGAAAAGATTCTTCATCTTCCGGCGTACACCCGTTATGCAGGCAAAACGCAGGTCTTTAGCTTCCGTAGTAATGATGATCTGTCGCGCCGCGGTTTGCACGTGCAGCTTGTCTCGCGCATTGCGCGAGATATCGGTCGCGCCCTGGGGCTTAACTGCGATCTGATCGAGGCGATTGGCCTGGGCCATGACTTGGGACACACGCCTTTTGGCCATGCGGGCGAGCGATTCCTCAACGATATCTACCACGAGCGCACGGGTCGCTACTTTTTCCATAACGTGCAGTCGGTTCGCGTGCTCGATGCCCTGTATGGCCGCAACGTGTCGCTCCAGACGCTCGACGGCGTGTTATGCCATAACGGCGAGTACGAGCAGCGTGTGTTTGAGCTCTCGGACATGAGCTCCTTTGACCAGTTCGATCAGGCGGTCGAGGACTGCATCGCCACGGGCTATAGCGCAATTGAGCATCTGCGTCCCATGACGCTCGAGGGCTGCGTGGTTCGCATCTCGGATATCCTTGCCTACGTTGGGCGCGATCGCCAAGACGCCATTGCGGCGGGCCTGCTGTCACCCGACGCCTTTGATGATGGCCGGGGCGGTGCCTACAACAGTTGGATCCTCACGCATGCCTCCATCGATATCGTTGAGCACAGCTATGGTAAGCCGCGTATCGAGATGAGCGAGGACCTGTTTGAGGAAATTCGCCGAGCCAAGCGCGAGAACTACGAGAAGATCTATAGCAAGGGCGGTATCGAAGGCGACTCCGAAGCGGAGCTGCGAGAGGCCTTCGAAAAGCTCTACGACCGTTGCCTGCTGGATATAAACGAAGGCGACGAGTCCTCTTACATCTTTAAGCACCATGTTTCGCGCATAGAGCAGCAGCTTTCCTACTACGACCGCACCTATGACTGGCAGGACGACAAGGATCAAGCCGTGGTGGATTACATCGCGAGCATGACGGACGGTTATTTCTGTGAGCTGACGAGCAAGCTGTTCCCGGGTCTAAAGTTTCCGCATCGTACCTATATTAACGAACGGTAGTTCGTATCCTTTCGGTATACTGTTGGGCAACAACGATTTTGATTGATGCACGGGATGGCTATGGACGACCTTTTTTCTGCTTCGACGCGCGAGCGTTCCTTTCAGAATGCGCCGCTTGCGGTGCGCATGCGCCCCAATTCGCTCGACGAGTATGTGGGCCAGCAAAAGGCCGTGGGCAAGGGTTCGTGGCTGCGTGCGGCAATCGAGCATGATGTGCTATCGAGCGTGATTCTGTATGGGCCGGCCGGCACGGGCAAGACGACACTGGCCCACATTATCGCTAACCATACCAAGAGCGAGTTTGTCGAGGTCAGCGCCGTGACGGGCACCGTGAAGGACTTGCGTCGCGTGATTGACGAGGCAAAGACGCGCCTGAATACGTATGACCGCCGTACCATCTTGTTCATCGACGAGATTCACCGTTTTTCGAAGTCGCAGCAGGATGCGCTTTTGCATGCGGTTGAAAACCGTACCGTCATTATGATTGGCGCCACGACGGAGAACCCGTACTTCGAGGTCAACTCGGCGTTGCTCTCGCGTGGTCGCGTGGTGGAGCTTGAGCACTTAAAGGACGAGGATATTGCGACGCTTATTGAGCGTGCGCTCGAGGCACCACAGGGCTTGAACGGAAAGTTCTCGGCCGATGAGGATACGGTCAAGACCATTTGCACGCTGGCAGCGGGTGACGCTCGCTCGGCGCTCACGACGCTCGAGCTTGCGAGCGAGATTGCCGTCACGCGTCCCGATACCGAGGGAACGCCAGCGCCTGCGGCGGGGGAGCGCTATCCCATCACCGTGGATGACGTGAAGATTGCCAACCCGCGTCGCGGCTTTACGTATGACAAAAACGGCGACATGCACTACGACATCATCAGTGCGTTCATCAAGTCCATGCGCGGTAGTGACCCCGATGCCACGATCTATTGGCTCGCGCGCATGATCGATGCTGGGGAGGATCCTAAGTTTATCGCTCGCCGCATTATGATTCACGCTTCTGAGGATGTTGGCAACGCCGACCCGCAGGCGCTTTTGGTGGCGCATGCCGCGTTTAAGTCTGCCGAGGTCATTGGCTATCCCGAGTGCCGCATTAACCTGGCTCAGGCTGCACTCTATGTGTGCTTGGCGCCAAAATCCAACGCGTGCGAGGCTTCGATCGATGCGGCGCTGGCCGATATCCATTCTAGTGGGCTTCGCGAGGTGCCGAGTTATCTGCGCGATCGCCATCGCCCGGGCAGCGATGAATACGGTGTGTATAAGTATCCACATGATTATCCCGAAGGCTGGGTCGATCAGCGCTATTTGCCCGAAGGCTTGGAACGCGGTGCATTTTGGCAGCCTGCCGGGCGCGGCTGGGAAGAGTGGCGCGTAGAGCAAAGCGAACGCGACCGCAGCGGGAATGCACCGAGGTAGCTGCAGATAATTTTGTCCCACGTTGCTGCTCTTGGCATGTTCGGTCCCCTTTGGGGTACCATGAAAAGCGTCTGTATTTCGATTCTTCCGGGAGGCTTGTATGAGTCCCATTCAAATCGCCCTGCTGCTGCTCGCCGTTGCCAGCGTGTGGGCCATCGCTGAGCTCGCGCTTACCCTGCGCAAGACCCGCAATGTTGTCGACTCGCTCGATAAGACCGTGAACGACCTCAACAACACCATCGCCGAGGCTCAGCCTGTGGTGGCAAAGCTCGATGGCGCTGTCGATGAGCTTACGCCGGCGCTTGCCCAGATGGAGCCGCTGCTTAAGTCGAGCAAGACGGCAGTTGATGCCCTTACCTCCAATCTCGTAGAGGTCGAAGCCGTGGTTCGCGACATTTCCGAGGTTACGGGCAGCATGGCCGAGGCCAGCAATGCTGTGTCGAGCGTGACCGACTCTGCCGCCGGTGCTGTGCAGAAGCTCTTCAATAAGGTGAAGGCTCCTGCAGCCGACGCCGATCGCAAGCTCGCCGCTGCCGCTGCGGAGGCCGAGCAGCCTACCGAGCGCGTCCTAATTGGCGAGGACGAGGCCGCCGCGGGCGACGATGATGGTCAGAAGTCTGTATCCAAGCCGGCTCAGTATTACACCTATACGCCCGCCGAGACCTCTGAGGAGTCCTGCGATGAGTAGCGAAGCAACCTGCCCTATCACGCTGACCGTTGCCGGTGACCCGCGTCTCGCTCGCCTTGTGCGCATGACGGCAGCCAACGTTGGTGCCCTGTGCTCTATGTCTGTCGATCGCATCGAGGACATCCGCATGGCTGCTGAGGAGGCTTTCATCTTTGGTTGCACCGCGGTCGACTGCGATGACATCACCATCAAATTCGATGTCGATGAGACCCACGTTGGCATGACTATTACCTTTGGCGACCAGGCTACGGTCGATGAAGACGACCAGGCTGCGGTGTATGCCGAGCTCATCCTCGCGAGCGTGTGCGACTCCTACGAAAAGACTACGGCGCCCCTGACGCTTTCCCTCGACCTCAAGGCGGATATCTAATATGACCGAACGTTCCCGGAGCGGCAAGACCGCTTGGGACAAGGAGAAAACCCGCGAGCTGTTTCGTCGTTACAAGGAGACCGGTGATCCGGACGCCCGTGAGCAGCTCGTCATGTCCCATATGAACCTGGTAAGGTTTCTTGCCAACAAATTTAAGAATCGCGGCGAGCCGCTCGACGACCTCATGCAGGTCGGCTATCTGGGCTTGCTCAAGGCTATCGACCGTTTTGATCCCGAGCGCGGACTCGAGTTCACGACGTTTGCGACACCCACTATCCTGGGCGAGATCAAACGCCATTTTCGCGACAAGGGCTGGAGTGTGCGCGTACCGCGTCGTCTGCAGGAGCTCTCGGCCAAGGTCAACCAGGCTACTGACAAACTTACCAACGAGCTGCAGCGTTCGCCCAAGGTTGAGGAGATCGCTGAGTATCTAGATGTGACTGTCGATGAGGTCCTCGAGGCTATGGAATCGTCTTCGGCCTATACCTCGGTGCCCATCGAGGCTCCTGGTGCGTCCGATTCCGACGATGCCCCTTCGATTCTCGACCGTTACGCCGACGACGACAACGAGCTCGACTTTACCGATGACCGCCTAGTGATCGAGGAAGCCATCCGTGATTTCTCGCCGCGCGAGCGCGAGGTGATCGAGCTGCGCTTTGTGAAGGGCATGACCCAGATCGAGATCGCCAAGAAGCTGGGTATTTCTCAGGTGCAGGTTTCGCGTCTGCTTCGCCGCACGCTTAAGAAGATTCAGGACAAGATCGACCCCGACGGAGTGATGATTCGTTCATGAGTGAGCACCCCCAACAAACCGATCGCGTGCTGCGCGACACCCGCATTCTGACGCTTCGCATTTGGGCTGTTGTCGGCTGCATTGTCATCGCCGCTGTCATCTTTAACCTTATGGGCATCCTGGCCCCGGTTATCGAGTTTCTCGCCGTTGGTTCCATCATTGCCTTTGTGATGTCCCCGATCACCAACTGGCTCGAGCACCATGGCGTGAATCGCGGCATCGGTTCGCTTGTCGCGCTTATTGTTGTTGTTGCCGTGCTCGTCGGTGTCGTTTGCATCTTGTCGCCGATTCTCTTTGGTCAGATCATGGAAGTCCTGAGCCGCCTGCCCGAGCAGCTTCGTGTTGCGGGTGGCGACCTCAATGAGATGATCTCGCATGCCAAGACGCTCAACAACACGCCGCTCAAGGAGTATTTGGACGATAATCTTTCGTCGCTAGTTGCCGTGGCATCGAAGTATGTGTCTCAGATCGCTGCCGAGCTTGGCCGCGGTGTGTTCCCGCTCATCACTAATACGGCCTCGCAGTTGTTCGTGATCTTCCTTGGTCTGGTGCTTGCGTACTGGATGGCCTGCGACTACCCTCGCATGCACCACGAGGTCTGCACCATCATCGGTCAGGAGAAGGAGACCTCGTACCGCTTTATGGTCGCCATCCTTTCTCGCTCTGTCGGCGGCTACATGCGCGGTATGGTCGTGACGTCCATCTGCGGTGGTTTCCTCGCCTTTATCGGTTTTATGATCATCGGCCATCCGTATGCGGCGCTCATGGCTATCTTTACCGGCATCATGCATTTGGTTCCGGTCGTCGGTCCTTGGGTGAGCGCAGCAATCGCCACAGTGCTCGGTTTCATGTTCAGCCCCATGTTGGCGTTATGGACGCTCATCGTGACGATGGTCGCGCAAAACGTCACCGATAACGTGATTTCGCCTAAGGTCATGCAGAGCTCGGTGCAGGTGCATCCCATCATGAGCCTCACGGCGCTCGTTATTGGCTCGGCACTCATGGGCCCCATCGGTATGATTATTGCCATCCCGCTTTGTGCGGCCCTCAAGGGTATCTTCGTGTACTACTTCGAGAATGAGACCGGCCGACAGCTTGTGGCCTATGACGGTGCCGTGTTTAAGGGCACGCCGTACCGCGATGCCGATGGCAACCCGGTCGCCGCCTACGACGCGCTCGGCGACGACACCTTCATCTACGAGTCTGAGCTTATCGGTAACGAGACTGCGCCCGAGGCCAAGGCCATGCCCAAGCCCGAGCTCGATAATCCCTGGATCAAGCTCTCGGGCCTGCAGCCCGATGCGACGGGCTTCTTCAAGAACCCCTTCGCTAAGGACGATGACTCCAATTCGGAAGACGATACCAAAACCGGCATCGACGGCTCCATGGACGATGACGACAACTAGCGGGGTAATTCAGGTTAACATTCATACGTGCTAACATGCAATTTCGCTGGAGGGTCGCTGTTTGGCGACCCTCTTTTTTGCATAGGCGCGGTGGGATGGTAATATCGTTACGTTTGAACTGTTTCGATGTGAAACCGAGGAGATTCCCTCTATGAGTGCTGACTACCCGTCAATGACTACGGCCGAGATCCGCTCCAAGTTCCTCAACTTCTTTGAGGAGCGCGGTCTTAAGCTCTATCCTTCTTCGTCCCTCGTCCCCGATGATCCCTCGCTGCTGCTTGCCAACGCCGGCATGAACCAGTTTAAGGAGTACTACCAGGGCAAGAAGACCATGAAGGAGATCGGCGCGATCTCCTGCCAGAAGTGCGTCCGCACCAACGACATCGATTGCATCGGCGAGGACGGCCGTCACCTGTCGTTCTTCGAGATGCTCGGCGATTTCTCTTTTGGCGGCGTTTCCAAGGAGCAGGCTTGCGCCTGGGCCTTTGAGCTCATCACCAAGGAGTTCAAGCTGCCGCTCGACCGCCTGTACTTTACCGTCTTTACCGAGGACGACGAGACCCACGACGTGTGGCGTTCTCTGGGCGTTGCCGAGGACCACATCTCCCGCCTGGGCGAGGACGACAACTTCTGGGCCGCTGGCCCCACCGGCCCCTGCGGTCCGTGCTCCGAGATCTACTTTGACATGGGCGAGGAGGTCGGCTGCGGCAGCCCCGACTGCAAGCCTGGCTGCGACTGCGACCGCTTCCTTGAGTTCTGGAACCTCGTGTTTACCCAGTACGACCGTCAGGAGGACGGCTCCATGCCGGAGCTGCCGCACCGCAACCTCGATACGGGCATGGGCCTGGAGCGCATGGCTGCTATCATGCAGCACAAGACTGCTAACTACGACGGCGATCTGATGCAGCACCTCATCAAGCTGGGCGAGAAGATTAGCGGCAAGACCTATGACGCCGACGATTACTCCGGCGCCAGCCGCTCCCTGCGTATCATCGCCGACCACTCCCGTGCCGTCGACTTTATGATCTCGGACGGCATCCTTCCCGGTAACGAGGGTCGCGAGTACGTCCTTCGCCGCCTGCTCCGCCGCGCCGTGTTCCACGGTCGCCTGCTGGGCATCGAGGGCGCCTTCCTGACCAAGTTTATCGACGAGGTCAACGCTCAGATGGGCGAGGCCTATCCTGAGCTGCTCAAGAACGTCGCGCTCGTCAAGGGTATCGTCGCCTCCGAGGAGGAGCGCTTCTCCACGACGCTCGACAACGGTCGCGTCTACCTGGATGAGGCCCTGGCAGCGCTTGCCGAGGGTGCTGTGCTTCAGGGCGATGTTGCCTTTAAGCTGCACGACACCTTTGGTTTCCCCATCGATCTGACCGTCGAGATCGCCGGCACCGCTGGCCACGACGTTGACATGGACGGCTTCACTGCCTGCATGGAGGACCAGAAGGCCCGCGCCCGCGCCAATGCCAAGGGCGACGCCTGGGGCAGCTTCAACGACGTGTGGGTCGAGCTTTCGGACAAGGTCGCAGCGACCGAGTTCGACGGCTATGACAACGATGTGATCGAGGGCGCCAAGGTTGTTGCCATCGTGCGCAACGGCGAGTCCGTCGAGTCCGCTGCCGCCGGCGAGGATGTCGAGGTTGTGCTCGACCGCACCCCGTTCTATTCCGAGATGGGTGGCCAGCAGGGCGATGCCGGCAAGCTTTCCGCCGAGGGCGTTGTTCTGACCGTTGCCGACACCAAGAACCACAACGGCCTGTATGCCCACGTCGCGCACGTTGCCGAGGGCACGCTGACTGTCGGTGCCGCTGTTACTGCCGCGCTCGACGCCGAGCGCCGTGGCTTCCTGCGCCGCAACCACACCGCCACGCACCTGCTCGACGCCGCCCTTAAGCAGGTCCTGGGCGAGCACGTCTCCCAGGCCGGCTCGCTGGTGACGCCCGAGCACCTGCGCTTTGACTTCACGCACTTCGAGGCCCTGTCCTCCGAGCAGCTCAAGGCTGTCGAGGACCTGGTCAACCAGCAGATCTTCGCTTCCAAGCCGGTCGTGACCCGTGTCATGGGCATCGACGAGGCTAAGGCTGCCGGCGCTGTCGCTCTGTTTGGAGAGAAGTACGGCGATGTCGTCCGCGTCGTCTCCGTGGGCGCCGAGGACCAGCCGTTCTCCCGCGAGCTCTGTGGTGGCACGCACGCTGCCAACACCGCTGAGATCGGCCTGTTCAAGATTATTTCCGAGTCCTCTACGGGCTCGAACGTCCGCCGTATCGAGGCCGTGACCTCTAAGGGTGCTCTCGACTATATGGCCGACCGCCTGGCGCTCGTTGACGCCGCCGCCGCTGCGCTCAAGTGCCGCGTCGACGAGGTTCCCGCCCGCGTGGAGAACCTGCAGGCCGAGCTGCGCGAGACGTCCAACAAGCTCAAAAAGGCTCTGACCGGTGGCTCCTCCGACGCCATTTCCAGTGCCATCGAGGGTGCTGTCGAGCTCGGCGGCTACAAGCTAGTCGTCGCTGAGCTCCAGGGCCTTGAGGCTGCCGACCTGCGCAACGTATGGGATACCGTGCATCAGAAGGTCGCCGGCCCTGTCGCTTGTGTCGTCGCCAGCGTGACTGAGAAGGGCACTCCGGCCCTGCTCGCTGCCGGCTCCGATGACGCTGTGAAGGCCGGTTTCCACGCCGGTAACGTGATCAAGCAGATCGCGGGTCTGGTTGACGGTCGCGGTGGCGGTCGTCCCAGCATGGCCCAGGCCGGTGGCAAGAATGCTGCCGGCATCGCCGATGCCCTCGCGGCCGCTAAGACCGCGCTCGGCGCCTAAGAATCTAAGAAGTCGCTGTGGTTGCGCTCGCGCTGGACATAGGGGAGACCAGGATTGGCATCGCCGTCTCGAGCCGTGATGGCAAGATGGCGATGCCTGTCAAGGTGCTTCCGGCTGCCGAGGTCACCGGTATGGCCAAGACGTTCCGCTACCTGGTTGAGGACTATGAGCCCGACATCCTGATAAGCGGACGTCCCCTGACCATGGCCGGTGAGCCCGGCCCTCAGGCCGAGCGCGTTGCCGCTGTGGCGCAAAAGATTGCCGACGAGCTCGATCTTCCGTTGGAGTTTGAGGACGAGCGTCTGTCCTCGCAAGAGGCCAAGCGTATCCTGCGCGAGCAGGGACTCAACGAAAAGCAGATGAGGGGCAAGATCGACATGATTGCCGCCAGCCTGTTTTTGCAGACGTGGCTCGATCGTAAAAACGAGGAGGTTTCGCATGCCTAGTGCTTCTGATCCGCGCCAGCCGAATCGTACACAGCAGCCGGCGTCGCGCCCTGCCCAGCCTGGCCAGCGTCCGGCACAGCCGACGCAGCGCGCAGCTCAGCCTGCCGCGCGCCCGGCGCAGTCCTTCTCTCGTTCGGCCCAACCTGTTCAACGGACGGGTCAGCAGCCTTCTGCTCGTTCGGTTCAGCATTCGGCTTCTCACGCGGCTCAGCAGCCCACTGCTCGTACGGCCCAGCCTGCAGGCGGCACCCGCTTTAAGCAGCAGGCACCTACCCAGCGAACGCAGGCCCCCCAATCGCATTCGCATCACGCTCGTGGTTCGCATGGCGTTGCTCCGGCGACCCGCTCGAGCTACAACACGCATGCTCGTCGCGGTGCTCAAAAGAAAAGCTCCCCGGTGCCTATGATTATCGGTGGCGTTGTTGCCGTGCTTGCGCTTGTCGCGATCGTTTTCTTTGTCGTGCCAGCCGTCAAGGGCTTCTTTGGCGGTGAGGGTGCGAAAGTCGTTGCAGGCCAGCAGGTTACTATCACGATTCCCGATGGTGCCTCGGGTGACAGCATCGCTTCGATTCTCTCCGAGAATCATATCGTCGAAAATCCCAAGGATTATTATGCGGCGGTGAAAAAGCTCAACGCCGATATGTCGCTCAAGCCTGGTGATTATTCGTTCACCACACTCATGGATGCGACCAAGGTTGTTCAGCAGCTCATGGAAGGCCCCAACGCGGGCTCCAATGCGCTGACTATCCCTGAGGGCCTGACGGTCGATCAAGTCGCCGACCGTGTGGCCCAGGCCTACGACAGCATCTCTAAGGAAGACTTCCTCAACCAGGCCAAGGCGAGCAATTATGTGAATGATTACGCTTTCCTTAAAGACGCCGCGAACGATTCGCTCGAGGGTTTCCTGTTCCCCAAGACCTATTCGCTTGGTAAGGACCCAAGCGCCGATGATGTGATTCGCGCCATGCTTGACCAGTTCAACTCCGAGTACAAGTCGCTTGACTTTGCGAGCTGCGAAGCCAAGATCAAGGAACGCTACGGTGTGGAGATGTCCGACTACGACATCGTCAACTTGGCCTCTATCGTTGAGCGCGAGGGCCTCAACGCCGATCAACGTGCGCACGTGGCCTCGGTCTTCTACAACCGCCTTGCCGGCAAGCTCGACGGTCCGCGCTATCTCAACAGCGATGCGACCATGATGTATGTCACCGGTGGCGAGGTTACCGCCGACGACCTGCAGAGCGATAGTCCGTATAACACCTATAAACACGAGGGCCTGCCGCCCACGCCCATCTGCTCTCCGTCGCTCGAGGCACTCAAGGCCACGCTTGAGCCGACCGACTCCGATGACCTGTATTTCTACATTACGCAGGACGAGGAGTACTTCTCGCAAACCTACGAAGAGCATCAACAGTCTTGGAATTAGCATGAGGATTTTTAGCCCCAAACGATACGTTGCCTCGGTCGATCGCATCGACCTTGATGCCCTGTGGGCCGACGGCAAACGCGCCATTCTGCTCGATCGCGATAACACCCTGGTGCCGCGCGACACCGAGCAGGTTCCCGCCGCGGTTTCCGCTTGGCTCGATGCCGCCCGCGCCAAAGGCTTTAAGCTGTGCATGGTGTCCAACAACTGGCATCGCGACCAGGTCATGAGCTCTGCACGCGAGCTGGGACTCGAGGCCATCAGCCACGCCATGAAGCCGGCGCCGTTTGCCCTCAAGGCGGGTCTTAAGCGCCTCGGCGCCACGGCCGACGAGGCGGTGCTGATCGGTGATCAGCTCTACACGGACGTGTGGAGCGGCAATTTTGCCGGCGTCGATACTATCCTGGTTAAGCCGCAGGCAACCCAGGACCTGTGGTACACGCAGATCTTCCGTATCTTTGAGCGTCGGGCCCTGCGCGACCTTCCCTGCGAGGAATAGGTTTCGCCATGTCTCAGCACATCAAACACGGCTGCGACCATATCTTCTTTATCGGCTTTTTGGGCGCGGGCAAATCGACGCTTGCGCGCAACGTCGGCACTATGTTCAAGCGGCGTTTTATCGATACCGACCGCCTGGTCGTGCGCCGTTGCGGCAAGTCGGTAACCGAGATTTTTGAGACCGAGGGCGAGGATCGTTTTCGCGAGCTCGAGACCTCGGCGCTCCGTTCGCTCCAAAGCGAGCGCAGCCTGTTGGTTTCGTGCGGGGGCGGTATCGTCGAGACGCCGGTGAATATTGAGCTGATGCACGAAATGGGTACGTGCGTGTACCTCGAGGGCGACTTCGAGGATTCGATTCGCCAGATTCGTCGGTCCGACACGCGCCCCGATTTCCGTTCGCCCGAGCATGCCGCGCGCCTGTTTGAGCATCGTCGTCCGCTGTATCGCCAGGCCGCCGATATTACCCTTGATATTCGCAACAAGTCCTTCGAGGACGTTTCCTACCTTTGTGCCGAGATGCTTTTGGAGCGTGGACTGCTATGATTCGCCGCCAACTGATCAATTTCCAAAACCGCAGCGTCGATGTCCGTGTCGGATTGGGCGCGTTCGATGAGCTGTCGCGTATGTTTGCCTCGGCTGTGGGCAAGCCTAAGCGCGCGATGGTGGTTTGGAACTCCGCCTCGTCAGAACGTTTTGATGAGGTCGTCGAGCATGCGCTGGTCGACGCCGGTTTTGCCGTGTCGCAGTTCTCCCTTGAGGTTTCGCCTGCTGGTGCCACGCTGGCCGATGCCGATGCTATCTTTGGCGCCTTGTCTGCCAACGGCATTACCTGCGACGATCTGGTTGTCGCCGTTGGCGATGCCGCAACCTGCTCGGTTGTTAGCTGGTGCGCCAACCAGTGGTGTGGCCGAACCGAGTGCGCGCTGCTGCCGACGACCTTCGACGCCATGCTCACGGTCGCGACGACCATGAAGCCGCTCATTGCCTCGTCGGCCAATGCGCTTCCCGCTATCGCGTTCCGTCCCGAACCGGGCTTGGTCGTGTGTGACCTCGACCTTGTTCGCGAGGCGGACCCCGAGGACCTCAAGCTCGGCTATGTGGTACTTGTTGGCACCATGCTTTCGAGCAGTAAGTCCCGTTGGAATCAGTTTACTGAGACCGTCCCCGAGATTCTCGCGGGCGAGGAGGTCGCGCTCGTCAATGCTGTTCAATGGTCTCAGACTGCCCGCAAGGACGTACTGATGGCCACGAACCCGAGCGCTCGCCATGCGCTCGATTTTGGCAAGACGGGGGAGCGTACCCTGCGCGCCTGCTTGGGCGATGCCGCTTCGCAGGCCCCTGCCTACCAGCTGTTGTCCGAGGGCATTCGCTTTGAGGCACGCCTAGCACATGATGCCTGCGATTTCGATATCGATTACGTCTTTGAGGTCGATGACTGCTTGGAGGACTTTGGTATCGAGGAACTTGCCTTCGATCTGGAGCCTGCCGCATATATCGAGGAGTTCCGCAAGCAGCAGTTTGCACGCTCGAACCGCAGCATGTTGCCGCTGCCCGCGGCACTCGGCGCCATTCGCCTAACGAACGTTGAGGATGAGGTTCTTGAGCGCCATGCTCACGCCTACTTGGCTTCACGCAAAGAACTTCTCTAAGATTTATTGACTTCCATCGTCTTTCGTATCATGTTGAGGGGCGGGTTTCCAATCGGTTGCGGATCGCATGCGATTCCGTCGTTCGGTTGAGACCCGTCCCGTCTATATAGAGACAACAAGAAAGGAATCTGCATGTCTGAGTTTGCTGCCGGTCCTGCATGTCGTATCGAGCGTGTCCGTGCCCTGATGGCCGAGCGTGGCTACGACGCCATCGTGGTGCGCGACGAGGCCAACCTTCGTTGGCTTACGGGCGTGAAGGGCGTCTTCGACTACACCTTCGAGTTCCCGCACGCTGCGTTTATTACGGCCGACCAGTGCCTGTTCCATACCGACTCGCGCTACCTCAACAGCTTTGAGGAGAACACGCCCGCCGGCAGCCCCTGGGTCTACGACATGGACGAGGGCACCATCCCCGGTTGGGTCGCCGGCAAAATCGCGGCCAACAAGTGCCGCGTCTGCGCTGTCGAGGACGACATGCAGATCAACTTCTACCAGGGTATTCAGCGCGGCCTGGAGGACCGTTCCGTCGCCTGCATCCTACCGCTGATGCACGACGACATCCGCAAGATGCGCGCCATCAAGGATGCCGAGGAGATCGAGCTTATGCGCCATGCGCAGTCGATCACCGATGCCGCTTTCCAGCATATGCTCGGCTTTATTAAGCCCGGTATGACCGAGAAGCAGGTTCGCAACGAGCTCGAGAACTTTATGTTCGCCAACGGCGCCGACAGCCTTGCCTTCGGCTCCATCGTGGCGAGCGGTCCCAACACCGCCAACCCGCATGCCGTGCCGAGCGATCGCGTGATCGAGAAGGGCGATTTCGTTCTCATGGATTACGGCGCGGGCTACTGCGATTACCGCTCCGACATGACGCGCACCGTCGTGATGGGCGAGCCCACGCAGGAGCAGCTCGACCTGTACGCGCTCGTGCGCCGCACGCACGAGGAGTGCGTCGCCGCCATCCATCCGGGCGTCGAGGGCAACGACATTTTCAAGCTTTCCAAGAAGATCATCGGCGATGCCGGCTATGGCGATTACTACAATCATGGCCTGGGCCACGGCGTCGGTATCGACATCCACGAGCTGCCCAACTTTAACCGCAGCAAGAACATCATCGAGGTCGGCTCGGTTATCACCATGGAGCCCGGCGTTTACCTGCCCGGCGTGGGCGGCGTGCGCCTGGAGGATTACGGCGTGGTCACCGAGAACGGCTACGAGCCTTTCACCAAGACCCCGCACGACCTGCACGTCATCGATTGCTAGCCCATTTCGATAGATTTTTGGGGCGGGGCGTCCGGATCGATTCGGACGCCCCGCGTTCTCTTTTTATGCGCTCGCCGCAGGCGCCGTCTGCAAGTGTATAATTTCTGTCGTATGTAATTTGGACGCTTGTGCGTTCTGCCCATAACAAGAAAGGTCGCTATGCCTACCATTTCCACCGCCGACTTCAAGAACGGCCTCGGTCTCCGTATCAAGGACAAGGTCTACACCATCGTCGAGTTCCAGCATGTCAAGCCGGGCAAGGGCGGCGCGTTTGTGCGCTACAAGACCCGCGACATCAAGAGCGGCCGCGTCGTCGAGAACACCTGCAACGCCGGCACCAAGTTCGAGAGCGTCATGCTCACCACCCGTGAGTTCCAGTACCTCTACAACGATGGCACCGACTTCATCTTCATGGACAACGAGTCCTATGAGCAGGTTCCCGTTCCCGAGGACATGGTGGGCGAGAACTCCAAGTGGCTGCGCGAGAACGACGTCTGCCAGCTGCTCTTCGCCGACGATGAGCTCATGGGCGTGACCCCGCCGATGTTCATCGAGACCACCATCGTCCAGACCGACCCGGGCTTTAAGGGCGACACCGTCCAGGGTTCCACCAAGCCGGCCACGATCGATACCGGCGCTGTCATCCAGGTTCCCATGTACCTCAACGAGGGCGAGGTCATCAAGGTTGACACCCGCGACGGCAAGTTCGTCTCCCGCGTCTAGCAACCAAATCTTCTAGGAGGACTCATGCCCCAGGAAATCAAGATTGACGGCATCGGCATTTCGCCCGATGTTCTGACCGCCATCGTCTCGCGCGCCGTCACGGATGTCGAGGGCATCGCCTCCGTTGGCGTCAAGGACCTTGCCACCAACCTTGTCTCCATGATGCTCTCGTCCAAGGCCCCGGCTTCCGAGCCGGCGGTCGAGGCCGAGGTCGTCGGCGACAAGCTCGCACTCACCGTGCGTGTCGTGGTGTTCTTTGGCTATCCGTTCAAGAAACTCGCCGAGGCCGTTCGCGCCGCCGTGGTCGCCGCCATCGATGCCCAGGTGGGCGTTGAGGTTGAGCGTGTTGACGTTTGCATCGACGGCCTCGTTTTCCCCAAGGAGTAACCTTTGAGCCTTAAGGTTTATCGCGGGCGTACGCTTGCCCGCAGTCAGGCGCTGCAGCTGCTGTTCCAGGCCGAGGCCACGGACAGCCCGCTCGAGCGCGTCCTCGAGGGTGATTTCCTGATCTCGAAGGGTCCCCTCGACCCCTATGCGCTGGAGCTGTGCCGCGGTGCCTACGAGCACATCGACCGCATCGACTGCGCTCTGCGCTCCGTCGCTAAGAACTGGGATCTTATGCGCATGCCCGGTGCCGACCGCAATCTGCTGCGCATCGCCGTCTATGAGATGCGCTTCCTCACCGACGAGGAGGTCTCGGACGCCATCGTGATCAACGAGGCCGTCGAGCTTGCCAAGGCCTATGGCACCGATCAGTCCGCGTCGTTTGTCAATGGCGTGCTGGGCAAGATCGCTCGCAGCGAGGAGCTGCCGGGCGAGGACCTGTACCAAGAGCTGCTGGCCGAGGACCGCGCTCGCGAGGAGGCGCAGGCTGCAGAGGCTGCCGCAAAGGTCGCCGCCGCTCAGGCTGCCGCCGGTGTACTTGCCGAGGATGCGGACGCTGCCGAGGCTGTCGTCCACTCCGTCGAGGAGTAGCCATGCCAGAGGGTTCTGTCCGCAACTTTGACGAGATTTCGGACCGTCTGGACCAGATCATCGCTACCGTTCGCTCCAAGGATACCTCCTTGGAGCGTTCACTCGATCTGTTTGACGAGGCGATTGAGCTGGGCTCCCGCGCGGTCGATATGGTCGACAAGTTTGAGCTTACGCCGCGAGAAGCCGACAAGCTCGAGCAGGAATACGATGAGGATGCGGCAAACGAATCCCAGGATAGCTAGGCCGCATCTCCGGATACGAATGGTTGATGGCATTCATGAAACGTGTGCGTCTTGATGACGAACTGATTTCACAGGGCATCTGCGCCGATCGCGCGGATGCCCTTCGCACTCTTATGGCCGGCTTGGTCTCGAGTGGCGGCGAGCGCTTGACTTCGCCGGGCCTTAAGGTGATCCCGGGGCTGCCGCTGCACGTGAAGGGGCGCATTCCCTATGTTGGCCGCGGCGGTCTTAAGCTCGAAGGCGCGCTTGATGCGTTTGGCATCAATCCGACGGGCCTTGCCTGTCTGGATGTGGGCTGCTCTACCGGCGGCTTTACCGATTGTCTGCTCAAGCGCGGAGCTGCGGCCGTTGTCTCGGTGGACGTGGGTCGCGCCCAATTCGATTGGTCGTTGCGTCAGGACGATCGCGTAACGCTGCATGAGCGCACAAACGTGACGCAGCTGCCTGAGCTTGGCTATGCCGGCGCTCTCGACCTGGCTGTGTGCGATGTCTCGTTTACCAGCATCGCGAACATTATCGATGCGGTGCTGGCGTGCCTGGCGCCTACAGGTTCTTTTTGCACGCTCGTAAAGCCCCAGTTTGAGGCGCCGGCTGCGCTGGTGGGCGAGGGCGGCATCGTGACCGACCCCGCCGTCCGCCGTGATACGCTTGTGGCGGCGGTTGAACTCTTTGCTGCCAAGGGCCTGTTTCCGGTCGATGTGTGTGTGTCACCCATTCATGGTGCCAAGGGCAACGTTGAGTTTTTCCTGTACGGCACGAGGTTTGCCCCCGGCGAACGCACCGACGATGAGCTGCAATCCCAGGTATCGGTTATGAGCGAGAAAGCTGCAACGCTATGAAGGTCTTTCTGGTTCCCAATTACTACAAGCAAGAAGCGGTCGAGAGCGGCCTGATGCTCGAGCTTTGGCTGACGCGCCAGGGCTATGATGTCGCATGGGCTGCCGACCAGCGATCCAAGATTCAGAGCACGCCTGATATTGACGGCTCCGATCTGGTCATTACGCTCGGCGGCGACGGTACGTTGCTACGCGCTGCCCGCATCCTCAACCATCGCGAGATTCCTATCCTCGGTCTTTCCTATGGTCACCTGGGCTTTCTAACTGCTGCGAGCCCCGAGGAGCGCGACATCCTGCAGGTCGTGAGCGACGCCCTGTCCGGTGAGCTGCACGTGAGCCGTCGCGCCACCATCGCTGCGGATATCGTGTCCGTGCGCGAAGACGGTACGAAGGATGTCGTGCGCACCTTCGCCCTCAATGACATGGCGCTTACCCGCGGTCCGCTGTCCGATATGGTCGAGTTCGACATCACGGTGTCCGGCCATCATATCGACCGTCTGCGTGGCGACGGCGTGGTCGTGTCCACGGCGACTGGTTCTACGGGTTACGCGCTCAGCGCCGGTGGCCCCATCGTGAGCCCCGACTATACGGGCATGGTCTGCGTACCCATTGCGCCGCACACCATTCAGGCTCGTGCCTTTTTGACCTCGCCGAGTGATGTCGTCGAAATCTTTATGTCCGATGATCGCCCGAGCGTTCCGGCGATCGCTATCGATGGACAGTTTATTACCTGCGATGGCACCGTTGAGAGCGTGGCGGTGCGCCGCGGGCCCGGAGATGTGTTGCTGCTGGATTACGGCCCCGAGAGCTTCTATAACTCGGTGAGCCGCGTATTCTACGGAGTCCGTCATGATCGATGAGCTGCAGGTTTATAACATTGCACTCATTCGCGAGGCAACGCTGGTGCCGAGTGCCGGCCTGACTGTCCTGACTGGCGAGACTGGCGCCGGCAAGACCGCGCTGCTCTCGGCCCTCAAGCTAATTTTGGGCGAGCGTGCGGATTCGTCGACGGTGCGCGAGGGCGAGGCACTGGCGAGCGTCGAGGCGCGACTCTTCGACGGGCCGCACGACACGGAGGGGTTCACCGTACAGCGCAGCCTTTCTGCCGAGGGCCGCAGCCGCGTGAAGATTGACGGTCGCATTGCCAGTGTGCGCGAGCTTTCGGAGCGCGTCGGCGTGATGATGGATCTGTGCGGCCAACACGAGCACCAGCGCTTGCTCGATCCGGCGCATCACGTTGCGATGGTCGATGCCTGGGCGGGACGCTCTGCGTTTGAGGCGCTCGAGCACTACCGTGCTTGCTTTAAAGCCTCGCGCGCGGCTGCCAAGGAGGTCCGTCGCGTCGAGGAGGCCTCACGTGCGCGGGGGAGTCGCGTCGAGGAAGCGCGCTTTGCGCTCGAGCGCATCGGCGAGGTCGACCCCAAACCGGGCGAGTATGAGGAACTCGAGGAACTGCTGCCGCGCTCCGAACATGCCGAGGTACTGGTTGCCACAGCTAACGATGCCCATGCATCGCTTGCCTCCGAAGGGGGAGCGCTCGACGCCGCGAACAGCGCCGTGGCAGAACTTTCCCGAATGGCTACCGTCGATCGCAAACTGGGCGACATTGCCGATGCGCTTTCGGATGCCTGTATCTCCCTTGAGGATTGCGCGAACGAGCTTCGTACCTATCGCGATGGCGTCGCCTTCGACCCGCGCGAGCTCGCACGCATGCGTGAGCGATATTCCGACCTCAAGGGCCTGTTGCGTCAGTGGGGTCCCACCATGGACGATGTTTTTGCCATGCGCGATCGCTCGCAAGAGCTGCTGTCCCTGGTCGATGATGGCGATGAGCAGATCAAAAAGGCGCGTGAGGCACTCGGGAGCGCCGAGCGCGAGTTGTTTGCCGCTGCCAAGGCACTTAAGCGCGCACGCAATACGGCGGCCCCGCGCTTCTGCCACGAGGTTGGCCGCCAGATGGCGCGCTTGGAGATGGGTAGTGCCGAGCTCGTCTGGGAGTCGCGCGATCTTCCCCGTGCTGAGTGGACGCCCGTTGGTCCTTCGAGCTACGAGCTGCTATACCGCAGCGGTGCCGGCTTGACGCCACGTCCCCTGCGCCGCATTGCGTCGGGCGGCGAGCTCAGCCGCGTCATGCTTGCAAGCAAGGTTGTCCTCGGTAACGCGGACGGTGTCGATACGCTGGTGTTTGACGAGGTCGATGCCGGTGTCGGTGGCTCCACGGCGCGTGCACTCGCGGGCGTGCTGGCAGATCTCGCCTCTACGCATCAGGTGATTGTCGTAACCCACTTGGCGCAGGTCGCCGTCATGGCCGACAAGCATTATGTTGTCAGCAAGGAACCAGGCGATGTTCCCCAGACGCATTTGGACGAGGTAACCGGCGAAGCGCGTACCGCCGAGATCGCCCGCATGTTGAGCGGCGATCAGTCCGAGGCTAGCCTGGCGCACGCAAAGCAGATGCTCGAAGAAGCTCGAGGTTAGGTCGTATCAGCGGTGTTGGTGGGACAAAATAGACTGAAATTTTTGTCCCACTACGCGTTTTACTCCACAACCTTATCCGGCTGGATGAGCTCTTCGTAGTAGCTGATATGCTCGCGGGCGTCTTCGATTTCGGGCAGCAGGAAGTTGTAGATGACCTCGATGATCATCGTGGCGCTCATCTTGGAGAACGCGAAGTCGCCCGTTGTCAGTAGTGCTTCGTGGTTGACGGTATTAAAGGTGTAGTCTGCCAGGCGCGCGAGCGGGGATTTGCTGTCGCTGCTGATGACGACTACGGTTGCGCCGCAGTCGCGAGCCGCTTTTGCCATGCGATTCAGACGGCGCGACTTGCCGGAGTTTGAGATCAGCACGATAACGTCACCGGGGCGCAGCGTGAGCGCAAAACCAATCGAGGTCTCGCTGATGGTGCTTGCCATGCAACGAAGGCCCAGCTGCGAGAACTTGAACGTCGCGTCGAGCGCGACGGCGTTGGTGTTGCCTACGGCCGCAAACTCAATAACGCCGGCATTCTTAAGCGCGTGTACAACTGCGGCCAGCGTGTCGTGATCAATGCCGTCGATGGTCGCATTAAGCTCACTCACCTTGGCAGCCAGGATGTTCTTGAGGCTCTGCTCCATATTGTCGAGCGAGACCTCGTCGGTCAGGCCCTCGTTGCGCTGGCTTTCCAAATCCCTCGCCAACGAAAACTGAAAGCTGCGGAAGCTACCAAAGCCCAGCTTGCGGCAGAAGCGCGAAACGGTCGCCTCGGACGTGGCAGCGGCACGCGAAAGTTGGGCGGCCGTCAGACGTGGCGCCTCGGACTGGTGCTCCAATATATAGTCGACAATGCGCTGCTCGGACTCGCTGTATCCCTGATGGGTACTAATGAGGGAAAGTGCGCTCTTGCTACTATCGATCATGGATGGCTCCTGGTTGGCATGAAAATCTAGCTTGATTTGCAATGCCATAGTATACGGGCATTTTCAATTACAAGATACACCTTGCCGTTTCAAGTGTTGATGGTAAACTTTCACTTACCGTTTACGGTTATGAAAGAACCTTTCACCGGAGATTTGCACCTTGGCTCTTCTCACGCGGACGGTAGGTTGGTATCTTTCAGTTGTGGAAAAACGCGCATCGAAGCGCGTGTAGGGGAGCGCCCGCGGGCGCTGTACTCAAGAAGGAGGGACACATGGCTAAGTTTGACATCATCGCCGCGACCGGTTGCCCGACCGGCATTGCGCACACCTTCATGGCGAAGGAGGCGCTGGAGAAGGCAGCTGCCGAGCGCGGTCTGACCATTAAGGTCGAGACTCATGGCCAGGTCGGTGTCGAGAACGAGCTCACCAAGAGTGAGATCGCTGGTGCCAAGGCCGTCGTCGTCGCAGCCGATAAGGATGTCCAGGCTGAGCGTTTCGCCGGTAAGCCCATGGTTTCCGTTGGTGTTTCCAAGGCCCTGTCTGTCGAGGCTGCTGGTAAGCTGATCGACCGCGCGCTCGCCGCCAAGGGCGACGACACGGTTGCCGCTGCCGCCGATGTCGAGGACGAGGTCGAGGAGAAGGAGTCCATCGGTCACGTCATCTACAAGCACCTCATGAACGGCGTCAGCCACATGCTGGTCTTCGTCGTTGCCGGTGGTGTTCTGACCGCCATTTCGTTCCTGTGGGGCATCACGTCCTTTGATTCGACGGCTGCCGACTACAACAGCTTTGCCGCGATGCTCAAGATTATCGGCGGTATCGCCATGAACCTCATGGTTCCGGTGCTCTCCGCTTACATCGCCGAGTCCATCGGCAAGCGCCCGGCGCTCGTCCCCGGTTTCGTCGCCGGTATGATTGCCATCCAGGGCTTGCCTGTTAACGCCGATACCGGCATGATCGACGCCGGTGGCGCAGGTGTGGGCTTTGGCTTCCTAGGCGGCATCGTCGGCGGCTTCCTCGCTGGCTATGTCATCCTGCTGCTCGAGAAGGTTTTCTCTAAAATTCCTGCGAGCCTTAATGGCCTGAAGGCAATCTTCCTGTATCCGCTGTGCTCTACCGCCATCGTCGGTCTGGTCATGCTCGGTATTTCCGGCCCCATGGCTGCCATTAACCAGGGCATGATGGATTTCCTGCAGAGCCTCGGTAACTCCGGTCCGGTGATCCTTGGCCTGGCCATCGGCTGCATGTGCGCCTTTGATATGGGCGGCCCGGTCAACAAGGCTGCTTACGCTACTGGCACCTTCCTGCTCGGTACCGCTCTCGAAGCTGGCGTCGGCACCGAGACCTACAACTTCGGCACCAACTTCATGGCTGCCGTCTCCGCCGCTTGCATCGTTCCGCCGCTGATCACCACCTTTGCCGTCGTTGTCGGCAAGAAGTACTTCAGCCAGGAGGATCACGACGCCGGTGTCGTTAACCTCATCCTTGGTTGCACCCACATCACCGAGGGCGCCATTCCGTTCATGACCAAGAACATCTGGCCCGTGATGCCCATCATGATGCTCGGTTCCTCTATCGCTTCGATCCTGACCATTATGTTCAACGTTCACGATCCGGCGCCTCACGGTGGCTTCCTGGTCCTGCCCGTTGTCGAGAACGGTCCGCTGTGGGTCCTCGCGATCCTCATCGGCGCTGTGGTCGGTGGCATCCTGTTCGTGGCCTTCAAGAAGTACGACTTCGAGAAGAATCAGAAGGCCGCTCCTGCAGCCAAGCCGGTTGAGGCTCCCAAGGCCGCTGCCGTCGAGGCCCCCAAGGCCGAGGCTGCCGACTTCGTGAAGGTCGAGAATGTCTTTGTCGCCGAGGACTTCGCTTCTCGTGACGAGGCTCTGAGCTTCGTTTCCAACCAGGCCGTCAAGGCAGGTATCGCCAGCGACGCCGACGCCGTGATGAACGCCTTCCTGGCCCGCGAGGCCGAGGGCACCACGGGCATGATGGAGGGCTTCGCCATCCCGCATGCCAAGTCCGACGCCATTACCGAGGCTGCCGTCATCGTCGTCAAGGACGAGTCCGGCGTGACCGGTTGGGACACCATGGACGGCGCTCCCGTCAACGTGGCTATCGCCCTGCTCATCCCCGGTGCCCAGGCCGGCACTACGCACCTCAAGATCCTGTCCAAGGTCGCCGAGGCGCTCATGGACGAGGACTTCCGTGCCACCGTCAAGGGTTCCACCGACGCCGCCGAGATCGCCAAGACGATCAACGCCCGCCTGGTCTAATCCCCCAGCTCGCGAATAACATCGCCCCCTGTATATAAGGCGGAGTCCCTCTCCAGGGCCTCCGCCTTTTTCATCCCCAAATAAGTTGCGGTGAAATAGGGACTGTTTAAACGATTCAACCCCAAATTCAGTCCCTATTTCACCGCAACTTATAAAAGGGCATAGAGGGGGCTACCTATCGAGTCTTTGTCGCGAACAGATCATCAGCCAGAATTCCGTTCGCACGATATCGCTCTGGACCGACCGAGTTTCCGCAGCTCGCCCGCCGGACGGGGCGATTAAGTTTGTCGCGAGTTCCGCACGCAAAGGAAAGCACTTAATGTGCTTTCCGTCTTGCGCAGGACTGTAGAGCAGCAAACTTAATCGTCCCGCCCGGCGGGCGAGCGCAGGGATACGACATCTGTCCAACAATTCGTGTGAAACACAATGAAAAACCGTTTGATGTGAGTTAATATAAACAACGTCGTGAATCTGACTCCTGCCACATGCATGACAGGGGTTAAACACAAAAAGGAGTCAACTATGGTTTCTGAGAAGGCTACCCTCGTTAATCCTCAGGGTCTGCACATGCGTCCGGCTGGTCTGTTCGCCTCCACCATGGGCAAGTACGCCTGTGACGTGACGGTCGTCACCCCCGAGAAGGAGGTCAACGGCAAGTCCCCGATGGCCCTCATGGCTGCTGGTATCCCCTGCGGCACCGAGGTCGAGGTAAAGTGCGACGGCGCTGACGAGGCCGAGGCTCTGGCTGCTGCCATCGAGCTCATCAAGAGCGGTCTTGGCGAGTAGAACTCAAACGGGTCGCATGTTGAACAACTAAGTTCATATTTGGGGGCGCAGTGACCTGTTGTAAGGTAACTGCGCTCTTTTGTCATGGATATGGCAAAACGCTTTATCACATGACACGGAGAGAGGAATGGGAATGTATCAGGGAGTCAACGCTTCCGAGGGCATCGGTATCGGCACCGTCATGGTCGCCGTCGATCCCGACTTGACGTTTGAGCCGCACGAGGTTGCTGATTCGGCAGCAGAGAAGGAGCGCTATCAGTCCGCTCTTTCGGTCTTCTGCGAGAAGACCCAGGCTCAGGCCGACCACATGAAGGAGACGGTGGGCGAGGCCGAGGCCGAGATCATGAGCGGACATATTGTCCTGGCTCAGGATCCGGGTATGACCGACGCCATCAACGCCGCCATTGACGGTGGTACCTGCGCCGAGCAGGCGCTTATGGACACCTCGACCATGTTCGAGAACATGTTCCTGTCCATGGACGACGAGATGTTCCGTCTGCGCGCGGCCGACATCGCCGACATCCGCACCGGTATTCTGGCCGAGCTGCTGGGCAAGGAGGTCGTCGACCTCTCCGTCCTGCCCGAGAACACCGTCGTTGTCGTGCATGACCTCACGCCGTCCATGACCGCCACGATCGATAAGGCCCACGTTGCCGGTATCGTCACCGAGACCGGTGGCCGCACGTCGCACTCCGCGATCATCGCGCGTGCCCTCGAGATCCCGGCTGTCCTTTCGGTTTCCAACAGCTGCACCGCGCTGCGCAACGGTATGACCGTTGTCGTCGACGGTGGCAAGGGTATCGTCGAGGCCGATCCCGACGAGGAGACGCTCGCTGCCTACACTGCCAAGGCCGAGGCCTTCGCTGCCGAGAAGGCAGCCCTCGAGGCCTTCCGTGGCAAGCCGTCCGTGACTGCCGATGGCATCAAGAAGATCATCGCCTGCAACATCGGTAACCCTGATGACGTGCCCAACGCGCTCGATCACGATGCCGAGGCCATCGGTCTGTTCCGCTCCGAGTTCCTGTTCATGGACTCTGCCGAGCTTCCTTCCGAGGAGGAGCAGTTCAACGCCTACCGTAAGGTCGCCAGCGCGCTCAAGGGCGCTCCGGTCATCATCCGCACGCTCGATGTGGGTGGCGACAAGGAGATTCCGTATCTGCACATGGTCAAGGAAGATAACCCCTTCATGGGCTTCCGCGCCGTGCGTTACTGCCTGGCCAATCCCGACCAGTACAAGGTCCAGCTCCGCGCTCTGCTGCGCGCTAGCGCCTTCGGTGACGTAAAGATCATGATCCCGCTCGTCACCTGCGTCGAGGAGGTCTTGGCTGTCAAGGAGCTCGTCGAGCAGTGCAAGGCCGAGCTGACCGAAGAGGGGCGCAAGTTCAACGAGAACATCGAGGTCGGCATCATGGTCGAGACACCCGCCGCTTCGCTGCTCGCAGACCGTCTTGCCGAGGTTGCCGACTTCTTCTCCATCGGCACCAACGACCTGATCGGCTACACCATGTGCGCCGACCGTGGTAACGACACCATCTCCAACCTGTACCAGGTTTACTATCCCGCCGTGCTCCGCTCGCTCAAGAACATCATCGAGAGCGGCGTGAAGGCCGGCATCATGGTCGGTATGTGCGGCGAGGCCGCTGCCGATCCGCTGCTCGAGCCGCTGCTGATCAGCTGGGGCCTGGAGGAGTTCTCGATGAGCGCTCCGTCGATCCTGCGCGCCCGCAAGACTATCAGCCAGTGGACCAAGGCCGAGTGCGACGAGCTCGCCGAGAAGGCACTCGCCTGCAACACCGCCGCCGAGGTCAAGGCACTGCTCGAGTCCGCAGCTCGCTAATTTGGTATCAGAGGTACCCGCGTGGTTGGAATGGGCCGGCCACGCGGCCCTCACATATACAGGGGGTACTGTAAATGTTCTACACGCTAACCGCTAACCCGGCTGTCGACATGACGGTTTCGAGCTCTCCGCTCGAGCCCGACGAGAACGTCCGCACCGGCTCGGCCAGCTACACGGCTAACGGCAAGGGCCTCGACGTGTCCTTCGCCTTTAAGAAGATGGGCGTCGACACCGTCGCGCTCGGCTTCTTCGCCGGCTTCACGGGCAAGTTTATCGTCGAGGAGGTCATGAACCTGGGTTGCCTGTGTCGCCCGGTCTGGACCGACGGTATCACGCGCATCAACACCTACGTCAACGATGGCCAGCACGAGTACGGCATCCTGAACCCGGGTGCTCCTATTACGCCGCAGCACCAGGAGGAGCTCTACAACATTCTGGATACCGCGGGCGATCTTGAGTGCCTGATCGTCTCCGGCTCCGTTCCTCCCAAAGCTACGCCCGACTTCCTGGCTCAGGTCATGGAGCACGCTCAGGCTCGTGGCGCCGACGTCGTCTTGGACCTGTCCTCCGACAAGCTCAAGGAGCTCGCTCACAAGAAGCCGCTGCTCATCAAGCCGAACCATCACGAGATGAAGGCCATCTTCGGCGTGCCGGTCGACACCGACGACGAGGTTCGCGTCGCCATGAAGATGGCTCACGACGCTGGCGTTCAGAACGTGCTGCTCACCCGTGGTAGCCGCGGCGACGCTTACTTCTCCAACGGCGAGGACATCTGGTACGCCAAGCGTGAGTTCAACATCAAGCTGGTTTCTTCCGTCTGCGCCGGCGACTGCACCCTTGCTGCGTTCCTGCACAAGTGGTACAGGGATCGCGACAACGTCGAGGAGGCCATGAAGCTCGCTATGGCCACCGGCGCCAACGTTGCCGAGTCCGTCGGCATCGGCGACTTCGGTCACGTCGATGAGTACAGCAAGCGCGTTGCTGTCCGCAAGCTCGATCGTCAGTAATCGAAACGCGACATATTCGTGCGCATGCGGCGCCCCGGTTTCGGCCGGGGCGCCTTTTTTGTTCCGCCATGGGGGAGACGTGTCCTGCCGTACTTCATCGCTTCCACACCGTTCACCGAGTTGTCCTAGCCTTTTGTCTATGCGTGGAATATACTTTCATTAACACGTTGCTTCGTGAAAGGAACATTCATGATTTACACGCTCACTGCAAATCCCGCCATTGACTACAACATCGCCTGCGACGGCCTTGCTGCCAACACTGTCACGCGTACCCGCAACGCCGTCTACACGCCCAACGGCAAAGGTCTTAACGTCTCGTTCACTCTCGATCACTACGGTGTCGACACCACGATCCTGGGCTTCTTCGCTGGCTTCTCGGGCGAGTTCATCGTCAAGGGCGCCGAGGCCCTGGGCGTGCCCGTCAAGCCCGTGTGGACCGACGGCATCACGCGCGTCAACGTGTTCCTCAATGCCGGCCCCGACACCGAGTACAACATGGTCAACGCCGGTGCCGCCATCAACGAGGCCAACGAGCAGGAGATGTTTGAGCTCATCGATTCGCTCGATGACATGACCTGCCTGGTCATCAGCGGCTCGCTGCCTCCCAACACTTCCGAGGGCTTCCTGGCCGAGGTCCTGCGCCGCGTCAAGGCTAAGGGGGCCGAGTTCGTCCTCGACATCTCGAGCCATCAGCTGGCAGACCTCATTGCCATGGAGCCGCTGCTGATCAAGCCCAATGATGATGAGCTGCTCGATATCTTTGGCATTAAGGTGAGCGGTGGCGACGATGAGTCTGTCAAGGGCGCTATGGCCGAGCTGCACGCCATGGGCGCCAAGAACGTGCTGCTGACCCTTGGTGGCGATGGCGCGTACTTCTCCAACGGCGAGCATATCTGGTTTGCCAACCGCACCTTTGAGGTCAAACTGCTGTCGACCGTCTGCGCCGGCGATTCCTCGCTCGCTGCCTTCCTGTCCGTGTGGCACGACGCCCCCGAGCGTGTTGAGGATGCTTTGCGTCTTTCGATGGCCACCGGCGCCAACGTGGTCGAGTGCCCCGGTCTGGGCGATTTTGCCAAGGTGGACGAATATAAGAAGCACATCGAGGTTCGCCAGGTTTGCTAGCCGCATCGATACATCGTTGCCGAACACCCGCTTTGGATTACCAGGGCGGGTGTTTTTTGCGCGCTGAACGTATGTGGCGTCTGCTGTCTCGTTTTATCGAATTGACGACGCGATTGCGTGTGCGCGCTTTCTCGTTTCTTGTTAGACTTTTTGAGAACCATCGATTAACGCTCACAAGTGCAGGAGGCCATAGGCATGTGCAATGTTTCGCTCAACGGTACGCAACCGTCCGATGCCTCCCTGCGCGTCCTGCGCGCGCTTGAGGCGGCTGGTCTTGAGGCTTGGTACGTAGGCGGTTGGGTGCGCGACGCCCTGATGGGGCGCCCCAGCCACGATGTTGATATGTGCTGTAGCGGCCTGTGGCAGGAGTCCAAAGCGGCGCTCGAGGCCGCTGATATCGCGGTCGTGGAGTCGGGCATTAAATTTGGCGGAATCACGGCTATTTCCGATGGCGAGCGTATCGAGGTCACCACGTACCGCCTGGATGGCTTTTACACCGATGGGCGCCATCCCCAGAGCGTGGAGCGTGCCGCCTCGCTCGAGGACGATCTGGCGCGCCGCGACTTTACCGTCAACGCCATGGCCTGGCATCCCGAGCGCGGGCTTGTCGACCGCTACGACGGCCAGGGTGACTTGGAGCGCAAGCTGATTCGCGCTGTCGGTGATCCCAAGCGTCGCTTTAACGAGGACGCCCTGCGCATGCTGCGTGCGGTGCGCTTTGCCTGCCGTCTGGACTTTATGATTGAGCCCGAGACTAAGCGTGCGCTTGCCGAGTGCGCGCCGCTGCTCGATGCCGTGGCGCGCGAGCGTGTGGGTATTGAGCTCGAGGGCATTCTTTCGACCGGTCATGGGGGAGACGCGATGCTTCGCTATCCCGAGCTCATCTGTGCCGCTGTGCCCGAGTTGGCAGCGGGTCGCGGGTTTGATCAGCGAAGTGTCTACCATGCGTTTAACGTCTACGAGCATATCGCCCGTGTGCTGACGGTGGCAGGGGAGCTGGCGCTGTGCGACGGCGTCGCGCCATCGTCGAGCCTTATGTGGGCGGCGTTTTTGCACGATGTGTCCAAGCCCGAGTGCTTCACGGTCGATCACGCCGGCAGCGGACACTTCTATGGTCACCCTGAGCTCGGCGCCAAGAAAGCGCGCGTCATTATGGATCGCCTGGCGCTCTCGCACGACCTGGTGCGCGACGTGTGCCTGCTCATCAAATATCACGACAAGCCGCTGCGCCCCGAGCGCTCCTGCCTGCTCAATATGATGCGCGCGCTTTCGGGTGAGGGCGTCGACACGGCCCGCCTGATTGACGAGCTCATGGACCTTAAGCGTGCCGACACACTTGGCAAGGCCCCGTCGTGCTTCTATTACGTTGAGACGATTGAGGAGATGCGCGCGATGGCGCACGAGCTGCTGAGGGCGGGGGAGCCCTATACGCTCAAGATGCTCGCCATCAACGGCGGCGACCTGATCCGTGCTGGAGTCAAGCCCGGGCCGGAACTGGGGCAGCTTCTCAACTCCGCCCTCGACGCCGTGATCGAAGACAACATTCCCAACGATCGCGAAGCTCTTTTGGTCCATCTCAACTTGAATTAGCTACCTAGTTTACCTGCGTGTTTCATAACCTGCCGACAATTTTTCGGCAATTTGGAATTTCTTCTTGCGCTGACGTTTTTTGTCCCGTAATATATTTCCTCGCAGCACGGCAGTGCAGATGTTATGTGGCCCGTTCGTCTAGCGGTTTAGGACGCCGCCCTCTCAAGGCGGAGATCACCAGTTCGAATCTGGTACGGGCTACCACGCATCTGATACCCGGACTTCCTATGGAAGGCCGGGTTTTTTATTTTCAAACAACCGTCTGCAATTCCCGTTTGAACCAGAGCTTTGCCTTCTGCCTATGGCCCTTACGGGTACAATATCCAAGATATTTTGACTGTTAGAAGGAGTCTCATGACGGAGTCCTCTCAGCATACGTCTAAGCCCCAGGTCGAGGTTGAGGCCTCGGGCGGCGATGACAATAAGAGCGCACGCCGCGGCGCCATCTTTATCGGCGTCGTGCTGGTAGGTTATATCGTCTATCTGGTGGTAACCGGGCAGATGGGGCAGTTTTGGGCCGCTATGTCGAGCGTCCAGGCGTCATGGCTCGTTGTCGCGTGTCTTTGCATGTTCATGTACCTGTTCTTTGGCATTGTGGCCTATGCGATCGCCGTCTGGCTCGATCCCAATTCGCCCGTCGGCATCCGCGACCTGATCTCGGTCGAGGCGAGTGGCATCTTCTTTGGCAACCTGACGCCCATGATGATGGGCTCCACCCCGGCTCAGATCTATCGCCTGACCAAGGCCGGCCAAAACGTGGGCGAGGCCGGCGCCACGCAATTCACGCGTTTTATCGTGTACCAGTTTGGCCTGGTCGCCTGGGGCGCTATCCTGCTGCTCGCCCGTATGCCGTTTTTTGCCGAACGCTACGGCGACATGACGCTGCTGTGCGTCTTTAGCTTTGGTGGACACTGCTGCATCTTGCTTGGCATCTTCGCCGTCGCGCTCATGCCTAAGACCGTCACACGCGTCGCCCATTGCATCATCAATTGGCTTGAGCGCATTGGTGTCTCGGCCACTAAGATCGAGAGTTGGCGCACGTTTGTCGATGGCGAGATCTACTCCTTCTCCGAGAAGTTCAAGCTTTCGGCCGGACATTTTTCTTCCATGCTGCTCACCGTGTTTATCACCATGCTGCAGCTCGCGTTTTTCTATCTGGTTCCGTATTTCCTGATGCTTGCCTTTGGCTACCACGAGGTCGACTTTTTCTCGGTCATGGCCGCGAGCGCCTTTGTCCAGCTGTTAAGCTCTGCGGTTCCCTTGCCCGGTGGAACTGGTGGCGCTGAGGGCGGCTTTGCATTGTTCTTGGGTCATTTCTTCGGTTCGGCTTCGACCGCCGGCTATCTGCTGTGGCGTCTCATTACGTTTATTGCGCCGACTATTTTGGCTGCGCCCCTGCTGGGACTTAAGAGCGCCCACAACGAGAGCATCCATGCGCGCTGGGATCGCGTGATGCGCAAGCTCGGCCGCACGCCTCAGACGCCCTCTGCGCCCACTAAGCCGCACCCCACGAATGCTGTTACCGTTGATCCCAAGAAGCGCGCTCAGAAGGCTTCTGGGACCGCAAAGTCGGCTCATAAGGCCTATGTGCGTCAGACAGGAGACGGTATTCGCGTATCTCCGTCGGCACTCAATAAGAAGAAGCACCCTAAGTCGCAGTAGGGCAGTCGTGCGTTCTTCATGATGCGAGGCATATTTGTGCTGTATGGGGGATAATCCTCTTACGTAGATTATCTCTCATCTGTTGATGAATGCTCGCATATCGAAGGGACACGCCCATGGCAACCAGCAAACCGCGTCTTGATCGTCGCATCGTTCGCAGCCGTAATGCCATCCTTTCGGCTTTCGAGCGCCTGCTCATGGAAAAGCCGCTGGCAGACATTACGGTGAGTGCCATCGCGCGCGAGGCCAATGTCGACCGCAAGACCTTTTACGTTCACTTTGGTACGGTTGACGGCCTGCTCGATGCCATTGCCGTCGATGTGGTGGAGATGATTGTCGACTCGGTCGAGAAAACGCTTGCTTCTATGGACGGTGACACCAGCGAGCGCGCTCTTGGCGCGGCGGCGACCTTCTTTAAAACCGTTAATGAGGCACTGTGCAACAACTTAGTGCTCAATCGTCAGCTGATCGAGAATATTCCGCTCGATGATTTCATGGCTCGTCTTCGTGCGCCGCTCGAACATGAGATTGCCGAGCGCGATCTGCTGCCCCAAGGTCTCAAGGACGAGATGTTCGACTACTATCTGGCGTTTTTGCTGTCGGGTATTATCGGTATCTATCGCACGTGGGCGCTGTCTGACGGCTCGGTTCCTATCGAGCGCGTCTCTGAGGTCGCCAACGATCTGACTCTCAATGGTCTGTCGAGTCTGGAATCTCGCTTGGATTAGGCCTAGTTGGGCTCGTCGGCGTGGAAATCCCTGTTCACGAGGTTCTCCGGCGCCTTGGAGACCTCGCCGGTGTAGGAGCTGTAGCCTGAGGATCCTTAAAAGAAAGTCCAGTTTATTCTTCCCACTCCAAATGGGAATCCTCCGATGCGCCTTCGCATACTCGCATGACCTCGATACCATGCGAGCGTGCGAACTCGACGAGTTCTGCGTTGCGGGCGTTTATGGTGCCGAAGGCGGAGGGGCACACGATAAGGCGCGCGCAGTGGACGAGGAGCTCTTTGGCGCGGGCTATGGTTTTATCCCCGATCGGCTCGAAGGCGCGCTCGGCCACGCATTCCGTCGCCAGGTCGCGCGCGAGCTCGCAGTCGATGTCCCCTTCGTGCAGAACGCCCGCGTAGAACGCCTTGCCCTGTCGGATGAGCTGGCGAAACACAGCCGACCCCGTACCTGCGCCAGCGATGACGAACGTGTGCGCATCGCCGTGTGGGCGCCCAATTTCCACGCTGCCGAAGCGCTCGTTGAAGGTGCCATGTTTAAGGCCGTAGAGCTCGCCAATCGTCTCGCGCGTGAATATGTCCTCGGGTGCGCCGGCGCGGAAGACCCGGCCGTCCTTCACGCAAATCACCTTGTCGGCGCTTTTCTGCGCGAGCTCGAGTTCGTGGATGGACATGATGATAGCCACATTCCGCGATTTCGCAAGGTGGCGAAGTATTCGCAGCAGGTCGATCTGGTAGCGGATATCGAGATACGACGTGGGCTCGTCGAGCACGAGCGCGCGCGGATCCTGCGCGATGGCGCGTGCGAGCATGACGCGCTGGCGTTGCCCGTCGCTTATCTGCATGAAGTCGCGCTCGGCGAGCTCTTCCACATGTGCGGTTTTCATGGCCTCGTCGACCCGACTATGGTCGTCGGGCGAGAGTGTGCCCATTCGCCCGGTGTAGGGATGCCTTCCCGCCTCTACGATATCGCGGCAGGTGAGGAGCTCGGTCCGGGGGCGATCTGTCAGCATAACGGCAAGGTTCCTTGCGAACTCCGCCGTCTTCCATCGGGAAATCTCCCGCCCGTCGAGCTCGACCGCGCCGGCAAGCGGTGCCAGATGGCGTGTGATGGTTTTCAAGATGGTCGACTTGC
>DBFRZS010000016.1:0-29595 GCA_048501115.1 Collinsella aerofaciens | reverse complement strand
CCAGCGAAATGTCGGATTCCCGCCGAGCGATGTGTCGATTTTTATCCTAGCGAATACAGGTGGCGGTCTCCGAGAAGGTGGTGCGCCGGATCATGGCCGAGGAGGGGCTGCGCGCCCGCGCCCCGCGGGCGGCCCGCTACAGCTCCTACGCCGGCGAGGAGGGCCGCGCGGCGGCGCCCAACCTGCTGCTGGTCGACGCCGGCCGCGACCTGCACGACTTCTCGGCCGCCGCCCCCGGCGAGGTCCTGGTCACCGACATCACCGAGTTCAGGCTGCCCGACGACCCGCGGAAGGTGTACCTCTCGCCGGCCGTCGACCTGTTCGACGGCGACGTCGCCGCCTTCTCGGTGGGCACCTCGCCGTCCAAGGCGCTCGTGGCCGAGATGCTCGCCGGCGCCGTGGCCGCCGCCGGGGGCGGCTTCACGCTCCACAGCGACCGCGGCTGGCACTACCGCACCCCCGACTGGGTCCGCGCCTGCGGGGAGGCCGGGGTGGAGAGGTCGATGTCGCGCAAGGGGCACTCGCCGGACAACGCCGCCTGCGAGGGGTTCTTCGGCAGGCTCAAGGTCGAGTTCTTCCACGGGAGGGACTGGCGCGGGGTCTCCGCCGAGCGGTTCGCCGCCGAGCTCGCCGAGTGGATCCGCTGGTACCGGGAGGGGAGGCTGAAGGCGTTCGACGAGGGAGGGCGCAAGGTGTACGATACGATAGCCGGCCGCAGGAGGCGGCTGGGGCTGGCCGCCTAGGCCGTCCGGAAAAACGTCCGCACCCCCACACCGTCTAAAAACTCCCGGAAACTGAAAGGGTAGAGATCGAGAAAGCTCACTTTCCCCACAGGGAATGAAGCCCGCGCCTGCGGCTTATTTTCCGTTCGCTTCCCCCGCCGCAACGCAAGTCCGAGCGCCGATCCGCCCGCAACAACGGGAATATGGGGAGTTTGCTCGTTGAAGTACTTGAGCGATTGAATGGCGCGAGGGGATTCTTGTATCTCATCAAGAATGAGCAGAGTATGCTTGTCGATGCGGACGCCTGCTTCAGCTTGGAGTATGGGAAGGAGCCTGTTCGGCGACAACGATCCTTCGAAAGCGGCGATGAGCTGGGGATTGTCATCGAAGGTGATGTACGCCGTTTCCCTGAAGTACGCTCGCCCAAACTCCTTCATAAGCCACGTTTTCCCCACCTGCCGGGCTCCGCTCACGATGAGCGGCTTTCGTCGAGGAGATTCTTTCCAGCGCTTCATATCTTCGATGGCCTGGCGCTTCATGGCATCCTTTCAGGGTGATTCACGTTTTTGCATAGGTTATTTTTGCAAATCACCACGTTTTTGCATAGGAGAATTTTGGGATTCACCACGTTTTTATATAGGTAACGGTATCCCGACATTAGCAGCAGCTGAAAAGTCAACCTCATTCCGAATCGAGAAACTTAGTGAAACTTAGAACTCCTTAGTAAAACTTAGAAGGAGGCATTGTGGGCATCGAGGAGAATCCTTTCACCCCAAGGAGTCGGCGTGCTCTTCACCGTCGACGAAGTCGATCCGACGCTCGACGAAATGGTTCAGCTCGCCGCCTTCTACCAGCACTTTGTTCGGGAGGGGCGCAAGGTAGCGCTCCTCATGGCGGGACTGCCGCACAACATCTCATCTTTGCTCAACAACAAGACCGTGTCGTTTCTCCGGCGCTCGAACCGCAGGGCGCTTGACCGCATTCCCGACGGCGAGGTTTCCGCAGCGCTCGTGCGCACGGCCCAAGCAGGCAACCGCAACGTTGACGCAGCGGCGCTGACTGCAGCGACGGAGTCCATCGGCGGCTTTCCTTTCATGCTCCAGCTTGTCGGGTACTACGCCTGGGACGAAAATCCCCGGGCTAGCACACTCGATTCGGCCGACTTCGCGCGCGGTATCGCCATAGCACAGCAGGAAATGACCTACCGTATTTTGGACGCCACCTTCGCCGAGCTCTCCCCCGGCGACCTTCGTTTCGCCGCAGCTATGCTGGAAGATGAAGGGGACAGCCGCATCGCCGATCTCGTCGAGCGGCTGGGGCGTTCCTCTTCCGTCGTGGCGCAGTACCGCAAGCGGCTTATCGACGCCGGCATCATTGGCAAACGCGCACGCGGCCTCGTGGGGTTCGACCTCCCTTACTTCCGCGACTACTTGCAGGAGAAGCTCGACAACGGAGAACTGCTACTCGAGAATTAGGCTTCCGAACCCCGCCCCCTACAGCGCCAGCTTGTAGATGGCCTCGGCGTCTTCCAGGGTCAGCTTCTTGAAGCTGCCGAAGGGGACGCCCTTGTTCTGGGCCAGCGTCGGCAGCATCTTCGGGATGTCGGCTTCTTCCACATCCAGCTCGACGAGGGTGGTGGGCATGCCGAGGCTCGCGAAGAAGGAGCGCGTCTCGTCGATGGCCGAAAGCGCGTCGGCTTCCACGTCGCCGGTGGGCGTGAGGCCGAACACCGCCTGGCCGTAGAAGGCGAAGCGCGCCGGGTTCTCGGTGTGCACGTACTCCATCCAGGCAGGGAACATGACGGCGAGACCGGCGCCATGGGTGATGGCCGGATTCAGCGCCGACAGCTCGTGCTCCAAACCGTGGGTGGCCCAGTCCTCATGGCGGCCCACCCCGGCGAGCCCCTGATGGCAGAGCATGCCGGCCCACATGATGTTGGCGCGGGCATCGTAGTTGTCGGGGTCGGCCAGCACGCGCGGCGCCTCAGCGCGGATGGTGTTCATGAGCGACAGGTTCAGGTTGTCGGTCACGGGTACGGCGCCCACGTCGTCGAAGAAGCGCTCCAGCAGATGGCAGAACATGTCGGTGAGACCGGCGGCCGTCTGGAAGGGCGGCAGCGTAAACGTGAGCTCCGGGTTCATGAAGGCGAACTTCGGGCGATGGGCATTGTTGGCGTAGCCGGTCTTGCGGCCCAGCTCGTCGTTGGAGATGACCGTGTTCTTCGAGGCCTCGCTGCCGGCGGCAGGGATGGTGAGCACCACGGCGATGGGCAGCACGTCGTGGTCGGTAGCCTTGGTTTCGAAGAGCTCCCACACATCGCCTTCCACGCAGGCGCCGTTGGCGATGGCCTTCGCGGAGTCGATGACCGAGCCGCCACCCACGGCGAGAACCCAATCGACGTTAGCCTCCTTGCAGAGGGCCACGCCCTCGCGCACAAGGGTAATCTCAGGGTTCGGGCGCACGCCACCCAGCTCCAAATGCTCGATGCCCGCAGCATCCAGCGAGGCGCCCACGCGGTCGATAAGTCCGGAGGCCACGGCGCTCCCGCCGCCGAAGTGCACGAGCACCCGCTTGGCCCCGGCCGCCGCCAGCTTCTCACCCACCTGCTCTTCAGCTCCGCGTCCGAAGACGAAATGCGTGGGGGAAACGAATTCGAAGTTTTCCATGGGAGTCCTTTCTGCTTTTCGACCGGGCAACACCTTATCGCCATCGCCGCACCATCGCCGTCGGGCGCGTTCTCTAATCATGCTCTGTGTCGATGCTAGGGCATCGCTGGCAAACAGGCAACTGTCAGACCACGGAAAATGTCTCGCAATCTTCGCAAACAGGGCAGCTTGTCACAGGATCGCACCCGGGCCATCGCATTGGTCAGGGAGGCTAATCCCCGTGAGCGCGGGTTATGAGATCGGCCATTTCCGTGGCGGTTTTGGTGGCTATGTCGGCCCGGGCCGCCAGGCGTTTGTCGTGGGTGACCAGATAGTTTGCCTTGCACAATTCGCAGGAGGCAAGAACTGAAGCGTCTTCGTAATCCGAGGTGATATCGCGATAGTGGCGAGCTAGCCACGCCGTACGATCGTCCATGGGAACCGATATCGCAAGATCGGTCATGTGGTTGACGCACCCCCACGCGAAGTTGTTTATAGCACGGGCCGTGCACTCGTCGACAGCGCCACCGTTCTCACGTACTTGCTGCTTCAAAAACTTCCCAATGGTGTAAAAAACTTCATTGACAGCATCCGCTGGTGTTCCCAAATTGGCGTTGTGTTTCTCCGCAACGCGAATAAAGCGAGCAGCTTCTTCATGAAGGGGCCGCTCGTGAAGATAGAAATCGAGCCAAATGTTTTTGTCTACAACAATAGCATTCTCCGCAACCGTCACCAGAGTCCCCTTTCAGCCAGTCTTTCGGTCTTCGCCTCGTAGAAAAGATCGTCCCAATATTCATCCGAGAACTCCTGAGGCGAGGCAGCTGGTGGAATACCTAGGGCCTCGCGTTGCGCCTGAAGCGATGCCAGGAAATCATCGATCGCTCGGGCGCGTTTCTCGCCCTCGCTCATGGCGTCGGCTTCCTCCGTCTCGGGGCCGATGACCGCCTGCAAGGCCGCTTCGGACTCGTCGTCATAGCGCGCCGCCACCTCGTAAAGCCGCCGCATGGCCTCCGACGGCGTGCACCCGAACCGGGCAAAGCGCTCGTCCCCGCGCCGCTTCAATTCGGCATCGATACGGAAGTTCATCTGCATGTTCGGCATAGCAACCCCTTTCAGAATTGCTAGCAGTATATCATAACTCTCGACCTTCTATCCATAGTAGGTCGAGAGTCCCCGACAAACCTTCCCTCCGCAGCTCCCGCTTTTTATTTGCTTCGCTGGGCCTGAGACGTGAAAACATGGGGCTCGGCGAGGCTGTGCTAGCATGGAAGAAGCTGGGGTACTGTGCGCCTTCACCATCGAGAACCGCCGCGTTGAGGTGGGCGACCCTGTAGAGGCCCTTCCCCGCGTGCGCATCGCCGGCGAATACACCCAGGAAGGCTTCGAATACCTCGTAGAACCCAACGGCGGCGAGCAGTAAAGGCGAGACTAGCGAAGAGGCTTCTGGGCGACGCCCGCCGTTTCCACAAGCGCTCTGCCAAGATCGCCAGTTTGGTATCCTCCGACGCTGCTTGCTGTCGTTTAATCCCGCTCGCCGGGCTGGCGAACGCGAATTTCCTGCTCCTTCACGGAGACGCGGGAATGGGGCGGCACCGAGAAGGTCACGAAGGTGGAGCCCGCGATAACCGAACCCTCGCCGATGATCGTCTCGCCGCCCAGCACGCTGGCGTTGGAGTAGATGGTGACGTTGTCCTCGATGGTGGGGTGGCGCTTCACGCCGGCCAGGCGCTGGCCACCGCGGGTGGAAAGAGCGCCCAGCGTAACGCCCTGGTACAGCTTCACGTGGTCACCGATAGTGGTAGTCTCACCGATGACAACGCCAGTGCCGTGGTCGATGAAGAAGTACTCGCCGATATGAGCGCCAGCACCGATATCGATGCCCGTGGAAGAGTGGGCGATTTCGGTCATCACGCGCGGGATGATGGGCACGCCCAAGTCGTAGAGCACGTGCGCAATGCGATACACGTAGATGGCGTACAGACCCGGGTAGGTGAAGATGACCTCCTCCTTCGAGCCGGCCGCCGGGTCGCCGTCGTAGAGCGCCTGCACGTCGGTAAGCAACGTGCGCTGAATTTCGGGCAGGGCGTCGAAAAACTTCGTGCAGATATCAGCCGTCTGCTCGCAAATGGAGTCACTCGTGCAACCGCCGCACAAGTGATTGCCGCTACCGACGAGGTCGTCACGATCATCGGAGGTGTAGGTGAGCGCCAAAATGAGCTGCTGGCGCAGCACCGATTCAATGTCGATAAGCGTCTGACCGATGAAGTAGCTGGGGCTCGTGGAAGGCGACAGCATCTCCGGCCCGAAATAGCCGGGGAACAGCACGCGGCGCAACTCGGTGATGAGCCCCTTGATAGCCGTGCGGCTGGGGAAGCGGCGGCCGGGCTTGGTGAAGAAGATCTCGTCCGCCTCGTAGTTCTTCTCGATGGCCGCGACGATGCGCTCTAGGTTGTCTCCGAACATGGGCCTTCCTTTCCGAACGGGGCTGCCGGCACGGGCGGCCCCTAGGGTGGCGCCGCGGCGTAAGGGCTGCCAGCGCCTCTGGTGTTTTCGATAGGATAGCAGATCGGAGACGCTTGACCGCCCGCAGCCCTCGCCGCCGCGCAAAACAGTTACTATCGGGGTAAAGATACCGGATGCCCCCTCCCAGCGCACCGTCGCCTGCCCGCACCGTCGCAAGCAAGCGCGCAATCGCACCCCGCGCACCTGGCATCTTCCCATACGCACGGAAGCCGACCCTGCGGCTTCCCAAACGCAAGCAGCCCCGTTGCCCTCGCTCGCCGGGGCTGCTTGAATTTAACACTCCTCGCAGGCCTCTTCCACGCACTCGTGCTGGCCGGACGGGCCCTCGCCGCAGTAGACGGCGCGCTCCGGATGGTCGGCCAGGTAAGCAGCCATGGAGTACTGGGTGATGTCGCTGCGGTTGATGATGCCCACGATGTGGCCCGCTTCCAGCACCGGCACCTTCTTCAGGTGGTTCTCGGACAGAACACGGCACACATCGGTCAGGTTCGCGTGCACGCTCACGCAGATGGGGCTGGCGGCGCCAATTTCGCTGGCGCGCATCTGCATGACCTTCGCCAGCTTCTCGTCGTAGCCCTCGTCGTCGTTCACGGTGCTGTTGATCAGCACGATGGGATCGGTGAACGAGTTGCTGCGCGGGCTCAGCCGCTTCAGGATGTCGCCATCGGAAATGAAGCCCACCGGCTCGCCCGACTCGTCCACGATGGGCGCCGCCGAGATGTTCTTCTCCACGAACAGGCGCATGGCCTCTTCCACGGTGGCGTCCTTGGAAAGCGAGAACACGTCGGTCTTCATGATGGACGTGAGCAGCGACTTGCGGGTGCCGCCCTCGTCCACGGCCTCTTCCTCGCCGGGCTTGTCCTTCACCAGCGCGATGATCATCACCAGGCCGATGAGACACAAAAGCGTGCACACGAGGAAGGCGGCGTTGATGCCGAACATGGTGCCCTGGGCCGCGCCGAACTCCGGCGTCGTGAAGCTTTGCACCTGGGTGGACACCGCGATGATGATAGCGGTGCCGAGCGAGCCCGCCACCTGGCGCAGCGTGTTGTTCACGGAGGTGCCGTGGTTCATGACTTTGTTGTCCAGGGCGTTCATGCCCCACGTGGTGATGGGCATGTTCACCAGCGACATCGAGAACATGCGCACCGTGTACACGATGGTGATGTAAATGATGCTGGATGTGAGGTTCAAAATGGCGAAGGCGAAGGTGGTGAGCGTCAGCAGACTCATGCCCACAATGGCCATGCGGCGCGGGCCGTGACGGTCGAACCACTTGCCGGCGAGCGGATTCATGATGCCCATAAGGATAGCGCCGGGCATGAGCACGAGGCCCGACACCGTGGCCGACAGCCCATGGAGCGACTGCACGTAAATGGGCATGAGGATGCCGGCGGCCAGAAGCGCACCCTGCACGAGCATGCCGATGATGGTGCCCACGAGGAAGCGGCGGTTCTTCAGCACGTCGACGCGCAGCATCGGACGCGGCAGACGCGTCTGGCGGATGAAGAACCACACAACGCCGACGATGCCGAGCGCGGTGGTGAGCAGCGGCACCAACGTGAAGCCGGCCGAGCCCAGGGCCGAGAAACCGTAGAGCATCAGCCCGAAGCCCAAGGTGGAAAGGGCCAGCGACAGCGGATCGAGCACCGAGTCGCCCTTGTTCGCCGGCGCCTTGTTGTCCACCAGGAACAGCGACGGGACGATGATGACGATGGACAAGGCGAAGATGAGGTAGAACAGGATGTGCCAGTCGGCTTGGTCGATGACGAAGCCCGCCACCGTGGGGCCGATGGCCGGCGCAAAGGCGATAACCAAGCCGAAGATGCCCATGGCCGAGCCGCGGCGATCAACCGGGAACACCAGCATGAGCACGGTCATGGTCACCGGCATGAGGATGCCGGCGCCGGCGGCCTGCACGAGACGGCCTCCCAGAAGCACCGGGAAGTTCAGACCCACAGCCGCCAACAGCGTGCCCACGGCAAACAAGCTCATCGAGAACACGAACAGCTTCCGCGTGGAGAACCGATCCTGCAGAAACGCCGTGATGGGGATCATGATGGCGTTCACCAGCGTGAACCCGGTGGTCAGCCATTGGGCCGTGGACTGATCGACATTCATCTCGGTCATGATGGACGGCAGTGCCGGCGTCACCAGCGTCTGGTTCAGCACCGTCACAAAGGCGCCCAGCACGAGCACTACCAGCATCATCCATTGTTTGCGCGTTAGCTTCATACACAACACCTCACTCGCTTCTCGCCCCGCTCTCGCTTGTTTTTCCTAGTATGAGCGTCGCCGGCATCTTCTGCGGTATCAGTTCGGCGACTGTTTGGGAAAATCATCTATGGATTCGCTCATGTTATCTCCCGCACCTCTATAATGCGGAACAGAGTTTTTGCCCTGAAAGGATGATTGATCGGTATGCAAACCGCTATATGCCTGTTGCTCGTGGTGTTCTTCTTGCTGATGAACGCGTTCTTCGTCATCGCGGAATTCGCGCTGGTGCGCGTGCGCAAGAGCCAGATTGACATGGCCGTCGCCGAGAAGCGCCGCGGCGCCGAGGCCGCCCGCGACGTAACCACGCACATCAACGCCTACCTGTCGGCCTGCCAGCTCGGCATCACGCTGGCATCGCTGGCCATCGGCTGGTTGGGCGAGCCGGCCGTCTCCGCCGTTCTGGAAGCACCGCTTCTGGCCTGGGGCTTCCCCGAGGCGACGGTGTACCCCATCTGCGTGGCCGTGGGCTTCTTCATCGTGACCACCCTGCACGTAGTGGTCGGCGAGCTCATCCCGAAATCCTTCGCCATCTTCGCCACCGAAAAGTACGCCCTGCACACCGCCGGCCCCCTGCGCGTGTTCTACCGCGTCACCTACCCGATCATGGTCATCTTCAACGGTATCACCAACGGAGTCATGCGCCTGTTCGGCCACGACCCGGCCGACGAGCACGAGGTGTACACCGGCGAGGAGATCAAGCTGCTCATTGACGAGTCCACGGAAAGCGGCCTCATCGATCCGGAGCAGAACGAGTTCGTCGACAACATCTTCGATTTGGGCGACAAGGACGCCGAGGGCATCATGACCCCGCGCACCGACGTCATCTGTCTGGATTTGGAAGACACGCTGGAAGAGAACTGGGACATCGTGCGCCAGTATAAGTACACGCGCTACCCGGTGTGCGACGGCTCGAAGGACCGCATCGTCGGCTTCGTGCACACCAAGGACCTCGTGGACGTGCCCAAGGACGCGCCCATGAGCGATTGGAAGATTCGCGAGCTGCCGCCCGTGCCCGAGGGCGCGCCCATCGCGAAGCTGCTGCAGGCCATGCAGGAGGGTCGCACCGAGATGTGCGTTGTCGTGGATGAGCACGGCGGCACAGCGGGCATCGTCACCATGAGCGACATCATGGAGCAGATCGTCGGCCGCATCGACGACGAGTACGTGCACGACACCGACGATGACATTGAGGAACTGCCCGACGGTACTTACCAGATCAACGGCACGCTGGCCATCGACGATTTGGTGGAGCTGCTCGGCTTCGAGCCGGAAGAGGCCAACGACGTGGAAACCGCCGGCGGCCTTCTGCTGTCGCTGTTCGACCGCATTCCCAAGGAGGGCGACGTGGCGGTGCTGGAAGATCGCGGCACGAAGGTGACGTTCACCGTGCTCGCCATGGACCGCCTCCGCATCGACCGCATCTGCATGGCCATCGACCGCCCCGACGAGGAATAACGGGCGGCCCCGAGAGCTTCGTATCCGGGCGGTCTTCGGGCCGCCCTTCGACCGAGCGACGGCCTCATGTATAATGTCCCCATATGATCGAGGGCCACAACAAGAAGGGACATACCGTTGCAGCGCAATCATGGGCGGTGGCTCGGAAAAGATCTGCTGCTGGCCGTGGTGGGCATCTCTGCTCTTTTGACGGCTCAGTCGTTTGAGGCTCCTTGCGAGATCGCATGTTTTCTCTCAGTGGGGCCGGGCCGTGTGCCGGCAACTATTGTAGATATGGCCGCGACCTCGCTTATCTCCTGTGCGGCATTTATCATGGGCAACAGACTAGCCCGAACTCTCATGCAAGTCCCCTGCGCCATGGCAAGTGCGGCCTGCTGCCTGGTGGGATTGGCAACCCGGGGCATCAGTGACACTTTCTCTCCCCTCGGTCTCATTCTCATATCTATCGGCGGCACTATCTTGCTGTTCTGCTGGTTGGCGACTGTTTGCGCGCACCGTGATATCGGAATCGTCGAGTTGATGATAGAAGTCGAGGTGCTCGTATCCGCAGCAGCCCTTCTCCCTTCCCTCCTGCCGGCATCGAGGCTCCTTGCCCTGGCCGGCGTATGCGTAGCGTCATCGGCGGCGGCGTTTTACCTCCTTCAACGGGGCAGCCTTCCCAATTCGGAGCCTGCGCGCGCCTTTAGCATCGATCCTCCATCGTTGGCTAAAATTCTCTGCAGCTTCTTCGTCATTGGTCTCGTGGTGGGGATACTACAATATTCTGTTTTCCTGCAACAGGTGGAAGGCGAGATGTTCCCCGTCATCGTCACCGTTATATCGCTTGTGCTCGTGCTCTGGCTGTTTAACCGCGGCCGGGACTTCAACCTGTCGGTGTGGACGAAAGTGGTTGCAACCCTCTCGCTCATTGCCCTTATTCTCGTGTTATTCTCCTCATCTCTGATCTATTTTGCCTATGTGCTAGCCGGCATTGCCTACGTCCTTCTCGAGTGCGGTGCCCTCTATGTGGGACTGCTGTTGGGGCGCCTCTACCCTGGCACCCGCATAAGGATTTTAGCCACCGCATGGTGCGTAGGGGCTTTGGGAGCCCTCCCTATCATGGTCTCCGCTTTTCTCGGATTCGATATAGCCGGCCGCGCTACCGTGCTCTTCATGGCCCTGTTGCTCGTTGTAGCGTCAATTTGGATTTTAGAAGATCGGAATATGTCACTGCTGGTGTCCTCTGGCAGCGAGGGAGGACCCCTGTCCCTGGCAAGCCAGTCCCTCGAGACGTTCTGCGAGAGTATGGGCTTGACTGCCCGCGAGCGCGACGTGTTCAATCTCTATATCGTCGGACGAAGCGCCCCCTACATTGCAGAGAAGCTCGTAATCAGCGAAAGCACGGTGAAATCTCACCTGCAGCATATCTACACCAAATGCGACGTCCATTCGCGCCAAGAGCTCATTTCGCTCGTTGAGACTTCCCAAGAGAGATAAATCCTGATCAGAGGCTTATCATACTTTTCGTACGGGAGGCCTTTCTCTTACATTTCATACGTTTCTCCTGTTTTCCACGGCTTCTCAATGCGGTGACATAGGTGCTGTCCTGATACACGACAAAAGGAGGGTACCGTGACGATGAAGGAATATGGGAAGAAGGGAACGCTCAGCCGCCGAAGCTTTTTGGCAGCGCTCGGGCTGGCGGGCGCTTCAGCTGCCGGCGCGGGCCTCACCGGCTGCGCGCCGAAACAGCCAACCGAGGCAGCTGGCGACGACCAGACCGCCCTCGCTGACACTGGCACCCTGGTGGAAACCGACATCCCCGAGGAAAAAATCCTCGAGACCGTCGATTGCGACGTGTGCGTGGTCGGCCTGGGCGTGGCGGGTGTGGGAGCCCTGCGTTCTGCTGCTGAAGGAGGACTCAAGGTAGTCGGCGTCGAGAAGGGCAGCAAGCCCAGTGCTCGCTCGAACATGTTCGCCGCCTTCGGCACCGAGAAGACGCGCTCCATCGGAATCGAGGACATCAGCCCCACCGAGGTGGCCAACGAGCTCATGACGCAAATGTCGCATCGCGCAGACTATCGCATAACCACGAAGTGGCTGAAGAACTGCGGAGAGGCTTTCGAGTGGTACACCTCCGCATACGACGGCCTATTGTGGCTCGGCATGGAGGACGAGTTCCCCGAGGATCCCAACCAGTTGTTCGTCTGCGCCGACACGCTTACGAGCGGCATCTACCGTTTCGGAATCGACCACGAGCGCCTCTTCGCCGGATGCTGCTGCATCAGCGGCGGCGACGAGACCCATACGCCCGTTTTGCAGGCTAATGTGGATGCGGCTTTGGCCACGGGCAACGCGCAAGTGCAGTTCTACTCTCCGGCTGTGAAGCTCGAGGCGACCGACGGGCAGGTAACTGCCGTGATCTGCCGCAATGATGAGGGCGAGGGCTACACGCGCTATCGTGTCTCCAAGGGCGTGGTGCTCGCCACGGGCGGCTATTCGCACAACGAAAAAATGCTGGGGCAGTATGCTCCGTGGATTCTGAAGAACCAGGACAAATTCCTGTTCTCGTACGAGGTGACGGATCACGACGGCAACCCCGCCGATACCGGCGACGGCCAGCAGATGGGCATGGACGTCGGCGGCCACCTGGACGTGGGGCCCCATGCGGTAATGGCCCACATCCTTCAGTTTGGCCAGGAGTTCTTCCTGCAAGTCAACGAGCATGGCGAGCGTTTCACCAACGAGGATCTCAGCATGACCAATATCGCCAAGGTCATGCAGAACCAACCGGGCAGCAAGGTTTTCCAAATCATAGACAGCCACTGGCCCGAGCAATACCCGATGCTTGAGATGGTCATGCAGAACATCCGCAGCTACGGCGACGGCGAGGGTTTTTCGGCCCAAGCCGACACGCTTGAAGAGCTCGCCTCCCAGCTGGAGCTCAGCGCGGATGCCACCCAGAACCTGTCCGCCGCGGTCGCTCGCTACAATGAGCTGTGCGAGAAGGGCGTCGACGAGGACTTCGGCAAAGCTGCGGAGAAGATGTTCCCTGTGGTGGACCCGCCGTTCTATGCAATCACCTACGATATGCTCAAGCACACTTCAGTGGAAGACGTAAGCTGCATGCGCTTGCTCGTGACCATGGGCGGCCTTGTAACCGACGATAACGCTCGCGTGCTGGACGATGACTCGAACCCCATCCCCGGTCTGTTTGCCGTCGGCAACGTGCAAGGCGGCCGTTTTGTGGAAGACTACCCCTTCACCTTGTCTGGGGCCAGCCACGCCGCCGCTCTCACCTATGGGTACCTGACAGGCAAGTATCTCGCTGAGCAGGCGTAAGTTCCGCACATCCGAATCTGACGCACCTGCCTCCCTCCCCGATGCGCCGAATGGGGGCACTCCTGCCCCATAAGACGGAGAACCCTACAGCCCCAAGGGCAAAGGGTTCTCCGTCTGTCGTTCAGCGAGATATACGAGAGGTCCAAGACGACCCCTTGCGGTACCTGGGAGCCTTCTAGATTTCCTGGCCGATAAAGCGCTCGGCGTTGTGCCAGGTGATGGCTTCGAACTCTTCCTGGGTGAAAGGCATGGCGGCCAGCATGTTGTACTCGGTCACGGGGTTCCACATGGGGAAGTCGCTGCCGAACATCACGCGCTCGACGCCGTAGGCGCGCACCAGCTCCACGGTGCGGCGCGGGCCCAGAAACTCTAGGGCGCTGGACGTGTCCACGTAGCAGCTCTCGTCTTCCAAATACTCGAGGGCGTAATCGAACACCGACCAGCCGCCGAAGTGGGCCGCGTCCACCACCAGGTTCGGGAACGTGTGCAGGATGCGCTTCAGACGGCGCGGATGCGAGTAGTCGTAGCGATAGTCGCCCGTGTGGATGACGATGGGCAGCCGGCCCTCGATGACCTCGTACAGGTGCATGAGCCGAGGGTCGTCCATGTTCACCTTCTGGGTGTCGGGATGGATCTTCACGCCCTTCAGTCCCAGATCAATGGCGCGGTTGATCTCACCTTCCACGTCTTCGAAATCTTGGTGCATAGTAGCGAAGCCAACGAAGTTGTCGTGGGCGCGGCACTGCTCGGCGATGAAGTCGTTGATGATCGGCACCTGCCCGGGCGTCGTGGCCACGGAATGCACCAGGTGATGGGTGATGGGCGAGCCTTCGCACGCCGCGAGCATCGAGGACGCCGAGGCATTCTTTGCGTTCATGTCGACGCCGTAGAAATCGCCCACGGCCGAGGAAGCCTTGCAGGCGATCTTGTCGGGATAAATGTGGGAATGGGCATCAATGACGGGCATAGCGGTTCCTTTTGACAAGCACGCTTTTTGCCTATTGTACGCAGTTCCTCCGTGAGATAAACGGACAATGGAGGCTCACTGGGGAATCCGAAGGTTTAACGGTTAGCCATCCTCGACGATGAGGTGCGTCTTGGGTCATCCCTCGCGAGTTCCGCCGAACCGTTGCGGCGAAAGCCTCCACACGAAAAAACTTCTTGAGACCGCAGCGCAGCTGCGCTATACTTCTAAGACGCTTCACGTTCGTGAGGCAGACGCTATGCGGAGAGATGTCCGAGCTGGCCGAAGGAGCACGATTGGAAATCGTGTATGCCCCAAAAGGGTATCTGGGGTTCGAATCCCCATCTCTCCGCCAGACTTATCCCGCGAGCCTCTTCCAGGCTCGCTTTGATATGGCGCCCCTTTAGGCGGCGCATCGCCCCTGCGGAGGGGTGGCAGAGTGGTTGAATGCGGCGGTCTCGAAAACCGTTTCACCGGTGCTCCCGGTGACGAGGGTTCGAATCCCTCCTCCTCCGCCATTTTCGGTTCCGATATACTCCCGTATCCAGGCCCCTTTCTCTCTGTTTACGCTGGCGCTGGTGTCGTCGCTAACGCAATCCGTAGCACGGAGCCCCTTTTTGCCGCAGCGCTGCCGCCAATACGACATTATTCCGCCTTGTGCTACGGAGTTTGCTTCTGCTAACTTTGACAACTTTCGAGTTTCCCCAGTTCAGCTGTTTGTGACTATTTGTTAACTCTAGATTACACCGTAGCACGACCGTCCTTTTTGTCGCTCATGTTGAACCCAGCTGCCAAAATGGCGCCCCGTGCTACAGGGGGGGGCCGAACCCAGCTGCCAAAATGCCGCCCCGTGCTACGGTTTGGAGGAAAACGCAAGGGGGAACCTCAACCATAGGGTGCGCCGTACACAATTCATTGAAGCTCTTCGAAGGAAAATGCGGCGCAGCGCTAGCAGTCCACGACCTAGCAGTCCACGAGGCTGTAACGATCGCGAGTGCGCACCACTTCCAAGGGGACGCCGAACAGGCCGCTCATGGTCTCACTGGTGAGCAGCGCCTCCTTAGGGCCGTCAGCCACGATACGACCGTCGCGCACGAGCAGCAGCCGCTGAATTTCCGGGGCAATGTCCTCGGGATAATGGGTAACCAGCAGCACCGGGCGGCCGGCGCGGGCGAGAGCGCTCATCGTTTGCCGAACATAGTACATTCCTTCGGGGTCGAGTCCCGTACAGGGTTCGTCGAAGATGAGGACGTCCGGGTCGTGCACGAGCGCCCGGGCGATGAGCACGCGCCGCGCCTGGCCCGTGGATAGCGTGAAAATATCCCGCTCGGCCAAGTCGCCGATGCCCAGCTCGTTCATGATCGCCCGGGCGCGGGCGCGTTGTCCGTCGGTCACCGTGCAACGCTGGGGTATCCCCAGCGAGCCGAATAGGCCGCCGGCCACGATATCCTGGGCCGGCACATGCACGCGAATCTGATCCTGCATCGTGGACGACACCACGCCCAGCGCTCGCTTGATGTCGGCCAAGGTGACGCGCGCATCGCCCCGAAAAAGCACGGGCGCCTCATCGCGGTGCAGCGGGTGTATCTCGCGGGTAATGAGGCCGATGAAGGTCGACTTCCCCGAGCCGTTGGGCCCCAGCAGTGCCACCGATTCTCCCTCGGCAAGGGAGAACTCATCCACCGCGAGAATCTCGCGACCTGCGCGGCGCACATGGGCGTCGCGGATATGCAGCAGCGGCGACAGATCCGTCATGGCTTTCACCTCCCACAAGAAAGCGCCCGCACGGGTGCGCGGGCGCTTCGTTCTTCTCTCATTCGCAAGGACGTCCTCGCTGCGGCGGGAGCGTCGCCTTATTCGGCAGCTCCCTCAGCCGGCTGGGCACCCTCAGCGGCACCCTCGGTGGCACCCTCAGTCGGCTGCTCGGCGGCGGCGTCATCGCCAACAGGTGCGGCGCCCTCAGCGTCGGCAGCAGCCTCATCGGCAGCGGCCGCGGCGGCATCTTCGGCACCTTCAGCGCCCTCGTCGACGCCCTCGGCTACGGGAGCCTCAGCGCCCTCGCCTTCGGTGGCACCTTCGGCAGAGGCCTCGCCTTCGCCCTCGGCGGTTTCCTCATCCAGCACGATGGGGTTACCATCGGCATCGACGGCCGTCACACCCGTGCCATCCGTGGAGGTCTCCGTCTTGGAGTAGTTCGCCATATCGACGTAGTAAGGCAGACCCTCGGGCATATCGTTGATCTGAATGTCAGCAGCGTTGCGCTGCTCCTCGAGCCACGTGTAATAAGCATTGGACTGGTTGGAAGACTGCAGCATGGTACGGATAGAGTCCTGGAACTCCGTCGGCAGCTGATCGAGGCTCGTCAGCTCTTCCGGCGCCTCGAACACATCGGTGCACTGGATGATGTGGATGCCGTACGTGCTGGTCACCAGCCCGCTCACGTCGCCCTTGTTCAGGTCGGCCAGGGCCGTGGTGTACTCGGTCACGAGGTTGGACAGGCGGTCCCAACCCACGTTGCCGCCCTCGGCGGCGGAAGCGGTGTCCTTGGAATAGGACTCGGCAGCCGTGGCGAAGTCGAGCTCGCCGGCGTTGATCTTGTCGAGCACTTCCTGGGCCTGAGCCTCGTCGGAGGCCTCGAACAGGATGTGCGAGGACTTCTTCGCGCCGTCGTAGGAGCTCACGTAGGTTTTCGCGCTCTCGAGCACTTCCTCGTCCGTGGGCTCGGCAGCGCCTTCGCCCACCTTCTCCTGCAGCTGCTGGGACACCAGAGACAGCGCGATGTTGTCGCGATACTCGTCCTCGGTCATGCCCACGGCCTCGAGGGCCTCGGCCCAGGCACTATCAGAATCATAGTGGCCACGCATGGTTTCCACGTACTGATCGATCTCGGTGGGATCGGCGGTAATGCCCTCGGCCTCGCCGCCCTGCTTCACCAGCTCCTGGTCGACGAAGGAGTTGACGATCTCCTCGCGCACCGACTCGGGCGTGTAATCGTTGTCGGCGAGCCACTGGCCCCAAGCGTCCTCTTCGGTGAGGCTCATCTGGGCGCGGATGTCCTGGATGGCCTGCGTGACCTTGTCTTCGGGAATCTCCACCCCGTTGACCGTGGCCGCGACACCGCCCGTATAGGTGGGCGTATCGCTGGTCTGCTCGGAGCACCCGACGATACCCAGGGCGCACACAGCCGCCAAACCAACGGAAGCAAGCGATTTCGCAAAAGACAGCTTCTTCATAAGCACCTTCCTCATAGGCAACGGGGACGGCCGAAGTTCAATTCACGATAGCGTTTGAGACGGTCCCCGATAAGTTCAAAAGGCATTTTCCCACGCATGACGGCACGGTAACAACCGTCGCACAATTTGCCCACTTTTGATTCACGGTACGTCAATGAGAACGAGGAAGAAATCCCACTTCAAAGCTTATGAATTGGGTCATATTCGGATATTTTGACTCACACAATTTCCCATACAGAAAGGGGGCGACCAAGGTCGCCCCCTACGGGTGGGTATGTGGCTCGGCCATAAGGTACGGGTTAGTTCTTCTTCGCCTTCTTGCGGTCGGTGGCGGACAAGAGGCGCTTGCGCAGGCGAACGGACTGCGGGGTGACCTCCACCAGCTCGTCGTCCTCGATGTATTCCAGGGCCTCTTCCAGGGTGAAGGTGATGGGCGGCGTCAGCTGGATGGCCTTGTCGGCCGAGCTGGAACGCTGGTTGCCCAGGTTCTTCGTCTTCTCGACGTTCACCACCATGTCGCCTTCCTTGGCGGACTCGCCGACGATCATGCCCTCGTAGCAATCGTCGCCCGGCGCCACGAACAGGCGCCCACGCTCCTGCAGCGTGTCCAGCGCGTAGGCCACGGCCTTGCCGGTGGACATGGCGATCATGCCGCCGTTCTTGCGCCCGGCCATCTCGCCGGTGTAGGGGCCGTACTCCTTGAAGTGGTGGAACAGCATGGCCTCGCCGTGGGTGGCGTTCAGGATGCGCGTCTTCAGGCCCATGGTGCCGCGCGAGGGGATGGAGAACGAGAGGTGCGTCATGGTTTCATCGGAGGCCATGTGCTCCATGATGCCGCCGGCGGTGCCCATGACCTCGATGGCCTTGCCCGCGTACTCGTTGGGCACGTCCACCGTGGCCTCCTCGATGGGCTCGAGCTTCGTGCCGTCCTCGGCAGTCTTGTACACCACGCGCGGGCGGCCCACCTGGAACTCGAAGCCCTCGCGGCGCATGGTCTCCATAAGCACGGACAAGTGCAGCACGCCGCGGCCAGCCACCTCGATGCCGGATTTGTCCTCCAGCTCGTTGATGCGCATGGAGATGTTGCTCTCCTTCTCGCGCATGAGGCGCTCCTTCAGCTGGCGGCCGCCGACGATCTCGCCCTCGCGACCCACCAAGGGACTTGTGGACGCCTCGAAGACGACGGCCATGGTGGGCTCCTCCACGGCGATGGGGGCCATCTCGGTGACGGGGCTTTCCGGATCGGTGATGATGTCGCCGATGTCGGCGTCCTCGATGCCGATGACGGCCACGATATCGCCGGCATCAGCGGCCGTGACCTCGGCCTTGCCAAGGTTTTCGAAGGTGTACACCTTGCGAATCTGCGCGCGGCGCTCGGCCCCGTCGGGCTTCACGACGAGCACCTGCTCCTTCTCGTGCAGCGTGCCGGAGGACAAGCGGCCCACACCGATGCGGCCCTCGTAGCTGGAGTGGTCCACGGTGCAGATTTGCAGGGCCACCGGGCCGTCGATGTCCACATCGGGAGCGGGAATCTCGTCCAGAATGGTGTCGAGCAGCGGCACCATGTCCATGTTGCCGTCGTCGGGCTCGCGGCGGGCGTAGCCGTTCACGGCCGAGGCGTACACCACGGGGAAGTCGAGCTGCTCGTCGCTGGCGCCCAGTTCCACCATGAGGTCGAAGACCTTGTCCACGGCTCCCTCGGGGTCGGCGTTGGGGCGGTCGATCTTGTTCACGACCACCACGATGCGCAGCCCGCGCTCAAGGGCGTGGGACAGCACGAAGCGGGTCTGCGGCTTGGGGCCCTCGTAGGCATCGACGATGAGCAGGGCGCCGTCGGCCATGTTGAGCACACGCTCAACCTCGCCACCGAAGTCGGCATGGCCCGGGGTATCGATGACGTTGATCTTCACGCCTTTGTAGGTGATGGAGATGTTCTTGGAAAGGATGGTGATGCCGCGCTCGCGCTCCTGATCGTTGGAATCGAGGACGCGCTCTTCCACCTGCTGGTTCTCACGGAAGACGTGGGAAGCCCACAGAAGGCGGTCGACCAGCGTGGTCTTGCCGTGGTCGACGTGGGCGATGATAGCGACGTTGCGGATGTTCTCTTGCTTCATGAATCTTCTTTCGGTTCGTTTTTGGGCGCAGAAATTATAGCGCTTTGCGGGGGCAATAGCGGGAAATGGCCGCAGACGGCACCGGGACGACAAACGGGCGCGGCGCCTGCGGGCGACGGCGGCGGCACAAGCGGGCGCTGGGCGGTGGCGGCGGGGCCGCTACTCTTCCAGCAGAGCCTCATACTCCTTGCGTTCCTCGGTGAGCTTCGCCAGATGCTCGTTCAACGTGTTGAGGTTGCGCTGGGCGCCGAGAAACTGAATGATGCCCCACACCGTGGCGGTGCCGGCAACGGCGGCGATCATGCCGAGAATGCCGAAGGGGCGGCGGATGGTGAGCAGCGTGGCCACCGCGCCGATGGCAGCCATGGCCAGGCCGTTGCGGCGCTCGTCGGAAACGGTATCGCGCTGGGCCACGAGCTGGACCCGAGCGGCGGCGATGCCGGCGAGGCGCGCCTTGATCTCGGCTTCAGTGAGATACTCCACTTCCACACCGTCTTCGACTTCGGTCCAAGCGCGGGCGGCGCCAGACGATGCGGATGCGCCGGACGCGCCGGCGCCCGATCGCGAACCGCGACCCGAGCGACCTCCGCGGCCGCCGCCGGAGCCCGAAGACAGCAGGTCGTAAGCCTCTTGCAGGCGCTTGAACTGCTCGGTGGCGCGGTTCTGCAGCTTCTCATTGCCCGCGAACTTGTCCGGATGCAGAATCTGCACCGTCTCGCGGTAGGCAATTTTGATGTCGCCGGCCGTGGCGTCGTCTTCCAGGCCGAGTATATGCAGGGCTTCAGTTCTGTTCATGGGCAAAGCCTAACATGATTTTACGGCCCATGCCAGCAGAACCGTTGTGATCACCAAAGGTACGAGATCGGCCGGATTGCCCGTGAGGTAGGTAGAGGGCAGCACGCCGCCTGTCAGCAAAAGGGGGCCCCAGAACAGCAGATCGAAAAGGCCGTGAACGATTACGGGTGCCATCAGGGAAAGCGCCCGCTGCGGGAAAGGACGCGAGCCGTAGGGACTACGAACGACGAGCAGCGCCATGACAGCCCCGAACAACGTCGACTGCGTCACCTTGAGAACGCCCTGGATCGCAGCAACACCAATGTCGGCTCCTGGCGCCATCAGCGATCCTTCAGGGAACAGGTGGGCCAATCCGAATATGAGGGAACTCGCCATTACCGCGAAACCGACGGGATCAACGACTGCGCGTAAGCCGGCGAACCGATGACGATGAGCGCGCGGCGCTCTTCTTGGGTATGCTTCATTCCGGCGACGCGCCCAAGACAGGCATGCCCACAACAACACGCCGCGGAAAAGCACCTCTTCCACCACCGCCGCCTCCCAGGCCTCGGCAAGCAATGCGCCCCAGCGCGCCAGCTGCACTGCTTGCGAACCCCCGTCGGCCCACCACTGACCGAGGCCGCCCACGACGCCGGCAAGCAGCACCAAGACGAGCACAGGCCCAAAGCCACACGGTATGATTTTGGTATTTCCCATGGCGCATCATTATAATAGGTGCGCCTCTTTGACTGCGCCGGCACCTTTCAGCCGGCCTCGCGAAAGGATCCCCATGAAGCCTATGCCCCCCGTTACCGCCTTTGTGTTGAAGGTGGCAGCTATCGTGGGCATGACGTGCAACCATATTGCCAACGTGTTCGGCAGCGAGCTGCCAGGGGGCGCCATGGTCGCTTTGTATTCTTTGGGCGGCCTCACCTTCCCCATTATGGCGTATCTGCTGTGCGAGGGGTATCGACACACCTCCAGCGTGCGACGCTATGCAGAGCGACTCGCCGTGTTCGCAGTTGTCTCGCAAATTCCCTATTCGCTGCTGTTCGGAGCGACGGGTAACGTGCTCATCACCCTGCTTATCGGGCTCGGGATGCTGTGGCTTGTCGACCACCAGCGGCAGAACCTTGTCCTATGCGCGCTGGGCCTCCTTGGAGGGCTGGCCGTCAGTTCCTTTTGCGACTGGGGCATTATCGGCCCGCTTATGATTCTGCTTTTCTGGCATTTTCACGATCGGCCGCGCGGGGTAGCGCTCGCGATGCTCGTACCTTTTTTGAGCCTAGGGCTGCCGGCTCTTTCATGGGCAGTCAGCGATCCTGCGCCACTAAGCCTAGGAGTACTCGGCTATTACACCGTTGGGTTCGGATTGGCAACAGCGCTCATGCTGAACTACAACGGCCAGCGAGGCCGACCGTTGAAATGGTTCTTCTATGGGTACTACCCTGGGCATCTTCTAGCACTGTGGGCGCTGGCACAAGCGCTTGCTCTCTAGCTGAAACGCCAAACCCTGAGGGCGCGGCGGTCCTTTAGAAGCGCTCCCTTTAAAGCGAGGCTAAAGCGCTTGATGCCCGGCATTCGGAACAGCGACGGCATCAGCCTCGACAGCACTATTGCCCAGCACCTGGCTTTCGAATGTGGCCAGCTGCTGCGCCATCACGAGGCGCCGGCGCACGGCGACAACGCCCCACAGCGCCGTTCCAATAGCCCCCAGACCCGCGACCCAAGGAGCCGGATCAACCGGAGCATCGAAAGCCCCCATGGGAACATCCTCTTCGGCGATAGCTTCGGCGCCGCCGACCCGAGCAACCATCGGTGTTGCATCATCGTCGATGGAAACCGTCTCGGCTGCAGGCTGCTTGGCAGAAGCCGTTTCAGCAAGCACGACCTTCGCGGGGGCGGCCTGGGGCGCGGGCTCAGACACAGCCGTGCGCTCACCCGCCTTGAACCCACCGCCAGTGGCACCGGTGGCGGTGTCGTTATTCTGGGCATTGCTCTGCGACTGCTGAGGTGCGGACGATGTGGGAATCTTGATGTTCGGCACCTTCGGGGTTTCGTTGTCGGAAGGCGCCGGCGGCTTCACGCCACCGTTGTTGTCGACCGACCCATTACCATTACCATCGGGAACGACGGGCTTATCGGCAGGATCGTTATCGCCAGGGTTTTCAGGCTTGACCGGCTCTTCGGCTTTCTTTTTGTAGACCAAGGTCATGCCGGAAACGGAGGATCGCGCGAGAGATTCAGCTGCTACCGTAACGGACTCGCCGCCATTCTTCTCTGTAGTTAGATCTTTCGAATATTCGTAGCCTTCGATGTCGATGATTTGGTCGTCCGCAGCTATCTCCGACCCAACGGCAGCCAAAATGGTGCGCGTGTCGGTCTTGTTGCCCTGATCGTCTACGTCGCCCACAGCAAGTGCGTTGCCCTCGGCGTCAATGTAGCGGACATCGAAATTCACCAGCTGATCGCACAGTTCTCCGTCGAGGTGCCACGTATGCCCTGCCGCCGCATAATCAGTCGCTCCGGAGCACACCTTAAGGGCGGTCCACTTCGCAGCACTCAGGCTCAGTGCTTGGGCACCAGGGTAATAGTTGATCGACTGCAAAGCCGTGCCTATCTGCCTTTGCATAGCTTCAAGCTTAGTTTGGTCAACCTCGTAATTCAAGGGCTTTTCACTCGGTTTCGCAATGCCTTCCAATGCAATGACGCCTACCGTGAACCAGCCCTCCCGGTTGACCTCCAACCCGGCCGCCTTCGCCGTATCCAGAGCCGGCCCACTTAAATGCAGGTACACGAAGACGTTCGACCCCGCCTTGGGCTCCTCGGGTGCAGGCAAAGCAAGGTGCTCGGTAGCCGCATCGACGCCGTCGGCCTCTTCTGCCAGGGCGGTGCCGGGAAGCACCGTCAGATTCAAAAATGTCAGAGCGAGCAATGCGGCCAAGCCGGCAGCCAAAACCCGCATCGCCAAACCCATTCCTTTATTGGTAAACCGCGTGATGTCTCCCACGATCATCACCCGCTTCCTTCCCATTTCAACATCTCGCTAAAGATGATCCAAGTTTACCAAATATTGACAGAATTATCAGCTCGTCAACCGCATTATTCGGCCTGGGAGACGCCAAACTCACGCATCAGCTCATCCCGGTAGCTCTCATCCACAGCTGCACGTCGAGCGTCGTCGAGCCGTTCGGCGCCCAAAAGCAACGCCATCAGCGAAGCAACCTCGCTAGCCGCTTCCGCGCGGCCCTCTGCCAGGCCCTGCTCTCGGCCCTCGGCCAGGCCCTGCTCCCGGCCCTCGGCCAGGCCCTGTTCTCGGCCCTCGGCCAGGCCATGCTCCCGGCCCTCCGCCAGGCCCTGCTCAAGTCCCTCGGCCAGGCCCTGTTCAAGCCCCATCTGGAGGCCGATTATCTGACCGCGCTCTTGCCCCTTTTTCTCAGCAATGCGCCTTTGAATTTCCATGTCTTCCTCAAACGTCAGCAACGCCATCTTCTCCTTCCGCCAATTCTCGTTTTTGTTGGCCTTTTTCACCGCAACGGCAAGCTGGCCCATAAGCGGATCTTCCCCGGCTTCCCCCGTCCAAACATAGTGTAGCAGGTTCTGCAAGCGCCCCTCGGGGAGCTTGTCCCAAGCAGGAGCGGATAGGGCTTTCCAAAGAAAGCCATGACCGATGCGCGCACTGGGTTTCTCCAAGCAGTTCACATCGAGCGTATACACGGGAAGTCCTTCATCAAACGGATCGTGCATACAGATGAAAATAATGATACAAGGGGGCAGCTCTTCGTAACCTTCCCCCTTCCGCAGAGTCAGCGTATCCAACGCTCCCTGGTAGTATCGCATTCTCCGTCCGAGATCTTCTCGTTTGGTTGTCTGCATCTCGATATCATAGATCTCGTTTTTCGTCTTCACGAAGGCATCGAGGCGCACGCCGTGATTGGTAAGTGTCGGGCGAACGTCATCTTCAGTGACGATGTACTCGATATCTGCTATCGACTCGTCTAGGATAATTTCAATCACTTCGCGGCACAGCTCTTTATCCGTCATCAAAAGATCGAACATAGGCCAGTCGCTGAACTCGAGCATGCCGTCTTTCATGGGAACCTCCTTGTTTCATCGATGGAGGATCCACCCTACTCGATCGTGACCGCGGAAATGACGCGGGAATGTCCCGATCCGTTCCCCGCGCCGACCCCGACGGAGTCGCAAAACGCCCGGAAGACGCCCCAGAACCGCACGTAAGCCGCAGTCATACGAGAGAGGGGGCCGGCTGCCTGGGCATCGGCTGCCTCGGATCGTTGGCTATGTCCTGGGTCTAGCGCCCCCACGCCGCCAGCATGGCGGCCAGCAGTCCATCGCCCCGAGCGACTTCGCGCTCATCCCGAAAGTTCTCAATGAGTTCGACGCATGCGAGCACGCGAACAAGGACAAGCTGGGCAACAAAAACCCCTCTTTGGAAAGGAAATCGAAAACACCGTCTACCTGGTGACGGCCCAGAGGGGGAAGGGGAAGCTGGAAGTTAAGACGATGTGGGAGGCGCAGCGGTCGGGTGCCTCGTGCTAGCCGCGAGCGACTCCCTTGGGCCTACGTCCGAAACGACCCCGACGATATCCTCAAGGCCTCGACGTTTCTCCATGATACAACTTTCCAACTCCTCCACGCTGGGAAGCTCAAACTGGTAACGAGATGCAAACATCTGCCGACCATCGGCGAGAGTCGAGTACTTCGCGATGGCTTCGTTTTTCTCCGAACACAGAATAAGGCCGATCGTGGGATTGTCGTCTGGACGCCGCATAAGATCATCGAACATGCGAATATAGCTGTCCATTTGACCAACATCCCCATGGGTGAGCTTTCCCACCTTCAGGTCGATGAGCACGTAGCACTTTAAGACGCTGTGATAAAATACCAGGTCGACATAGAAGTCCTCGTCATCGTAGCGCATCAGCTTCTGTCGGGCAACAAAACAAAAGCCCCGGCCCAATTCGAGAAGAAACTGCTGAAGGTGGTCGATGAGCGCCTGTTCCAGCCCTGACTCATGAAGGGCCGGATAGTCCTTGAGATCAATGAACTCGAGGACATAGGGGTCTTTGATGAACTGCTCGGGTTTCATTGCCGCAAGCCTGTTGGCCGCCTCGGCAACGACCGATTCCTTTTCTGAGCTCGCCAAAAGCCGCTCGTAGTACAAAGTTGAGATTTGACGCTCGAGCTGACGGCTTGACCAATGGTTCCTCAGAGCTTCCTCGATGTACCATTCACGAGCCTCGGAATTTTCAACGCGAAGGAGGGCTCGGTAATGCGTCCACGTCAAATGCGAACGCAATGCGTTCGCATTTGGAAACAGGTCGTAGAACCTCTTCATTTGCTGAAGGTTGCGCACGCTATAGCCCTTTCCAAACTCAGCGGTAAGCCGTTCCGACACGCCCTTCAGCACTCCCTTCCCGTAAGCGCCGCGCTTCTGCCCCTCTTGCTCATCCTCGACAATCGCACGCCCGATCTGCCAGTAGGCAAGCACCATGGCGGAGTTGACGGCCGCATGGGCACGGGCGCGCGAATCCAGGAGAATCGACCGAATAGAGTCGTAGAGATCGCGGCCCGCAGCAAGCGCGCTCAACTTTTCTTCTTTGCCCATAGAATCCTCCCTCGCCGCTATAAGTAAGCGGGATCCGTCATCCCCTCCGGAATTGCAGGCCGCCCTTCTTCCGGCTACCCTAGCAGAGCACGACCGCGGAAATGACGCGGGAATGCCCCGATCCGTTCCCCGCGCCGACCGCGACGGAGTCGCAAAACGTCTGGAAAGCGCCCCAAAACCGCACTTGGGCCGCAGCCTCACGAGAGACAAGATCCTAGTCCGTCGAAGCACCGACCCCCTCAGGTCGTTAGCTATGTCTTGCCGGCGGGTCGCCCCTACGCCACCAGCAGGGCGACCAGGTCCTCGCGGGACGCGAACGGGCGCGGCTCGGCCCCGGATCGTGGGCGGGGACGACCTCGCCCTCCCAGTCGTCGCCGTTGCGGTCGAACTTGCGGGATCGCATCACCCAGCGGAACGCGGAGCGCGCCCGCTCGTCCAGGGCGGCCACCTCGTCGGGGAACGCCATGTCGGCATGGCATTTGAGGAACCTACAAGACGAAGCCTTTTTGCATTAATGAAGACGGATCATTTCACAGCTACGTATTTCTATCTTGCTGCTACAATCTTAACGTATGAAACGTTGCACAGGGAACATAACATTCGGAGCTGAATCCAACATATGGCCGCACGAGATGGAAACGGCCAAGGCCCTAGCCCTCGCTGGCTACGACATAGTGTTCGTGGATCGGCCGGGCAAGCAGGGCGAGCGAGTAGCCGACATCCTCATGGACGGCGACACCTGGGAGATGAAGTCGCCGAGGTCGGATTCGCTCAAGGCCATCGAGGGGAACGTGAAGCGCGCCCGCAACCAATCGCCCTGCGTCGTCCTCGACTCTAGGCGCATGAGAAAAGTCCCGGGCGCCGCAATCGAGAGGGAGCTGAGAAGGTGCGCGAAGACCATCAAGGGGATAAGGCGCCTCCTGTTCGTCGGCCGACACGGAGGCATCACAACCATTCTTCGAATCTGTGGTATGATTGCGCCAGCAAACGCCCGAACGGTACGCAGTTTACCTTCCTCGGGCGTTTTTTTGCTGCTTCCCTTGGTTTAGTAAAACGACCTTGCACTATACAAGCTTCCGGTGTACTTGTTTGAGCGGCTCGGATCTCCTTTGGGCGTAAGGAAAGCGCCGGATATATGTGAAATACTCACCAATCGGGCGCTTTGCTGCAAGTTATTTTAACACGGCTATTTAATCCTGAGAACCCCTCCGGAGCGGTCCACAAACAACAGCCTTCTTACAGAGGCCAAGGATCCGGCCCACTTCCTCACCTCCTTGAGCACCGCCTCCTCGCGAGCGCCTTTCATGCGCCGACAATCGAAGATGACGTCCCGAGACTGGTGCAGTGCGGCGCGCAGGTGCTTCTGGACAACGCGAAGGTTTGCCGAGGTAGGCGACTTCACCTCCCAGAGAACACCGTCGGCGATAAAATCCGCCGACTTTGCCCTGTTCCCCTGCGTGCGTGACACGAACTCCACATCCATCCCGACATCGGCCAGAGCACGCGCGGTCGCCATCTCATGGGGAAGAATATTCAAATTCGAGGGAGCAACTATTGTGCCTTGTTTATTTTTCATGCAAACAGTATAGTCGTTTTCTCTTCCTGACAAGCTCACGCCAACATCAATAGGTAAGGGTTGTTGGAAGGTCTCCAAAAAAGACGATCCTCCTAGGTCAGCGCTTATCTTCCTCTTAGCCAATCATCATCCTGCCGCACCTTGCTCTTGAAAACGACCGACGCGCTGCCTCTGCCGAATAGCGCCCGCGCGACGGCAGCTAAAGGAGAAAAGGCGTCTCCAATAAGATCGTGCCCAAGAAGAGGGGGCCGGCACTCGCCAGAGCGCCGCCCCCCCTCGGGTCGTCGGATATGTCGCAACCCCTTACGCCGTCAGGAGGGCGGCCAGGTCCTCGCGGGACGAGAACGGGCTCATCTCCACGAAGGCGTCCATAATCCCGATGCTCACCTCCACGGCCTTCGCGCCGCGCAGCACGGCGGACAGCATCGCCACACCCTGTTCCGTGAACGCGCGCGGAGGGTACCTCCACCATGCACTTCTTGCCGACTCCCCGGATAAGGTCACAATCTGTGACCTTACGTCCTCCGCCTCCTCCGGCGTCAGCTTGAAGCTGTAGCGCTCGGGAAACCGGCCGAGGTTGCGCGTTACGGCTTGGTTCAGCGCCTTGGTCTCCACCCCGTAGAGCGACACCAGATCTGCTGATCATCGACGAGTTCGGCTACCTGCCGGTTGACGTCGAGGGGGGGCGTGCCTCCTCTACCAGGTGATGGCGGCGACCTATGAGCCCCGGAGCATGATCGTGACCACCAACATCGAGTTCAGCCGCTGGGGCACGATGCTCGGCGACGACAAGCTGGCCAACGCAACCGTGGACAGAATAGTGCACCATGGCCACCTCATCGAGTTCGGCGGCCAGAGCAGGAGGTTCGATGAGGCCCTCATGATGGGCAACTCAGAAGAATAGGAAGGAACGGCGGCGCCCGGGCTGCGCGGCGGCGGAATCGTGAAACCCGAAAGAAAGTTTTTGTGAAACTACATTCTTGTGAAACACATCGAGCGTCCGAAAAAAGCTGGAGACTCCCTCGGGCACTGGACAAAGCACCAATGCGCTGCTACCATATGCTGCCAGCGGCGCCCCCGATGCACCCCTCTGCGGAGCTTCGGGGGCGCTTCTATCTCACGCGCCCGTAGCGCTCGCCTTCCAGTATGTAGACCCGTCCCCCAAACCGCCGCCTCGCACCCTCCACGAACTCGGCCAGCTCCGCATCGCCGAGAGCACCGTTCTCCGTGTTGTCGAACACGACGGCGATGGCGTTGAGCTTCTTCGACGCGCGCCGAAGATAGCCGTCTATGGTGCTGAACGAGGAGGCTTGAGACAGCGTCTTCAGCTCGTAGCCATTGGAAAGATCGGCGAGGCCGATGCGGCGCGCGCGTGAATCTCCGGCGTCCCCTGCGAGCACTGCGTCAATCACGAAATCGGCGCGCACGCCATGACGCCCGAGTCGCTCGGCCGTGCGCAGCTCCTGGGGGCGCCTGCGGCGGATCTCCTCCTCCAAGGAGGCCGTCTCGAACGAAGCGGCGGGCTCGCCTCCCCCTTCCAGCCACCCCTCATCCCGCGAGTGGATCTCTGTCGACACGTCGCCCTCTCCGGCCCAGCCCCGGTACCCGACAGCCGTGGCCTCGCAGTCCTCGAGGCGATCGCTGGCGATCTCGCCCTCCCAAGTGAACCGCGGGGAGGTACGAAGCCCGAACGGAGAACCCCCGGCACGTGCCCGCGCCATGGGAATGCCGCCCCCATCGCCACTGCCTCCCTCACCGCTGCAAGTCGCCCCGCCAACCATCTCTGCCCCGCCCCCTATCGATCGTTCCGTCATCCTAATGCAGGAGAACCCATCCTACTTGATCACGACCGCGGAAATGACGCGGGAATGTCCCGATCCGTTCCCCGCGCCGACCGCGACGGAGTCGCAAAACGCCCGGAAGACGCCCCAGAACCGCACTTAAGCCGCAGCTGTACGAGAGAGGGGGCACCGTCTACCTGGTGACGGCGCAGAGGGGGAAGAGGAAGCTGGAGGTTAAGACGATGCGGAAGGCGCATCGGTCGGGTGCCTCGTGCTAGCCGCGAGCGGCTCCCTTGGGCTTACGTCCGAAACGACCCCGACGATAAGGGCATTATAGCATCGGCAATGCCGCCCGAGAACGGCGACGAGGCCGCGTTACCTGCATTCCACAGACGGCAGCGCTTCCACGATCAAGAAACTGACGAGACGTGCCTTTTCGCTTTGCCCTTGCCTCTCATCCTTACCAGCCTGCATGGAATCCAACTTCGAACGTTTGCCCTGCATCCAATTATCGCAAATTGCATCGATCAGCATGTTTGGTACCTTTCCATAAGAAGGAGGGGGCCGACGCTCGTCAGAGC
>DBFRZS010000015.1:0-19241 GCA_048501115.1 Collinsella aerofaciens | reverse complement strand
CGATGTTGCCCTATACGCCCGCCCAGGTCCGCCGGGATCACGACAGCTTAACGATCGGTGCAAAACCTTTCATAAGCTTTTTGGTCTGGCCGGTCTTTTCGAATTGAACCTCGATCATGTCTCCGACGACCGAGATCACGGTACCCGTGCCAAAGGTCTTGTGGCTCACGGTATCGCCTGCGGCAAAGTCCTGCGACGCGCTAGCGCGATCGACCTTGCGCTCCACTGTCGGCGACACCTTAGATGACGGCTTTTTGGCTCGCGGCGCACCCGAACCAAAGGTCGAGGCAACACGGCCGGCGTCGGGCGAGACCCCACGATGGCGCTCGGTCCCGTAGCTGCTGCCGCCAAAGAAATCGTCAAAACTCGATCCACCGCGCGAACCGGAACCGCCGGTCGAGCGCGTATGCGAACCAAACACCTTGCCGCCGTACATATCCGAGCCCATGCCCGAGCCAAAGGTGCCGTGACGGTCGCCGCGTTTCTCCCAGCCCGTGCCCTCAAAACCGGCAGAACCGATGCCGCTAAACTCGATATCCTCAAACGGAATCTCGTTGAGGAAGCGCGAGCGCGGGTTGGCAGAGGTCGAGCCGTAGGTGCGACGCGTGGCCGCATAGGTCAAGAACAGGCGCTTACGGGCGCGCGTGATGGCGACGTAGGCCAGGCGACGCTCCTCCTCGAGCTTGCCCGGGTCATCGCCGCCGCCAAAGTCGTGCACGTGCGGGAAGATACCCTCCTCCATGCCGGCCACGAACACCGCCGGGAACTCCAGGCCCTTGGCGGAGTGGATGGTCATCATGGTGATGGCATGCGTCTCGCCGGCCAGGGAATCCAAGTCGGAGCGCAAGGCCAGCCACTCCATGAGCGCCGGCAGCGCCTTACAGGTGAGCGGACCGTAGGTGCGCTCGATCTCGTCGGCATGCACGGCACCCGCCGGCAACTCTGTTGGCACGGCATACGCGTTGCCCGCGATGGCGGCGGCCAGGGCATCCTGCGGAGACAGCGCCGGAGCGGCCAAGCTATCGAGCGGATTGGAGCCCGCGGCGTCACGCGCACCAACGAGCGCCTCAAACGAGGATACCGGGGCAGACGGCCCCGGTTCGGGCGCAGGCGCGCTCACCACGACGGGCTCGGGCTCGGCGCTGACAGGCACATCGGCAACACCGGCAGCGCGCAGCTCTTCCAAGCTCTCGAGCGTACCTTCGATATCCTCATGCGTCTCCTCAAATTCGGCAGCGACACCCAGGAATTCCTGGATGTTCTCGGCGCGGCTCTCGGACTCCATGGTGCCCTCGGCGCGGAAAGCCTGCAGCAGGCCCGTCTTATCGACGATCATCTCGACAACGTCCTTGAGCTCGCCGTCCATGCGGCGACCCTCGCGCACCAGCGACACAAAGCTCGACAGGCCATTGCGCACCTTGGCGCTAAACATGCCGGTTTCGGCGCACGCGATCTCGCAAGCCTGGAAGAACGAGCAACGGTTGTCGCGCGCCAGCTGCTCAATCTTTTGGATCGAGGTGGAGCCGATGCCGCGGCGCGGCGTGTTGATGACGCGCTTGACGCTCATCTCGTCTGCCGGGTTCACGATCATCTTGAGGTAGGCCATGACGTCGCGGATCTCGGCACGATCGAAGAATCGCGTGCCGCCCACAATCTTGTAGGGCACGCCTGCGCGCAGGAACATATCTTCGAGGATACGCGACTGGGCGTTGGTGCGGTAGAACACAGCAATATCGTCGTAGCTCGTGCCCTTGGAGTGCAGCTTTTCGATCTCGCCGGCAATCCAGCGGCCCTCGTCGCGCTCATCGCTTGCCTGGAAGGCCTGAATCTTCTCGCCATCGCCCTCGGCCGTAAACAAACGCTTGTCCTTGCGCTGCGAGTTGTGACGCACCACGGCGTTGGCGGCGCTCAGGATGTGACCCGTGGAGCGGTAGTTCTGCTCCAGCTTAACGGTCTTGCAGTTTTTAAAGTCCTTCTCAAAGTCCAGGATATTGGTGATGTCGGCGCCACGCCAGCTATAAATGGACTGATCGTCGTCGCCCACGACCATGAGGTTTTGGTACTTGGCGGCCAGCAGGTTGGCGATCTCGTACTGGACGTGGTTGGTGTCCTGATACTCGTCGACGCTAATGTAGCGGAAGCGCTCCTGGTACTTGTCGAGCACCTCGGGGCGGGTGCGCAGCAGCTCGAGCGTGCGCACGAGCAGGTCGTCGAAGTCCATCGCGTTGGCGGCGCGCAGGCGGCGTTCCAGCTCCAAGTAGACCTGCGCGGCCTTTTTGTCGTTGGGGCTATCGGCGGATTTGAGCATGTCCTCGGGGCCGATCATGGCGTTTTTGGCCGAGCTGATCTTGCTGCGGATCATGTTGATGGGGAACTGCTTTTGCTCGATACCGAGCGCCTGCATAATGTCACGCACCATGCGCTTTGAGTCATCGTCATCGTAGATGGTGAACTGACCGGTGTAGCCCAGCAGGTCGGCGTCTTCACGCAGCATACGCACGCACATGGCATGGAAGGTGCACACCCACATGCCACGGGTGCCGCTGGGAATGAGTGCCGCCAGACGCTCACGCATCTCGGCCGCGGCCTTGTTGGTAAACGTGATGGCAAGGATCTGCCAGGGCTTAACGCCCAGGTCGCCGAGCATATGTGCGATGCGAAAGGTCAAGACGCGGGTCTTGCCCGAGCCGGCGCCGGCGAGCACCAGCAGCGGGCCCTCGGTGGTCAGGACCGCCTCGCGCTGAGCGGGATTAAGGCTGTCGATGTCGACGATCGGCTTGGCAGGCTTGGGTGCCGGCGCGGGAGCGTCGTAGATGTCGAGCGGAACGAGCTCGGGCTCCGGCGCAGCAGGGGCGGTGTATGCATCGAGCGGCACGGGTTCCGGCGCGGGCGGCACGGGTACCGCGGCGTTCTTTTCCCAGGGCAAGGGCTGGGTCATGGGCGACTCCTCATCTGACGGACGGCGCGCCTGCGGGCGGCGCCATAGTTTGAGCCGTACCAGTATACCGAGCCGCGCGGACACCGACGCAAATCACACCACGACTCCGTGCGCCACTGTCAGGCCCGCCCCAGCGAATTTGGCGCAATGGGGTCAGGTTACTTTGCACCAATCTATTGACAATCACGAAACCGCCGATGTCATGGCAGCAGCAGCGAGCGGCGGCCAGGGCGAATAAATTGGCATGAAAAGAGGGCGGCATAGACCTTTTGGTCATGCCGCCCTCTTTGAATGACAAGTTGTCGTTCTGGCCGCCGCGCAGCGTCAACCAAGTTACAGGCCGAGCATAGGCTCCAGAACGAAGAAGTACGCGAGCACTACGATGCCCAGGATGATGCGGTAAACACCGAAGCACTTAAAGTCGTGACGGCGGACGAAGCCCATGAGCCACTTGATGGCGATGAGCGAAACCACAAAGGCCACAACGCAGCCCACGCCCAAGATAGCGACCTCGTTGGCACCGAACGTGCCGCCCTTGATGAAATACTTGACCAGCTTGAGCGCGCTCGCGCCAAACATGACAGGGATGGCCAGGAAGAACGTAAACTTGGACGCCACCGAACGCGTGCAGCCCAAAAGCAGGCCGCCGATGATGGTAGAGCCGGAGCGAGACGTTCCAGGCACCAGCGAAAGCACCTGGAAGCAGCCGATACCCAGCGCAGTCTTCCAGCTCAGGTCCTCGAGCGTGGCGATGGAGCCAAAGTCCAGATTCTCGTCATCGTCCTCATCCTCAGCGGTAGCCGCGGCGGGCGCCGCAAAGTGCGCACCGGCGGGACGTCCACCCGACACCACAGCACGCGAACCAAACGAACCGGCAACGGCCATTTCCTCGCGCTTGCTCGCGCGCCAGTTCTCGATCACGATAAACAGCACGCCGTACACAATGAGCGCCAGCGCCACGACGGGAGCATTGTAGAAATGCTCCTCCATCCAGTCGTTAAGCGGCAGACCGATCGCCGCGGCGGGAATGCAGCCGAGCACAATCTTGCCCCACAGCACCCAGGTGTCGCGACGGCCCTCCTTGCCCTTGCTGGGCGAGAACGGATTGAGCTCATGGAAGAACAGCACGCAGACGGCCAGAATGGCGCCGAGCTGAATCACGACCAGGAACATATTCCAGAACGTCTCGCTCACGTTCATCTTGACGAACTCGTCCACCAAGATCATGTGACCGGTCGACGAAACAGGCAGCCATTCGGTGATGCCCTCGACCAGGCCCATGAAGGCAGATTTTAGAAGCTCGATAATATCCAAAGGGACCCCCTCGTTAGACACCCGCCGATATTGTTCTGCGGACGGTGCGGGCGATGTCCCATTATCAACCGTTCGGGCGCGTCTACGCCTACCCTTACCAAAAAACTCGCCCGTTCACAGAATTGCGAGCGGTCAAACCCAAATCCTTGGGTATAACTGCAACAAGATAAAGTGTCCGGCGGCCAACGCGCCCGCGCCCGCCCGATGCACGAGCCCCGCGCCCGTGCGATAGACCAAGGAGGAAACCATGAACGAGGGCTACACCAAGGTATTTGTTTCACTCGACGGTACTGAGCAGCAGGATTTTGTGCTCGCACGCGCCATCAAGGTCGCCGCGAACAACGGCGCCAAGCTAATCATCGGCCACGTTATCGATTCCACGGCGCTCGAGAGCGCCGGTTCCTATCCGGTCGATCTGGTCAACGGCCTAGAGGAGGCATTTAAGAACTCCATCGCCAAGCAGCTCGAAGAGGCCAAGGCCAATCCCGATATTCCCGAGGTCGAGGTCATGATTCGCGCCGGCCGTATTCGCGAGACGCTCAAGGACGAGATGCTCGACGTGGTTAAGCCCGACCTGGTGCTCTGCGGCGCCCGCGGCCTGTCCTCGATCAAGTATGCGCTGCTGGGTTCGATTTCGACGTTCCTGCTGCGCAACACGGACTGCGACATCTTGGTCGTGAAGTAGCGTTGCTCCCACCGGCCGCGGGGCCTGCGGGGTTTCCACGGGCACGTCCTCGCCGCGTTGCGGCTGCGGGATGTGCCCTTAGGAAACCCCTCCCGGCCCCGCGGCCTTCGCAGCCTTGCTTCAACGAGTTGTCTGATGGAAAAATGGCGTGCCGCCCCGTTTGGGGCGACACGTTTTTGTTATGGGGGATTCATTTGAGCCCCCATAGTTGTGTTCACGTTCGGGAACATAGCGCCAATTGCCTTAGCTATGTTCACGTTCGGGAACATTGCCGTCCGCACCGCAAGACGGCCCGACTACTCGAAATATTGGAACTTGTTGGTTGAGAAGGCGAATGTTACGACGAAGCCTTCGCCCGGCTCCGATGCCGCGGTGACGTCGATGCCCATCTTGGAGCACAGGCGCGCCACCAGGTAGAGGCCGATGCCCGTTGCGCGCTTGGTGGTGCGGCCGTTGTCGCCGGTAAAGCCCTTCTCGAACACGCGCGGCAGGTCTGCCGCACACACGCCACAGCCGTTGTCCGCGACGGTAAGCTCGATGCGCTCGCTTGCCAGACCCTCGTCCAGGAACGCGCCCGAAAACGTGATCTTTGCGCCGTCCTCACGCGCATATTTAATGCTGTTCTGAATGAGCTGGCCCAGAATAAACTCGAGCCACTTCTCGTCGGTAAAGACCTCGAAGTCAAGGTTCTCGCACACCGGGGCCACATGCGCCGCAATGAGCTCGCGCGCGTTGGCTTTAATCGCGCCCGTCACCAAGGTTTTGAGATCCCAGCGGCGAATCAGGTAGTCGCGCTCCACGACTTCCGAGCGCGCGTAGTACAGCGCCTGGTCGATATAGCGCTCCACGCGGGCAAGTTCGCGTGCCAGGTCGTCCACGCGCGACAGGTCGTCTTCGCTGCTGTCCAGGTTTTCCAAAATCAGGTGAGCCGCCGCCAGGGGCAGCTTGGCCTCGTGGACCCAGCTCTCGATATAGTCGCGATAGTCATCGGTCTGACGCCTGCCTTCGGCAACCTCGTCGCAGGCGGCTTTGCCCACCCGGCGCAAGACCTCGTATTCGAGCTCGCCCTCGGCATAGGTCGGGCATTGCACCATCTCCTGCACCCATGCGGGACTCTCGAGCTCCTCTGCCGCGCGCTCCAACTGACGCAGAAAACGGCGACGGCGAGCGTACTCGATCACGATGCCGAGCATGCCAAAGATAAAGGACACGCCGACCGCCACGACCACGATGGAAACGGGTGCGCCGGCGACCGTCAGCACAAAGCAGCTCAGCAGCACGCCGCACGTCCACACGGCGACGGGAAGCAGCGCATCTTTGAAGAATTTGGCGAACGACATAGCCGGCCCCTAGACCGAATAGCCCTGACCGCGGTGCGTCGTCAAATACCCCTTGATGCCGATTTTTTCGAGCGTGGTGCGCAGGCGGTTGATGTTGACGGTAAGCGTATTGTCGTCCACGAAGGCGTCGGAGTCCCACAGATCCTGCATGATGGCCGAGCGCGAAACAATCTTGCCCGCGCGGCTCAGAAGCAGTGAGAGAATACGCAGTTCGTTTTTTGTGAGCTCGGTGCTGGTGCCCGTTTGCGTGTTGGTGACCATGGAGCGTGCGAGGTCGAGCTCCAGTCCCTTGTGGACGAGCGTGCTGCGCTCGCCCGCCGCCGCGGTGCGACGCAGCAAGGCATTGATGCGCGCCACGAGCACACGGGCGCTGTAGGGCTTGGGAACAAAGTCGTCCGCGCCGAGCGTCATGGCCATGACCTCGTCAATCTCGGTCGCGCGCGACGTGAGGACGATGATGGGAACCTCGGATTCGCGGCGAACCTCATGGCAGATATGCTGGCTGTCCTTGACGGGAAGCGTCAGGTCGAGCAGCACCAGGTCGGGCGCGGCGGCGAGAATATCGCGCGAAACATGCTCGAACGATTCGCAGGCCTCGACCTCAAAACCGGCACGGGCAAGGATGTCGGCAAGCTCGCGACGAATGGGCTCGTCATCCTCAACGATATAGATTAGCGCCATGGATTCCGCCCCCCTCTTGGTTGTCTTGCCCCATTATGACCGCGGATCCGCAGATACGCGCCTCACGCGGCACCAAAGTGACAGAACTGTTCGCGAGTGGCAGAGGCTTGCCTCTCGCTCGCGACGAGCACGGGAATTAAATGAGTTTTTAATCCCCGTCCCAGAAACATCATTTAGCGGCGGGCACGGAGCTTTTCGTAGCCTTCGGCGAAGAAGGCGACCGTGGCGGCGTCGGAGTCGGCGGCGTCGGAGTCGGCGGCGGCAACCACACCGTGCTCGTCGCTCACCAGAAACAGCGCACCCTTGAGCTGCGCGGGAATGTCTACGCGCGTGACCGGGATGCCCTTGGTCTGGGCCAGCTGCTCGATGAGCGTCGCCGTGCCGCACAGGCACTCGTCCGCCGGCGCCACAAAGGCCAGCTCGCCGTTATCGACGGCGGCGAGCAGCTCGGGCGCCACGCCGGTTTCGTCGGCCTCGGAGCGGGCCTCGGCGGAGCGGGCACGTAGCGCCTTGGCCGACGTATCGGTTAGCGGCTCGTACTCCCCCACCGTCATGGCGGCGTTGCCGTTGACGTCGATCACCAGCATGAGCACGCCGTCGCGTGCGGTGTAATCGCCCTCGGCAAGCGACCACTCAACGTGCTGCTTGGCCCAGCTGAGCATGTTATGGGTAAGCGGCTCGCCCTGCACCAAGCGCTCGGACAGTGCGCGAATGTGACGGTTGAGCATGGGCACCTTTTTATTGGACATGCGCCAACGGCAGACAAGCGCGGGCTTGTCGAGCGTAAACTTCTCGACCGCCTCCTGATTGGCGCAAAAGTCCTCGTACGCACGCTGATCCTCGGCATTGCCAAACAGCTCGGCATCATCAATCTGGGGCATGGTCATACCTTTCGTGTTAGTCATTCCGTCCTCTTATACCAAAAAGACGGCCCTCCAAACGGAGCAGCCGTCTTTTGCGGAGATTATTTTGTCCCAAGGCGGAACTTAGTGGCGGAAGTGGCGGGCGCCGGTAAAGACCATAGCAATATTGTGCTCGTTGCAGGCCTGGATGCTTTCGTCGTCGCGCTTGGAGCCGCCGGGCTGGATGATGCAGGTCACGCCGTGTGCAGCAAGCACGTCGACGTTGTCGCGGAACGGGAAGAACGCGTCGCTTGCACAGGCAAAGCCGCCCTTCTCCACGCCCTCGCGCTCGCAGAAGTCCTCGGCGCGCTCGCAGGCAAGTAGCGCAGAGTCAACGCGGTTAGGCTGACCCGGGCCCATGCCAATGCCGGCCTTACCCTTGGAGACCAGGATGGCGTTGGACTTAACGCCCTTGCAGACCTTCCAGGCAAACTCGAGCTCGGCCATCTCGGCGTCGGTGGGCTTGCGGTCGGTGGGGAACGTAAAGGTCGCGGGATCCTCGGTCACGTGGTCGACCTCCTGCACCAGCATGCCGCCGTCGACGGAGCGCAGCTCCACCTGAGCGCCGTGGTCCACGCCGCCGGTCGCCAACACGCGCAGGTTGGGGCGCTTGGCCATGCGCTCGAGCGCCTCGGCGGTGTAGCTCGGGGCGATGATGACCTCGACGAACTGCTTGTTCTGATCGGCAAAGTGCTCAACCAGATCAAAGGGAACCTCGCGGTTGCAGGCGATGATGCCGCCGAAGGCGCTCTTGGGATCGCAGGCAAAAGCGCGGTCGTAGGCAGCCGTGATGTCCTCGGCAACGGCGGAACCGCAGGGGTTCTGGTGCTTGAGGATTACGCAGGCCGGCTCGTCGAACTCGCGGACCAGGTTCCAGGCGGCGTCGGCATCCAGATAGTTGTTGTAGCTGAGCGGCTTGCCCTGGATCTGCTTGGAGCCCACGAGCGGGAACTGCGAGCTCGCGGTGTTCTCGCAGCCCTCGGCAAAGCGATAGACTGTGGCTTTCTGCTGCGGGTTCTCGCCATAGCGCAGGTCGTCAACCTTCTCCAGCGAAATCTCGAGCTTGGCAGAGGTGTCCGCCACGTCGCTTGCCTGGGCGGCGAGCCAGCGGGAGATGGCCGTGTCGTAGGCGGCGGTGGTCTGGTAGACCTTCACCTGCAGGCGACGACGGGTGGAAAGCGTGGTGCAGCCACCGGTCTCGTGCATCTCGGCCAGGACGGCATCATAGTCGGCCGGATCGGAAATGACGGTAACGCTCGTGGCGTTCTTGGCGGCAGAGCGCAGCATGGAGGGGCCACCGATGTCGATGTGCTCGATGGCGTCCGCGAAGGTGACCTCGGGGTTGGCGACGGTCTTCTCGAACTCGTACAGGTTGACGACGACCAGGTCGATCAGCTTAATGCCGTGCTGAGCCGCCTCCTGCATGTGCTGCTCGGAATCGCGGCGGGCCAGCAGCGCGCCATGAACCTTGGGGTGCAGGGTCTTAACGCGGCCGTCCATCATCTCGGGATAGCCCGTGAACTCCTCGATGGGGGTTACGGGAACGCCCGCGTCCTCGATGGCACGAGCCGTGCCGCCCGTAGAGATGATCTCGACGCCAAAGTCGTCAACCAGCGTCCGTGCGAAATCGACGACGCCCGTCTTATCGGTAACCGAGATCAACGCGCGTGCGATCTTCACATCAGATCCCATGCAGTCCTCCTGTCTGGTACGCCGCCGTGCTCTGTGAGTCGGTGATACGTCGATCTGCAGCGCTCGCGCAGCGGCATTGAAAATACTGATTTAATGTAGCGCATCGAGCGCATCGATGCACCCCGCAACGGGCGCATGTGCAGAAAAAGTTTGCGAGCGGAGGGGATGGGCATGGCACCGGGCACGGTGAGTTCATGGAACACAGGGGCACCATAATTAGATGCCAATGGCGTGGTAGAACTGTGCTCGATATGCATCCGCAAAAGAAAGAGGCACCATGGTCTCGCGGGTTCTCTACCGACCGTTTGATACCGAAGACTTCGACGCCATTGCGCTGATTCTGCAGCAGCTTTGGCATAACAATTCGGATAACGATGAGTACAACCGCCTTGAGGCCGCGTGCGACCTCGCCTATTGCCTTTCGTCGTCGACGTTTTCACAGGTTGCCGTAATCGACGGTCAGGCGCGTGGCATTTCGCTCGCGCGTGCGGGACAGAGCTCCGGCGCCACTATCAACGAGCATTGGATGGATACCGAACGCGCGCTGCTATCGCAGATGCGTGAGCTAGAGCCCGATGCGTGCGCCGAGTATCTCTCGTTTGTGCGCGCAACCATCCGAACCAACAACCGCCTGCTCGAGAGCAGCCCGTTGCCGCACGACAACGAGGTCACGCTGCTTGCCGTGGATCGCGATGTCCATGGCCTGGGCGTTGGCACGGTTCTGCTCGATGCCGCCGTCTCGCACCTGTCCTCGCTTGGAGCGACGAGGGCGCACCTGTACACCGACTCCAACTGCTCGTGGAAGTTCTACGAGCTGCACGGCTTTAAGCGCACGGCCACGCACCGCGCCAACCGCGAAGAGCGCCGCCACGACATGCCGCGCGAAAGCTTCCTCTACGAACTCGATCTAACAGCCTAAACCTGGCAGCCATACCTAGTCATTTAGGAACGTCCCCAGTGACTAGTCGCTGGGGACAGCCTTCGTAGGTAGCGCATAAAAATGGGATGGATCCGTCGGCAGTCGCCGGAGAAGATCCATCCCAAAAATCAGAGCGCGCTAGAACGTTCCGCCGCCGCCTCCGCCGACGCCGCCGCCTCCGCCGCCCGAGAAGCCACCGCCTCCGCCGCCGCTCGAGCTGTCGGAGCTCGACGCCAGCTCACGGATGCTCTCGTGATACACGTCATCGAACGAATCGAGCGGAGACTCGATACCGTAATGATGGTAGTACCACCAGTAGCAGGGATAATTGTCGTAGAAGCCGTCGGCCTCGCGTACCTCGGGCGGCACGGCCTCGGCCAGCTGTCGCAGCACTTCTTTCGAAACGCCCAGGGCAACGCCCATCACCAGCAGCTTGTTCCACAGCACCAAATCGCCGGGGACGGCTTCCTTTAGACGCGTGAAGTCCTCGAGCCAATGCTTAAGTGCCTTGCAGCGAGCCGCCACCTCGGCGCCCTCCGGCGTAAAGCGGCGGAACGTAAGGCCCACGCCGATACCCACCAGCACAATCGGCACCGAGATAACCGCGGCGATAATGTTCGCCTGTGCGCCATCGGTAAAGAAGATGGATCCCACGGGAACAAAGGCAACCAGGATACCAAGAACCAGGCAAAACACCATTGCAACAATGCCGTCCGAGGCAACGTACTCGCTATCGGCCAGCTTGCCCTTAACGGTGTTCTGATAGTCCTCGAGCTTATCACCCACGGGTGTAGCGTGCTGCTTGACGTAGTGCTGCAGCTCGTCAAACGTGCGCGAGCGATCGCCGTTCTCGTCAGGCTTAGCACCGGCAAAGAAGACCTTGAGCACCATGTGGTCAATGCCCTTGGCCGACTTCCAGCCCGCATCGCTCACCGTCACGCGATACGTCTGCTCTTCTTTTTCACGCCCCAACAGACCCTTCTTGGCCTTGGTCACGGTCGCCTGCTCCAGCTTGATCACACGGTCGTCAGTGAGCTTCATGAGCGTGGCGATATATGCCTGATCGGGCACCTCGTTCCAGCTCATGAGGGCCGAAAGCACGGCGGGATGGTCGGCCGAGGGCACATCGCGGAAATATTCGTCCTGGAAAAGCGGCTTGGGCTTGCGCTTGCGCAGCTTGAGCATAACGATTGTGCCGGTAAAGGCCACCGCCGCAACAACACTTAGCACGGCAAGTGCATTGGCAATCATGCGAGCGTGAGCGCGGCGGGCGTTAGCTTCGTCGGCCCATTCCTTCTCTTCGCTCAGGATCGTTGACATGCGCTCTTCGCCCGAGACGGCAAGCTGCGGCACCCAGTCGCTGGGGAAGGCGATGCGTGCCTCGGCGAATTCGCCCTGATGCACGCAGGGAATGGTATAGGTGACCATGGGCTCGTCCTCATCGAGCGACACGTCGCCCGCCAGCGGACCGTGGCCCCATGCGCGGAAGTTATCGCCTTTGACGGCCGCCGTCCCGGCAGCGGCATTTGCGAAGCGCACTTCCATCTCGACATCGTCGGAATCCGCAGACCAGCCGTCGCCCACGAACTTCCAGTAGAGCTCGGCGGTATCGGCCCAGTTCATAACCGCACCGGTCATGGTGTAGCTCACGTAATAGATCGCGCTGTCGCCGCTCTCGTGGGGGCTGAACACCTTAATCCTTACGCCGTCACCGGCCTGCTCGACCGTGTAGACGCCAGAATCGCCCTTGTTCGCGCTATCGACTTTGTTAAACGCGGTGTCCTCTTCCTCGACACTCAGCACGTCAACGTCCGCCGTGCCGCCCTGCTGGTTGGTGCCCGTATTGATCTCCCAAAACACGCCGTTGATGTCGTCGTCGAAATCAAACTGGCGTCCCTCGACAACGGTCAGCGATCCATCGGCCTCGACCGTGGCGCTGATGTAGGTTTGGGTCATGGAATAACCGTCGGCGTGTGCGGCGGCGGGCAGTAGCAGCAATGCAAGCGCGACGAGTGCGCAGACGGAAGCAAATCGCGCAAACAGGCGGCGCTGCCGGCTGACTTTGGCGGCGAGGGTGTTCATAGGCACATCCTTTGTCTGTAAAACCAACAGCGCCATTGTCCCACGTTTGCGGGTACGCATGACGAACATCTAGGCGACCGGAGCGCCAAACGGGATGAAAGTCACGCCCGCGGCCGGCACCTGGGGACATTCCTTATCTGCCGGCAATCTGGAACACTCTTTGGCATAGCCCGCTCCGGCAATAGATACCACTTCATAGCTCCGTCACAGGTGTAGCGGCTTTGTGTTGCCGCGGCGTAAGCCGATTAAGCTGGCGAGCGAGGGGCATAAAGCAGTTGAGCGAAAACGGTTTGCCCCTTTGCCGTTCGCTTGAGGATCATGTCCCCCTTTTCCGCGGAAACCCCGGCAGTTGCGAAGAGCTGCCGGGGTTTCTGTCGTTTGTGAGGCTAAGTCGGTACGCAGCGATCGAGACCTTGAGCCGCAAACCCACCGTGCGCAATGCGCACCGCCGCCAACTTGTGAGCGCGGCAACGCCTTCCCTGCCAAGCCCCGCGCTATACTCATCCGCATGGATATCAAAACACGCAACATAGCAACGCCCGCCGCGGACGCACCAGCAACGGCAGTGCCCACCCCCGTCGTGGGCCGCTTTGCCCCGTCGCCCTCGGGCCGCATGCACTTGGGCAACGTGTTCAGCTGCCTGTGCGCATGGCTTTCGGCCCGCAGCCAGGGCGGCAGCATCGTGTTGCGTATCGAGGACCTGGACGATCGCTGCAAGCGCCCGGAACTTGCCGCTCAACTGATTGACGATCTGACCTGGCTGGGGCTCGAGTGGGACGAAGGCCCCTACTACCAGCACGATCGCCTGGATCTGTACGAGGACGCCCTGCGCCAGCTGCAAGACGCCGGCCTCACCTATCCCTGTTTTTGCACGCGTGCCGAACTCCACGCCGCGAGCGCACCGCACGCCAGCGACGGCACGCCCATCTACCGCGGCGCCTGCAGAGGTCTTTCTGCTGAAGAAATCACCCGCCGCAGTGCCCTGCGTGCTCCGGCCACGCGCCTGCGCGTGCCCACCGTCGACGACCTCGCCAGCGACGTGATCGAATTCGTGGACCGCACGTACGGAGCCCAATGCGAAGCACTCGCCACCGAGTGCGGTGACTTTTTGGTGCGCCGCAGCGACGGCGTTTTTGCCTATCAGCTGGCCGTGGTGGTCGACGACGCTGCCATGGGCGTCACCGAGATCGTACGCGGATGCGACCTGCTTGGTTCCACGCCGCGCCAGATCTATCTGCAACATCTGCTGGGACTGCCCACACCGCGCTACGCGCACATTCCGCTGCTCATGTCGCCGGACGGCCGCCGCCTTTCCAAGCGCGATCGCGATCTGGACCTGGGCGAACTCCGCGCTCGCTTTGGCACGCCCGAGGCGCTGCTGGGCTGGCTCGCCGGGCAAACAGGCATCGCGCCGGACACCACGCCGCGTACCGCCGAGCAGCTGGTCGAGCGCTTTAGCTGGGACGTCATCCGCGCGCATCGGGAGAACATCACTGTAACGGTCGAGTAGCCAGCCACCCCGCCTCTACGCAACATCCCAGGGCTGGAGTTCGTCGCCCAAGCGAACGATGCAGTCGTAGAGCACGGTGTGACGCTCGGCCGGGTTGGTATCCCGATGAAAATGCCCGTAGTACCAGCGCTTGTAGTCCAAGCGGTCTTCCAGCTCATCGAAAAATGCCGTAAGCCGATCAACGGCGGGGCAATTCCAGCCGGGCGCCGGATAGAGCGTGGGCGAGAGCATGCGCGTAGCGCAGGTGTGGGTGATCACGTAGTCGACCTTCCAGCCCATGCTCTCGAGCTTTGCCCGCGCCTCCTCAAAGTTGCGCTCGTCCGGCAGCTCCTGCGGCCACCAGCTGGAATACGGAATGCGGTATTCCTTATCCACGCTCGTGGCGCCGCCCATGGTAAAGATCGTTGAGCCGTCGAGCTCAAAAACCTCGCCGCGCGTCAGGCGTCGGATGGGCGAGGTGTCCGACAGGCGCTGCGTCAGGCCGCCGTGCCACAGTTCCATGGGACGCTCCGCCCAGTGATCGAAACGTTCGTGGTTGCCGTCGACGAACAGCAACGTATAGGGGCGCGACTCCAGCCAAGCGATATCGGCGCATTCCTCGGCAGAGAAATCCCACGGAAAGCCAAAGTCGCCCGCGACAATCAGATAGTCGTCGCTCGTCAGACTATCCCCAAGCTCCCAGTCGCGCAGCTTTTGCATGTCGACCCCACCGTGAATGTCGCCCGTCACATAGACCGTCATCGGATTACCACTTCCCTGCAAGTCGCTAGCCCACATTCTGCACGATCACTAAGCCAACCGTTCCAGCCCTTCCATCCTTTAGGACCTACCCCTCGTTCTTCCATCCAAACGGGTCGAGCACCCAAAAAATCAGATCGAACACGCCGCCGGTCATCATGGCGCCGGCAAGGGCCATGCAAACGTGCAGAGAGCTAACACTTCGGAGCACGTCGAATGGCCCCAGAACAGCCAGCAGCGCGACCGCTGCGCCGGCTACGCACAGCGCGAGGCACGGCCCCGCGTCCTTAACGCACTTCTTTGCGAGATGCTTTGCGTTGTCACTCATCGGTATCGAACTCCTTAGAGGGTCGTTATTCAGACGCATGCCGCCGCGGCAGAGCGGGGCGGCAGGGTAAGTGTCACATGCTGTGCGGACATCAATGGAGAAACCGCCTGCTCGACCAACCTTTGACGCCGTTTTGCACCGGCACCACATCCCCCGCTATCGAGGTCTAATACTTTTCCCACCGCCACCCAAAAACTCATCCAACATTAATCTTGGCTCAAGAATCGCTTAATCTATAACCTGCACTATAGAGTTCGACCAAGGGCGGGGCGGCGCCGCGCAACGCAGGCCGCCGAACGCAACACTCGCGCCCGGGCAGATCGCCCGGCGTCGCGCCCATCGAACGAAAGGACAGGTCATGGACGACCTCGAAAAGGTTGAAACCATCCGCACCAAGTGCAACGTGAGCTACACCGACGCCAAAGCCGCGCTCGACGCCGCCGACGGCAACGTTCTGGACGCCATCATTTGGCTCGAGTCGCAGGGCAAGACCCAGACCACGTCGGCGCACGCCGCCACCGAGTCCGAGCCGGTCGATGAGCCCTCGGCCGAGATGGTCGCTGCGCAGGCCGCCTACGAAAAGTCGAGCGAAAAGACCGACTTCTCCAAGAAGATGGACAGCGTATGGGAGTACCTCAAAAAGCTCTTCCGCCTGAGCCTGGAGACCAAGTTTATCGCCACGCGCCGCGACGCCATCATCCTCAACATTCCCATCCTGATCCCCATCGTCGCCCTGTTTGCCTGGGGCGCCACGATATGGCTGATGCTGCTTGGCCTGTTCTTTGGCATGCGCTACCGCATCGATAGCGACGGCGACGTGCCCGGCAGTATCAACAACCTGATGGATCACGCCGCCGACGCCGCGGACGGCATCAAGCAGAATCTGAACGACGACAAGTAATCGCAGATGGGGGCACGTATGGCACGAATCCTGATCGTAGAGGACGAGGAGAAAATCGCCCGCTTTGTGACGCTCGAGCTGGAGCACGAGGGCTACCAGGTTGAGCACGCCGCCGACGGCCGCACCGCCGTGGACCTGGCGCTGGAACGCGACTACGACTTGATTCTGCTCGATGTGCTGTTGCCGCAGCTCAACGGCATGGAGGTCCTGCGGCGTGTCCGCAAGCACAAGGATGTGCCGGTGATCATGGTCACCGCGCGCGATGCCGTGATGGACAAGGTTGCCGGGCTCGATGCCGGTGCCGACGATTACCTGACCAAGCCGTTTGCGATTGAGGAGCTGTTCGCACGGATCCGCGTGGCGTTGAAGCGCACGGAGGCCGTGCGGGCGGCTTCGGGCGTTGGTGGTTCCGGCGGCGGGGCGGGTATGGCGGGCAGCGCAGCCGGGAACGCCGCTGCGATGCCCCCGGCCAGCGGCGCGGCCCAGGCCGCTGCCACGCCCTCCCCCGCCACGCTCACCGTTGACTCGGTCGCACTCGATCCCGACCGCCGCGAGGTTATGGTCGGCGGCTCACCCATCGTGCTGACCGCCCGCGAGTTCGACGTCCTCGCCCTGCTTATGGCACATGCCGGCACCGTGCTCACGCGCGAGCGCATTGCGCACGAGGCGCTGGGCTACGAATACGTGGGCGACACCAACAACGTCGACGTGCACATCGCGCACCTGCGTGCCAAGATCGAGGACGCTGGCGGTGCCCGCATCATCCAAACCGTGCGCGGGGTGGGCTATGTCTGTCGCGCGTAACACCGAAACCAAGCGCGTCACCTCCATCGCCCGCGCCATCAACTGGAGCTATATGTGGCGCCGCCTGATGAGCTACGTCTGGCTCGATCTGTTGCTGGTGGTGATTGCGGCGGCGATCCTCGTCTATGGATATAACCAGACGCTGCCCGACAGCGCGTTTGCCGCAGGATGGATCCCCGGCGCCACCGTTCACGGCATGTCGCTGACGCCCGCGCGCGGCTGGGACCTAGCAACACTCACCTACACCGTCGAGCTTGCGCGCATCACCAAGACCTTCCCCCTCGCGCAGGATCTCTTCGCGCTATGGCCCCTCTACCTTGTCGTTATGGGTTGGCAGATCATCAGCGTACTCAACATGCTCGGCGGCGCCCGACGCGTACGCCGCACCATGGCACCGCTCAACGACCTGGCCTTACGCGTGGACGAGCTCGGCCGCATGCAACTCGCCGGCGGCAAGATGGAAACGCTGGAGCAGGCCATCGAGCGAGCAAGCGTCGACTCGCCGAGCGTCACCACCGGCGACGCCGACCTGGCGAGCATCGAGGTCGCACTCAACCGTCTGCTGCGTCAGATGCAAGAGGCCAAGCTGCAGCAGATGCGCTTTGTCAACGACGCGAGTCACGAACTGCGCACACCCATCGCGGTGATTCAGGGCTACGTAAACATGCTCGACCGCTGGGGCAAGGACGACCCAGCTGTGCTGGCGGAGTCCATCGCCTCGCTCAAGGCCGAAAGCGAGCACATGCAGGAGCTCGTAGAACAACTGCTGTTTTTGGCACGCGGCGATGCCGGCCGCACCGCGCTGCATCGTGTGGATACCAATCTGGCAGCGCTCGTCGGAGAGGTATGCGAAGAATCGCAGATGATCGATGCCGGGCACACGTATCGGCTGGCTTTTGACGCCGCATTTGCCAGCGACCCGCGCTGCGACGCGTCCGTCGATGTCGCACTCGTGAAGCAAGCTCTGCGCGTGATCGTGCAAAACGCCACCAAGTACTCGGATGCGGGAACGACCGTCACATTTGGCATAACGCCCGATGTGGGCTCGGGCACGATCGACATAAGTGTTGAGGACGAGGGCATCGGCATGAACCAGGAATCCGCAGCTCACGCGTTTGAACGGTTCTATCGCGCCGACAACGCACGCGATGCCGGCGCGCAGGGCTCGGGCCTGGGGCTTGCCATCGCCAAGTGGATCGTCGATAGCCACGGCGGCGTCATCGGCGTGACCTCAGTCGAAGGCGTCGGCAGCCGCTTTACGATTCGCCTGCCGCGGTAGGAAGCCCCTCGAATCAGAACCACCCTTAAAAAGGGTGGTTTGCTCTTAGGGTATAACCCACGGGCTCCGGGCTCGCGTCTAAAGGCGCGGGCCCGGACTTCGTCCAGGCCTAGTGCATCTTGACCCGTGGCGTGCCGGTCAAACCGGCGGGGTCACCTCCTCTTGAAGGGGTCCTCGTACTCCTTCACGCTCAGCTTGTCCAGCGCGATGTCGTGGGACTCCTGCTCCCTGATGTACTTGGCGATCGTCGCCTCGTTCAGGCCGACGGTGGACACGTAGTAGCCCTCCGCCCAGAACTTCCTGTTGCCGAACTTGTACTTGAGGTTGGCGTGCCTGTCGAATATCATCAGCGAGCTCTTCCCCTTCAGGTAGCCCATGACGCTCGAGACGCTGTACTTCGGCGGGATCGCCAGCAGCACGTGCACGTGGTCGGGCATCAGGTGCCCCTCGATTATCTCGATCCCCTTGTACTCGCACAGCTTCCTGAGGATCTCCCCTATGTCGCTCCTGATTTGGTTGTAGATCACTTTGCGCCTATACTTCGGCGTGAACACGATGTGGTACTTGCACATCCACTTCGTGTGGGAAAGGCTGTAGGCCTTCTGGGCCATGGCGACCACCCCTTCGACTCGAATTCTTGACGGCCTGAACAATCGTCAATATCGGTCGGAGGGGTGGCTTTGTAAAGCCGTTTGTCTCCACCCGCATAGCGGGTGGGTTGAAGCTGGCCGCTGCGCGCCCAGCAGACTAAAGTCTTGAACGCAAAAAGCCACGTCCGAAGACGTGGCTTTAATTGCGTTGGCGGGAAGTACGGGGCTCGAACCCGCGACCTCCGACGTGACAGGCCGGCGCTCTAACCAAACTGAGCTAACTCCCCAGGCAGACGTTCGCGTTTGTTTCCGCTCGCGTGCGCTGCGCGGATTAGTATACACAGAAGTCTGTCCGGCGCGCAACAACTTTTTTGAAAAATTTTTTGGGGCCATCCGGCCTTGATTATCGACTTTATCCGAACACCTCCCACATTCATCCGCACATGTGCGGATGAATGTGGGAACCCGATACCCTGAGGGCCGGATCGGCCGGCCCCGGGAGATCGGAGGACGGCATGTCCAGAAAGAAGAAGAGTGG
>DBFRZS010000014.1:0-32253 GCA_048501115.1 Collinsella aerofaciens | reverse complement strand
CCGCCGGCTTGCAGCCGACGCCGGCGTCGAAGAGCTCGACGGCCCGCCTCCTGGACTCCAGGTCGTGCTTCACCCTGAGGTCTATACTCATGGAAAACCTCCCATTTCCCGATGTCCAAGAAATGGGAGGCAGTTCACTGTCCCCTTTGTGGTGGTTTAGGCAATGATGGGGGCGATGGCGCGGATGCAGGCGTCGGCAGCGGTGAAAGTGGTGCTGTCGTCGCTGACGATAAAGATGATCTTGCCCTTAATGCCAAAGTCGCCGATCTCGCTAAAGAGCGCATACGGCTCCTTGTCAAAGCCCGAGATGGGAAGCACGGCGGCCTTGGTGGCGCTGGTCAGCTCGTCTGCCAGCGCGTCGAGCGAGGCCCACTTGGACGTGTCCTTTACGGCAACGGGCACAGCCACGCGCCCAAAGGGCATCAAATGCACGAGCGTGTTCTTGGAGATGTTGGAGTTGGGGACGATGATGGTCTGCCCGCAGGCATCTTCGATGGTCGTGTGGCGCCAGGTGATGTCCTGGACCACGCCCGACACGCCGCCGACTTCGATATTGTCGCCAGGCTTGATGATGCCCATAAACGTAACCTGCATGCCGCCAATAAGGTTTGACAGCGTGTCCTGAAAGCCGAGCGAGATGGCGATGCCGCCGACGCCAAGAGCGGCGACGAGCGCGTTTGCGTTAATGCCAAAGCAGTTGTCGAGGATAAAGCTGCCGCCGATCATCCAGATGACGGCGCGTGCGATGTTGATGAAGATGCTCGATGCCGGAAGCGGGTTGTCGTCGCGATTGAGCAGGTGACGCAGGGTCTTGGATACGACCTTGGTGGCGACGGCGGTGCCTATCGCCAAGATGACGGCCCAGATGATGTTGTGGACCCACCGTTGCTCAAAGAAATGAAGAATCGGCTCAAACAATTCCATGTAGGGAAAACCTCCTTATGATCGTCCAACCATGATACCCACCAAGAAGCCCGTCCGATCAAATTCGGACGGGCTTCTGTGCTCGATATAAGGTTTACGCGGCGGGGCTGTAAGGCCCGGCGGTGTAGCTTAGCGTCGACGCTTCCAGATAATGCCGAGCATGATGACGATGATGCCGCCGATAAGGCACGCGCCAACTACTGCCAGCGTGCGGTCTCCCGTTGTGGCAAGCTTACCGGTCGTCTTCTTGGTGATGACCTTCGTGGCCGTCGTGTCCGTCTTAGGCGAGGGCTTAGGCGTCGGGGCCGGTGTGGGCGTGGGGTCCACGGCAGCGGAGCCAAAGCTGATGGTGCCCGCGAGCGAGGCCATCTTGCTCTCCCAGCTGTCCTGCCCGATCAGTGCCCTCAGCGCCGCCTCGCACGTGCCCCACTCGGTGTACTTGGTGGCGTGTGCAAAGGTGGGAAAATCGGTCGTGTTGGTAATGATGTAGTTGTTGGTGGCGACGGTATAGGTCTTGGCGGGGTCGAGCGTGCTGCCGTCTTTGGTGAGTGTGGCACTCACAATGCGCTTGCCTTCGGGCTGCGTCCAATCAATCGTCACGTTGATGCCGCCAAAGGAGAGAACGCTGCCAGAGTCATCGCGCCACTTGTACTTGTCTTGCGCCTCCTGCTCGGTGTGACCGGCCGCCACATAAGCCTGCTGAAGCTCGTAGCTGTCGTTGCAATCGTCGCTGATTTGTAGCGAGTGCTCGAGCGCTGCGAGGAAGTCCGCGCCCGTCAGGTCAAGATAGGAGCTGCAAATCACGTGGCCGATGGTCTGGGCCTTGGTGGTGTCGCCCTCCTTGCTGGGACGGAAATCGGTGGTGCGCACCATTTCCCAACCATGCGTGCCTGCGGCGTCCTCGCCGTAGAAATAGTTGGTGGTGGATGTGCCGAGCACCTTGTTCGATTCGTTTTCAAAGTCCTCGTCGAGCGGCTTGATCTTGTTGCGGACGGCTTCAAGGCGGCTTTGGTAGTCGGAGCCCTTGTCGGGGTCTGCCAAAAGGTCGTTGACGTTCTTGGCGGTGTAGAGCTTCTCGTCAGTGCCGCCTGCAGGGACTGTGACCGTGTCATCGTCGGTCGTCTCGGTGCCATTCGTGTCGTACTTGTACGGAATGGAAAGCAGCCCCACCTCGGCAAAGGCGCTGCCTGCCTCGACAACGTGGATCGTCTTGCCGTCGGCTCCCGTCACCTTCTCGTTAAGGTTGATGTGCTCGTGGCCTGCGATAAGGGCATCGACGCCACGGAGCCGCGTGGCAAAGGTCTTTGCGTCGAGCGTGTGCGCGATACACACAACAACATCGCAGCCCTCCTTGCGCAGCTGCTCTGCCTCGGCATTGATGGCGTTCGCGGCACTCGAGAAGCTGGTGCCCGCGACCAGGTCCGCGCGCAGCGAGGAACCTAGCGACTCATCCATGGCTCCGACGACGCCGACCTTGATTTTGTAGTCGAATGTGGAGTGATCCTCGCTATCCTCCCAGGTGCGATCGAGCGTCTTCGTGATGCTCGAGCTCCATACGCCGTTCGAGGACGTTGCATTCGCGCAGAGCATGGCGAAGGGCGTGCCGGTGGTGCTGTAGCCGGTCATGGTGCGGAGTTTGTCCGCGCCGTAGCTCCAGTCGTGGTTGCCTGGCGTGGTTGCGTCGTAGCCGTCGGCGTAGAAGGTGTCCATGAGCTCGGCGATGCTCTTGCCCTCGCTCATGGTGGCGAAGGACTGTCCGTGGAAGGTGTCGCCCGCATCGAGTAAAAGATCGGGGGCGCTGCTTTGGGCGCTATAGAAAACCGCCAGTCCGTCAAAGCCCACAGTGCCGGTGCCCTTGCTTGCGTTGTAGCTGTACTTGTAGCTGCCGTGGATATCGTTGGTGTGCATGACGGCCACGGAGCCGTCAATAGCGGCGGGCAGGTTTCCCGCGAAAGCGAGGCTTGGGATGCCTGCGAGCGCGCCGGCAAACAACGCGGCGGCCAACGCAAAGCGGGGGAGTCTTTTCATGGCAGTTTCCTTAGTCCTTAGCCAGAATGTCTGGTTGAATATCGGATTATCGACATAATATGCGAAAACCGCCGCAAGGGCCTCTGTCCCTTTGCGGCGGTTTTGGCGTTTGCGCAGATAAAACCTACCAAAATAAACCTGTCCCTTTTTGGCAGGTTTTAGCTTAGCAGCATGCGGTCGTTGGCGAGCTCGCCGCCCGAGACCTCCTCGAACTTCTGCAGCAGGTCGGCCACGGTGAGCGACTTCTTCTCGTCGCCGGCCACGTCGTAGATCACATGGCCCTCGTGCATCATGATCAGACGGTTGCCCAGACGGATAGCGTCGTTCATGTTGTGCGTGACCATGAGCGTGGTCAGGTGGTTCTCGTCGACGATCTCCTCGGTCAGGTTGAGCACCTTAGAGGCCGTCTTGGGGTCGAGGGCTGCAGTGTGCTCGTCGAGCAGCAGCAGGCGCGGCCTGGTGAGCGTGGCCATCAGCAGGGTGAGTGCCTGGCGCTGGCCACCCGAGAGCAGGCCGACCTTGGCGTTGAGACGCGTGTCCAGACCAAGGTCCAGGCGCTTGAGCAGCTCAACGTACTCATCTTTCTCGGCCTTGGTGACGCCCCACGAAAGGCCGCGACGCTGGCCGCGACGCTTGGCGAGGGCCAAGTTCTCGGCAATCTGCATGTCGGCAGCGGTACCGCGCATGGGGTCCTGAAACACGCGGCCCAGGTACTTGGCGCGCTGCGACTCGCTCAGGCGCGAGATGTCGGTGCCGTCGAGCTCGATAACGCCCGAATCGAGCGGGTACACGCCGGCGATCATGTTGAGCAGCGTGGACTTGCCGGCGCCGTTGCCGCCGATCACGGTTACAAAGTCGCCGTCATTCAGGGTGAGGTCGACGCCGGTGAGCGCGCGCTTCTCGGTGACGGTGCCCTTGTTAAAGGTCTTCTTGACATGCGAGAGCTTAAGCATCTGCCTCATCTCCCTTCGTGTAGGAGCTGCGGAGCTTATAGCGCTCCCAAACCACGGGCACGCACAGGGCCACAGCGACAATTACGGCGGAGAACAGCTTCATGTCGTTGGCGTCCATGCCCAACTGCAGCACGATGGCGCGGATAAGGAAGTACACCACGGAGCCAAAGACGGCGGAGGCAAGACGGACGCTAAACTGCGTGAGGCCGCCGGGCAGCAGACGGCCGAGCACCTCGCCGATAACAATGGCGGCAAGACCGATAACGATGGCACCGGTGCCCATACCAATGTCGGCATACTTTTGGCTCTGGCAGATGAGCGCGCCCGAAAGGCCGATGAGGGCGTTGGAGAGCACGAGGGCGATCATCTTGGTGGAGTTGGTGTTGACGCCCAGAGCGCGGATCATGTACTCGTTGTTGCCGGTGGCTCGCAGCGCCGAGCCGATCTCGGTGCCAAAGAACCAATACAGGATGGCAACGATAGCCACGGCGAGCAGGATGCCCAAGATGATGGCAACGGTGGACTGCGGCAGACCGGTCATATTGCTGACGGCGGAGAACACGGTGCCCTTGGCAAGAATGGGCGTATTGGACTTGCCCATGATGCGCAGGTTGATGGACCACAGGCTGATCTGGGTGAGGATTCCGGCGAGGATCGCAGGAATCTCAAAGACGGTGGTCAAAATGCCCGTGACGGCGCCCGCGATGGCGCCGGCGCACATACCGGCCAGCACGGCGAGCAGCGGGTCGACGTTGTTATTGACGATGAGCACAGCGCAGACGCAGCCGCCGAGGGCAAAGCTGCCGTCGCAGGTCATATCGGGAATGTCGAGCAGGCGGAACGTGATAAACACGCCAAGCACCATAATGCCCCAGAGGACGCCCTGCGAAACGGCGCCCTGCAATGCAATGAGCATGCTTCATACCTCCTAGGATAGGGTGGACACGTGATTCACCATAATAGCGGTAACAATGCATAGAAGAGCTGCGGACAGACGTTTTGTTTTACCTGAAACAAGCAGGGCGGACGCCGGTCTACAGCGCCCGCCCCTGTGGCTCAGATATTGAATAACGCGGCTAAAGCGCGAGCACGGGCTCTAGACGCATGCCGCGTATGGCATTACGCGTCCAGAGCGGAAAGGTCGATGCCCAGGGCCTCGGCCATTTCGTCGTTCTTGACGACGACCAGGTCCTTGCTCGAGAGGTGCTTGATCGGCATGTCTTCGGGCTTGGCCTCGCCCTTCAGGATCTTAACGGCCATCTCGCCCGCGGCGTAGCCCAGGTCCTCGTAATTGATGGAGAGGGTGAACAGGCCGCCGGCCATGCACATACCCTCCTCGCCAGTCACGAAGGGAAGCTTGTTTTCCTTGCAGATCTGGCCGACCTGCGAGGCACCCGCGGCGATGGTGTTGTCGGTGGGGGAGTACAGTGCGTCGACCTTGCCCACGGCAGACTCGACGACGGACTGAATCTCGTTGGAGCTTGAGACGGTGAAGTCAGTGTACTCGAGGCCAAGCTTGTCGAGCTCCTTCTTGGCGGCCTTGATTTGGACGTCGGAGTTGGACTCGGCGGTGCAGTAGAGCAGGCCGACCTTCTTTACGTCGGGCAGGACCTTCTGCATCATCTCGAGCTGCTCGGCGACCGGGGTGAGGTCGGAAGCGCCCGTGACGTTGGTGCCGGGCTTGTCGTTGTCCTGGACCAGGCCGGAGGCGGCGTAGTCGGTGATGGCGCAGCCCACGATGGGGATATCGGCCGTGGCGCCGGCGGCAGCCTGCGCGGCGGGCGTGGCGATGGCATAAATCAGGTTGACGTTGTCGCCCACAAACTTGTCGGCAATGGACTTACACGTGGACTGGTCGTTCTGGGCGTTCTTCTGGTCGATCTTGACCTTAAGGCCGCTCTTCTTGATGGCCTTGACGAAGCCGTCGTTGGCGGCATCGAGCGCGGAGTGCTCGGTGAGCTGCAGAACGCCGATGGTGTAGTCGGAACCGGCGGCAGCGGAGCCGGAACCAGAGCTGCCGCCGCATCCGGCGAGCGGGGCGAGCGCGAGCAGGCCGGCGGAGACCAGAAGGCTCCTGCGGCTGATGGTGATGTCCTTCATATCATTACCCCCAGTATAAAAATGGCTGGAAACACTGCACTGGGACAAAGTGCAAGTGGGACTATAGTAGCGCTGATGTCCATTTTTACAACAGCCTGGCGGGTTTTTTAATACAGAATCGGATGGGCGGTACGGGTAGTCGAATGGGCGGCGGAGGGTCTTATGCGGCGGAGGAGGCGTCGTCCTCGTCCAGGGCGGCGAAGAGCTTCTTGCCGTCGAGCAGGCGCGTGCTGACGTTTCTCATACGGGCGATCTCGACGGTGCGCAGCGTATCGTCGGTGCCTCGGGCGTCGTAGACCGTTCCCAGCAGATACGAGATGCCATCGCGCTGCCTGATGGCAAAGGGACGGAGTGTCATCCGTGCTGCTTCGGTTTCGCCGCGTGTCGTGACGCTCGAAATATCAAAACTCACCGTGGTTCCGTGGTCGATGGCCTGCTCGACGAGCTCGCACGTGTCGATGCGCTTGATGGGCGTGCGTGTTGCCTTGGTAGCCTTGCTGCCTGCGCTTGGAGCGGGTTCGGGTGTATCGAGGTAGCCGCGAACGTCGGCGCTCGCCATGGCAACTAAGTGCTGCGCCATGCTCTTGCGGATAGCGATAGGCGTGGAGCGGTTGCGCATGACCATACCGTGGAGCCGGATGATCTCTTCATCGGTGAGCGGGCGGGTAAGAAGTTTGTAGCCCACGCCGCGTTTGTATTCAATTTCGTATCCGGCATGGCGAAGCGCGGAGATGGCGGTGTAGATGCTGCGCCGCGCCGCCGAGATGGGCATGCGGGCGGGGTCGTCGGGATGGGCGAGGCGCCGGATCAGCTCATCGGAAAGCATGGCCTTGTCTTCGCCGGTGTTTTCGCTCAAGAGCTGCAGGATACGAACGGCGCGATAGGCTGCCATCGAGGCGGCGCCCCTCGTCGTGGTGTCGTAGGTTTCAACAGCGGCTTCGGTCATGGTGCCCACGTCCTTTCCGTTTTGGGTGGCGACGGTATGGAGCCTAGGACGCGGGGCTTTCCCAGGGGCGCAGGGCGCTCTGGGCGGTCGGTAGTCGTCGGCAAACGGCGGGTCGAGTTTTCAACAGCCCTGCTCAACTGACCAAAAACTTGCCAAAAGCTTGACGGATGCTGTTGAAAAAAGCGTCTCTCGACCGATGTCGAGAGACGCTTGTGCGATGAGCGTTGGCGTGTGGCGACGCGAGCTAGCGTTCGACGATTAGAAGTCGGCGTTGCCCACGGTGCGCGGGTGCGGCAGGACGTCGCGGATGTTGCCCACGCCGGTCAGATACATGACCAAGCGCTCGAAGCCCAGACCGTAGCCGGCGTGCTTGCAGGAACCGTAGCGGCGCAGGTCAAGGTAGTACTTGTACTGCTCGGGATTCATACCCAGGTCCTTGATGCGGGCCTCGAGCAGATCCAGGCGCTCCTCGCGCTGGGAGCCACCGATGATCTCGCCGATGCCCGGCACCAGGCAGTCGGCGGCGGCGACGGTCTTGCCGTCCTCGTTCATGCGCATGTAGAAGGCCTTGATCTCGGCCGGGTAGTCGGTTACGAAGGTCGGGCGCTTAAAGTGCTCCTCGGTCAGGAAGCGCTCGTGCTCGGTCTGCAGGTCGATGCCCCAGCTCACGGGGTAGTCAAACTTGTGACCGGCGGCGACGGCCTGCTCCAGGATCTCGACGGCCTCGGTGTAGGTAACGCGGGCGAAGTCGGAGTTGGCGACATGGTCTAGGCGTTCGAGCAGACCCTTGTCCACAAACTTGTTGAGCATATTGAGCTCGTCGGGGCAGGTGGCCATGACGTCCTTAAGGACGTACTTGAGCATGGCTTCGGCGTTATCCATGTAGTCGTTAAGGTCGGCAAAGGCCATCTCGGGCTCGATCATCCAAAACTCGGCGGCGTGGCGCGTGGTGTTGGAGTTCTCGGCACGGAAGGTGGGGCCAAAGGTGTACACGTCGCCAAAGGCCATGGCAAAGTTCTCGGCATTGAGCTGGCCGGACACGGTGAGGCTTGCATGCTTGCCAAAGAAGTCCTGGCTCCAGTCGACCTCGCCGGACTCGGTGAGGGGCGGATTTTTGGGGTCGAGCGTGGTCACGCGGAACATCTCGCCGGCGCCCTCGCAGTCACTCGTGGTGATGATGGGGGTGTTGACGTAGACAAAGCCCTGCTCCTGGAAGAAGCGGTGGATGGCGGCAGCCGCGACAGAGCGGATGCGGAACACGGCGCGGAACAGGTTGGTGCGCGGGCGCAGGTGCTGCTGGGTGCGCAGGAACTCGACGGTTGCGCGCTTCTTCTGCAGCGGGTAATCCGGGGCGCTCGTGCCCTCGACCTCGATGGAGGTGGCAGAAAGCTCGAAAGGCTGGGGCGCATCGGGGGTCAGCTTGACGGTGCCGGTGCAAATGAGTGCGGCCGAGACGTTTTGATGGGCGATCTCGTCGTAGTTGTCGAGTGCCTCGCGGTTCATGACGACCTGCAGGTCGCGGAAGCAGCTGCCGTCGTTGAGCGTAACAAAGCCAAAGTTCTTCATGTCGCGGACGGACTTGACCCAGCCGGCGACGGTGACGGTCTGGCCGCCGAGCGACTCGGCATCGGCATAGAGCTGCGCGATTTTGGTGCGGTTCACGTATCCTCCCATAACGGTTGAATGATGGTTATCCATACAGTTCGATATTCTAGCAGCTCGGCTCATTTGGGCTATACAGATAAGGCATTGGCGGGATGGTTTTTCAAACGAAAAGCGCCCGCGGCCAAATGGTCGCGGGCGCTTGACGAGGTGCCTTTTGGCTGTGTGGCGTGGGGCCTGGCTACTTGGTCTTGGCAACCAGCAGCGGGTCGCCAAGCTTGACGAGCGGGTTGCCGCCGATAAGCGTTCCAGACTCGCCGACATGGTCGATGCTCTTAAGACGATCGAGCTCGGAGACGATGACGGTCACGATGTCCTCGTGACCAGCGGCCTTAATGGCCTCGCGGTCGAAGCTGATGAGCGGCTGGCCTGCCTTGACCACATCGCCCATCTCGACAAAGCGGGCAAAACCCTTGCCGTTCATTTCCACGGTGCCCAGGCCAACATGGATGAACACGCGCAGGCCGTCCTCGGTGATCATGCCGATGGAGTGGTTGGTGACAGTGGTGGCACCGATGCGGCCGTTGGCGGGCGCATAGATGGTGCCGGTAATGGGCTCGATGCCATAGCCCTGGCCAAGCATGCCCGAGGCGATCGTCTCGTCGGGAACCTCGTTCAGGTTGACGAGCACGCCGTTGACGGGGGCATAGATGACGCCTTCGCGGGTAGCGAAGCTTGCTGAGGGCGGAACGGACGCCTCGCCGGTCGAGGTGAAGGTGGACTTAAGCGAATCGAGCAGACCCATAGTTGCCTCCAACTTAAATAGGCGCATATCGCGCGTTTGGTTTGCCGGAAACGTTTCACATGTGTTTCGCGGCTTGGTCAACGCCCCTATTCTACGCTGCTCAACGATACCTCTGAACTGGGATTATGTGATATATCAGTTGAAGGGAAACTTATTGCCGGAGTGTTTCTGCGCCACGGGTTCAAGTGGGGTACGCTTGAAGGCGAAAAACAAGGGCGCATAATTTGCGCGAAGGGAGCACATATGATTGTCGAGAACCATGCGCTGTGGGGCGAGGAGCCGACCGAGGATTATCCGGCGACGTTTACGTATTTGGGTGCCGAGCCGTTGCCCGATAAACCGAATGGCCGCCGCCCCGCGGTGATTATCTGTGGCGGAGGCGGGTTTACACATATCGCTCCGCACGAGCAGGACCCGGTGGCGTTTGCATTTTTGGATCACGGTTACCAGGCCTTTGTGCTCAACTATGTCACGAGCTCTACGGGTGACGTGAGCTTTCCGCACCCCCAGGCAGATCTTGCCAAGATGGTCGCCACGGTGCGCGCCAACGCCGACGAGTGGCATGTCGATCCTAAGCGCGTGTGCGTCGTGGGATTCTCGGCGGGCGGCATGATCTGTGCCTCGCTGGCAACGCAGTGGAAGACCGGCCCCTTCGCGGCACTTGCCGGGGCACGTCCGGACGACATTCGTCCCGATGCCGTGGTGCTGGGCTATCCGCTGCTCGACTTTGCCTATGTGCGCGACATGCAGACGCGCGATCCGCGCATTGACTTGCGCGTGCCCAAGACGGGCGGCAAGACGGGGCGCGATTTGCTCAACGACTACCTGTCGATGGTGACGGGTGGCGAGGCAACTGACGAGCATTTGGCCGATATCTGCCCCACCACGCATGTTTCGCGTCAGATGCCGCCGACCTTTGTGTGGGGCGTGTCCGACGACAAGACGGCGCCGATCGCGCAGGTCTACCCGTTTGCGCAGCGCATGGCCGAGGAGGGCGTTGCATGCGAGATGCACGTCTTCGACCAGGGCGGCCACGGCCTTTCGCTCGGCAACGCCAACACCGCGGTCGACAACGAGGACAAGCAGGTGGCGGTCCGCCCTTGGATTCGCCTAGCCTTCCGCTTCCTGGAGCGCCATCTGTAAGAGTAAGAGGGCCAGCCCCATCCCGTCCCTCATAACTTGCGGTGAAATAGTTCCAATTAAAGTCACGGGGCTTTAAACAGGAACTATTCCACCGCAACTTCGTTTTGATCTGTTGGAGACGGAGGAAAATGGATCATTTTGTCGAGGGAGCGGGCGGCTGTTTCTGCTCCCGCGGGAAACCACGTCCCGTTTGGGAAATCGTGACCCGTTTTGGGCGCAGATTCCGGGTCGCAGTTTCCCCGAGGGGCTCGATCGGGAAATCGCATCCCAGTCTGAGCGCCGATTCCGGGCTGCAGTTTCCGCTAGATGCCTCAACCGGAAAGCCCGTCCCGTTTAGGTGTTCCGGAGTGGGATTCGGTTTCCGCAACAGGCCCGTCTGGGAAGCAATGGCCCAGAATTCCCCTTGCACCGATCTGTCGATTGAACGTCGTTGTGTGTTCACGCTATCATGTAAGCTTAAAATTGGTTAGCCATGGCAAACGGTTAGCCATGGTGAACATAAATACAACGCCCTGCGGGCGCCGGGGGAGGAACACGGACGTGAAGCTCGATACACTCGAGATTGGAAAGGACGCCGTTGTCGCATCGGTGGCATCGGACGATCAAGCACTCCGACAGCATATTTTGGACATGGGTCTAACGCCGGGCACCGAAGTCACCATGATGAAGTACGCCCCCATGGGTGACCCGCTCGAGATCCGCCTGCGTGGCTACGAGTTGACACTGCGTAAGGACGATGCCGCTCGCATCGAGCTCGTGGGTATTCACGACACCGATACGGGTCCGCGCGCTAACGCCGCAATCGGCACGACGGAGCATCCGGCCCTGGGCGAGGGGACGTATTCGCCCCGTGCGGCAAAGACGGCCGTGCCAGAGGGCGCGCCGCTGCACTTTGCCCTCGCCGGCAACCAAAACTGCGGCAAGACCACGTTATTCAACCAGCTGACGGGCTCCAACCAGCACGTCGGTAACTTTCCCGGCGTGACGGTCGACCGCAAAGATGGCACCATCCGTAACCATCCCGAGGCGAGCGTTACCGACCTGCCCGGCATTTACTCCCTGTCGCCGTACACAGGCGAGGAAGTCGTGAGCCGTCAGTTCATCCTCGACGAGCGTCCGGACGCCATCATCGACATCATTGACGCCACCAACATCGAGCGCAACCTGTACCTGACACTGCAGCTCATGGAGCTTGACCGTCCTATGGTCATCGCGCTCAACATGATGGACGAGGTGACCGCCAACGGCGGCGCCGTAGACGTCAACTTGCTCGAGAGCCTGTTGGGCGTGCCCGTTGTCCCCATTAGCGCTGCCCGCAACGAGGGCATCGGCGAGCTGGTGGACCACGCCCTGCACGTGGCGCGGTTCCGCGAGCGCCCTGGTCGCCTGGACTTTTGCGCGCCCGACGGTCCGGACGGCGGTGCGCTGCATCGCTGCATCCACGGTATTGCTAACCTGATCGAGGACCATGCCGTGACGGCGCACATCCCGGTGCGCTTTGCGGCGACCAAGCTGGTCGAGGGCGATGAGCTGGTAACCGAGGCGCTTCACCTGGATCGCAATGAGCTCGACGCTATCGAGCACATCATCACCCAGATGGAGGGCGAGGCCGGCACCGACCGCCTATCTGCGCTGGCCGATATGCGTTTTAGCTTTATCGGCGACGTGTGCGGGCGTTGCGTCGTCAAGCCGCACGAGAGCCGCGAGCACGTGCGCTCCGTCAAGATTGACCGCATCCTGACAGGTCGTTACACAGCCATTCCGGCGTTTCTGGTGATCATGGGCCTCGTCTTTTGGCTGACGTTTGGCGTGATCGGCGCGGCGTTGCAGGGACTCATGGAGGACGGTATCGCTGCCATCATCGCCTCGGCCGATGCGGGCCTCAAGGCGTTCGGTACCAACGACGTGGTGCGCTCGCTGGCTGTCGACGGCGTGCTTACGGGCGTGGGCAGTGTGCTGACCTTCCTGCCGATTATCGTCGTGCTCTTTTTGTTCCTCTCCATTCTGGAAGACTCCGGATACATGGCGCGCGTGGCCTTTGTCATGGATAAGGTGTTGCGTCGCTTTGGTCTGTCGGGCCGCAGTTTCGTGCCCATGCTCGTCGGCTTTGGCTGCACCGTGCCAGCTATCATGTCGACCCGTACGCTCCCATCCGAGCACGACCGCAAGATGACGGTCATGCTCACGCCGTTTATGAGCTGCTCAGCCAAGCTGCCGGTTTACGGCTTGCTGTGCGGGGCGTTTTTCCCGCAGGCGACGGTTCCCGCCATGGTCTCGCTCTATCTGATCGGTATCGTGGTCGGCTGCGTCGCGGCTTTGGTGCTCAACCGCACGGCATTTAAGGGCGACCCGGTGCCGTTTATCATGGAGCTCCCCAATTACCGCCTGCCGAGCGTCAAGACGACGGTGATGCTGGCATGGGATAAGGCCAAGGACTTCATCACCAAGGCCTTTACCATTATCTTTGCCGCGACCGTGGTCATCTGGTTCCTTCAGACGTTCGACATCCGCTTTAACGTGGTCGCCGACCAGTCGCAAAGCCTGCTTGCCGGTCTGGGTAGCATCATCGCGCCGGTGTTGGCCCCGCTCGGCTTTGGCGACTGGCGCGCCTCGACGGCGCTCGTCACGGGGCTCATTGCCAAGGAGAGTGTCATCTCGACCCTCACCGTGCTTTTGGGCGCGACCTCGCCCGCGGCACTGTCGACCATGTTTTCGCCGTTTACCGCTTACGTGTTCCTGGTCTTTACGTTGCTGTACCCGCCCTGCGTGGCGGCCATCGGCGCCGTCAGGAGCGAGTTGGGCGCACGCTATGCCGTTGCCGTGTTCGCGTTTCAAGTGACGGTCGCCTGGATCGTGGCGTTTGTCGTGCATTCGGCGGGCATATTACTGGGGTTGGCTTAGTTATTTATTGACGGCGCAACCTCTGTGTATCGAATTGTTTCGGTCCCGTGTCCGTTACTGACGGATGCGGGACCGTTGCTATATAATCGCCTCCGCTCAAAATGATTGGAGATGTTATATATGAGTCAGGCAAGGCAAGACGGCATCACGCTCAGGCAGTGGCTCCCACTCGTCGGGCTCACCTGCTGTGCGTTCGTGTTCAACACGTCGGAGTTTATGCCCATCGGCCTTTTGACTGATATCGCCGCGTCGTTCTCGCTCACCGAGGCCCAGGCGGGCATCATGATCTCGGTCTATGCCTGGGGCGTCATGCTGCTGTCGTTGCCGCTCATGGTGTTCGCTTCGCGTTTCGAGTTTAAGCGGATGCTGCTGGGCGTGCTTGCCGTGTTCTCGCTCGGTCAGTTCCTGTCCGCTGTGGCGCCGACCTATCCCATCCTGGTCTGCGCGCGCCTGGTGGTCGCTTGCGCACATGCCGTGTTCTGGTCAGTCGCCTCGATTATGGCCTCGCGCCTGGTCGACACTCGCCACGGCGCGCTCGCCATCAGCATGATCGCTACGGGCTCGTCCATCGCGCAGATCTTTGGCCTGCCTCTCGGTCGCGCCATTGGCTTGGCCGTGGGCTGGCGCATGACGTTTGCCGTGGTCGGGGGCCTCTCAGCCATCGCGGCCGTCTACCAGGCAGCGGTGTTCCCGGCCATGCCGGCGGGTGAGCGCTTTACCGTCAGACAGCTGCCCGAGCTGCTCAAGAACCCGCTCCTCATCGCGCTCTACGCAGTCACGGTCTTCATGGCGACCGGCTATTACGCAAGCTACAGCTATATCGAGCCTTTCCTGGCTCAGGTCGCCCATGTCGACGCAAGCGCTATCACCATGACGCTGACGGCGTTCGGCTGCTCCGGTCTGCTCGGAAGCTGGCTGTTCGGCCGCCTGTTCGATGGGCATCGCTTCCCGTTCTTGGCTATCACGCTCTCCGGCGTGCCGGTGGCCCTGCTGCTCATGGGGCCGGCCGCATCGTCGCTCGTGACAGTGCTTGCCGTCTGCGCACTGTGGGGTTGCTGCGCCACGGCCTTTAACGTGGCGTTTCAGGCCGAGCTCATCAAGCACACGCCGGCAGATTCGTCGGCCGTCGCCATGTCGATCTTCTCGGGCCTGTTTAACCTCGGTATTGGCACGGGCACCGCAATCGGCGGCGCCGTGGTTTCGGGTCCCGGTATCGCTTGGATCGGCTTCGCGGGCGGGGCGATTGCCGTCGTGGGCGTCATCCTCGCCATCACGGTGATGTTCCCAGCCATACGCCGCGCAAAGCCCGTCGCCTAATCACGTCCCCTCATCAGTTGCGGTGGAATAGTTCCGGTTTAAGGCCTCTGAAGGCCCAGGCAGGAACTATTCCACCGCAACTTATTTTGGGGGAGAGGATACAAGCTGGACATACAATGGATGTCGTTATGTTGAGCTTACCGGGAGGTTGCTATGTGGGCATACGAGACGACGTTCTATCAGGTCTATCCGCTGGGCTTTTGCGGAGCTCCGCGCGAAAACGCCGCCCCCGTTGCCGAGGATGAGCTCGCCCAGGCCGCCGATGTCGAACCCAACCCCGATGCTCCTATCATGAAGATTGCCCAATGGGCCGACTACCTGCAAAAACTCGGCGTTGGCGCTGTGCTCATCAACCCGCCGCTCGAGTCCGATAGTCACGGCTACGATACACGCAGCCTGCGCCATATCGACCGTCGCCTGGGTGGGGACGCCGACTTTGCCGCCGTGTGCGACACACTGCATGCTCACGGCATCCGCGTGGTGCTCGACGCCGTCTTCAACCACGTCGGCCGCGGCTTTTGGGCCTTCCGCGATGTGCAGAAGCGTAAGTGGGACTCGCCGTACAAGGACTGGTTCCACATTAGCTTTGATGGCGACTCCTGCTACGGCGACGGCTTTTGGTACGAGGGTTGGGAAGGCCATTTTGAGCTCGTGAAGCTCAACTTGCAAAACCCTGCCGTGGTCGATTACCTGCTAGAGTCCGTGCACCGCTGGGCCGAGGTCTTTGGCGTCGACGGCCTGCGCCTGGACGTTGCCTATATGCTCGACCGCGACTTCATGCGTCGTCTGCATAGCTTCGCCCGTGAGCTCAAGCCCGACTTCGTGCTGATCGGCGAGACGCTCCACGGCGACTACAACCAGATCGTCAACGACGAGATGCTCGACTCCTGCACCAACTACGAGTGTTACAAGGGCCTGTACTCCAGCTTTAACTCGGTCAACATGTTCGAGATTGCGCACTCGCTGCACCGTCAGTTTGGCGGCGACCCCTGGTGCATCTACCGCGGCAAGCACCTGCTGTCGTTTGTCGACAACCACGACGTGCCGCGACTGGCAAGCATCCTCACTGACAAGTCGTGCCTGCGTCCCGCCTATGGCATGCTCTTTGGCATGCCAGGCATCCCGTGCGTCTACTACGGCAGCGAGTGGGGAATTGCCGGCGAAAAGGGCGGCCCCGATGGCGACTGGGCGCTACGTCCTGCGCTTGACACCCCGGCACCTAACGATCTGACGGCATTTGTCACGCAGCTGGCGCACCTGCGCTCGGCCGACGACGCGGCGGCCCGCGCTCTCAACTATGGTGCGTACCGCAACGTGGTGATTCAGAACAAGCAGTTGCTGTTCGAGCGCGCCTGCGACGACGCGACGGTGCTCGTGGCGGTGAACGCCGTGGGTGAGCCTTACACCTTTGGCGCCGGCGAACTCAACGGCTCCTTCGTCGACCTGCTTGCCGACGATGCGCCCACAGTCGAGCTGGCTGGCTCCCTTGAGCTTGCGCCCTACGAGGTGCGCTATCTGTTGAGGGCCTAGATCATGACAGCGCCGGACGAGGGCTATCAACATATTGAGCATGGGTTTGAGCCCGTGTTTGACGAGCGCTCGCGCGTTTTGGTGCTGGGGTCGTTTCCCTCGGTGCTTTCGCGCGCCAATGCCTTTTATTACGGCAACCCTCAGAATCGCTTTTGGCGTGTGATGGCCACGTGCCTCGGTATGCCTGTGCCGCCCAATGAGGGCGATCCTTTGGCAAGCGGCGAGCCCGCGACGCTCGATGCCTCCATTGCCGCCAAGCGGGCCATGCTGCTGAACGGCGGCGTGGCCCTGTGGGATGCAATCGAGAGCTGCGACATTAAGGGCTCGAGCGACGCGAGCATCCGCAACGTTGTGCCGGCACATATCGAGCGCATTACCGATGCCGCGTCGATCGAGGTCGTTGTCTGTAACGGCGGCACGGCTGGGCGACTCTACAAACGCTACTTGCAAGATCGGACGGGACTGCCTGCCATTGTCCTGCCCTCGACAAGCCCCGCCAATGCCGCCTGGTGCCTGGAGCGTCTTGTTGAGCGTTGGCACGAAGCCGTTGACTGGGCTGTTATTTAATTTAGATTTTTGTTTGAGCGTGGGCGCCCAGACGTTTCAGAGCGCCTCGCCAGATCGGCGCGGGCACGGCTGGCTCGGCGCAAACCATGCCGTCGGCGTCGACGTTGGCGGCATTGCCGCCGCCAAGTCGCTGCGCGTGTTCGACGGAACACCCCATGCGAACGGCGCCCACGAGCTTGTCCATGGCCTCCGAAAACGGTCGCCGCAAGAGTCCCATGCGCGGGGAGCGACGAAGCGCTGCGATGCCGCTGCCGGCGCAGATGGCAACGCCGCCACACCACAATTGGTCATGGCGCTCACATGCCTTGTGCAAGCGAACGGCGGTCCCACGCGCCTGCTCAGCGTCCTGTTGTGCGGCTCGAATCACGGCATAGACACGCGTTCCCGTACCGCCAAAGCGCTCAAGCGCCTGCTCGATGGCTGTCAACGTCTCATCGTCAGCCACATCTTCAATGGCTAGCACGATGCCATCGGCAACGCTGCCGGCGTCATTTGCCTTCAAGTCGACTGGGCGGGGGAGTACAGTGCCGGAAAGCTGTGCATAGGCGGCGATGGCATCCTGCAGGTCCCAAAGCAAAAACTCAAGATCGGCGCTATTGGGAATGCTGATATACGCAATGGTTTGCAGCGTTTTTGGTACATCGCCGCACGCGGTCGTCTCCATGCCGCCTCCTTTCCGGTTGGTTTCCGTTTAGGTTACACCGTCTGGCGGCGCCTCGCCGCGCTATCCTAGTGCAACCCTTACGAAAGGAACGCCATGCGTCTGCCCATGAATACCTCGCTTGCCACGCTCAAGCCCTCCGGTATCCGCCGGATCAACGCACTCGCCGCCCAGCATCCGAGGTGCATCGCGCTCGCACTCGGCGAGCCCGATTTTCCCACGCCCGATGTGATTAGCGCCGAGGTGACCGCCGCACTGGACCGCGGTGACACGCACTATCCGCCCAATAACGGTCGCCCCGCCCTGCGTGAGACGTTGTCTGCCTACATGGGGGGCGCGGGCCTTACGTTTTCGGCCGACGAGGTCATCCTGACCGACGGCGCGACCGAGGCCCTGTCGGCAACATTCATGGCCATGCTCAACCCCGGCGACGAGGTCATCATCCCCACGCCGGCCTTTGGCCTGTACGAGAGCATCGTCGTGGCCAACCACGCCAAAGCGGTCTTTTTGGATACGGAGCCTACGCAATTCCAGATTGACGAGGACGCACTTCGTGCCTGTGTGACGCCGGCGACCAAGGCCATCGTCATCTGCTCGCCCAACAACCCCACGGGCTGCATCCTCAGCGCAGCATCGCTCGACGCCGTGGCACGCGTGGCAGAGCAGGCGGGCATCTACGTGGTCTGCGACGACGTATACAACCGCCTGGTTTATGTGGATGGCTACGAGCGCTTTGCCCAGCGTCACCCGGAGCTGCGCGAGCAGACGGTCGTCATCGAGAGCTTTTCCAAGCCCTGGGCCATGACCGGCTGGCGCTTGGGCTGGCTCGCGGCGGCAACCCCCGTCATCGCCGAGATCGCAAAGGCCCACCAATACTTAGTATCGAGTGCTGTCTCCTTCGAAATGGACGCCGCAGCCCGAGCCCTGACCGTCGACCCAACCCCCATGCTCAAAGTCTACCGAGCCCGTCGCGAACGCGTACTCGCAGCCTTAGACGCCATGGGCCTCGACGTAGTGGAACCAGCCGGCGCCTTCTACGCTTTCCCGAGCATCAGACAGTACGGCCTAACCAGCGAAGACTTCTGTATCAAAGCCATCAAAGAAGCAAACGTAGCCCTAGTCCCGGGCGACTGCTTCGGCACCGAAGGCCACATCCGCCTAAGCTACTGCGTTTCCGACCAAGATTTGGACGAAGGCCTAAATCGCCTGTCCACCTTCATTTCAACCTTATAGCCCAACGGGACGCAACACATCAGCCCACCGACCCAAGCATTATGAGTGGGGCGCGTCGCTCAACGGACACGAGGATTCGCAGCAAAGTTACCGCAGCTCCGGTCCGAGGGGCCGGGTTGAGATTTTCGTAGATTCCGCACGAGCCGAAGAGCACTTAATGTGCTCTTCGTGCGAGCCAGGACTTGACCGAGCGAAAATCTCAACCCGGCCCCTCGGACCGGAGCGTATGCAGGGTTTGTGTACGAATCCTCGCGCCCGTTGACCGACGCCGGGGTCCCCGCCATAATACTTTCGGTTCACGCACGAATCCGCTGCCAGAGACAGCCGGCGCAAACGGGTCTTACCCGCGAGCTTAATGGGACTTCCCGCCAGCCGAGGTGGTCGAGTAGATATGTCTTCTCGCCCCCGTCGCTCATGCAGCGCGGGGGCTTTCTTTTTGGACATGCCCCCGTCACGTCCTTGTGGCGGACCGTGCCCGGAAAGAATTCGAGGAGGTGTAATTCATGCCCCAGCAGTACAAAATCGACAAGGTTGCAGAGATCGAGTCCCGTATCGCCGAGAACGCCGGTCTGTTCGTCGTCAACTACAACGGTCTGACGGTTAAGCAGGCTCAGGAGCTGCGTCATCAGCTTCGCGAGTGCGGCGCCGAGATGAAGGTCTACAAGAACAACCTGGTCAAGATCGCTCTCAAGAACCAGGAGCAGCCCGAGCTCGACGAGATTCTCGCCGGCCCCGTCGCTTATGTGTTCTACGAGTCCGAGCCGGTCGAGGCCGCTAAGGCCCTTAAGGACTTCTCCGCTAAGTCCAAGGGCGTCCTTGAGATCAAGGGCGGTATCTCCGACGGCAAGGCCGTTTCCGCTGATGATGTTAAGGCTATCGCCGAGCTGCCCACCAAGGATCAGCTTCTCGGCCAGATCGCCGGTCTCATCTCCGGTTTCGCTCGCGACATCGCTGTCTGCGTCAACGGCGTTTCCTCTGGTCTCGCTCGTTCGATCCAGCAGGTCTCCGAGCAGAAGGCAGCCTAGTTGCTGTTTTCACCCGCGGCGGCAACGCCGCACCTCTGGCGCATTCGCGTCGTGTTTTAACTGATCTCCGTGCACAGACACGGAAACCGAAAGGACTTAGAAATGGCTAAGCTTACCACCGATGAGATCATCGATGCTCTTAAGGAAATGACCCTTCTCGAGGCTTCCGAGCTCGTCAAGGCTATCGAGGACACCTTCGGCGTTTCCGCCGCTGCTCCTGCCGCTGTTGTCGCCGCTCCCGCTGCTGGCGCTGCTGAGGCCGAGGAGAAGACCGAGTTTGACGTCGTGCTCGAGGGCTTCGGCGACAACAAGATCCAGGTCATCAAGGCCGTCCGTGAGCTCACCAACCTTGGCCTGAAGGAGGCCAAGGAGGTCGTCGAGGGCGCTCCCAAGGCTGTTCTCGAGGGCGCTAAGAAGGAGGACGCCGAGGCTGCCAAGGAGAAGCTCGAGGCTGCTGGCGCTGCTGTCACCCTCAAGTAATCAGGCTTTCTCGCCAGATTTCTTTGCAGACGGGGTTCGCATTGCGAGCCCCGTCTTTTTTGTTTTTCGGTCCCTCGGCATCGGTTGCTCAAACTGCCATGTTCTGCGATTTGCGTCGTATCGGGTATCCTGCCGTTGGGCAATAAAATTGCACCATTCGAGCAATAATTTGCGTTGACCTGCTGAAGAATTGTCTCTGCCTTGTAGCGACATATAGTTCCAGCGGTAAGATGCTTAAGTATCGCAATTTGGTCTGCGGCTGTGTGCCGCACGCATGGGGCGCTTTTGCGCCTGCGAAAGGATCTTTGAATAACATGAAGGCAATCATCCCCGCCGCCGGTCTTGGCACGCGTTTTCTGCCTGGCACCAAGTGCACGCCCAAAGAGATGCTGCCGGTGCTCGACAAGCCCGTCATTCAGTACGTCGTCGAGGAGGCGCTCGACCCCGAGGAAGTCGACGATGCCATCATCGTTACTTCTCCCGGTAAGCCCGAGCTGCTGAACTACTTCCAGCCCGATCGCTCGCTCGAGAACCTGCTGCGCGAGCGCGGCAAGAACGCCTATGCCGATGCCGTCGCCCACGCTGGCGGTATGCCGGTCGACTTCCGCTATCAGTACGAGCCCAAGGGCCTCGGCCATGCTATTCGCTCTGCTGCCGACGCCGTGGCAGGGGAGAACTTCCTGGTTCTTCTGGGCGACTACGTTGTGCCTAACCGCGACATCTGCGACAAGATGCTCGCCGTTTCCAAGGAGCACGGTGGCGCTTCGGTTATCGCCGTCGCTGCTTGCTCGCCCGAGGAAGTCAGCCGCTACGGCGTTATCGCCGGCGAGCGCGTCGGTTCGCTCGAGGGCGCCGAGGGCGTTGCCGATGCCGAGCCGGGCGCTGTCTGGCGCATCGGCGGTCTGGTCGAGAAGCCCGCTCCCGAGGCTGCTCCGTCCAACCTGTACATCGTCGGCCGCTATCTGCTGAGCCCGCTGGTCATGGACCTGCTCGCCGATCAGCAGGCCGGCAAGGGCGGCGAGATCCAGCTCACCGACGCCATGGCCCGCTCGCTCGATCGCGAGGCCATGTACGCTGTCGTCATCGACCCGCTCTCGGGCTACGACACCGGCACCCCGTCTGGCTGGATGGCCACCAACGCTCTCATGGCCGCAAGCGATCCTCGCTTTGCCAGCGCCTTCTGGGACGCCATCGACGAGCGCGGCGGCTTGATGCGCAAATAAGCCTTCGGGCATCGACATTTACGGGTGCGGACTTCGGTCTGCACCCATTTTTTATGCGCGCCGCGGCTTGGCTCCGGAAAGTGCGACCCGGAATATCGGCTCAGAACGGGATGCGGTTTCCCAGACAGGGCTCAATCGGAAACTGCGTCCCAGTTTGAGGTCTCAAAACGGGACGCAGTTTCCGCCCGGCCAACCCTCGCCGCCATTCCGTCATTCAGCGGTCGGCACCAGCAGTCTCGTTCACAGAAAATATATGAACAGATGTTCGATGTACACCTATCTACCTGCGCATTTTCTGTCGAAAAACTTTGCTACTCCAAAAACTCAATCGCGTCAAGGCTTTTCTTGCCCAACGGTCGGTACCTGATAAACTATTAGGTTGCGATAACTGGCGAAGCTATGCCTCGCCAACCCACCGAGCATTTCCGTGAAGGAGGAAAAACCTGGTGACCTACGCATACACTGCCACTGAGCGCAAGCGCGTCAGCTTCGGGAAAATCCCGGAGGCCATGGAGCTCCCCAACCTTATCTCTGTTCAAAGGGAATCCTTTGAGCGTTTTAAGGACGAGGGCCTTCGTGAGGCGTTCAAGGAATCCAGCCCCATCCAGAGCCAGAACCATGTTCTCGAGGTTACCTTCGGCGAGCATCAGTTCGGCGACCCCGCGCACACCGTTGAGGAGTGCCGCGAGAAGGACATGACCTATCAGGCCCCGCTTCTGACCGACGTCCGTCTCACCAACAAGGAGACCGGCGAGATCAAGGAGCAGCTCGTCTTCATGGGCGACTTCCCCATGATGACCGATCAGGGCACCTTCATCATCAACGGTACCGAGCGTATCGTCGTCTCGCAGCTCGTCCGTTCCCCGGGTGTGTACTACAGCTCCGAGATGGATTCGGGCAAGCAGATCTACAAGGCCCAGATCATCCCGTCCCGCGGTGCCTGGCTCGAGTTTGAGGTCGACAAGCGCGACCAGCTCATGGTCTCCATCGACCGTAAGCGCAAGCAGAGCGCCACGATGTTCCTGCGCGCCCTTGGCATTGCCGTCACCAACGACGACATCATCGAGCTGCTCGGCAACTCCGATGTGATCAAGCGCACCCTGGAGCGCGACACCGCCCTCACCCGCGAGGATGCCCTTATCGAGATCTACCGTCGCCTGCGCCCGGGCGAGCCTCCCACCGTGGACGCTTCCCGCAGCCTGCTCGAGGGCCTGCTCTTCAACCCGCAGCGCTACGATCTGGCCCGCGTCGGTCGTTACAAGGTTAACAAGAAGCTCAACCTCACCACCGAGGAAGAGGTCACGGTGCTCACCGACGAGGATATCGTCGCGACGCTGCGCTACCTGCTGTCCCTCGCTGCCGGCGAGCAGGGCTTCAAGGTCGACGACATCGATCACTTTGGCAACCGCCGCATCCGCACCGTCGGCGAGCTCGTCGCCAACCAGTTCCGTATCGGCATGAGCCGTATGGAGCGCGTCGTCCGTGAGCGCATGAGCTCCCAGGACATCGACGAGATCACCCCGCAGTCGCTCATCAACATCCGTCCGATCGTGGCCTCCATCAAGGAGTTCTTCGGTTCCTCGCAGCTCTCCCAGTTCATGGACCAGGCGAACCCCCTGACCGGTCTGACCCACAAGCGCCGTCTGTCCGCACTCGGCCCTGGCGGTCTTGCCGGCCACAAGTCCGGCTCCAGCCGCCGCACCAACGTGCCGACGGCCGTTCGCGACGTTCACAACTCGCACTACAGCCGCATGTGTCCGATCGAGACCCCCGAAGGCCCCAACATCGGCCTGATCGGCTCGCTCGCCCTCTACGCCCGCGTCAACGAGTACGGCTTCATCGAGGCTCCGTTCCGCCGCGTCGAGAACGGCGTTGCCACCGACCAGATCGACTGGATGACCGCTGACGAGGAAGAGAAGCACGTCATCGCGCCGGCCAACACGCCGCTCGATCCCAAGACCAACGAGTTCATCACGACCGATGCCGAGGGCAAGCTTGTCCGCCCGCACACCGTGATCGCCCGTACCCGCGACTTCGACGGCTCCTTCGGCGCTCCCGCCGACGTGCCCGTCGAGGACGTCGACTACATGGACGTCTCGCCGCGTCAGATGCTCTCCGTCGCAGCCACGCTGATCCCGTTCCTCGAGCACGACGACGCCAAGCGTACGCTGATGGGCGCTAACATGCAGCGTCAGGCCGTGCCGCTAGTTCACCCTGCCGCTCCCTATGTCGGTACCGGCATGGAGCGTCGCGCCGCTCTGGACTCCGGCGAGGTCACCCTGGCCAAGAACGCCGGCGAGGTCATCTTTGCCGACGCCGCCAAGATCATCGTCAAGCATGCCGGCGGCATGGACGAGTATCACCTGGCCAAGTACCAGCGCTCCAACCAGTCCACCTGCATCAACCACCGTCCGCTCGTGCGCGTCGGTGACACCGTTGAGCAGGGCGAGCCTCTGGCCGACGGTCCTTCGACCGATCACGGCGAGCTCGCACTGGGTCAGAACCTCACCGTGGCATACATGCCGTGGGAAGGCTTTAACTACGAGGACGGTATCGTCGTGTCCGAGCGCCTGGTGGCCGAGGACCTGCTGACGACCATCAACATCACCCGTCACGAGATCGACGCCCGCGACACCAAGCTCGGCCCCGAGGAGATCACCCGCGAGATCCCGAACCTCTCCGAGGACATGCTTGCCAACCTCGACGAAGACGGCATCATCCGCATCGGCGCCGAGGTCGGCCCTGGCGACATCCTGGTCGGCAAGGTCACGCCTAAGGGCGAGAGCGCTCTGACCGCCGAGGAGCGCCTGCTGCGCGCCATCTTCGGTGAGAAGGCCCGCGAGGTCCGCGATACCTCCCTGCGTGTGCCCCACGGCGCTTACGGCATCGTGGTCGATGTCAAGGTCTTTACCCCCGAGAACAGCGACGAGCTGCAGCCCGGTGTGCGCATGTGTGTGCGCTGCTATATCGCCCAGAAGCGCAAGATCAGCGTCGGCGATAAGATGGCAGGCCGTCACGGCAACAAGGGTGTTGTCTCCCGCATCCTGCCGCAGGAGGATATGCCCTTCCTGCCCGATGGCACTCCGCTGGACATCGTGCTGAACCCCCTGGGCGTTCCCTCCCGTATGAACATCGGTCAGGTGCTGGAAGTCAACCTTGGTTATGTTGCCAAGGCACTGGGCTGGAAAGTCCAGACCCCCGTTTTCGATGGCGCACACGAGTCTGACCTGCGTGACTGCTTCGCCGAGGCCCGAGAGAAGTGGCACGGCGAGAACGCCCCCGAGTACCCGACCCACCTCGACCGTCTGATGGGCGAGAAGGGCCATGTCATTGACTTCTCCAAGATCGACCTGACCGATGACGGCAAGACCACCGTGTATGACGGCCGTACCGGCGAGCAGTTCCCCAACAAGGTCACGGTAGGCTATATGTACTACCTCAAGCTGCATCATCTGGTCGATGATAAGATCCACGCCCGCTCCACCGGCCCCTACTCCATGGTCACCCAGCAGCCTCTGGGCGGCAAGGCACAGTTCGGCGGCCAGCGCTTCGGCGAGATGGAAGTCTGGGCGCTGGAAGCCTACGGCGCCGCCTACACCCTGCAGGAAATCCTGACCATCAAGTCCGACGACGTCGTGGGCCGTGTCAAGACCTACGAGGCCATCGTCAAGGGCGAGCCGATCCCGCGCCCCGGTATCCCCGAGAGCTTCCGCGTTATGCTCAAAGAGCTGCAGAGCCTTGGCTTGGATATTGTTGTGCAGGATAAGGAAGGCAACGCCGTCGATATGCGTCAGGAGTTTGACGACGATGACAGCAGCTTTGAGAACAATGACTACGACCTGGGAGATAACGTCATGGTCGAGAGTGAGCTGCAGGACGATTACAGCGTCAAGGACGCCGACGAAGGCTTTGACGATGATCTGGATGAGGATGCCGGCCCCACGGCTGACGACCTCGCCGCCATCGAGTCTGATTCCTTCGACGATTGATCGAATTGCATCGTGTGTCATATTGAATTTGAGAGGGTTCGCTGAATGGAAAATAAAGAATTCGATTCGATTAAGATCGGCCTTGCCTCCCCGGACCAGATCCGCGCCTGGAGCTACGGCGAGGTCACCAAGCCCGAAACCATCAATTACCGCACCCTGAAGCCGGAGCGCGACGGCCTGTACTGCGAGCGCATTTTTGGACCTACCAAGGACTGGGAATGCCACTGCGGCAAGTATAAGCGCATCCGCTACAAGGGTAAGATCTGCGACAAGTGCGGCGTCGAGGTCACCCGTGCCAAGGTCCGCCGTGAGCGCATGGGTCACATCGAGCTGGCCGCGCCTGTCTCGCACATCTGGTATTTCAAGGGCATTCCCAGCCGCATCGGCCTGATGCTGGACATCAGCCCCCGTCAGCTGGACAAGGTCCTGTATTTCGCCAACTACATTGTCACCGACCCCGGCTTCACGCCGCTGGAGAAAAAGCAGCTGCTGACCGAGCGCGAGTACAAGGAGATGCGCGAAAAGTACGAGGATACGTTTGAAGCCGGTATGGGTGCCGAAGCCATCCAGAAGCTGCTGGCCGAGATCGACCTCGACAAGCTGAGCAAGGAGCTGCGTGAGGAACTCGAGCATGCCAACGGCCAGAAGCGCGTCCGCCTGCTGAAGCGCCTTGAGTGTGTTGAGAGCTTCCTCGAGAGCAACCAGCGCCCCGAGTGGATGATCATGACGGTCATCCCCGTCATTCCGCCGGATCTGCGCCCCCTGCTGCAGCTGGACGGCGGCCGCTTTGCGACCTCCGACCTGAACGATCTGTACCGCCGCGTTATCAACCGCAACAACCGTCTGAAGCGCCTGCTGGAGCTGGGTGCTCCCGACATCATCGTCCGCAACGAGAAGCGTATGCTGCAGGAGGCTGTGGACGCCCTGATCGACAACGGCCGCCGCGGCCGCCCGGTCACCGGTGCCAACAACCGTGCACTGAAGTCCCTGTCCGATATGCTGAAGGGCAAGCAGGGCCGCTTCCGCCAGAACCTGCTGGGCAAGCGTGTTGACTACTCCGGCCGTTCCGTTATCGTCGTCGGCCCCGAGCTGAAGATGTATCAGTGCGGCCTGCCCAAAGAGATGGCCCTCGAGCTGTTCAAGCCCTTCGTCATGAAGGACCTGGTCGAGAAGGAGAAGGCCAACAACATCAAGTCCGCCCGCAAGATGGTCGAGCGTGCCCGCCCCGAGGTCTGGGATTCTCTCGAGACCGTCATCAAGGGCCACCCCGTCCTGCTGAACCGTGCGCCTACGCTGCACCGTCTGGGCATTCAGGCCTTTGAGCCTGTTCTGGTCGAGGGCCGTGCCATCAAGCTGCACCCCCTGGTCTGCACCCCCTTCAACGCCGACTTTGACGGCGACCAGATGGCCGTCCATCTGCCCCTGTCCACCGAGGCCCAGCGCGAAGCCAAGATGCTGATGCTGGCCTCCGGCAACCTGCTGAAGCCCTCTGACGGCGAGCCCGTCACCGTGCCCACGCAGGATATGATTCTGGGCAGCTACTACCTGACCCTCGTCAACCCCGAGGATAAGGGCCACGGCAAGGTCTTCCGCGATGAGGCCGAGGCCATGATGGCGTACTCCGAGGGTCTGATCACCCTGCAGGCACCCATCAAGGTGCGCCGCACCATGACCTTTGACGGCGTGGAGGAGACCGGTCTGGTCGATACCACGATGGGCCAGATCATCTTCAACAACCCGATCCCGCAGGATCTGGGCTATGTCGATCGTACCGACCCGGCTACGAAGTTCGACTACGAGATGAACCCCCGCACGCTGAAGATCGCTTCCGGCGGCAAGAGCGACAAGCTGACGAAGAAGGGCCTGCCCGACATCATCAGCCGCTGCCTGACCAAGCACGGCACCAAGACCTGCGCCATGATGCTGGATCAGATCAAGGCACAGGGCTACAAGTACTCCACCCTGTCCGCCATCACGGTCGCTGTCCCCGATGCTATCATGCCCGAGGAGAAGCCCGCTATTCTGGCTGCTGCCGATAAGAAGATCGAGAAGGTCATGAAGAACTTCAACCGCGGCCTGATCTCCGATGAGGAGCGCTACCGCAAGACCGTTGAGATCTGGCAGGCCGCCACCGAGGAAGTCTCCGATGCTCTGAGCGACAACCTGAAGAAGAACCACCAGCGCAACCCCATCTATATGATGTCCGATTCCGGTGCCCGTGGTTCTATGGACCAGATCAAGCAGCTGGCCGGTATGCGCGGCCTGCTGGCCAACACGGCCGGCAAGACGCTGGAAATGCCTATCCGCGCCAACTACCGTGAAGGCCTGAATATTCTGGAATACTTCATCTCCTCTCGAGGCGCCCGTAAGGGCCTGGCCGATACCGCTCTGCGTACCGCAGACTCCGGTTATCTGACCCGCCGTCTGGTCGATGTCTCTCAGGAGGTCATCATCCGCGAGGAGGACTGCCACGCGACCGAGGGCATTTGGGTCCGCGAGATCAGCGAGGGCAACTCCGTTGTCGAGAGCTTCAAGGAGCGTCTGAACGGCCGTTACTCCCTGCATGATGTGCACGATCCCGCCACGGGTGAGCTGCTCGTCAGCAAGGATAAGATGATGGATATGTTTGACGCCGAGAAGGTCGTCAACGCCGGCATCACCGAGCTGGAGATCCGCTCCGTCATGACCTGCCGCGCCCATGTGGGCGTCTGCGCACGCTGCTACGGCTCCAACATGTCCAATGGCCAGTGCGTCAAGGTCGGTGAGTCTGTCGGCATCATCGCCGCTGAGTCCATCGGCGAGCCCGGCACCCAGCTGACCATGCGTACCTTCCATACCGGCGGTATCGCATCGGCCGAAGATATCACACAGGGTCTTCCCCGTGTTGAGGAGCTGTTTGAGAGCCGCCGCCCGAAGGCGATGGCCATCATGTCCGAGATCGCCGGTACCGTCCACATTGACGATACCAAAAAGACCCGCCATGCCGAGATCAACGGCGTGGACGAGAACGGCGCACCCATCACCAAGAGCTACCTGATCCCCTTCGGTCAGCGTCTCAAGGTCATGGAGGGCGATGAGGTCGCCAAGGGCGCACTGCTGACCGAGGGCCATGCCTACCCGCAGGATATTCTGGCGATTCAGGGCGCTATCGCCACCCAGAACTACCTGATCAGCGAGGTCCAGAAGGTCTACCGTCTGCAGGGCGTTGACATCAACGATAAGCATATCGAGGTCATCGTCCGCCAGATGATGCGCAAGGTCCGTATCGAGGATTCCGGCTCCAGCGACTTTATCATGGGCAGCATCGTGAACCGCCGCGATGTCATGATCAAGAACGAGGAGATTCAGGCCCGCATTGATGCCGGTGAGACCGATCTGAAGCTGGTTCAGGCCAGTCAGGTCCTGCTGGGCATCACCAAGTCCAGCTTGGCTACCGACTCCTTCCTGTCCGCTGCTTCCTTCCAGGAGACCACCCGTGTCCTGACCGAGGCTGCCATCAAGGGCAAGATTGACCCGCTGGCCGGCCTGAAGGAAAATGTCATCATCGGTAAGCTCATCCCCGCCGGCACTGGTCTGCCGGAGGTCGAGGAGGAGCTTGTGCAGGCGGAGATCGCCCGCGATGCCGCTGAGGCTGCTTACGACCACTAAATAAACCGCAAAGGATTCCCGCCGCCACGGCGGGAATCCTTTTTTGCATACCGTCCGTGATTGACACACACACGCAGGCGGGTTATAATGAATGGACAAAGCAAAGGGGAGTGAAACTATGCTGTTCCTGCAGTATCCGCCGTGTTCCACCTGCCAGAAAGCTAAAAAATGGCTGGATGAACACGGCATTGTATACACCGCCCGACATATTAAAGAGGACAACCCTACCGCTGACGAGCTGCGGGCATGGATCGCTGCGAGCGGCCTGCCCATCAAGCGGTTCTTTAATACGAGCGGCCTAGTCTACAAAAATCTGGGTCTTAAAGATAAGCTGCCCGCTATGAGCGAGGAGGAGCAGATCGCCCTGCTGGCTTCGGACGGTATGCTGGTCAAGCGCCCGCTGCTGGTGGCAGATGATTTCGTCTTGCCCGGATTCAAGCCCGCTGAGTGGGAAAAGGCTCTTCTGTGACCTGTAGGGGCGGACATTGCCCGCGCGCGGAACCCGGCGCTTGCCGCCAGTTTCCGGGCGGATATGGAATCCGCCCCTGCCTTGCCGCTGCCGCGCACTGCGGGCGAATAATGCTCGCCCTGCATCCTCTGCATAATAAAATTTTTTAATAAGGAGAACACAATGACTGAAATCTTGAAAGACCGCAGTGAGCTGGACCCGCAGTTCCAGTGGGATCTGACTCCGATGTATGAAAGCGATGCTGCATGGGAGGCTGCGCTGGAAAGTCTGGATGCTGACATCGAGAGCCTGTCTGCCTTTGCAGGCAAGCTGAGCGATGCCGTCACGATCGGGGCTTATCTCGATGCCTCCACCGAGGTGAGCCGCAAGGTGGAGCGCCTCTATTGCTATGCCTCGCAGCGCCACGATGAGGACACCCGCGATAACGCCGCCCAGAGCATGTATGCCCGCGTCGGCAGCAAATATGTCAAGATGGTCACGGCGCTGTCCTTCGCCCAGCCCGAGATCCTGAGCCTGCCCGAGGACAAGCTGGCGGCCATCGTCAACGACCCCGCAGTCGCAGAGTACAAATTCAATCTGGAGGACCTGCTGCGCAGTAAGCCGCACACCCTGACCAAGGCCGAGGAAAAGCTGCTGGCCAGCTTCGGCGAGGTCATGTCCGCGCCGTCTGAGATCTACCACAATCTCGAGGATGCCGACATGGTGTTCGATGCAGTCAAGAACGGGGAGGGGGAGACCGTGGAGGTCACCGGCTCCAACTTTGTGCCGCTTGAGATGAGCACCGACCGCACCCTGCGCGAGAATGCCTTCCACAGCTATTACAAGAGCTACCGCCAGCACATCAACACCTTTGCTGCGTCCTACTCCGGCGCTGTCAAGGCAGCGGCAGCCGAGGCCGCAGCCCGCAGCTATCCGTCCTCCCGTGCTATGTCGATGGCGGGGGAGAATGTGCCGGTTGAGGTCTACGACAATCTGGTCGCAACGGTGCGCAAGCACATGCCGGCCATGCACCGCTATGTCCGCCTGCGCAAGAAGATGCTGGGTGTGGACGCACTGCACTTCTACGATGTCTATGCACCGCTGGTCGGCGATCTGAAAAAGACCTACAGCTATGAGACGGCACAGCAGATGGTGCTGAAGGCAGTCGCACCGCTGGGTGAGGACTATCAGGAGACTGTCCGCAAGGCCTACGCCGAGCGCTGGATCGATGTCTACCCCAACCGCGGCAAGCGCGGCGGCGCTTACTCCGGCGGCTGCTATGACTCCAACCCCTATATCCTGCTCAACTTCAGCGGTACGCTGGACAGCGTTTCCACGCTGGCGCATGAGATGGGCCACACCATCCACAGCTGGCGCTCCCGCCAGCATCAGCCGCCGCAGTACGCGGACTACACCCTCTTTGTGGCGGAGGTTGCCTCCACTGTCAACGAGAACCTGCTCATCGAACAGCTGCTCCAGAACGAGAATGACCCCCAGACCCGCCTCTATCTGCTGAACCAGTACCTCGAGAACTTCAAGGGTACCGTCTACCGCCAGACGATGTTTGCTGAATTTGAGCGCGAGGCACATGCGATGGTCGAGCGCGGCGAGGCCTTGAACGCCGCCGCCCTGAACGAGCTGTACAAGCGTCTGGTCATGGATTACTTCGGCGAGGATATGGTCATTGATGAGGAGATCCAGTATGAGTGGGCCCGCATCCCGCACTTCTACCGTCCCTTCTATGTCTATAAGTATGCGACCGGCTACTCCACGGCAGTGGCACTGTCCGAGGGTATTTTGAAGGAGGGCGAGCCTGCCGTCAAGCGCTACAAGGAGTTCCTGTCGATGGGCGGCAGTGCCTATCCGCTGGATGAGCTGCGCCATGCTGGCGTGGATCTGGCCACCCCTGCGCCGGTCGATGCGGCTCTTGAGAAGTTTGAGCGCATTCTGGATGACGCCGAGGCAACACTGGCGAAGCTGCAGTAAGCCTGTCCCTGCAACCGGGTAGAGATGTAGGGGCCGCACATCTGCGGCCCGCAACCCTCCGGCAGGCGCCTGTTCACCTTACATGAGCGGGCCGGGCATGCCCGGCCCCTACAGACGCAATACACCAAAAAGAGGAGCGCCCTCCGCGGGCGCTCCTCTTTAATAATAGGTATGCGATGTTACTTGCCCAGAACTGCCTTGATGTAGGCGGCCTCACGGGCTGCAATCTGATCCTGATATGCCTTTACGGCTTTGGCGTAGGCGGCCTCACGCTGATCGGCGGAAGCCTGCGCGGCCTTGCCGGCGGCAATTACGGCAGCTACTCTGGCGTCAGCCTGAGCCTGTGCGGCCTTTCCTGCGGCGATAACGGCAAGGCACTCTGCATCGGCTTTTGCCTGTGCGGCCCTAGCGGCCTTCAGGATAGCGGCGCTGTCGGCGTCAGCCTTTGCCTTTGCGTTTTTAGAGTAGGCATCGACAGCGGCCACATAAGCGGCTTCCTTGGCTGCAATCTGCGCCTGATAGGCCTTGACTGCGGCGATGTAATCGCTGTTTGCGTCTGCAAAAACGGGTACAGCGAATGCGGATACCATGCACAGGGAAATGAGAACGGCAAGCAGTTTTTTCATTGTCAATACCTCCTTGAATTTCATGCTGAATAAAGGTTTTCGGCAGGCTCATCGTTACCTTGCCTGTAACTATAGTATAACAAAAACCCGCACTCGGTGCAATAAAAACCGTATTGTC
>DBFRZS010000013.1:0-43440 GCA_048501115.1 Collinsella aerofaciens | reverse complement strand
TTGGCATGGGAGCCTCCCAACCTCGTTGCGGCGCGGCTGCGCCTATGGCACTTCAACATCATTGTCGCAGCCCCGACCCGCGGCCACGAGCGGGGGCTCCTATCTTTTTAGTGCCCTCGGATTGGGTCATAGTGTCTGTCGTCGCCAAAACATCGGCGTTGCTGGGGTAGTCATTGGGGACGTTCTAAAATGACTAGTCAAACAAGAACGTCCCCAATGACTACTTTGCTCTGGTGTAAAAGGTGCGCCATGTTCGGCGCTGGATTGTTATCCGTTTGTAAAGGCTGGGCAGAGCTTGCGGTAAGGGTCTATCAATAGCCCGTAAGAAACCGCAGATAAGGCGGTCGTCGCCCGATCGGGGTCGTATCTTTCCAAACAGCAAAGCGGGCGGGGTGCCCGCGAGTCGCATGTATGAAAGGAAGATCATGCTCGATCAGGCTTATTCTCGTCGTCAGTTCCTCGGCCTCGCTGGTGGTCTTGCCAGCATCGTCGGTCTCGGTCTCGTTGGTTGCGGCGGCTCCGGCGCATCCGACGCCGCCGACAAGGGTAGCGCCGCTGCTGCCGAGTCCGTCTCCGGCGAGGTGACCTACGACGGCGCCTCCTCGTTCCAGGCTCTCGTCGAGGCCGCTGCCGAGAAGTTCATGGATGCCAACCCGGACGTCTCCGTCTCCGGCTCGGGTAACGGTTCGGGCAAGGGCCTGACCGCTGTTGCCGCCGGCACCGTCACCATCGGCAACTCCGACGTCTTCGCCGAGACCAAACTCGAGGCCGACCAGGTCAAGAAGCTCGTCGACCACGAGGTTGCCGTCGTGGGCATGGGCCCCGTCGTCTCCAAGAACGTGACGGTCGACGACCTGTCCCTCGAGCAGCTCAAGGGCATCTTCTCCGGCCAGATCACCAACTGGAAGGAGGTCGGCGGCGACGACGCCAAGATCGTCGTCCTCAACCGCAAGGCCGGCTCCGGTACTCGCGCCACCTTCGAGGCTGCCGTCTTTGGCGACGAGGCTGTCGACTTTAAGGGCGACGCCGAGCTCGACAAGTCCGGCGACGTCCAGACTCAGATGGGCAGCACCGACAACGCCATCTCCTACCTCGACTTCTCGCACTTCGACGACTCCAAGTTCAACGCCATCAAGGTCGAGGGCGTGGAGCCCAAGAGCAAGAATGTCACCGACGGCTCCTTCAAGATCTGGGCGACCGAGCACATGTACTGTGCAAAGGACGCCGACGAGGCTACCAAGGCCTTCCTGGAGTTCATGCTTTCCGACGACGTCCAGGGCAAGCTCGTCGAGGAGCAGGGCTTCATCCCCGTCTCTGCCATGAAGGTCGTCAAGGACGCCAGCGGCAAGGTCTCCGCTAAATAAGTAGTCGCCCCCGGAAAGGTTTGCAATGGCAAAACAGCTGCCAAAGCGCGACCTTGAGAACGTGGGCCTGTGCGTCACGGGCGCGTGCGTAGCGCTCGTGACGCTTGTCGTTGCCGCGCTCATCTTTATGGTCGCCCAAAAGGGCCTCTCGGCTTTTGTCAAAGACGGCGTCTCGGTCGTCGAGTTTTTCACCGGCACCAAGTGGGACCTGGCCAACACGGCTAAAAACGGCCTGCCCTACACCGGCGCCCTGCCCCTGATCGTCACCTCGTTTGCGGTCATGGTGCTCTCCACGCTCATCGCGTTGCCCATCGCCATCGGCTCTGCCATCTTTGCGGTCGAGATCCAACCAAAATTTGGCTCCAAGATCTTTCAGCCGCTTATTGAGCTTTTGACCGGTATTCCCTCGGTCGTCTTTGGCTTGATCGGCTTTCACGTTGTCGTCGGCCTTATGAAGAGCGTTTTCCACGTGAGCACGGGCTTGGGTATCCTGCCCGGTGCCATCGTACTGGCCGTCATGATCCTGCCGACCATGACCACGCTTTCGGTCGACGGCCTGCGCGCCGTGCCCGACAGCTACCGCCAGGGCTCGCTCGCGCTGGGCTACACCCGCTGGCAGACCATCTGGCACGTGGTGCTCAAGTCCGCCATGCCGTCGCTCATGACTGCGGTCATCCTGGGTATGACCCGCGCCTTTGGCGAGACGCTCGCCGTGCGCATGGTTATCGGCGGCATCGAGGCCATGCCGATGTCGCTGCTGTCGCCGGCGTCCACTATTACCACCACGCTCACCACGTCCATGGCGGTCTATGCCGAGGGCTCGGCCCAGGATGATGTTCTGTGGGCACTCGGCCTGCTGCTGATGGGCATGAGCCTCATCTTCATCCTGATCATCCACCTTATCGGCCGCAAGGGGGCGAAGGCTCGTGGCTAGCACGCGTATCCACATCGACGAGGCGAGGCTCGGGCGCGTCCAAAAGCAGGACCGCTTCGTCACGGGCGTGTTGACGGCGATCGTCGCCATCGTCATGCTTATCGTCATCTCCATGGTGGCCTATATCCTGTTCGAGGGCATCTCGACGCTGTTCCAGCCGGGCTTTCTCACAGAGCCGTCGCGCGCCAACGGAACGCAGGGCGGCGTGCTCTACCAGCTGTTCGACTCGTTCTACCTGCTGCTGATCACTCTGATCATCTCGGTGCCCATCAGCCTAGGCGGAGCGGTCTTCCTGGTTGAGTACGCGCCGAACGGCCCTATCCGCGACATCGCCTCTACCGCCATCGAGACGCTGTCCTCGCTGCCTTCCATCGTCGTCGGCATGTTCGGCTTTCTGGTGTTCTCGGTGCAGCTGGGCTGGAAGTACTCCATCATCTCCGGCGCTGTCGCGCTCACCATGTTCAATATCCCCATCCTGGTGCGCGTGATCCAGCAGGCGCTCGAGGACGTGCCACAGGCCCAGCGCGATGCATGCCTGGCCATGGGCCTTACCCGCTGGGAGGCCACGCTGCACATCCTGATTCCCGAGGCCATGCCCGCCATCGTGACCGGCATCGTGCTTTCGGCCGGCCGTGTGTTTGGCGAGGCCGCAGCACTGCTCTTTACCTCGGGTATGAGCTCGCCGGTTCGCCTGAACTTCTTGAGCTTTAACCTGTCGAGCCCCACCTGTGCCTGGAACGTGTTCCGCCCTGGCGAGTCGCTCGCCGTGCATATCTACAAGATCTATGGCGAGGGCAGCCCCGAGGCCCAGCAGATCGTCTGGGGCACCGCGGCGCTGCTGATGATTTGCGTGCTGCTGTTTAACGTAGTCGCCCGTATCGTGGGCAAGCAACTGGCAAGGAGGATGACGGCCGAATGAGCGAGATGGGTGTAACGCCCGCAACCGAAGCGGCATCGTCCGACACCCGGGACTTCCTGTCGAGCGTGGGGGAGAGCGAGAAGCGCGTGCGCGTGAGCGGCAAGGCCGTGAGCGACGAGGTTGTGCTCTCCACCAAGGACGTCAACGTGTACTATGGCGACCACCATGCACTGCACAATACGTCGCTCGACTTCCACAAGGGCGAGATCACGGCGCTCATCGGGCCTTCGGGCTGCGGTAAGTCGACCTTCTTGCGTAGCCTCAACCTCATGAATCGCGAGATTCGCGGCTGCCGCGTGGAGGGCGAGATCAACTATCGCGGGCGCAACGTGAACACCAAGACCGAAAACACCTACGAGCTGCGCCGTTCCATTGGCATGGTGTTCCAGCAGCCCAACCCGTTCCGCAAGTCCATTCGCGACAACATCACGTTTGCGCCCAAGCGCCACGGCATCACCGACCGTGACGAGCTCGACCGCATGGTCGAGGAAAGCTTACGCGGCGCGGCGCTGTGGGACGAGGTCAAAGACAAGCTCGATAAGAGCGCCTATGCGCTTTCGGGCGGTCAGCAGCAGCGTCTGTGCATCGCGCGCACGCTGGCGCTCAACCCCGACGTGATCCTGTTTGACGAGCCCTGCTCGGCGCTCGACCCCATCTCGACGCTGGCGATCGAGGACCTCATGTCGTCGATCGTTGCCGACCGCGCCATCGTCATCGTGACGCACAACATGGAGCAGGCGTCGCGCGTGTCCAACCGCACGGCGTTCTTCTACATGGGCGATATGGTCGAGTACGACGAGACTGACGAGATTTTCCAACGGCCCAAGGATAAGCGGCTGAATGATTACCTCACCGGCATGTTCTCCTAGTCCGGGACATGCTTGAGGCCCGCGGCGGCCACGGTTGCCGCGGGACTGATTGGAGAGGCGGGTCATCTCTTGTGGGAGATGGCTCGCCTTTTTGTGTCGTGTGCGGCCCGCCTTTTCGCTGCTATCATGGACAACGTTGAATTTCTACGAAGGAGCAGGGCATATGGCGATTCTTTTGGGATGCGATTCCGTCAGCCTAGAGTTTCCCACCAAGCATATTTTCGATAGCGTGACGCTCGGCGTGGGCGAGGGCGACCGCATTGGCATTGTCGGTAAAAACGGCGACGGCAAGTCGACGCTGCTGAGCGTGCTCGCCGGCACGCTGGAGCCCGATGACGGACGCGTGACGCACCGCCGCGGCACGACGATCGGTATGCTCGGCCAAAAGGACCAGCTTGTCGACACCGACACCGTGCACCATGCCGTCGTGGGCGACACGCCCGAGTATGAGTGGGCGTCGAGCCCCCGCACGCGCCAGATCCTCGCCGGTCTCATTAGCGATGTGCCCTGGGAGGGCACGGTGGGCGAGCTTTCGGGTGGCCAGCGCCGCCGCGTGGACCTCGCGCGCCTGTTGATCGGCGACTACGACGTGCTCATGCTCGACGAGCCCACCAACCACCTGGACATGCGCACCATCAACTGGCTCGCGCGTCACCTTAAGGCCCGCTGGCAGCGCGGTCAGGGCGCCATGCTCGTGGTCACGCACGACCGCTGGTTCTTGGACGAGGTCTGCACCAGCATGTGGGAGGTCCACGACGGTCAGGTCGATCCCTTCGAGGGCGGCTATTCGGCCTACATCCTGCAGCGCGTAGAGCGCGACCGCATGGCCGCGGTTACCGAGGAGCGCCGTCGCAACATGGCGCGCAAGGAGCTCGCGTGGCTGAGCCGCGGTGCCCAGGCTCGTTCCACCAAGCCCAAGTTTCGCGTGGATGCCGCTCGTGAGCTGATCGCCGACGTGCCGCCCGTGCGTGACGAGCTGGAGCTCAAGCGCTTGGCCGTGAGCCGCTTGGGCAAGCAGGTTATCGATGTGGTCAACGTGGATGCCGGCTATGCCGATACCGACGGCGCGCCCAAGCAGGTGCTCACCGATGTAACCTGGCTCATTGGTGCGGGCGACCGCTATGGCCTTTTGGGCGAGAACGGCGCCGGTAAGTCGACGCTGCTCGACGTGATCCAGGGCAAGATTGAACCCACGCGCGGCCGCGTGAAGATTGGCCAGACAGTGCGCTTTGGCGTGCTGTCGCAGCAGCTCGAGGAGCTCAAGCCCTACATGGGCGACACGATCCGCGAGGTGCTCGGCAACTATAAGAAGTACTACGTCATCGACGGCAAGGAGACTTCGCCCGAGAAGCTCTGCGAGCGTCTGGGCTTTACGACGCAGCAGCTCTGGAGCCGCATCGGCGATCTTTCGGGCGGCCAGCGCCGTCGCCTGTCGCTGTTGCTGACGATTCTGGACGAGCCCAACGTGCTCATCCTGGACGAGCCGGGCAACGACCTGGATACCGACATGCTCGCGATTGTCGAGGACCTGCTGGACGGCTGGCCCGGCACGCTGATCCTGGTGACGCACGACCGCTTTTTGATGGAGCGCGTGACCGACCAGCAGTGGGCGCTGCTCGACGGCCACCTGACGCATATGCCCGGTGGCGTGGACCAGTACCTGCGCCTGTGCAACGCTACCGCCGAGGGCGAGCCCGTGGGCGCGCCGAGCGCCAAGACCGGCACGTTCGACACCGGTGCCGCGGCAGCTGCGGCCGAAAAGCCCAAGTCGAGCGGTCAGCCCAACGGCCTGTCCAACGCCGAGCGCCAGAAGCTCCGCCGCGAGGTGAGTTCGCTCGAGCGCAAGATGGAGACGCAGCGCACCCGCGTTGAGGAGGCCGAGGCAGCAATGGCCCAAGTCGATCCCACCAACTACACGGCGCTCGGCGAGCAGCAGGCAAAGATCGACGAGGCTCACGCTGCCATGGACGAGCTGGAGATGGCGTGGCTCGAGGCGAGCGAAAAGCTCGAGGGCGAGGAGTAGGCGAGAATGATCAAAGCCGCGTTTTTCGATATCGACGGCACGCTGCTGAGCTTTAAGACCCACCGGATTCCGGCGTCGGCGCAGCAGGTGCTCGACAGCTTTCACGAGCAGGGGATTGCGTGCGTGATCGCCACGGGCCGTCCGACCTACCAGATGCCGGACTGGCTGTTCGACCTGGGCTGGGATGCGTACATTACGCTTTCGGGCCAGCACTGCTTTGATGCCGAGGGGGTTTACCGCAGCTGCCCGATCGATTCGGACGACGTCGCGGTGATTGTGGACCAGGTGGCGCAGGGGCGCTACGACTCGCTGTGCATGCAGGGCGAGAACTCGTTTGTGAACCGCCTGTCCGAGCGCGTGGTGACGGCTGGCAGCAACGCGGGAATCGTCTACCACGAGGAGCCGTTTGAGCACGCCTTTGACGCACCGGTCTACCAGTTTTGCGCCTTTGTGGACCCGGTCGACGAGCATATCGTGACCGACGCCGTGTCGCATTCGCTCACCACGCGCTGGTGCGACCTGTTCTGCGACATTATTCCCGCTAACGGCGGCAAGGACCTGGGCGTGGCGGCGACGCTCGAGCGGCTTGGTATCGACGCGAGCGAGGCGATTGCCTTTGGCGACGGCGAGAACGACCTGTCGATGTTTGCCGCCGTGGGCACGAGCGTGGCCATGGGCAACGCACAGGACACGGTGAAAGCTGCGGCGACCTATGTGACGACTGCCGTGGACGACGACGGCATCTGCAACGCCGCGAAGCACTTTGGATTGATGTAACTGCGGGCCGGCACCTGGCACCTGGGGACACTCCTTGCGGGGCGTCCCCATTTTGTTTTCGTCCCGCACGTTTTGTGAAACACGGCTAACTTTTAGGCAAAGTAGTAAGACATGGGCAACTTTTGCGGTAAAGTTAGCCGTGGAAAGTATCCAAAGGCTAACTAGCAATCATCGCGAAAGGCGGCCCATGGCCCTACGTGAATCCGGAGAAGACTATCTCGAATCGATCTACGTTCTGTCGGAACGCCAGGGCATCGTGCGCTCGATCGACGTTGCGGAGTACCTCGGCGTAACCAAGGCGAGCGTTTCCAAGGCCATGGCGACGCTGGAAAGCAACGGCTATGTCGAAATGGGCAAGCGCGACGTTCATCTGACGGAGCGTGGTCTGGAGGTCGCTCGCCAAATGTGGGAGCGTCACTGCTTTTTCGTGGGGCTGCTGGAGGATGCGGGTGTTTCGGCTGAGGTCGCGTCGCAAGAGGGCTGCCACATGGAGCACTGCCTGAGCGAGGAGAGCTTTGAGAAGCTAAGGGCGATGTTGGGCCGGGACAGCGACCGGGACCAGTAGCCCCGCCAACTAAGTTCAACTCAGACAAGGAACCCCGCCAGCAAGCGATGCCCAAGAACCGCCAGCAACGTCATCGCAGGCCGGGACCGGGCTTGGTTTTGAAAACACTCCGCAGTGCGAGGCCCGCCTTTCCGTTGCTCCGCAGGAGCAGGAAAGACGGGCCTCATGCGCGAGGACGTTTTCAAAACCAAGCCCGGTCCCGGCCGGACAGCCCACGAACGCTACAGGTTCTTGACACCCATCGCGCGCATGGCGTTCAGGATGGCGATGATCGCCACACCCACATCGCCGAACACGGCAAGCCACATGTTGGCGATGCCCAGTGCCGCAAGCACCAGAATCAGCAACTTAATGCCCAGCGCAAAGATGATGTTCTGCCAAACAATCGACATGGTCTTGCGCGCCACGCGGATCGCGCGGGAGATGTTGGACGGTTTGTCGTCCATGAGCACCACGTCGGCGGCCTCAATCGCGGCGTCGGAACCCATAGCGCCCATGGCAATGCCAACGTCTGCGCGGGTGAGCACAGGCGCATCGTTGATGCCGTCGCCGACAAAGGCGAGCTTGCCCTTGCCACTCTCGGTTGCAAGCAGCGCCTCGACGCGCTCGACCTTATCGCCCGGCAGCAGCTGCGCGTGGAACTCGTCGAGACTGAGTTGCTTGGCCACAGACGCCGCAACCTCCTCGCGGTCGCCCGTGAGCATGACGGTGCGCTTGACACCGGCGGCGTGCAGGTCGCGAATCGTTTGCTCAGCATCGGCCTTGACGGTGTCTGCAATCACGATGTGGCCGGCGTACACGCCATCAACGAGCACATGCAGAATCGTTCCGATGACCTCGCAATCGGGCGCTTCGACTCCGGCCGCGGCGAGCATCTTTGCGTTGCCAACGACGACGTGCTTGCCGTCGATGGTTGCCGTCACGCCATGGCCCGCGTCGTTGGTGGAGTCGCTTACGCGCTTGGGGTCGACCTCGCCCTGGTAGGCGACACGTACGGACTGCGCGATGGGGTGATCGGAGAACGACTCAGCAAGGGCTGCGACTTCGAGCAACGACTGCTCGGTATAGCCGGCCTCGGGGTGTACCGCGACCACCGAGAACGTGCCGTTGGTGAGGGTGCCCGTCTTGTCAAAGACGACGGTGTCCACGTCGGCGAGCGTCTCGAGGTAGTTAGAACCCTTGATGAGAACGCCCAGCTTGGACGCGCCGCCGATGCCGCCAAAAAAACTGAGCGGCACGCTGATCACCAACGCGCACGGGCAGCTGACGACCAAGAAGGTCAGGCCGCGCAGAATCCAGTCGGACCAGGCACCGGTGACCAGGCCACCGCCGAGCGCGAGCACCGCGGCAGCGCCGGTGACGGCGGGCGTGTAGATGCGGGCAAAGCGCGTGATGAAGTTCTCGGTGCGTGCCTTCTTTTCGCTGGCATTCTCCACGAGTTCCAGGACGCGTGCGACGGTGGACTCGCCAAAGGGCTTGGTGGTGCGCACGTGGATGAGCCCCGTCATGTTGATGCAGCCGCTGATGATATCGTCTCCGGTTTTGGCCGGGCGGGGGACCGACTCACCGGTAAGGGCGGCGGTGTCGAGCTGGGTTTCGCCCTCGACGATGGCGCCGTCGATAGGCACGCGCTCACCGGGCTTGACCACGATCACGGTGCCGACGGCGATGTCATCGGGGAAGACCTGCTCGAGTGTGCCGTCGGGCTGCTCGACGTTAGCGTAGTCGGGCGCGATGTCCATCATGGCACTGATCGACTTGCGGCTCTTGCCCACGGCGTACGCCTGAAACAGCTCGCCGACCTGGTAGAACAGCATGACGGCGGCGCCTTCGGCCATGTGCGGGTCGGTATCGGGGAAGAGCACCATGGCAAACGCGCCGATGGTCGCGACGGCCATGAGGAAGCTCTCGTCGAAGGCCTTGCCGCGGCGGATGTTATTGAATGCCTTTTGCAGTACGTCGTAGCCGGCAATCAAAAACGGCACGAGGAACAGCACAAAGCTGGCGTAGATGTCGCCCGGGGTGCCGAATGCGGCGGTAAGGGTACCGAGCTCGTCGAGGACGTACACCACGGCAAAAATGCCCAGCGCTACCAGGATGCGGTTGCGCTTATGCTCGAGTGATTCTTTTTTCTTGCGCTTCTTCTTTTTCTTTTCGGGGTCGGCGGTGGCCATGACTCGTATCCTCCCATTTGAATGTATGAACATTCGCTCATATAATTTCGCGAGCAAAGGCCGCAGCAAGCGCGGCCTTGCAGGTTGGCGTAAACCTTGGCTAGAGAATGATCTCGCAGTCCGGCTCGGCGTCGGCGGTGAACTCCACAACGCGGTCGAGGACCTCGTCGAACTCGGCGTCATCGGCCTCGAGCGTCAACTTCTGGGTCATAAAGTTGACCGAAACGGATTTGACGCCCTCGAGCTTGGCCAACTCGTCCTGAAGCTCGCGCGCACAGTTGGCGCAATCGATCTCATCGAGCTTGTACTGCTTTTTCATGGTGGGTTCCTTTCCCGTTTTTGCGGCTTGGGTGCAGGCCGCGCTGGTACCGTGGTTGGTTGCTATTCGCAGATATGGCTCATGCCCTGGTTGAGCATGGTGTAGACGTGGTCGTCGGCGAGCGAGTAGAGGATATTGCGCCCGTCGCGCCGGAATTTAACCAGGTGCGACTGCTTGAGTGTGCGCAGCTGGTGCGACACCGCGGACTGCGAGGTTTCGGTCGCTTCGGCGATGTCTGCCACGCAGAGCTCGCGGCCCATGAGGGCGTAAAGGATCTTGATACGCGTGGTGTCGCTGAAGACCTTGAACAGGTCGGCGAGGTCGTAGAGAAGCTCCTCGTCGGGAAGGTCCTCGGGCGAGCAGGTGGTGGGGATCACTGGCTCGGTGGCCTCGGTGTCGAGTTTCGTTTCATCAACGCGGATGCTCATTGCAATATCCTTTCATATGAACATACGCTCAAATAACTTACTTCCGATTATATGAGCGTATGTTCATATGTCAATAACGTTTAAGTAATTCATCGCACAAAATGATGGGGAATAGTGGACGAGATTCCGGATTGAGCGGTTTTGATAGTCGATGCCGAGGTGGGTGCCCCCGCGCCGTGCAAAAATTGGAGTATTCTGCAACTATAGGGGGTCTGTTTATCTATTTCGGGGCAAATAAAGCCGCTCAAGAGTTATCCAAGGGCGGTAAACAGATAAGATCTTCCTCAAGTGTTGCCTAACGTTCCCGTTCGATAGCGTCTTTGTTTCTCATTTGGATTAACTTGTGGGTGCTGGAGGGCCGACCCTGCTGAATACTCGCAATTTTGCACATCGCTAGGGTACCCACCTTGTTAGCCGGTCTAGCTTCCGGCCCCGAAGATCCTGCCCTCGGGCGCGAGGCTGCTTGTTTGGGCAAATGATGGGCTGTCGGATTCGACTGTCTGCATGTCATCGATTGCTGTAACTTCATTAATTGTCGGGTCATCCAGCGTGATGCCTTCGAGTGTTGCTTTTTCGAGGTCGATTCGTTGGCGCTCTTCGGAATCCTGGCGAAGCTGCTTCTGAGTTCGCCTTTTCTCTTCTATAAACCTTCTGAGCACAAACTGTCTCAGGTCCTCTTGCATGATTTGAAAGTCTTTTGGTAGACGCGAGGGGCGTACGCCCTCTTTCCGCTGGATTGCTTCCATGACCCTAACGAAAGAGCTGGCATGCATAAAGGAATAACGGCTGACGGTGATGATTCCGTATCCCATGGACGCAAGCGCATTCTTGCGTTCCTCATCGATGGCGCGGTCTTCTTCCGCGTCATGATAAAAACCGTTGTATTCAATGTCTGTGCGAGATTTCTTTAGATACGCATCCATAAAGAACTTTTTGCGTCTCGTGAGATTCTTTGCGGCGGCGGTGACCTGCACCTCGTAATCGGTCTCAATTCCCTTAATGCCAAGCCCTCCTTCGCTTTTGGGCAGCGTTAGCATCATGACAAATGCCGTTTCCATGGGAGACCGGCATCCGTCGCGTACACATTGGATCGCCTTTCGGGCAAGGGCCAAACCGTCGCATCTGGTAATGGAATTAAAGAACTGCTTTAACCTCTCGGTCGAGGTGAGCGCGAAACGCTCGTTATAAGAGGTGGAAGAGCCGGTTCCAAGGGAGTAAGCGCTGCACAATTCAAAGTAGTACTCCACCAGTTCGCGAAAAGGGAGATAGGTGGCGGCTTGAAGTGCGCAAAGCTCAACGCCAACAATGAAGATGCCATCTTTGAGCTCTATAAAGCGTGAGTTCGAGAATCGTTTTGACGAAACGTGGCATTGACAGTTCATTGCATAGCGCGCATTCCTGCGATCAAACACCATCACCTCGAGGGAATCATTTGCGCCGAGGGAAACATCATGTTTGGTGAGCCATTCTGCGGCTGCGTCAAGGAGCGTTCCGGTGGGACATGATCCGTAAATCGCGGCAGGGTTACAGGACTCGATGCCTTTCGCAGACACCGAATGCACGGCCTGGTAGACCGCTTTTGCAGTGGTATGTGACAATACGATACTCATGGTATATATCGTGTCAGCTAATGCCGTGTTGATGGCGCTGAGTGAAAAAGTCGTTTTAGAGGTCTAACCAAATGCTGTCCAAAAGCTTGACGCAATTATGAGTTGGTATGCCCTAAATAAAAGTTTTCGCAGCTTAGCTATAGCATATAACTACTCAATTGCTGCACATTTGATTGTGATGCATCACCATTCGACAACGAATTACGTGTCGGGAATTGGCCAAAATCGTTCAAAATGAGGGTTCAGAATTTGTGATGGCAGATCTATCTGTGGAATGTAGGGCGGCCCCGCTGCGGGGTTTTCCGCTGCGAGGCCGCTCGTGATCTACGCCGGAGTTTGTCGTAGACGTTTCTACTTGGCAAACAGGTTCTTGAGGTTGAACTCGGCTTGGACGGTGCGGAGCATGAGGTCGGTGTCGTCCAGACCCAGATGCTGCTCGTTGGCATCGGCGGCGAGGGTGCCACGGCGGCGCGCCCAGTTCTCGAGCGCGGCGGGCGCGGACTCGCGGGGGAGCGAGCGCACGTCGGCGTCCAAGCTGCGGCAGATCTGGCGCGAGTCGATGACGATAATCTTGCCGGCGCGGCGTGCCTCGGCGTAACCGTCCAGATGAATTTTGAACCAGCTGTCCTCGAACGCGGCGTTATGCGCCATGTACGGGTGCTTCTTCATAAGCTTGAGCAGCTGCTTCTGCAATTCCTTGTTCTCGCGGAAGGGCGTTTTGCCGTCGATGTCGTCCCAGGTGATGTGGTGGATATTCGACAGCGGCACATCCTCGCCGCGGTAGATATCGGGCAGGCCGCAGTAGTGTGCCTCGGCGTCATGCGGCACGGCGTCGCTGGTGAGGTCCATGATTTCCCAGCCCACGTTGATGATATAGCCGCGCTCGGGTGCACGGCCGGTGGTCTCGATGTCGATACCGAGCACGGTGCCCTGGATGGGCTTGCGGGCGTAGGCCACGCCGAGCGCGTCGCGGTCGCCGCGGATCTCGCGCATGACCGACGCGGCGGTGCGCTTTTGCATCTTACCGATGGCGGCGCAGGTGTCGGCATCGGACAGGCCGCGCGAAAGCGTCGCGGGCGTCACGTTGCGCAGGCGCGCCTCGCCAATCTGGTCGCACAGGTCGCGGTTGCGGTCAGCCAGGTCGCGCACGGTGGCAAAGTCGAAGCTGGGGTCGCCCTCGGCGGTAAGGTACTCGGTTTCGAGCACCTTAAGGGCCTCCTCGCCCTTCTGGCGCTCGGACTCCATGGCGCCGTGATCGCCATAGATAAACATGGGAATAAACGGCTGGCGCTCGTATTCGAGTGCTTGTGAAACGTTCATATAACTGCTCCTTGGACGGGCCGCAGCGCGCGGCTCGGGTTCATTGAGATGTGGCGAGATGATAGTTTACCATGGGCAACTATTGGCATCGCGCCTAGGACAACTACAATACCCTAGTTGACCGCTAGGACTTTTACAATGCTGCCGAAAGACACGAAAGGTTCCATCCGTCATGGATTTGCTGATTGATATTCTGCTCGACGCCGGCAAGGACACGCTCTCGCTTGTGCCGTTTTTGTTGGTGACGTATCTGGCCCTCGAGACCTTGGAGCACGTCGCGGGCGACCGCGTTAACGGGGCCATCAAGCGCGCCGGCGCCGCGGGTCCCGTGGTTGGCTCGTTGCTGGGTATGGTGCCGCAGTGCGGCTTTTCGGCCATGGCGGCAACGCTGTACGCCGGTCGCGTCGTGACCTTGGGCACGTTGGTGGCGGTGTTCCTTTCGACCTCCGACGAGATGCTGCCGCTGCTACTTGCCGAGCAGGTTCCCGTGCAGACCATGGCGATGCTTTTGGCTTCGAAGGCACTGATCGCGCTGGTCACGGGCTTTATCGTGGACGCGGCTATCCGCGGCCTTCGTCGTAACGCTCGCGCGCATGCGGCGATTCGCCGTACCGTGCTGGGGACCGCTTCCAATCCGGCTCATGTGAACTGCGCGCACGACGACCATACCGGGGGCGACATCATTGATGAAGTGGCCGAGGCGGGCGTGAGCGCCGATCACATCCATGAGCTGTGCGAGCGCGACCATTGCGGTTGCGATGAAGACGAGGACGAGTACGAACACGGACATGGACACGATCACGGTCATGGGGGCGAGCATGAACACCATGATGGCCACGGTCACTCCCACTCTCACGAGAGCGCGCCCCTCCTGTCGATTATTCGCAGCGCCATCTCGCACACCGTGCAGGTATCGGTATTCATTTTTCTGGTGACGCTGATTCTGGTCGCCGTGCTCGAGACCTTCGGCGAGTCCGCGATCGAGCAGTTCCTGCGTGGCAACGAGACGCTCGCCGTCCTGGGTTCGGCGCTTGTCGGCCTGATCCCCAACTGCTCGGCCAGCGTCGTCATCACGCAACTGTACCTGGAAGGCGCGCTGCAGCTGGCCCCGATGCTCGCCGGCACGCTCATCTCTGCCGGTGTGGGCTACCTGGTGCTGTTCCGCACCAACCGCAGCGCCCGCGAAAACGTCCTGTTCCTGATCATGATGTACGTCATCGGTGCCGGCTGGGGCCTCATCCTCTCCGCCGTTGGCCTTTAAGTAGATTATTGGGACATGTCTTACGATCTACCCCTGTGACCAGGGCATTTCCGCTGCCAAAACAAAAAGGTAGATTTCCGGGCATGTCCCGAAAATCTACCTTGGTTAGCGCAGCAGCTCGGTGAGGTTGCGCTTAAAGCGGGCCCGGTCTTCGCTGGTAAATGCCGCCGGACCGCGAGTGCGACCGCCGGCGCGGCGCACCTTCTTTTCCTCGTGGCGAATAAACAGTTGCATGTCGATGGTCGCCTTATCGTAGACGCGCCCGCGCACGCCGATGGCGGCGGCATCGCGCCCGAGCACCATGCTCGCCAAGCCAATGTCCTGCGTCACGACTACGTCGCCCGCCTGCAGGCGTTCGACAATGGCAAAGTCGGCGCTGTCGGCGCCCACGCTCACATCGAGCGTCGTGACCCAAAATCCGCGTCGCGCATGCTCGACGTCGCGCGGATCGTTGCGGCGAATGTGGCGTTCCAGGTTCTGCGTGCTGTTGCCGGCGATAACGACGGCAACGCCCGCCCGCCGCGCGCAGTCAATCGACTCGCGCGTGACCGGGCAGGCGTCTGCATCAATAAAGAGCGTTCGCGGCATCTAGTGCACCAGTTTGCCAAATTGAATAGCGCGAACAATCAGCGTTACGCCAAACACCAGCAGTGCGGCGCCGCTAAAGATGACGAGCATCTTGGCCGACCACAGCGGATAGATAAACACGAACATGCCGGCGATGATGGAGAGCGCGCCGCTCAGGATGGCGAGGGCACGGTTGGACGAAAGCTCGGACTCCAGAATGGACATGACACCTTCGACGATCCAGCCAAAGCCGGCCACGATAACCACCATCGTGGTGAGCGTCGCGGTCGAGAAGGCCTGGTTGCGCAGGATTATGACGCCGCCCAAGATAATGAGTAGGTTGGAGATGATGCTCGTCACGCGCCAGCCGGTGGGCAGCAGTGGCTCGAAAACAGCGGTAAACAGCCTGATCGCGGCCGTGATCACAAAGTAGAAGCCCAAGACGGTCGTTAGGAAGACGAGGGACTTGGCAGGCGCAAACAGCAGTGCGATGCCGGCGACGAGCGCCAAGACGCCCGTGATGGCGTAAATCCAGCGCACGGCCTTGACGGCCTTGCCTGCCATGCTTTTCTCGTCAAATCCAAACTGGCTCGATTTTTGGTCATCATTCTTAAAGATGCCCATAATGTCTCCTTTCCGTGCGGTGCACGTCGCGTTCATTGCTCTCCGTGCGGCGTACGCCAAAAGTGCTGCAACAAGTATCGCCCAAGGGCGCCGATGCATGGGGCGGGAAGGACGAATTGCCGCCCCACATTCCCGAATTGTTACTTTTGTTCCCGCTCCAGTGAGGATTAATCAACAATTGTAGAACATTACGCCGCTGTATGTAATTGCCTAGGTTTTAGGTTAGATTCTCCTAAGAACAATTGCCCGAAATTGGGGGTCCCTATGAACGAAACAGTTCCCGCGGCGCCGTCGAGCGCGGAGTCGATGGCAAAGCAGGGTTGCGAAAAGCTCGGCTTGGAAGCGTTTGATGCGCTGGTCCGTCGTGCCCGTACGTGCCGCCGTTTTGACGAGTCCATGCGCGTGCCGCGCGAGTTTTTGCTCGAGCTGGCGGAACTGGCGCACCTGGCTCCCTGCGGCGCCAATGCTCAGCGTCTGCGTTTTCATGTGGTAAGCGGTGCAGAGGACTGCGCTCGCGTGTTTGACGAGCTTGCATGGGCCGGCGCGCTTAAGGACTGGCCGGGTCCTGCCGAGGGTGAGCGCCCGACCGGCTACATCGCGATTCTTGCCGAGCGCGCCGTTCCGGGCAAGCCCGCCGCTCCCATTACCGAGGTCGACACGGGCATTGCCGCGCAGACGATGATGCTCGCCGCCCGCAGCGCCACGCCCGAGGTGGCAGCCTGCATGTTCAAGGCCTTTACGCCCCACGCGATCGATGCCATGGGGCTCGATAACGACAAGTATGAGCTCAAGCTGATCATGGCGCTTGGCGTTCCGGCCGAGACGCAGGTGATCGATGCGATCGATTCCAACCCCGACGGCTCCATCAATTATTGGCGCGACGAGGCGCGGGTGCACCACGTACCCAAGCGTCCGCTTGCCGACGTGCTGCTGTAGTTGAGCGTCACCGCGGTGTGATCCGGCGGTAAACCACCACAAAGGTGCCTGTCCCCTTTGTGGTGGTACGAGGGGAGGGTGTGTGGCAGATTTGTATTTGGTGCGGCATGGGCAGACTGAGCTCAATGTGCAGAACATTTTGCAGGGCGGGCACGATTCGCCGCTTACGGCGCGCGGGCGCGAGCAGGCGCTGATGGCGCGTGCGGCGTTTGCGGCGCGCGGCGTGGCCTTTGACCGTGTGTATTCCTCCCCGTTGGGCCGGGCGCGGCGTACGGCTGAGCTAATTGCTGGTGAGGGCCGCTCGATAGAGCTGGTCGATGACCTGCGCGAGTGGCATTTGGGCTCGCTGGAGGGTACATCAAATCGCGAGATGCCGCCGCAGCCCTGGGGTGATTATCCGGTGGCCTTTGGTGGCGAGTCTGAAGGCGAGCTCCAGTCGCGCATGGTCGCGGCGCTGTCCCACATCATGGCCAGGCCGCAGCACGACTGTGTGCTGGCAGTCTCCCACGGCTCTTCCTGCCAGGAGTTTCTTGAGTATGTGACTGGCAGGGGAGAGCTACCCGACAACGGTGCCGTGCTTCATTTTGGCTATTGCGACGGTGCGTTTTCGCTCCTTGATTGGTAACGAACGAAAGGACCCCTATGAATAAAGACCTGTATCTGGTTCGTCATGGGCAGACAATATTCAACCTTAAGCGCATTATTCAGGGTTGGAGTGACTCGCCGCTCACGCAGCTGGGATGCGACCAGGCGGCGCGTGCCGGCATGTTCTTGCGTGCGCGCGGCATTGAACCCGATCATGCCTACACCTCCACACTTCATCGCACCGAGCAGACTATCGCCAACCTGTGGCCGGGCTTGGCGTACGAGCGCCTGGACGGTCTGCGTGAGTGGTTCTTTGGCGACTTTGAGGCCGAGCGCGTGATGCTTATGCCCGAGCGCCCGTGGCGAGATTTCTATCGTCAGTTTGGCGGCGAGGGCCAGATGCAGGTGCGCGAGCGCATGGCGGCGACGATAACCGATCTTATGCGACGTCCGGACCACGAGTGCGTGCTCGCGGTGAGCCACGGTTCGGCTATCAAGGAGTTTTTGGACCACGTGCGGGGCGCGGCGGCCGACGAGCGCGAACGCGTGCCGGGCAACTGCTCAGTGCTGCATTTTGCGTTTGACGATGCGGCCGATACGTTTGAACTGGTCGAAGTCTTTACGCAGGAAGACTACGCGCGCGAGCTGGGGCTTGAACCGCTCGTGGCTACTGCGGGTCCGCAGCGCGGATAACGCGAGCGCGGCGGCACGGGTCGTCGGCATAACTTCTCGACGCAAAAGGGGCGGAGATGCATGTACCTGCTGCATCTCCGCCCCCTGTTTGTTGGGCTGCCGATTTTTGTGCTGGACGGTCTGGTCTTGCTAGAACCGCGCGACCTGGTGCGTGAGCAGACCCGTCGGAACCTGCGCCGCGCCGCCGCTGACCTGCGCGGCGGGGAAGAGCGCAGCTACGGCAAAGTTGAACGGCTCTTTGCCCGTGTAGGTGCCGGCGGCACGTGCATCGTCGGCCAGGAGCTGTGATGCCTCGACTAGTGCGGCAGCGTAGGCAGGGTCGTCGGCCAGTGCCGGCTCCGGCGCCTGGTCGAGCATGGCGCGGATGGCCCCGACGGCGTCCTCGCGCTTGACCTCCCACACGCGGTGCGTAATGCCGGCGGGGTCGGTGACGGCATAGAGTGAAGCGCCCTCTTTTGCGGCGCCGAGGATGATATCCATGACGGGAGAGGCTTCGTAGACAAGCGTTACGGGACGGGGCTGTACCTTGAGGTCGGCGATTGCGCGCGCAGCGGCGGTCGTATCGGCGGCAACCGCGTCGCCGCCCGCCAGCGCACCAACCGGGCAGATCGCCACGACACCCGTCACACGTCCCGGCTCGCCCGAGCATTCGTACACGTAATACGCCGCACCCGGGTCCTTGAGCATCAGGCCATCGGCAATGGCTCCGCGCAGAGCATCGTTGCCGCTCAGGATGCTGCCCATTGCGGGCAGCGCCTCGAGCACGCGGTCCTGAGCCGGGCGGATGCAGGGAAACGGAAGTGCTTTCATGGGCGGTCCTTACGCGCGAGTCGGTTTATTCGCGGCTTATTATGCCCCAACTTGGCTATCCGCGCCCCAGAGTATGTTGTCGGCGAGCGCGATCAGCACGCTCTGGCAGCGAACGATATCGGCGTGGGGCACATATTCGTTGGGCTTGTGCGCGAGCGCGAGCGACCCGGGACCGTAGCTCATGCAATTGCGGTTACCTGTCTTGCCGGCAATGACGGCGGTGTCGGTGTAGCCGGTAAAGAAGCCGACGGTCGTGTCCGCGTCCGTCACGTTATCGGCGGCACGCTTGAGCGCTGCAAGAAGGGGAGAGTTCGGGTCGCGCTCGATGGCGGGGCGGTCGCCCGTCACGGTGTAGCTGCCATGGCAACCGGGAACGGCGGCTTCGGCGACGGCGATGGCCTGCTCTACCATGCGCGTCGCGGCTGCCGTATCGGTCGGCGGGGTCAGGCGCATGTCGACCCAGACTTTGGCGCGGTCGGGTACGACGTAGGGGCGATATCCGCCCTCGATTTGGCCAAACGTGATGGTCGAAGGCCCCAGCTCATCGTGCGCGGGCAGCGCCGCAAACGCGCGACGGAGCGAACACACGACCTCGGCCATGGCGGCGACGGCATCCGCGCCCTTCCAGGGCTGGCTCGCATGTGCCGTCACGCCAGCCATTTCAATCTCGAACCACGTACGCCCCTTGTGCGCCACCTGGATCTGTCCGTCGGTGGGCTCGGTGTCCAGCACCCATTCATGCGAGCCGACCCAGCCAGCATCGATCGCGGTCTCTGAGCCGCGCATAAAGTCTTCCTCGTCGACCGAGCAGATGAGCGAAAAGTCGCGGCGGGGCAACGCGCCATTCGCCGCCACGCGCTCGAGCGTATGGACCAGTGCGGCAATGGCGCAGGCCAGGCCACCCTTCATGTCGCAGGCGCCACGGCCGTAGAGCTTGCCGTCGCGCACGACCGCCCCGAGCGGCGTAATGTCCGCGTCCCAGCCGTCGCCCAAGGTGACTGTGTCCATATGGCAGATATAGACGAGTCGCGGCTCGTCGCTCACTCCCGGCACGGTGACCATAAGGTTGCGGCGCCCGGGGAGTACTTCGAGCTCTGCAATTTGCACGGCATCGAGTACCGGATGGCTCAGCTGCGCTAACCGTTCCTCAACCAACGCTTTGATATAGCGTTCAATCTCGCCCTCATACGCACCTGGGTCGGAACTGTCGATCCGCACGAGCCCTTGCGTAAGCCGCCAAGCAAAATCTGTATCAACCATAGGCACCTCACAAATAGTTAGGTCAACATACAGATTGTATGCCAAGAAGCGGCTCAGTGCATTTAATGGAGTGCTCACAAAAACGGGGGCGCCTCTCGTGCGAAAGGCGCCCCCGTTGGCATTCAATGTCAGTGACGGGCAGGCCACATGGGGGAACTGCCCGTCAGATCAGCCGGCGCTATTTGATCACGCGCACGCGATACATCGACGGAATCTGCTTGAGCGCCTCGATGGTGCTGCTGTCCAGGTGCTCATCGGTGTCGAACATGGTGTAGGCGTTCTCGCCGGCGGACTCGTTGGTCATACGCTGCACGTTGGCGTTGTCCTTGGCCAGGATGGCCGTGATCTGGCCGATCATGTTGGGCACGTTGGCGTGCAGGCAGGCAATGCGGCTTGCGGCGCGCGCCTTGCCCATGCTGCAGGCGGGGTAGTTGACGCTGTGCGCGATGTTGCCGTTCTCCAGGTAATCCTTGAGCTCGCTGATGGCCATGTCTGCGCAGTTGGCCTCGGCCTCGCCGGTGCCGGCGCCCGAGTGCGTGGTGATAAACGTATTGGGCATCTTGACGGTCTTGGGAGTGGCAAAGTCGCAGCTAAACCAGCTGAGCTTGCCTGCACGCAGGGCGGCGTCGACGGCGTCCTCGTCAATGATGGTCTCGCGTGCGTAGTTGATGAGCACGGCGTCCGGGGCCAGCAGGTTGATCTGCTCGGTGCTGATCATGCCGATGGTGTCGGCCTTGCTGGGCACGTGTACGGTGAGGTAGTCGCAGCCGCGGCAGAGATCCTCGAGCGTGCCCACGCGCTGCACCTCGCGGCTCAGCACCCACGCGTGCTCAACGGAAATGAACGGGTCGTAGCCGTAGACATCCATGCCCAGGTCGACGCAGGCGTTGGCGACCTTGGAGCCCACGTTGCCCAGGCCGATGACGCCGATGCGCTTGCCCTTGAGCTCGCGGCCCACAAAGGCCTTCTTGGCCTTCTCGGCATCGACCTGAATCTCAGGGTCGTCGGCGTTGTCGCGCACCCAGTTCATCGATTGCACCACGCCGCGGCTCGAGAGCACCAGCATGCCTAGGACGAGCTCCTTAACGGCGTTGCTGTTAGCGCCGGGGGAGTTAAAGACGACGACGCCCTTCTTGGCGTACTCCTTGACGGGGATGTTGTTGACGCCGGCGCCGCAGCGGGCGATGGCGCGGATGCCCTCGGGCAGCTCGTAGCCGTGCAGGTCGGTCGAGCGCATCAGGATGGCGTCGGCCTCTTCGGCGGTGCTCACAAATTCGTAGCCCTCGCCAAACTCGACTTTGCCGTCCTTGGTGATATCGTCGATGGTCTTAATCTTACGCATGGAAAAACTCCTTAGCAGGTTTTGATCTAAACAGGGTGGTTTGAGATGGCTGGTCGGCCCGCGTGCTGCGGGCTAGTTAGATCGCGGGCTCAAACTATGCTGCGCTTCGAAGTCCTTCATGTACGAGGCCAGTGCCTGCACGTCTTCCATGGTTACGGCGTTGTAGACGCTGGCGCGCATACCGCCCACCAGGCGATGGCCCTTGACGTTTTGAATCTGGTGCCCGGCCGCGCCTGCGACAAAGGCCGCGTCGAGTTCGGCGTCGCCGGTGCGGAAGGTGACGTTGGCGATGGAGCGGCTGTCGGCCTGCGTAGTGCTATGGAACAGCTCGCTGTGCTCGAGCAGGTCATAGAGCAGATTGGCCTTGGCCCAGTTGCGCTCGGCCATGGCGGCAAGTCCGCCGGTTTTCTCAACCCAACGGAACACCTTGCCGCATACGTAGATACCAAAGGTGTTGGGCGTGTTGAGCATGGAGCCCTTGGCGGCCTGGGTCTTGAGGTCCATGTACTGCGGCGTCTGCGCAAAGGCGGGGCCATCTGCGATGAGGTCGTCGCGCACGATGACCACGGTCACACCCGCGGCGCCGGCGTTTTTCTGCGCGCCGGCGTAGATGAGCCCGTAGCGCTCGACGTCGAGCGGCTGCGATAGAAAGCAGCTCGAGACATCGGCGACCAGCGGCACGTCGCCGCAATCGGGCAGCTCGTGGAACATGGTGCCAAAGATGGTGTTGTTCTGGCAGATGTAGACGTAGTCGAGCCCGTCGCCCGCGGCCTCGGCGGCAATGCGCGCGTTGATGTCGGCCATGTCGGGAATGCGGTCGAAGTTGGTGTCCTCGGAACTCGCGAGCAACACGGCCTCGCCGTACTTGGCGGCTTCTTTGTATGCCTTGTTGGCAAAGTTGCCGGTCACGATGTAGCCGGCGCGCCCGCGGCACATGAGGTTCATGGGGATGCCCGCAAACTGCAGCGTGGCGCCGCCCTGCAAAAACAGGACGCGGTAGTTGTCGGGGATGCTCAGCAGGCGACGCAGGGTTGCCTCGGCGTCGTCGATGATCTGCTGGTACATGCTAGATCGATGGCTCATCTCGAGCACGGACATGCCGCAACCGCGGTAGTCCATCATCTCGTCGGCGATCTCGGCGAGCACGCTTGTAGGCAGCGCGGCCGGGCCAGCTGAGAAGTTGTGCACACGTGCCATCTTCCAGTTCCCCCTCATAGTCGTTTGTACGTTCGGGACACTTTAGCACAGTGGAGCGCCGGGCGCGACCGCATCACGGTAAAACTCGAGTGCGCCGCTATGATTTACAGGATGGTTACATGGGGGAGGGCTTATCTCGAGGCTCGCATCCGATCCGCCTCGGCCTTCGCTTGTTTCCAGGGGCGCACACGACCGTTGGTGAGGTCGTCATAACCATGAGCGATGGTACGTTGAATGTGATCTTCGCGTTCCTGAATGGTAGTTAGCGCGCGCGTCTGATCAGAAATAGGCTTTACGACAGGCATATGAAACTCCTTACATAGAATCATATGTAGAACTCTATGTTGAGTGTAGCGGAGGGTGGCGTTGGGCGTGTGCGTGCCTGCATTCGTAAGCGCGGTTGTCTGGCAAGTGTGATTTGGGGCGACCTCGTTAAAGTTTCTAAGCTGCGAAAATGACCGTTAACCGGATTAAATTTTGTTGCTCAACATTTGAAACTCTGGGCGTGGTAACTTTTTTACCAACAGGTATGATTATTGTCATGTGCGCCGCGCCTGCCTGCCGGGTTGCGGCGTACTTGTGACAGCTTTTGACACCCTTGGAGCGTGTACTGTGGATGTAACCACAAAAAGCGTTCGGGGGGGGGTGCTCACCCGCGAGCAATTCCTCCCGCATGAGATGCGCATCGTCGCTGCCCTTCGTATGCAGGGCGCAAGCGACGAGCAGGTTATTGTACGCGTAAAGAGCGAGAACCTCTTTCAATATCCCACGGAGCGCATGGTCGCCAACCGCGCAACCGTGTGCCTTCGCCGCCTTGACGCCATGGTGCCCACGGACGCCGTATGCGCCGCGCGCGGCATCGACCCCAAAACCGCCGTCGAGGCTGCGTCATCCCTAACCAGGCTCATGGCATCCGGCACTCCCACGCAGGCGGACCAGGCCATCTTCTACAGCATGATCTGCCGCTACGATATCGTGCGCGAGCTCGTGCTCGTCGAGGTAGGGGAGCGCCTACAAAACTTTGATTATGCCTTTACGGCGGTTGACCTCAACGCCTTTATGACACGCTTTACCACGGAGTATCCGGACGCGGCCCGCTGGACTGAGGCCACGGTCAAGCGCATTAAGGGCTCGCTCCGCCAGACGCTCCGCCATGCCGGCCTTGTCGGCGAGGGCCAGGGCCCGGAGTCCGAGCGCCTGTCACCACTCTTCCTCGATTCCGATGTCGAGCGAGCCTTGGTTCAGCTGGGCGAGCAGTCGCTTATCGCGGCCCTTACCGGCAGGGCGGTGATGTAGCGTGGCTCCCGTCAAAAGCGCCGTCGACCCTGTTATCACCCCGGCAACCGATCTCACCACCAATATCGGCATCCATTCCCGCAAGAGCGTCGTGGCGGCGCATGCCCGCTCCGAGCGCGCCTGTCAGGAATTTGAGCGCCGTGCGCAGCTTCTGCGCGAGTGCCTGCGCAGCGAGGACTTTTTGGCCAACAAGGGCATAGGCAATGAGATCGGCTTCCACACCTTTTGCTATGACCCCGCGCTGGAGTTTGAGGCGCGTGCATTATTTGACACCCTTTCACGCGATGCCGAGGCCGACAAGCTTCCGTGCACGCTCAAGGTCGTGAACCTTTACGACGCCGTGCTGGCAATTCTCGAAAGGCGCCGTGTCCTCAAGGCTATCTCGCACCAAGAGGAGCGCCGCGGTACCCAGCGCGTGCTCGAGGACGTGGCCAAGTTCGCATCGCCCGAGAAAGTCGCCGCGTACATCCTTGAGCAGACCGAGCCGCACACGCCTGGAGACGTCGTTCTCCTCACCGGCGCTGGCGAGGTTTTCCCGTTCTTTCGCATACACACGCTTCTCCACTGCATGCTTGCGGATTTTGATGAGGTGCCTGTGGTCGCCGCCTATCCGGGCAGTTTCAACGGCTCTTCTTTCCAGCTCTTTAACCGTCTGCCGGCCGACAACTACTACCGCGCCATCGATATCTCGTAAGCGCGGCACCCCGCAGACAAGTCCCTGCCGCCGGTAACAACCCTTTGCCATAACGTTCCCAAACCCAAAGGAGCACCCATGGACAACACGATCATTCGCGACCTCTTTGCAAAAGACATCAACCGCTCCATCAACGGCGTGGTCAAGGTCCAGGATTCAAAAGATGGGTCCATCCGCCAGGAGCTTGACGAGTACGTGGTGACGCGCGAGTTGCAGAGGCACTTTGCCACGTTCTTCAAGGCCTACGGCGATGCCATCGATGTGCCCACCGACAAGATCGGCGTGTGGATCAGTGGTTTCTTCGGTTCCGGTAAATCGCACTTCCTCAAGATGCTGAGCTACCTGCTCGAGAATCGCCAGATCGGCGGCAAGAGCGCCATCCGCTACTTTGACGGCAAGATCGTCGACCCCATGGTCGAGGCTGCCATGGAGCGCGCCTGCTCGGTGTCCACGCAGGCCATCCTCTTTAACATCGATAGCAAGGCGGGCCAGTGGAAGCAGGGCGATACGGCTCCCACGGCGCTGCTTCGCGGCTTTGAGCGCATGTTCTACGAGGCGCGCGGCTTCTACGGCGAGGACCTGAAGCTTGCAAAGCTCGAGGAACACATCGATTCCCTGGGCAAGACCCAGGAGTTCCGCGAGGCCTTTGAGCGCGTCAACGGCGAGTCCTGGCTCCAGACCCGCGACACCTACAGCTACTTTGAGGACGACGTCGTCGAGGTGCTGCAGAGCGTGCTCGGCATGAGCGAAAAGGCCGCATGGAACTGGCTTGAGGGTTCTGAGGACGAGGTTTTGGCCCCCGATGTCTTTGCTAAAAAGGTCAAGGACTACGTAGACGCTCAGGCAGCGGCCCACGGCGGTAACTACCGTTTACTCTTTATGGTCGACGAGGTGGGTCAGTTTATTACGAACGACCGGGATCCAAGCCTTATGTTGAGTCTTCAGACCATCGTCGAGGAGCTGGGTGCCGCCTGCGGTGGCCGCGTGTGGGTGATGGTCACGAGCCAGGAGGCCATCGACAACCTGAGCCTGCCCGTGGGCAACGACTTTTCAAAGATCCAAGGCCGCTTCAATACCCGCCTTTCGCTCTCCAGCTCCAGCGTGGACGAGGTTATCCAGCGCCGTGTGCTCGAGAAGACCGCGCCGGCGGCCGATATGCTTGCACAGGTCTACGAGCAAGACGCCGCCGTCCTCAAAAACAACTTTACCTTTGAGGGTGGCTCGCGCTCCGACCTTGCCGGCTTTGCCAACTCCAAGGATTTTGTGGCCAGCTACCCGTTTGTGGGCTACCAGTTTAAGCTTCTGCCCGACGTGATGACCGAGGTACGCAAGCACGGTGTTAAGGCCAAGCACATGTCCACGGGCGAGCGCTCCATGCTGAGCGCGTTTCAGGAGAGCGCTCAGGCCATTCAGCATGACCAGACTGGTGCACTCGTGCCGTTCTGGCGCTTCTTCGACACAATCTCCAAGGATTTGGAGCACGGCATCATTCAGGTCGTCGTCTGTGCGGAGCGCGCGGCTGAAAACGCAGAGGGTCTTGAGAGCTACGATGTCCGGGTGCTTAAGCTCCTGTACTTGATCCGCTACATCGGCTACGTCAAGGCCACGGTCGAGAACATCTCCATCCTTATGATTGATAGCCTGGACGTGGACAAGCGCGCCCTTAAGGACCGCGTCAAGGAATCTCTGGCCCGCTTGGAGCGCGAGAGCTACGTGGCACGCCAGGGCGATACCTATAACTTCCTCACCGACGAGGAGCAGGAGATAGCGCAGGAGATCGCATGCACCCCGATCGACAACGCGAAGGTGATTGAGTACATCAAGAAGCGCCTGTTCGAAAGCATCTACACTGCGCGCAAACTCAACCGCGGGGCCAACGACTTTCCGTTTGACCGCTATGTGGACGGCTCAATCCACGGTACCAGCATGGGCGGCATGGAACTTTCCGTGGTGACCATGGCCAGCGATCTGGGCCGTTCGGACGATGCCGAGCTGGCATTGAAATCCGTGGATAAGGCCATCGTGGCCTTGAGCGACGAGGTGGATTATTGGGCCCCACTCGTCAACGCCGCTAAGATTCGCATGTACGCCCAGACGCGCAATCTGCAGGAGCTACCGCCGAGTACCCGCCAGATTGTCGAGGCCAAAATGCGCGAGAAGGACTTTAACGAGAAAGAGGCTGACGCCCTTTTGGCTGAGGCGGTGCTCCATGCACGATGCGCCGTCAACGGGCGCATGATTGAGATCCGTGCTGCCAAACCCGCTCAGGTCTTTGAGCAGGTGCTGGCGCAGCTGTGCGATGTGGTCTTTGAAAAGGCCGACTATATCGGCGCGCCGGTCACGAGCGATTCCGATATTCGCTCTACTCTGGTGGACAACGTTCAAGTGGGGCTCGCTGGCATGGATGCAGGTAACACGCGTGCGCTCAAAGAGGTCGAGGACTACCTCAAAGTGCAGCACCAGCGCCACCTGGATACCGCTATGGGCGATATCCAGCGCCAGTACCAGCAAAGGCCCTTTGGCTGGCGCGAGGTCGACATCGCAAATGTGGTGGCGCAGCTTGTGGTGGAGCAGCGCGCGCAGGTGCTGTTTGGCGGTCAGACGGTTCAAGCTAACGACAGTCGCATGGTGGCGCTCCTGCGCAAGGATGCCGATAAGGCCCAGGTGCGCTTGCGCATGCGCATGAGCGACCGGTTGCTGCGCGCCACGGGTGAACTCATGTGTGACCTGTTTGATCTCAAGACCGTGCCCTCCAACGAGGATAAGCTCGTGGCCGAGCTCAAAGAGCGCCTTGAGGGCTTGCGCGAGGCGTGCCTCGCCATGGCACGCGACTACTACACGGGCATCAAGCCGGCCTACCCGTATCCCGGTGAGGACGAGTGCGAGAAGATGCGCTCGGAGGTGGCCGACGTCCTTAAGGACCAGAACGAGTCCGAGGCGTTCTTGACCACGTTCACCAAGCATGAGGAGCGCTTGCTCGATGCCAAGGAAGACTTTGACAAGGTGGTTGAGTTCTTCGAGTCCAATCAACGAACAGCGTTTGACCACGCCAGGGATTTCTTGAACCGCACCGAGGGTATCGAGTATGCCTCCGATGACATTCCCGGTGCGGTGGAGAACGTGGCAACGGTTCGTGAGATCCTCAAAGATCCCAAGCCCTACGGCCGTATTAAAGACCTGCAGCCGCTTATGGATCCCGTCGAGGATGACATGAAAAAGCTGTTGGGCATCCGCCGCAATGAGTTTTTGTGTCGCATCGAGAGCGATCTGCAAGACCTGCGGGCGCAGGCCGAGAGTCAAAAGGGCTTTGTCAATCAGGCCAAGGATGCCATAGCAGACGCCGGCACTAAATACGAGTCGTTCAAAAACCGTGCCCACAGCGCTCAAAGTCTCAACGAACTGAGCGTTGTTGCAACTAACTGGGGCGACTGGCTCAGTGCGGCGGCCAACGAGATGTACGACGCTGTGGATGAGGCCCGCGTGCGTATGGACAACGAGCGCCGCACCACTGAGGTCATGAGTACGGGCGAGGTGGTCAAGAAGGTCTCCAACAAGGGCACCGCATCGTCTGCTCCCGTGGCCGCGCCCAAGCCCCAGCGCAAGATCAAGACTGTGCGCCGCGCCGATCTGGCCAAGCCGAGTCGTCTCTTGTCCGCAGAGGACGTGGAGCGCTACGTGGACGACCTACGCTCCCGCCTTATGCAGGCGCTCGCTGCAAACGACGAGATCCGTATCAACTAACCCGCGGAGCCACCGGTGCCAAAGCGCGCACCGGTGGCTTATGGCGTTTAGAAAGGCTCATCAACCATGAACGATTCTGCTCTTAAGAGCTTCTGCACTTGGGCCCGCACGGAGCTCATCAAAGGCGTGGAGGCGCAGATGGTGCGCTACGGCATCACCGAACCTGCATCCGCGCCCGTTGGGTCCGAGACCGTCAACGGCCTGCCCCTAAGTCCGGCTGAGATTGAGCAACGCGACGAACTGCTGCGCATGCAGGCAGAGGTGGGTCACGAGGCACTGCGCGACCGTGCGGCCTACACCTGGTTCAACCGCATCGTGGCCATTCGCTTCATGGATGCATGCGGATGGCTTCCCAGCCGTATGCGCATGCTAAGTCGTGCGGACGGCAGCCATGGCAGCGAGGCCGTGGAGAACGCACTGGACGTGGAAATAACGACGGCCGATACCGATCGCATAGCCGAGCTCAAGATGGCGGGCTTGGATGAACCGTTGTGGCGCTACCTGTTTGTTGCTCAGTGCGAGGAGCTTGCCGATTGCCTGCCGGGCGTCTTTGAACGCGTGGGCGGAGCCATGGAGCTGCTGTTGCCCCAGGGCCTCATGATGGCTGACAGTGTGGTGGGCAAACTCAATGCCGTCCTCACTGACGAGGACTGGCGCGAGGGCGTGACCGTTCTGGGCTGGATGTATCAGTACTACAATGCCGACGTTAAAGACGAGTTCTTCAAGTCCAAGCGCAAGGTAGCGGCGGCGGACATCGCGCCCGCCACGCAGCTCTTCACCCCCGAGTGGATCGTGCGCTATATGGTCGAGAACTCGCTCGGCCGTCTGTGGATGCTCAACAATCCGGGGAGTTCGCTACGCGAGCGCATGGAGTATTACATCGAGCCCGATGCTGAGCACGAGGACTTCATTCGCATTTCGAGTCCCGAGGAGATAACCCTCTGCGACCCCGCATGCGGCTCGGGCCATATCTTGGTCTATGCGTTTGAGCTGCTCTTCCATATGTACGAGGAGCGCGGCTATCGTGAGCGCGAGATTCCCGAGCTCATTCTTACTAAAAACCTTGCAGGTATGGAAATCGATTCCCGCGCGGCACAGATCGCGGAGCTGGCGCTTGCCATGTGCGCCCGCGAGCACGACCGTCGCTTCTTTAGGCGTGGCGTTCGCGCCGACGTTACCGTGCTCTCGAGCATCCCGCTAGGGGAGGACGAGCTGCCGGGTAACAAGAAGCTCGCCGAGGAGCTGAGTCATTTGGGCGAGATCGGTTCGCTGCTCAATCCCTCAGAGGACGAGATCGACGAGCTCAAGGCTGCCGTCGCGAGTTGTTCCGATGACCTTTTTGCCGCTACGGCCAAAACTAAGCTCGAAAGCGCTGCCGCCATCTGCGAGAAGCTGTCCCGTCGTTTTACCTGCACTGTGGCGAATCCTCCGTATATGGGCAGCAGCAGCTTTAATCCATTCATGAGCAAGTGGATCAAGAAGAACTACCCCGACGTGAAGAGCGACCTCTGCACGTGCTTTATCGAGCGCGGTTTTAACCTTGTCGAGGATAAGGGCTACGCCGCAATGGTTACCATGCAGAGTTGGATGTTCTTGGGCAGCTTTGAGAAGATGCGCTCTTCGATCATCGAGGGCAAGACGATTGTCTCGATGGCGCATCTCGGCCCCCGCGCATTCGACGCCATCGGCGGCGAGGTCGTCAACGTGACAGCCGACGTCATCTACAATGGCCACGCGGCATGCGAGGGCGCCTACGTGCGCCTCGTCGACATCAACGGTAGTGAGGCGAAGCGTCTCAAGCTGCTCGAGGCGATCCGAGATCCCGACTGCGGCTGGTTCTACCGACGCGACGCCGACATCTTCAAGCAGATCCCCGGTGCCCCAATAGCCTACTGGGCTGGGGGCGGAATACTATCTGCATTTAAATCAAATCAGCTGTTGGTACGCGCGCGTCGCTTCAAGCTGGAATCACAACGGGAAACAATGACTTATTCATTAGAGCTTGGTGGGAGGTCCAACTATCAAAGTTTGATAGGGAGTGCTCATCGACTAACGAGGTCCAAACCACAACGTGTTGGTATCCATGTAACAAAGGTGGTAGCTATCGCAAGTGGTATGGCAACCGAGATAACGTTATGAATTTCTCAGCCGCTGGCCAACTGGAGATGAAAAAAACAGTCAGGATTCCGCCCCGTCAGCCTTGATGATCAATTTAGGCCGTCGATCTCTTGGTCAGACGTTACGTCCGATCGCAATTCGTTTAGAGTCAACGGCGGACACAATCTGTTTGAGCATGCTGGAAGTTGCGCATTTATTGCAGATGACAACCTGCTTCCGCTAATTGCCTACCTGAATTCATCCGCAGCATCTGTGATGCTCAGAATGATTAACCCAACTCTTAATTGTAATGCGGGCGTTGTGTCAAGGCTGCCGCTTCTTGGCCTTGGTGAAGAGGGCCGTATCTCTAGCATGGCTGAACTGGCTATCGAACTGTCAAAAACCGACTGGGATTCGTTTGAAACCTCCTGGGATTTTAAACGTCACCCCTTATTGTGAGTGATCAGCATGAGGTACATTCGCCGACTATTTATTTCTTTGGCTGTTTCAATTCCATGCTTAGTGGTTTTCACGCTACTGTTTAAAGCTCTTCTTGGATTTCTATCCGGCATTTGCTCGCTTCCGTTGCTCAACTCTTTATCGTCGGGGGATTTGTTAAATGGAGTCGGGACGTTTTCGGCAGTCATTATTGCAGTGGTCTCGTATCAGCACGACATAGAAACGAAGCAAGAAGAAGAGAGGTCTCGGAGCGAAAAGGCTAAGCCTCAAGTTGAGGTGGACAGTTTCGAGGAAGATTACGGATTCATTGTTTCGATTACCAATGTAGGTCCCCGGCCAATTCCGTCAATTATTGTGGAGGAAAAGCCAGTCGTATCTAATCTTGAGCCTGGAGATACCTGTCGTTTTGATTACATCGGTTTTGAGTCGTGTGAGTCGTATGAAGGCGAGGTTGAGGGCTCCAATTACGTTGTTTCAACGAGGACCTTTCGCGATGGGGTAAGCCTTTGGCTCTTTATGTATGACATTTTGGGTAAGGCTTGGATGAGTGAATATACGCTCGAGGAAGATGGTGCCCGGTTGTTGGACGGACCCTCCTGGGTGCTGTGAGAAAAGCTTGACTACCACATAAAATGCCCCTTTGAATCATTGTTTTTAATCCCCTACTACCTGGAAGGCGTTCCATGTCAACACTGCTCGCCGATAAATACGAGGCTCGCAAAGCCGAGGTTAACGCTCGCTTTGAGCAGCTTCGCGCTAACGAGGAGGAGCTCAACCGAATCTTTGCAAAGATCTACAACATGGAGGGCGAGGTGCCCATCGAGGTCGAGGATAAGTACGTGTCGGTGGCGCGCATCTTTGATACCGCCGACGAGATCCCTGAGAGCTACAAGGGCAACAAGTACGTGCGTACCAAGCGCGACGAGATCACCTCGCTCATAAGCTATGCCGTGGGCTGCATGTTCGGTCGCTATTCGCTGGATGTGGACGGTCTGGTTCTGGCCGACCAGGGCGCCACGGTCGACGACTATCTGGCCAAGATGCCCGACCCCGATCACGTGACCTTTATGCCCGATGGCGACAACGTGCTGCCCATTACCGATGACGAGTACTTTGACGACGACATCGTGCGCTACTTTATCGACTTTGTGCGCACCGTGTATGGCGAGGAGACGCTTGAGCAGAACCTGGCCTTTATTGCCGAGGCACTCGGCGGCAAGGGTACCTCGCGCGAGGTAGTCCGCACCTACTTTTTGAAGGACTTCTTTAAGGACCACTGCCAGACCTATAAGAAGCGCCCCATCTACTGGCTGTTCGACAGCGGCAAGAAGAACGGCTTCAAGTGCCTTGTTTACATGCATCGCTACCAGCCTGACCTGTTGGCTCGCATCCGCACCGACTATGTGCATGAGCAGCAGGAGCGCTACCGTGCCCAGATCGGGTATGCCAACGATGCCCTTGTCAGTGCCGAGCGCGGCGAGCGCATGCGCCTGGATAAGCGCATCAAAAAGCTCAACGACCAGCTCAAAGAGACCATTGCCTACGAGGAGAAACTGCACCACTTGGCAGACCAGATGATTAAGATCGACCTGGATGACGGCGTCAAGGTCAACTACGCCAAGTTTCAGGATGTGCTGGCGAAGATTAAGTAACTGCAGATACGGTAAGGATATTCATGCCCAAGATCGATGTAGAAGAACAGCTCAAGCTGCGATTTTTGCAGCCGTTGTCCTCATGCGCGCCGCGCCGTGTGGTGGTTTGGCACGATGCAGACGGCGAGTTTGCTCCTGAGTTTGAACGTTTGGCCGCCGAGGGCTTCGACGGTGCGGGGACTGATGACGGCGTTATGCCCGCTCACGGTGACTTTGAGCGCCCGGTGCGCTTTGTTGAGGCCTGCGAGGGCCGTATGTTTGCCGTCAAGAAGCTCATCAACCGCGATGACCTTGCGAGCGATATCTTGCTGTATCGCCGTTGCCCGCGCGGCAGGCTTGAGGGTGATTGGCTTGCCGATGTTGAGCTGTATGCCGATCAGTTCCAGGCTGACTATCTTTCGCTTTTGGCCGATCAGCTGGGCATCGAGAATATCGACGCCGTGCGCGAGAGCCTGCGCGAGCACAAGACGTTCTTTGATGCCAAGACCCGCTGTGCTAAGTTTGCCGCGTGCGTTCCGCATGCCTCGGGCGCATCCGATATCGAGCTTGGAATCCTTACGGTTATCTTTGGCGGCAAGGAGCCGGGCGACGCGCGGCCCGCGTTTGTGCTGCGCGGCTGCATGACCATGCTGCTGCACGAGGGCCCCGTGGCGCTGGCCGCGCTGGTGGATAAGTACAGCGTGCGTGATGTTCTCTCTGCCTTTATGCTGCGCTGCTATGGGTTTGATGGACCGCTGTACGAGCGTGACTCGCTGCTTGCGCTAGCATCCCATGTGCTCATCACGGCGGCATCCACCGCGCTGCCCGAGGGTGCGCTCAAGGGGCTCGAAAGCTATGTGGCTCCCGCCTATGGCCCCTATTGCCTGGAGGCGGTGCGTACGTGGGACCGGGCTGCCGATGCTCAGACGTCGAGCGAGGACCTATTTGAGATTTGCCGCTTAGTTGAGGATGCCCGTGGGCTCTTTGCGCGGTTCGAGACTCTGCCAATCGATGCGCTGGCCTCGCTTGACGTGTTCCCGTGCGTCAACGAGGCCGTGCTCTCGCAGCTGTTCAGCTCGTTTGCCCAGGGCGCGGACCGCGTTGAGGACGCACGTGCCTTTGTGGCGCGCCGTTGCGACCTAAGCTGGTACCGTCGTGTCGAGAGCTATTTTGACCTGCTTGCCGCTGTGGCCGATATGTGTGCGTTTAGGCAGGCGCACGCGGGCGGGTTCCATCTGGCGCAACCCCAGCAGGTGTGGGATGCCTACACGTCCGATTGGTATGCCATGGACGCTGCCTATCGCCATATGTGCACCGCGTATCTGCGGGCGCGCTCCGTCGAGTGTGATGCGCTCGAGGAGCCTGCCCGCTCTGTGGCGGACTGGGCGGAGAATCTCTACAGCAACTGGTTCTTGGCCGACGCCAATGCCTGTTGGGCGGCCGCTGCGCAGGGGGAGTGGGCCGATTGCGGCTACATCGAAGGCCCCTCACGGCAGGATGAGTTCTACTGGCATATGCTGCCCACCTTTGTGGGCTCTGCCAAAACGACGGTCGTTATCGTGAGTGACGCGCTGCGCTATGAGGTGGCTCGTGACGTTGCGGCGTTGCTCGAGCGCGAGCGCGGCGGCAACGTCAAGGTCTCTAGCATGCAGGCGGTCTTTCCCTCCATTACCGAGGTGGGTATGCCCGCGCTGCTGCCGCACCAAGAGCTTGAGCTTGCAGCGGATGGCCCATTTGTGTTGGCTGACGGCATGCCCACTGCGACGACTCCGCAGCGCGAGGCCGTGCTCGCCCACGTTGAGCCCACGGCCCGCGCTTTACGCTCGAGCGCATACCTCAACATGGCGGGAACCGAGCGCAAGGCGCTGCTCAAGGACTCAAGACTCGTCTACCTCTACCACAACAAGATCGATGCTACGGGCGAGAAGGCCGTTACGCAGGATGACGTCTTCGATGCCTGCGCGGACACTGTGGAGGAACTTGCCACGTTGGCGCGCCGTGTGTGCACCGACGCCCCGGGCGCACGTGTTGTTATAACGGCGGACCACGGCTTTATCTACACGCGTCGGGAGCTCAACGAGTGCCAGATGCTCGGCAAGCCAGACCTTCCCGTCCTTGATGCTCCCGTCATGCACGGCAAACGTCATCTGGTGGTGCCCAACGAGGCCGTACTCAAACTTTCGGATGAGGCGCGTGGGGTGTTTGTTAATGTTGACATGGGACGTTTGGGTGCCGGATTTGAGGGGTTTGCCCCGCGCGAGAACGTGCACTTCAAGCGTCCCGGCGGCACTAACAACTACGTCCACGGCGGCATGAGCTTGCAGGAGCTCTGCGTGCCCGTTATCGGATTTTGGCGTGCACGCTCGGGTTCCAAGGACTTTGTCGACACGCGCGCAGCGACACTGCGCGTACTAAGTGAGGGACGCCGAGTGACCAACTCGCTCTTCTCGGTCAACTTAATCCAGGAAGAACCTGTCCAAGGCAAGGTCTTGCCGTGCGAGTACGAGCTGGTGTTTACCGATGCAAGCGGCAACGAGGTGAGCGATACGGTCAAGGCGCATGCCAACAAGACTTCTGTTAACTCGCAGGAGCGCGTGGTGCATGCCAAGTTTGCGTTGCATGCGGCGGATGGATTCTCGACCAAGGGTCCGTACTATCTGGTCTGCCGCGAGCGCGAGACGGGCAAGATCGTTTGGCGCGAGACGTACACCATCGCTGTTTCGTTTGCCCCTGTTGCTGACTTTGGTTTTTAGGAGTGTGCCCTATGTTTGATAGCAATGACGACAATCTGTGGGAAGTTCCCTCGATTGATGTGAATGCGCCGGTGCAGGCTGCGGTGTCTGCAGAGGAGGCCGTGACTGCCACGTCCGCTCTGGAGCCGGTGGAGACTACTGCGCCTGTTGAGGTTGCGGTGCCCGTCGAGGACGAATCCTCGACCGATGGCTATGCCCAAGCCGTGGCTGAGGCTCCCGAGGACGACGGCTACGACATGGATGGGTTGGACGGCAAGCTGCTTGAGCACTTTGCTGGCAAGATCGTGCGCAAGGACCTGACGGCCCTTATGAAGCGCGGCGCCAACGTGCCCACCTTTGTGCTGGAGTACCTGCTGGGCATGTACTGCTCAACTGACGACGAGGATGCCGTGGCAGAGGGTTTGGACCGCATTCGCAGGATCCTCACCGATAACTACGTGCGTCCCGACGAGTCCGAGCGCATTAAGTCCAAGATTCGCGAACTGGGCCGCTTTACCATCATCGACAAGGTGACGGCCAAGCTCGACGAGTACAAAGACATCTACGTTGCATCGTTTGCCAATCTGACTATCGAGCCGTTTGTGATGCCTGCCGAGTACGTGCGCGACTATTCCAAGATTCTGCAGGGTGGCATTTGGTGCATTATGAGCATCGAGTACCGTCATCCCGTGGATGAGGAAGACGAGTTTGGCATGGAGGTCTTTGGCGACGATGCGCCGCGCCGCTCCAAGGCCAAGCGCAAAAAGCGCGGACCCGAGGACTCTCCGTTTAGCGTGGCGTCGCTCACGCCCATCCAGATGCCCAACCTGGACCTGGATGCCATGGTCGACGAGCGCCAGTACTTTACGCGCGACGAATGGCTCAACATGCTGCTCTCGGCTGGCTACGAACCCAGCGAGCTTTCCGAGAAAGAGCGCCTGCACTTTATCGAGCGTATGGTGCCGCTCATCGAGCGCAACTACAACCTGTGCGAGCTGGGTCCCCGCGGCACCGGCAAGAGCCATATCTACAAAGAGGTTTCGCCCTACGCCATCTTGCTTTCGGGCGGCCAGACCACCACGGCCAACCTGTTCGGCCGCATGAACTCCATGCGCGCCGACCGCGTGGGCTTGGTGGGCCACTGGGGCTGCGTGACGTTCGACGAGGTCGCCGGCATGCGCTTTAAGGACACCAACGCCGTGCAGATCATGAAGGACTACATGGCGAGCGGCAGCTACGCGCGCGGCCGCGACCAGATTAACGCCGACGCCTCCATGGTCTTTGAGGGCAACATCAACGACACCGTGCAAAATGTCCTTAAGACCACGCACCTGTTTGATCCGTTCCCGCCGGAGTTTAACAACGATTCGGCCTTCTTTGACCGTATCCACTATTACCTGCCGGGCTGGGAGATTCCCAAGATGCGCTCGAGCCTGCTGACCGGGCATTATGGCCTGATCACCGATTGCCTGTCGGAGTTTTGCAAGGAGATGCGCCGCAAGGACTTTACGCACCATATCGACCGTTACTTCCGCTTTAACAGCGACTTTAACAAGCGTGACGAGATCGCCGTGCGCAAGACCTTTAGCGGCCTTGCAAAGCTGCTGTTCCCCGATGAGGCCATGGACAAGGACGATGCGCGCTGGCTGCTGGACTACGCCATCGAGGGCCGTCGCCGCGTAAAGGAGCAGCTCAAGATTATGGCGGGCGTTGAGTTTATCGACGTTAACCTGGGCTATATGGATGCCGACAACCCGCAGGACGTGCACGTGGTGCGCGTGCCCGAGCAGAGCGAGGACACGCTGATTCCCGACGGGCCGCTGCTGTCCGGCCACGTGTTTGGCGTGGGCAGGTCGCAGGGCGGCGAGGTCGCCGTGTACAAGCTGGAGAATAAGGTCGTTGCCGGCGAGTGCAAGTTTAAGCACGAGGGCGTGGCCTTTAACAAGCCGGTGCGCGATACGCTGGAAGCCGCGTTCGACAACTTTGTGAACCTGGCGAACCGCGTGGCGCCGGGCATGCACATTGGCTCCAAGGATTACCTGCTGTTCTACAACGACCTGCAGAGCAAGGGCCTGTCCGAGGAAGTTTCGCTCGCCGAGTTTGTGGGCCTGTGCTCCGCGGCGTGCAACCGCCCGGTGATGCCCGCGCTGGCGATTCCGGGCATCTTGCGCATGTCGGGCTCTATGGACGAGATCCGTGGGCTTGAGGACATTATGCGCGTGGCCAAAAACGCCGGCGCCAAGCGCGTGATTTTGCCGCTGAGTGCCATCGCGGGCCTGCAGAGTGTTTCGTCTGAGATTATTTCGGGACTGAGCCCGGTGTTCTACATGGATGGCGATCCCGTCGACGCCGCGAAGAAGGCGCTGGACCTGTAGAAGTGCGGGCGAGCGGGTTTGCGTACGCGTGGGCCCGCGAGCGTATTGGCGTGTTCGGGTAAGGAGGCCTTGCCATGGCGGGCGAGCGTTCTGTTGGTGAGCTGCTCGACGAGCTGTTTGGCTTTGAATCGGTGGCCAAACGCCAGGCTGCGCTTGAGCAGTATGATCGCGGGGAGTTGGCGCGCAAGGCGCGCTCCTGCGAGCTGCTGGGCGTGCTTAGGGGTGTCGAGGCTGCCGAGCACGCTGCGCACGAGTCTGCCGTGCGGGCTGTTGACGGGTATGTTCGCCGTGTTGAGGGCGCCGCGCTTGCACGCGCTCGCAAGCAGGCGGGCATTGTTGGACCGCTACGGATGGAGCGCCGCTATGCTGCCTTTTTGCGCATGGAGGACAAGGCCGAGCTGCTGGCCCGTTTGGAACAGACACTTGCGTTTATCGAGGTAAAGCTGCGTGCGAATACGGCGGACAAGGTGCGCGCGGCGTACGATGCTGCAGGGGCTATGGTGCTGCATGACGTGGCGCGCCTGAGTGACGTGCGCGTTGCCGAGGCCGTGCCTCTGGATGCTGATCTGCTGTGTACGCAGCTGGAGCAGATGCGCTGTGCCGCCGACGCGACGGACCTTGCGGGTATGATCACAGCGACGTTTGAGTCCGAGCTGAGTGCGACGGGGTCGCAGGGCGCCGACGGGTTTACGGGCGATTTGGCTGGCGATGTTGCTGGTGACGTGGCGTTGGAGCGTGAACTTACCAACGTGTGCGGCGCTGCGCAGCGAGCGCGCTTGGCGGCGCAGGCGTATCGGGCCGAGCGCGCCGCCCGCGTTGCGGGGAGTGCGGTGGAGCCTTCGGGGCTGCCGAAGCCTGCGTGCGTTGCGTGCGAGATGGCGTGTGATACCGGAGAACTTTCCGAGTTGCTCGCTCAGGTTAAGAAGTCGTTTGAGACCTACCGTCGCGTTGTTGCCGACGGCGGGTTGTTCTGCGCGTTTGGCACGGGCTCGCCGCACGGCATTTGTTGTGGCACGAGCTATTTGGACTACGATTCTCGGCTTGATGAGGACGTGCTGGTGGGCGAGTACGATGGTGCAACCAGGCATGCTGTTCGGCGTGAGGTTGCGATTCCCGAGCTGGTGGATGAGGCTTCTGCCGAGGCGGCGATTCGCTCAAGGTTGCCGTGGCGCGCATGCGCGAGTTTAACGGGCGTCGCTACGATGGTGTGCTGGATGAGGATCCTACGCGCCATGTGAATGCGTTTTGGTATGGACTCAAAAAGCTCAGCCAGTATTGCGAGGCCGCCGTGCGTGTAGATGAGCGTGCTTGGGATTGCTTTATCGATAAGGTGCAGTATGCCTACGATGAGCCCGTGGGGCGCCTGGCCACGCAGATGGACGACAAGCAGGTTGCGGCTTTTATTGCTGCTGTGGATGAGCTTGGCGCTGCTGAGTAGGGGTCCTGGCCTGGTAGGAGGTTTCACCATGAAGATCGAAGTTGATGTAGACCAGCTACGCGAGAACCTGCTCGATCGCGCTGGGAGCGCGGCGGGCGTGGGCTTTCCCGCTGCCATGCTCGACGTAGTGGATATCGAGGACGAGTCGCCCCAAGAGCTCCTGGCCCGAGCCGAGCGCGAAGGCCTCGACCTCCGCGACTTTGCCGTCGATGACGACTGCGGAGCGTCTGACGACTGGTGACCCCGGGTCAGTTCATCCTTTTCTTCCTGAGATATAAGAGAAATCCCTTTTTGAACGTCCTTCGGGTTCCAAAAAATAGCCGATCGGTCTTTGTATCTTCCTTGCTGTCAAACTTGATAGCCGTTAGCTCGATCGTACAGATGTAGTCAGCAACTTGGAATAGCCGGTAGGCTCGTGGTGTGGCTTCTCGGTATACGATGACATCCCTTGCTAGAACGTACTCAAGCGCAGAATGAATGACCTCCGTTACAATCGGTTGGCCGTTGTCGTAGTAAATCTTAACGGTGTCGTATCGCTGGAAGAATTCCAGATGGTCGAAAAGTTCAACTGTGAGGTCTCGCCTCATTCTCTCCGCGAGACCGTTTTGATTGCCGGCGAATTCGCTCATTCGGTATTGCAGACAGAGATAGCGTATGGGGAGATGCTGAATGAACGCGCGAAATGCGCTCAACATGTGCCTTCGCTGCTCCTTGGGAAGATCTTTGTAGTCGCCGTTTCCATTCAGTAGGGGTCCTGCATGAAAAGGCGTATTGGGAAGCGAGGACTGCGACAGGGCGCGCTCGTAGCGGTCAATGCGTTCAACGATTGCATCGTTTTGATCGTGAAAAACGAGGGTGACGAGGTAGTAGTTGGAGACGCCTCCGAGGTCGCCAGATTCGTCAACAAAGACGGAGAGTTCGCTCATGATGGGCCTCCATTTTTGCAAAAAAATGCCGGGGGTAAGACCCCGGCTCTTGGAGGCCCCTCTTTTGGAGGGAACCGTATTCTTTATACCATGAGATAAGGGGTGCTTTCAAGTAATATTATAATAAGCAAACATATGTTCGTCAAACTACCTGCGAAAAGTCCTTAGCCGTCCAGAGGTGGGTAGAGCGGCTCGTAAATTGCTGACGCAATGGGCCGGCGTTTTCCCGAGAAGTATTTAGTCTTGACTCGCATAAAAAATGCCGGGGGACATCCCCCGGCTCTTGGAGGTCCCTTTATTCGAGGGTACCGATTTCTTTATAGCATGAGATCGGACGGCTTTCAAATGGCGCCATGTGGATGGGATGGGATGGCGCGCCTGATAAAGCCCTCAATGAATGGCATCTAACTAGTGTTCGTGATATAAAGAAATCGGTCATCTCAAAAGAGAGGGCTTCCAAGTGCTGGGGACGTTTTCCCCGGCTTTTTTCATTTCGGTGTCAATTCAAATGTTTTTCAACCCATCCCCTCAATAACTTGCGGTGAAATAGGGACTGAAATGGCTGTTCAGAAGCCTATTCAATCCCTATTTCACCGCAACTTATGGGTGGGGATGGCTACGACGCGAGCGTGGCGATGACGGCTTCGTCGCCGGCGTATATTAGGGTGTTGCCGTCGGGAATGATCGTTTGGCCGTCGCGCTTGAGCATCACCACAATAAACGGATGCTTGCCTTGCGGCACATCGCGCAGGCGCTGGCCGGCCAGGCGACCGTGGGGCGTCACGGTGACCTCGCGCAGCGTAACCTCGGCACGCTCTTCGAACGTTGGGGCGGCCATCACCAGCAGATCGCCTTCCTGGATCACGGTATCGCCGTTGGGCAGCACCGGATGGGCGCCGTCACGCAGCACCAAGACCACCAGCATGTCCGTTGCGCTGCCAATGTCGGCGAGCGAGCGTCCGGCAAACGGATGTCCAGCGCCTACTTTGAGCTTGACGAATGACATGCCGTCTTCGTCGCGGTAGTCGTTAAAGGTGCGACGCACGTCGCCGGTCGCATCGATCATATCGAGCTTCTTCGCCACCGCCGGCAGCAGCGAGCCCTGCACCACAATGCTCGACACGGCAATCGCAAACACCAGGTCAAATAGGTCGTGTCCGCCGGGAACGCCGGCCACTACGGCAAAGAGACTAAAGACGACCGAAGCTGCTCCGCGTAGGCCCGCCCAGCTTACGAGCGCGACCTGGCGGGGATTCGTCTTAAAGGGCGCTAGGAGCACGCCGACGGCGATGGGGCGGCTCACGAAGAGCATGAACGCCATGAGTGCCAGGCCCGGCAGCAGCATCTGCGGCAGGCGTGCGGGCGTTACGAGCAGGCCGAGCAAGAAGAAGATCGTCATCTCGGCCATCTCGGTGAGGGTGTCAAAGAAGTGCGCCATCTCGACTTTGCCGGTGATGTCGCTGGCGCCCAGCACAATGCCGGCCAGGTATACAGCCAAAAAGCCGTTGCCGCCCAGGTAGCTCGGCAGCGCGTAGGCGACGATGGCTACGGCGAACAAAAAGATGGTCTGCGCGCCCTCGGCCGTTGCGTGCGCGCGTTCAATCAGGCGGCCCGCCGCCCAGCCGATGGCAAGACCCAAACCCGCGCCCAGGATGATCTGCTTGGCCAGCAGTGCGGGAATGTTGATGTCGCCGCCGGCCGCGAGTGTGGCGAGCACGGCGGTGAGCAGGTAGGCGACGGGGTCGTTGGAGCCCGATTCGACCTCGAGCAGCGAGTCGGTGCCGCCCCTCAGCGAAAGGTTGTGCTCGCGCAGCACGCTAAAGACGCTTGCCGCGTCGGTCGACGCCACGACCGATCCCAGCAGCAGGCCGCCGATCCAGTCGAAGCCCAGCACAGAGTGGGCGAACACGCCGGTGATGCCGGCAGTGATGACGACGCCGAGCGTGCTCAGCAGCACCGCCGGCGCAGCGACGGGCTTGGCGCGGTCGATATTGGTGTTAAAGCCGCCGTAGAACATGATGAACAGCAGCGCCGTGCTGCAGACGGTTTCGGTGAGTGCGTAGTCGCTAAAGTCGATATGCGTCGGGCCGTTGACGCCCAACAGCATGCCCAGCGCGATAAAGATGAGCAGGGTGGGGAAGGGGAGTTTTTTGCCGACGGGTTTGATGGTCAGGCACAAAATGATGACGAGGCCGATAAAGAGAAGGATCTGGTTCATGGATAGTGTCCGCTCCTGGGTGGTTGGCGTGGCACGGTCAGTTGTCTGTGGTTATTTGTACCCAAAGATGGTGGGTTTATGGGGTTGGATTGCGGGCGTGCGCGATATCGTCATAGACGGCTGCCGTCTTTGCCTCTGCTCGGAAACCCTTTCCAGCTTTATTGCAACGGAGTACAATGGGTAACGTTTAAGTTCAACTTGAAGTTTTAGTTGCGGCACCGGGCTTCGGCCGCAATGCAAGGAGAGGCGTACCATGGCGATCTATGTGACATCTGATGCTCACGGGCACGTGCGTGCGCTTGACGAGGCCCTGTCTAAGATCTCTTTGACGTCCGACGACACGCTGTACGTGCTGGGCGACATGATCGATCGCGGGCCCGATCCAGTCGGCGTTATTAAGTTCGTGCGCTCGCTGCCCAACGCCCACGTGCTCAAGGGTAATCACGAGCAGATCATGCTCGATGCCATCATTGGCCAGGATCCGCTCGATGCCGAGACCTGGGATATCAACGGTGGCTGGACGACGCGCGAGCAGCTCAACGACATGGAATTTGAGGCATACGAGGAGCTCGTGCGATGGATGGCCGCGCTGCCACTCTACGCGGTGGCCGAGACCGAGGAGCGCCCGTATCTGCTGGTGCATGCTGGAATCGAGATGAAGGCGGCGCGCGCGTTTTTGCTTGAGCATGGCGTCGATTGTGCCGATGGCGTTGGAGCGGTGGGTGCCGATCGCGAGCTGCTGCAGCAGATGCTCGCGGTGCAGTCGTCCGATGACCTGCTGTGGATTCGTCACGGCTATTGGGATGTGCCGACCGGGCTACTTTCTGCCGAGGGCAAGGGTCCGGTCGTGGTGAGCGGTCACACGCCAACGGTGTCGCTTGGGCGCTATTGCGAGGTCGGTGGTCTGGCGGGGCTCGACGAGGAGTCGGGCCGCGGGCAGATCGTGCGCTTGGGCGGCGAGGACACTGCCGGCGTGCCCGATCGCATCGACATCGACTGCGCTGCCGCCACCGGCTCCGAGTTCGGTCGAGTGGGCATCCTGCGCCTGGACGACGGGGCGGAGTTCTACGCGAACATCAACCCGGGCGAATAATCGGTGCAAGGGGTAGCTAATTTGGGACGTGTCTCTATAGTTTTGTCAACCGCGTGCTTCGCGCCATTTCGGCATGACGCATCCGGGCGCCTGGCGCCCCCGCTTGGTTTCCTCTTCGGTTGATCCCGCCGCCCGCTAGGCCGCGTACGGGACGGCGTCGCGC
>DBFRZS010000012.1:0-63989 GCA_048501115.1 Collinsella aerofaciens | reverse complement strand
AGTACATAGCCCATTGGAACGCGCGGCGCAGGCAGGTAAGATTGAAGGGCCTGACGCCGGAGGAGTTCCGGAACCAGGCCCTTGCGGCGTAGTCGCTATTTATTCAGTCCAAGTTTCGGGGCGCAGTTCACTGTCCCCTTTGTGGTGGTGAGGAGCGCGCGGCTCCTTTTGGTAATAGTGCTGGCTGGCGGTATCATTAGTGCAGGTGGCGAAGGTTTGCATTGTGGGGTGTTTTGCCGTGAGCCGTTTTGCCCGTATTGGATTGATTGTTTTGGCGCTTGCGATCACCGTGGTTGGCATGGGCGCTGTCGGCATGGCGTTTCTGCCTGCTGCGGTGACGGAGCCGGTGGTCAAGCCTGTGATTCAATCTGTCGAACTTCTGACCGGCGACGACAAGCCCGAGACCATTACCGTTGATTTTGATGAGCAGCCGGCTGTGCTGGGTATTAGCAATTATCCGCGTATTCAGCTTGGGGCCATGCGCTATACCACGGATACAAGCCTGATCGATAGGGCGTCCGAGCTACTCAAGGGCAAAACATTTAAGCGCTGGTACGGATATGCGTCCTATCGGGCAAAAGCGAACGACATGGTTGGCGGATGCCACTCTTCTATCGAGCTGGACACTGCAAACGGCGCAAAGTTATGTGATGTCTCGTACGATCCGGGCTACGAGGGCAATGAGGGTCCGGGCATCTACATCATGGACGGCGATGTCGCCTATGTCATGGAGGGCGACCAGACCGAGCTCAACGATTTTATGGATCAGTGTATCCAAGATGCCTATGAACAGACCTGCTTGCCTGACCCGCAGACTGCACGCGATAGTGGGTCTGCCCGTACATGGCTGTTCGAGGATGAGATGCCCTGGACCGTCGAATCGGGAAGTATGGGTTCGGCGAAGGAGTAGAGACCGCGACCACCACAAAGGTGCCTGTCCTCTTTGTGATGGTTTTCGGTCTGTCTCGATCTGTAACATCTTGGCCGCTAAAAGTGGGCCTGGTGTTACAGATTTAGATTTTTGATCCGGGTGTTTTCTGTTCGTCTCAATCTATAACATCTGGAGCCATAAACAGTCGCTAGATGTTACAGATTGAGATAGTAAGGGGACGAGGGCGCAGCGGGTGAGCGCACCTGCTCCCTATCTCTTAATCACTCAGAAAATCTTATATATAGAGACTTAGATTTGTGTATAAGATCGCGCAAAGCTGGCAACAATACTTCTCGAACAACGTGAAGCCGCCCCGTAGGGCGGCCACCCCAAGAGAGGTGATTCCATGAGAATCGATAAGCTAGCAATGACGTCGCGCGAGGCGCTGCAGACCGCCATGAGTACGGCTGCCGACGCGCAGGCCGGCGCGGTGGAACCGATTCACCTGCTGTCCGCCCTGCTCGGTGCCGGTGAGCGCAATATCTCCGTGATCATCGAGCGCATCGGTGCCGACCCGGCCCAGCTCGCACGCTCCACGCAGGATGCCATCGACCACGCGCCCAAGGTTTCGGGCGAGGGCCAGCAGATGGGTCTTTCCAATGAGCTCGTCCGCGTCATCGAGAAGGCCGAGAAGAAAGCCACCAAGATGGGCGACAGTTTTGTGGTGACCGAGCATCTGCTGATGGCGCTTGCCGAGGACAAGGGCGAGGCCGGCCGCGTTCTGCGCGATGCCGGCGTGACCAAGGAGCGCATCGAGCAGGTCTACGAGGAGCTACGTGGCGATGACCGCGTGACGTCTGCCGAGGACAAGACCCAGTTTGAGGCGCTGGAGCAGTACGGTCGCAACATCTGCGACCTCGCCCGCGCCGGCAAGCTCGACCCGGTCATCGGCCGTACCGATGAGATTCGCCGCACCATCCAGGTCCTGTCCCGTCGCACCAAGAACAACCCCGTGCTCATTGGTGAGCCGGGCGTCGGTAAAACGGCCATCGTCGAGGGCATCGCCCAGCGTATCGTGGCCGGCGACGTGCCGAGCACCCTGCGCGACCGCGACCTCATCGAGCTCGACATGAGCGCGCTGGTCGCCGGCGCCAAGTACCGCGGTGAGTTCGAGGACCGCTTGAAGGCCGTGCTCAAGGAGGTGCAAAAATCGGAAGGCAAGGTCATCCTGTTCATCGATGAGCTCCACACCATCGTGGGCGCGGGTGCCACCGAGGGCTCCATGGACGCCGGCAACATCCTGAAGCCGGCGCTCGCCCGTGGCGACCTGCATGCGATCGGCGCGACCACGCTCGACGAATACCGCAAGTACATCGAGAAGGACGCGGCGCTCGCCCGTCGTTTCCAGACCGTGATGGTCTCCGAGCCTACCGTTGAGGACACCATCTCGATCCTGCGTGGCCTCAAGGAGAAGTACGAGATCTTCCACGGCGTACACATCACCGATAGCGCGCTCGTGGCCGCCGCCGACCTTTCCGACCGCTACATCGCCGACCGTTTCCTGCCCGACAAGGCCATCGACCTGGTCGATGAGGCCGCAAGCCGCCTGCGCATGGAGCTCGACAGCATGCCGGTCGAGATCGACGCCACCACGCGTCAGCTCACCCAGCTGCAGATCGAGGAGCAGGCACTCATGAAGGAGACCGATGACGCCTCCAAGGAGCGTCTGGAGGCCCTACGTCAGGAGATCGCCGAGGTCCAGGAAAAGCTCAACGTGCAAAAGGCCGGCTGGCTCAACCAAAAGAACGCCATCGACCACGTGCAGGAGCTCAAGGGCCGGCTCGACGAGGCCAAGAGCGAAGAGGAGCGTGCAACGCGCAACGGCGACCTGGGCCGTGCGTCCGAGCTGCGCTTCTCCGTGATTCCGGGCCTGCAGCAGCAGATTCAGGATTCCGAGGCCGCGCTCGAGGCACAAAAGCAGCAGGACGGCGAGGGCCTCAACGAACAGGTGACCTCCGATGAGATCGCCGAGGTTGTGAGCGCCTGGACCGGCGTGCCTGTGTCCAAGATGATGCAGGGCGAGCTCGACAAGTTGAAGGGCCTGGAGGGCGAGCTGCATAAGCGCGTCATCGGTCAGGACGAGGCCGTCTCCGCCGTTGCCGCGGCCGTGCGCCGCAGCCGTGCGGGTCTCTCCGATCCGGACAAGCCCATCGGCAGCTTCTTCTTCCTGGGCCCCACCGGCGTGGGTAAGACCGAGCTCGCCAAGGCGCTTGCCGAGTGCCTGTTCGACGACGAGCGCGCACTCGTGCGTATCGACATGTCCGAGTACATGGAGAAGTTCAGCGTCCAGCGTCTGATCGGTGCGCCCCCGGGATACGTGGGTTACGACGAGGGCGGCCAGCTCACCGAGGCCGTGCGCCGTCGTCCCTACTCCGTGATCTTGCTCGACGAGATGGAGAAGGCCCATCCGGATGTCTTTAACGTGCTGTTGCAGGTGCTCGACGACGGCCGTCTGACCGATGGCCAGGGTCGCCAGGTGTCCTTCAAGAACACGATTATCATCATGACGTCTAACGTGGGCTCCAAGGCTATCGCCGAGCTTTCGGGCAAGGACGAGGAGGAGATGCGCCATCAGGTCGACGCCGCCATGGCTCAGACCTTCCGCCCCGAGTTCCTCAACCGTATCGACGACATCGTGGTGTTCCATCCGCTCGGCATGGCGCAGATCGAGAAGATCGTCGACATCCAGCTTGCCGACGTCCGCGCGCGTCTGGCCAAGGAGCGCATGACGCTTGCCATCACCCCGGCGGCCAAGCAGATGCTCGCCGTGGGCGGCCTGGACCCGGTCTTTGGCGCCCGTCCGCTCAAGCGTCTGGTCCAGCGCGAGGTCGTGGACGCCATCGCCGCCGCCATCATCGACGGCACGGTGCGCGAGGGCGATCAGGTGACGGTCGATGTCGATAAGGACGGCGGCTTTACCGTCGTGTGCGATAACACGCCGGCGGCCACCTACGAGGTCCCCGATGCCGAGTAGATTTTTGGGACATGCCTTAAAATCTGCCAGCCGTTTCTAAACGCCAAGGGCGGCGGATCCAATTGGGTCCGCCGCCCTTTTTCGTGCGACAATCGATGTTGTTGAACGGATGCGATGCAAGGAGATATGCAGATGAAAGACGAGATCAAGACAAGCGCGCCGGCGACCGATGCCGCACCCGCCGCACCCAAGCCTGCGCCTAAGCCGGCGCCCAAGCCGCGCGACCCCTACATCCGTGCCGAGAACGAGGACGACGACGGCTACGATCCCTACAGCGATCGCCGCCCTGAGCGCGAGCCGATGTTCGAAGCCGACCCGTGGCGCTGAGTGCCACCCAAAAGGCCACCAATAAGTTGCGGCGAAATAGGGATTGTTTTGCGGTTTGACCAGCAAAAACAGTCCCTATTTCACCGCAACTGCGTTAGGGATTTTTCTGCAGGGGAGGGCAGTCAAAAAAGCCCCGTCCCAAATTGACTGCTCGGGGAGTCGCATTCGAGCTCGGTTGTCCTCTTAGCCACTCGATATCCTTCGGAGCAATAACGGTGATAAAACTTGCTTAAGTGTTAATCAAGCTACACACAATCTTGCTCTCTAATTAATCAAGAATCAGTATAATTTTGATTAGCTAGAGAGCAAGATTGGAGAATCATGGCATTCAACGACTTGATCGCCCAGAAAATAAAGGACTTTGAACAGCAGGGGGTTCCGCAGGTCTTTGAGCGAGACCTTGATCTGGAAAACCCACAGGAGCCAAAGCGCGACAACATCGTAAATGTGGTTGTGGGGGCCCGCCGTTGTGGAAAGACGTATCGCCTGTATCAGGAGATGCGGCGGCTTCAGAGCCGGGGCGTCGAGCTTGACCGGATGCTTTACTTCAATTTTGAGGATGAGCGCTTGCGCCCGTATGAGCCATCGCTGCTGGCGGACGTGCTCGACACGTTCTATGCGCTGTATCCTGCTGCTCGAACCGAGGGCGCTTATATTTTCTTTGACGAGATCCAGGAAATTCCCGAATGGGGTGCGTTTCTGCGGCGTGTAGTCGATACGGAGAAAGCGACCGTCTATGTGACGGGATCTTCTTCTAAGATGCTGTCCTCAGAACTTAAGAGCGAGTTCAGGGGTCGTTCTCTTGTGCGAGAGCTTTTTCCATTGAGCTTTTCGGAATACGTTCGATATAAGACGGGGAACGTTCCCGAGCCAGATGTGACCTTTTCCCCGAGCGATGCGGCGCTGCTTCGACATCATCTGATCGGATATCTTGAACGAGGGGGATTCATCGCGACGCTTGAGCAGACGCCCGCAGACGCGATTCAGCTGCTACAGGAATATGCTTCGCGAACGGTCGCCATGGACGTCGTTGAACGCTACGACGTCAAGAACCCTCGCCTGGCATCGCTGTTCCTGACGCGGTGTATGGCATCTTCGGGACGAGAGCTGTCGGTGAACAAAGTGTATAACGAGTTCAAGAGCAGGCAGATACCCGTCAGTCGTAATTCGCTCAGCGACTTGCTTGAGTATTATGAGGACGCCTACCTGTTGTTTTCTGTGCCGGAGTTCACGCGTTCACTGGCAAATAACATGCGGTCTGCGTCTAAGGTCTACGCTGTCGATCCTGCGATGTTTGGAGCATTCTCTCCGGCATCGGCATTGGACCAGGGCCAGAGGCTCGAGACCGCAGTGTTCAATGCGCTAAGAAGAAGGACTCCCGCGGTGAGGACCGGCTCGGTCTGCCGTCTGCTGATCAAAGAGAAGAGTAAAAGCCATGAGGTGGACTTTGTTGCTGGGGACGCACTTCTCATGCGGGCTTATAGCCTGATTCAGGTGAGCGCGGATATGGCAAGTGAGAAAACGCGCGAGCGCGAAATTGCCGCGCTTGATGCCTCGATGGCCCAGTTCGATCTTGGCGAGTCGGCAATCGTTACCATGGATGAACAGACCGATATTCCATGCGAGCACGGTGTGGTACACGTTATGCCCGCATGGAAGTGGCTCCTTGCCTAATCATCTATGGGCCTGTGGGGTCAGGACCTCCTGGCTCCCTCATCACGGTTGGGGAGCACCTTGCTGCGCCAGGCTAGTCCTGGGCTTTGATACTCGGCAGCAGGATCTGCGCGAGGTAGTCGGTTTCGAGCTTAGTGGCACCATCGGCCTTGCCGTCTTTACCCACCAGGTCGTTCTTGATCTGGCTATAGGTGTAGCGGTTGCCGGTCGTAAGCTCGACAAGCTCAATGGCCGTGTCCATGGGGTAGGTTGACACGGGGTTCTGCGTCCGTCCGTTGATGGTCTGGGGCACCACGTACGGATAGACGGGGCCGCTGGCGTAGACGGTATAACCGTTGCCTAGATTGGCCGCGCCCAAAACCGTATCGCCTTCATCGGGCGTAAAGCTCTCGCCCTCGCGCACCGCAACGAGCGTCACGAGCGGCGTATTGGCGTCGTCGCCCAGATAGATGCATAGCGTGCTTCCGTTTTGCCAAGTTGCGACCTTGCCGTACCACTCGACGGGAATATCGAGCTGGTAGAGGTCGGTTGCCTTGTGGCGAGCGTCAGCATCACGGGACGCCTGTGCCTTTTGCGCGCTCACGGCATTGACGGCGGCGTCGCGCCGCGCGGTTGCTGCCTGCTGGAGCACTTTGGCAGCCGCGGCGGAGCTCGCACCGCCCTCCTCGGCATACTTGGCGGCGGCATCGATCTGGTCGTCGGTTACCGTGTCGGCCGAAGGCACCTTGAGCTTAAAGGTAGCCTGGGCACTTAAATCCTGTTCATCGCTCTTAACGGTGACCTGCGTCTTGGTGGTCGGGACGGTATAGATGGTGCCGTCGGCCGCGATGGGGGAGGCAGCGATGGAGAGCGTGTAATCGCCAGGCAGCAGTTTGATGCCGCGGCCGTGCTCGTCAACATAGAGCGTTTCGCTCACGGAGGAGCCATCAGCGTCCTGACCACTCACCTGTAAGGGAATCTTGGAGCCGGTAGAACAGTCGAGGCCCGCGGCATGCACGCCAATCTGCACTGACATCATCGTGTGGGCATTGGCGGCGACAGCGGCAGCCTGCTCTTGCTGATATCCGTTCCAGGCGGCATAGCCTGCGCCGCCGGCGACGAGCGCGACGGCCACGACACCGGCGACCATCAGATTGCGGCGCTTGGGCGACATCTTGCGATGGCGAACCTCGGCCTCGCGTGCTGAGGGAACGGACGGTAGGGGGATATCGCCCATGGCGATGGTCTCGTCCACGGCAGGCGCAGAGCCCAGGCCGGGAAGCTCGCGGGTCAGCGAATCTTCGGCCGGCAAGCTGTCGAGCAAGATGGTTTCCTCGCTCGTGTCGGATTCGGGCTGGTCGTCGGCCTCGCATTCGGTGTCTTCATGATCTGCCTCATCTTCGGCAGGCTCAACGTCGTCTGCGTCCTGATCATCGGACTGCGCCTCGGCTTCCGACTCATCCTGCACATCAACGCCCGAATCGTCAAACGCAATCTCATCAAGTGAAATCCGGTCTAGGCTCTCCAGGGCTTCGGCACACGCTTCTGCATCTTGGGCCGCATCCTCTTGGCCCATCGTCTCATCTTTCATATATCCCCCAAGCTCAATATCGGGACAACAATGTACCCAAAATTGGGGTCACATAGAGCTGTCAGGCGATTGGAAATCTGATTTTATCTGTGCGAGAGGTTTTGAATATGTGCGTGGATGCGCATAACAACAAAAAGCCCCCGGAAAGCGAACAAATCGCTTTCCGGGGGCATGCAATACGTTGCATTGCGCGGAGTCGGCCAGGCGGCTTCACATTCAAGCGGCGTTTGCACCGGGCGCGTTACTCGGCGTGAGCGTAATCGACCTTGGCGCGACGAGCGGTGGCCTTCTCCCAATCGCTGGTGCCCTCAAAGACATCCTGCTTGTAGGGATTGCGGCCGAGCTTCTTGGCGCGGTAGGCGATGTAGATGATCGCGGCGACGTTGGCGACCAGCGCGGCAATCGAGACCGCGGTGGCGGCGCCGGGGTCGAGTGTGGAGTGGGTCACAAAGATGGACTCCTCCTGGAAGTACGGGAACACCTGGGCAAACATGCACCAAATGGCCAGCGTAAAGGCGCGGTTCTGGATCCAGCCGCCCTTGTTCCAGATAAAGGCGGCGACGGTGGGCGCCAGCAGCAGCGCAAAGCCGCAGAACCAGGAGTGGGTGGGCAGGCAGTTGTAGGTGTAGCAGAAGTTCCAGATATCGTAGGCGATAATGTAGACCCAGGTCATATCGGGCCACAGCATGTCGGTCTGATCCTCGGAGGCGTAGACGCTCCACCAACCGGTCATGCAGAAGATGTTGATGATGCCCGCGATGCCGTTGAACACGTTGTTCCAGCCGGCCAGCTGCGTGGCGCCCTCGGAGGTGACCCAGGTGGACTCGCCCAGGACAAAGAAGTGATAGGCGCTCTCGAAGTCGGACACGACGGCGATCATGATGTTGATGGCGACGATCACAAACGGCCACGCGCGGAACCAATGCGCCTTGCCGATCTTTCCCCACTGGTACTTAATGGCAATGAAGCCCCAGCAGCCGGCGAGCGCCGCGTATACCTTGGCGTAGTGGAACCAGCTGTTCTGGTACACATGGGTGGGGTTGGTGAGCGCCCACTCGGCACCCTGCGAAACGCCCACGGCGATGGCGACGCAGTAGATGGTCATGGCCAGCGGAGCCACGCCAAAGATGATGGCCGCGCCGAGCTTGGTGCGGCGGCCGACCTCGTTGAGCACGATCAGGCCGATAAAGACCATGGCCCAGCCGGCCCAGTGGATAAGGGTGTCGCTACCCCAAACATCGAACAGCATGCTGCTCTCCTTTCACACGCCCGCGGCCCCTCTTCTGATCGCGGGCAGTTTGGCCAAATGTCGTCAGTTCTGGGGCTTGCGCTCCGGATACTTGGCGGTATAGCCCTCGATGTGGAGTGTCGAGGCGATGATTTCCTTGACCGTTTCGTCGGGCACATCGGGGTGCGTGCGGATATACATCAAAAGGCCCATGATGAGGGTGTAGAACGTCTCGTAGACATGGTCGATGCGTAGCTCATGATGGGCGACAAAATCCACTACGGTGGTGTCGCAGATATACTGCGCCACGCGCTGGACCACGTTGTGCAAAAAGCCGCCGTAGAGCGCACCGCTGCTGGAGGTGAGCGTACTCGGCAGCTCGTGGCCGCTGGCGACCAGGCGCTTAAAGAGCGGGGCGACGGTGTCGAGTGCGCCCTCGATATCGCCGACGGTGCGGTTGGCATTCCACTGCTCGAGCTCGGAGATAAAACCGTCGATTGCCTCGTCCATGACGGCGGTGACGGCGGCGTCCATGTCGGCGAAGTAGTGGTAGAACAGCGAGCGCGTGCAGCCGGCTCGCTTGGTCACAGCCGATACCGATAGGTGGGACACGCCCAGCTCGGAGCTTACGGTGCGCACGGCATCGAGGATCTCGCGACGGCGTTCGTCGCCCGTCAAGCGCTTTGCCGTGCTGTCGGGCGCGGGGACGGCGTCGGCCACAGAGGTGTTCGCTGCGTTACTGCTCATGTGCTTGCCGCCTTTCATCCGTTTGAGCCTGACCGTTCGCCTAACAGTCTTGAATATTGTTGACGGTTCGTCAATACTGTTTTTGACACAATGTCAACAATAACGGGTGAACGGCGTGGGGGCATGTCGAGCCCGTAAAAAGAGGGGCGCTGCGTGCCTGCCAGGCTGCGGCAAGAGAAGGGACGACTATGATTCTCAACGGACCGGGGATTAGCTACACCGAGCCCGATATCGGTGCGGAGTTTGTGCCGCCGCTGCCGGAGCATCCGCGCGAGGCCATCGTCAAACTGTGCGAGCACTGCACTAACCGCCTGCTGCATCGCGACGAGCTGCTGGGCTACGAGTACTGGTCGTTTGCCGAGGCCGCAACTGACGAGCAGGCCGAGGTACTCTGCAAGATGAAGATGCGCCGTCCCTACACGCTGCCCGAGATGGTCAAGCTCACCGGCATGCCCGAGGCCCAGATCGAGAAGATGCTCGACGATATGAGCTACACGGGCCTGCTCGAGTACAACTGGGAAAATCCCGAGCGCGCCAAGCAATGGGTGCTGCCCATGCTGGTGCCGGGTTCCGCCGAGTTCCTCAACATGCGCGTGAGCCAGCTCGAGGAGCACCCGGTCTACGCCAAGTTCTTTGAACAGGCATCCAAGGGCCCGCTGTCCAAGGCCACACCGATGGTGCCGCCCGGAGGCGCCGGTATCGGCATGCACGTCATTCCGGTCGAGAAGGCCATCGACGCCGCGAGCACCTCGGTGCCGATCGAGCATATCGAGCACTGGCTCGACAAATACGATGGCAAATATGCCGCTAGCACCTGCAGCTGCCGCGCGAGCCGTCGCGTGATGGGTGAGGGCTGCGCCGACGACCCGGCCGATTGGTGCATCGCCGTGGGCGATATGGCCGACTACGTGGTCGAGACCGATCGTGGCCATTACGTGACCCGCGACGAGGTCTACGACATCCTGCGCCAGGCCGAGGACAACGGCTTTGTGCACCAGATCACCAACATCGACGGCGAGAACAAGATCTTCGCCATCTGCAACTGCAACGTCAACGTGTGCTACGCCCTGCGCACCTCGCAGCTGTTCAACACGCCCAACCTGTCGCGCTCGGCCTATGTCGCCAAGGTCGAGAAGGACAAGTGCGTGGCCTGCGGTCGCTGCGTTGAGGTGTGCCCGGCCGGCGCCGCTAAGCTGGGCCAGAAGCTCTGCAGCAAAAAGGCCGGCGGACAGGTGCCCGAGTATCCGCGCCAGGAGCTGCCCGATGCCACCAAATGGGACCACACCAAGTGGTCGCCCAACTACCGCAATGACAACCGCATCGAGACGCACAAGTCCGGCACCGCGCCCTGCAAGACGGCCTGCCCCGCGCATGTTGCCGTTCAGGGTTATTTGAAGCTCGCGGCGCAGGGTCGCTATGACGAGGCCCTAGCACTCATTAAGCGCGAGAACCCGCTGCCCGCTATCTGCGGCCGTGTGTGCAACCGCCGCTGTGAGGATGCCTGCACCCGCGGCCGTGTGGACGCCGCCGTGGCCATCGACGAGGTCAAGAAGTTCATCGCCCAGCGCGATCTTGATGCCGCGACCCGCTATGTCCCGCCCGTGGTGACGCCGACGCGCGCTGGCGGCTTCGATCAGAAGATCGCCATTATCGGTGCCGGTCCCGCCGGCCTGTCCTGCGCTTTCTACCTGGCCGAGAAGGGCTACAAGCCTGTCGTGTTCGAGAAGAACGAGCGCCCGGGCGGCATGCTCACCTACGGTATTCCCAGCTTTAAGCTGGAGAAGGACGTTATCGAGGCCGAGGTCGAGATCATTCGCCTGATGGGTGCCGAGTTCCGCTATGGCGTGGAGGTCGGCCGCGATGTGACGCTCGACGAGCTGCGCGAACAGGGCTTTAAGGCCTTTTATGTTGCCATCGGCTGCCAGGGCGGCCGCCTTGCCGGTATTCCGGGCGAGGATGCCGAGGACGTGACCGTGGCCGTCGACTTCTTGCGCGAGGTCAACAGCGGCAAGATCGACGCGCTGCCCGGCCGCACCATCGTGGTGGGCGGCGGCAACGTGGCTATCGATGTCGCGCGCAACGCCTGCCGTTTGGGTTCCGAGCACGTTGAGATGTTCTGCCTGGAGAGCGAGGCTCAGATGCCAGCCAGCGAGGAGGAGCATCGCGAGGCCATCGAGGACGGCGCACACATCAGCTGCGGTTGGGGTCCCAAGGAGGTTCACCTGGACGAGGCCGGTCGTGTGTGCGGTATCACCTTCAAGCGCTGCACGCGTGTCTTTGACGACGAGGGCCGGTTTGCGCCCGAGTACGACGAGAACGATCTGCGTCGTGTCGATGCCGACCGTGTAGTCATGTCGATTGGCCAGTCCATTGTGTGGGGCGACCTGTTGGCTGGCTCCAAGGTGGAGCTTGGCCGCGGCCAGGGTGCTCTTGCCGATCCCCAGACCTACCAGACCGCCGAGCCCGACATCTTTGTGGGCGGCGACGTCTATACTGGCCCCAGCTTCGCCATCGATGCCATCGCCGCCGGCCACGAGGCCGCCGTATCCATCCATCGCTTTGTGCAGCCGGGATCCACGCTCACCATCGGTCGCAACCAGCGCCGCTACACCGCGCTCGACCGCGACGACGTTGTGCTCGAGAGCTACGACAACGCGAGCCGCGAGGTTGCGCATGTGGACCGCGAACGCGAGAAGGCTGCGCCGTTTAGCGAGTATGTTGAGACCTTTACCGAGGAGCAGGTGCGCGCCGAGACCGCCCGTTGCCTGGGCTGCGGCGCCTCGATCGTCGACCCCAACAAGTGCATCGGCTGCGGCCTGTGCACCACCAAGTGCGCGTTCGACGCCATCCATCTGGATCGCGACCGCCCCGAGTGCTCAACGATGGTCAAATACGAGCAAAAGCTCCCAAGCCTTGGCAAGTATGCTCTAAAGCGTGCCATCAAGATTAAATTTGGTCGTAAATAGGTAGCCATGGCGGGTAAGGGGACGGCGCAGACTAGATCTCGTCGTCCCCTTGCTTTGAGTTTGCATCGAATCAACCTCTGCAGAAAGGGTTTCGCCTTGCATGAATTGGGAATCGTCTATCACATCATTCGCGATGTCGAGAACGTGGCGCGCGCCAATGGCGTGCGTCGCGTTTCGAGCGTCACGCTGCTGCTGGGCGAGGTCTCGGGCGTCGTTCCCGACTTGCTACTCGACGCTTGGCGCTGGGCGGCAGATAAAAAGCCCATCACCGAGGGTGCAGAGCTTATCGTGGAGCCCGTTGAGGCCGTGACACATTGCGAGGCGTGTGGCTGCGACTACGTGACGGTCGAGCACGGCAAGGCCTGTCCCCATTGCGGTAGCGGCGAGACCTATTTGCTGCAGGGCCAAGAGGTAATGATCAAACAGATCGAGACCCCCGAAGAGGATCCGGCAGGCGCTGCCCCCGACGGCCCTTCCGACGCGCCCGATGCCGTCGACGCCGCCAACCCACTCCACATCGTCTAGGATCCCCTATAAGTTGCGGTGAAATAGTTCCTAAATCCAGCCTTCTGACTCTTAAACAAGAACTATTTCACCGCAACTTTTTTGAGTAGTTTTGTTGAGCATAAGTCGTGCAAATAGTCAAGCCATGTCTGTTTAAACAAAATAGTGACAGTACGAGCACATTCGCACTTGCTTAATATCGATATTAATGAACAGCTTGCTTGTATCTATAAAATACATAGCTTGATGAGCGACGCCTTGTCATGTAATGAGTCAAAAAGCAGTAACGTAATCAACTTGTAACAAACCTAGACATTTAAACAAATAATCCAACCTTTTGCGGATTTAGCTATAATTCCACAATCCAAACAGGTATACTCCTTTCATGTCGTGTAGGAAATACGTAGACAAAAAGGAGGTTATGTGATGGTAAGTATTGTTCTTGCTAGCCACGGGGACTTGGCAGCTGGAATCAAGCAGACGGGCTCGATGGTCTTTGGCGATCAGCCGTCTGTTGCCGTGGTCTCGCTCGAGCCGAGCATGGGCCCCGACGACTTCCGTGCCAAGGTCGAGGAAGCAGTCGCTTCCTTCGAGGACCAGGAGCAGGTGCTCTTCCTCGTTGATCTGTGGGGCGGCACGCCGTTCAACCAGATCAGCGGGCTCATCGAGGGCCACGATTCCTGGGCTATCGTCACCGGTGTCAACCTGCCTATGCTCATCGAGGCATATTCGCAGCGCTTTGACGCAAAGAACACTGCACATGCGATCGCAAAACATCTCGTGACTGAGGCTAAGGCTGGCGTGCGTGTCAAGCCCGAGTCTCTGGAGCCCGAGGAGAAGAAGCCGGCTGCGGCCGCCGCTGCTCCTGCAGGCGCCATCCCTCCGGGAACGGTCATCGGCGATGGGCACATCAAGATCGCCCACGTCCGTATCGACACCCGTCTGCTTCATGGTCAGGTGGCCACCACGTGGACCAAGCAGATCAACCCCAACCGCATCATCGTGGTTTCCGACGGCGTTGCTCACGACGAGCTCCGCAAGACCATGATCGAGCAGGCTGCCCCTCCGGGAGTCCATGCCAACGTCGTGCCCATCAAGAAGATGGCCGAGGTCGTCAAGGACACGCGCTTTGGTGACACCAAGGCCATGCTGCTCTTTGAGAACCCGCAGGATCTGCTCAAGGCCATCGAGGCCGGTGTCGACATCAAGGAAGTCAACATCGGTTCCATGGCTCACTCCAAGGGCAAGGTCGTCGTCACCAACGCCGTCGCTATGGGCGATGATGACGTTAAGACTCTCGAGGCCCTCAAGGCCAAGGACGTCAAGTTCGAGGTCCGCAAGGTTCCTTCGGATTCCTCCGAGGATCTCGACGCCATGTTGAAGAAAGCTAAGGCCGAACTGGCCGCTCAAGCATAGTAAAGGAGGGTCCGATACATGTCTGCAATCACTATTCTGCTTGTTGCGATTGTCGCGTTGCTTGCCGGTATGGAAGGCATTCTGGATGAGTTCCAGTTCCATCAGCCGCTCGTGGCATGCACGCTTATCGGTCTCGTAACCGGTCACCTTCAGGAGGGCATCCTCCTGGGCGGTTCGCTCCAGATGATGGCCCTTGGCTGGGCTAACGTCGGCGCCGCTGTCGCGCCTGACGCCGCTCTGGCCTCGGTCGCTTCTTCGATCATCATGGTGCTCGCCCTCAACGGTGGCGCCACCGATTCGGCCAAGGCCGTTACCACCGCTATCGCCGTCGCCGTCCCACTGTCGGTCGCTGGTCTGTTCCTGACCATGATCTGCCGTACCATTGCTACCGCTATCGCTCACGCCATGGACGGTTGCGCCGAGAAGGGCGACTTCTCCGGCATCGAGCGCTGGCAGTATGCTGCCATCCTCATGCAGGGCCTTCGTATCGCCATCCCGGCAGTGCTTCTGTGCGTCATCCCGGCCGAGGCCGTTACCAACGCGCTTAACGCTATGCCCGACTGGCTGTCCGGCGGCATGGCTGTCGGCGGCGGCATGGTCGCTTCCGTCGGTTACGCCATGGTCATCAACATGATGGCCACCAAGGAGACCTGGCCGTTCTTCGTCCTCGGCTTTGTCCTTGCTGCCATCCCTCAGCTCACGCTGATCGCCCTTGGTCTCATCGGCATCTCCCTTGCCCTCATCTACCTTGGCCTTAAGGATCTGGCCAAGCAGGGTGGCGGCATGGGCGGTGGCTCCGGCGACCCGCTCGGCGACATTCTGAACGATTACGAGTAGGAGGGGAGTGATACATATGGCAGAGAACAAGATTCAGCTCACCAAGGCTGACCGCAAGAAGATTTGCTTCCGTCATCAGTTCCTTCAGGGCTCGTGGAACTACGAGCGTATGCAGAACGGCGGCTGGTGCTTCGCAATGATCCCTGCGATCAAGAAGCTCTACACCAGCAAGGATGACCAGATTGCCGCTCTTAAGCGCCACCTGGAGTTCTATAACACCCACCCCTATGTTTCCGCCCCCGTCATTGGCGTTACCCTCGCTCTCGAGGAGGAGCGCGCCAACGGTGCCCCGATTGACGACGTCGCCATCCAGGGCGTCAAGGTCGGTATGATGGGCCCGCTCGCCGGCGTCGGTGACCCCGTCTTCTGGTTCACCCTTCGCCCGATTCTGGGCGCTCTGGGCGCTTCCCTGGCCATGTCCGGCAGCATCGTCGGTCCGCTGCTGTTCTTCTTCGCGTGGAACATCATCCGTTACGCTTTCCTGTGGTACACGCAGGAGTTTGGCTACAAGGTCGGCTCCTCCATCGCCAAGGACCTCTCCGGTGGTCTGATGGGCAAGGTCACCGAGGGCGCTTCCATCCTGGGTATGTTCATCATCGGCGCCCTGGTCGAGCGCTGGGTGTCCATTTCCTTCACCCCGATCGTCTCCACGGTCAAGCAGTCTGCTGGCGCCTTTATCGACTGGGCTAGCCTGCCCTCCGGTTCCGAGGGTATCAAGGAAGCGCTGACGATGTACAACTCCGTCGGTGCTACCGCCCTTGATCAGATGAAGGTCACCACGCTTCAGGCCAACCTCGATCAGCTCATCCCCGGCCTTGCCGCCGTGTGCCTGACCCTGCTGGTCTGCAAGCTCCTCAAGAAGAAGGTCAGCCCGATCGTCATCATCCTGGCTCTCTTCGCCGTCGGCATCATCGGTCGCTTCTGCGGCTTCATGTAAGCACGCTTCGGCTTAAGACCGAGAGTTGCTAGGTAAGGGCTTTTGAGCCATTGAAACGGACCGCACCCGGTGGGTACACTGGATGCGGTCCGATTGTTTTTATTGGAGGGTGAGGCGCGTATGGCGCAATCTCAGAACAGCACGGTCGATCTGGCAACGCCGGCAACCTGCCTGATGGGGCTTACCAGCCACGGTAACGTGATGGTGGGCAATAAGGCGTTTGAGTACTATAACGAGCGCAATCCCGAGGATTATATTCAAATCCCGTGGGACGAGGTCGACTATATTGCCGCCGAGGTTTTGCGCGGCACCAAGAAGATTACGCGTTTTGCCATCTTCACCAAGGACAACGGTCACTTTACGTTTTCGACGCGCGACGACAAAGAGACGCTTCGCGCGGTCCGCAAGTACGTCGACGAGGATAAGCTCGTGCGTTCGCCCGACTTTATCGATGTGACGGCCAAGGGCGCCAAGAGCATCCCCTCCGTTATCAAAAACCTTTTCCACAAAGGCAACTAGTCATTAAAGAGCGCCCCCCAAAGTGGGACGCAGTTTTCCATGGGGCTCGATTGGGAAAGTGCATCCCAGTTCGAGCGCCGATTCCGGGACGTAGTTTCCGGAACGGGGTCGTTTGGGAAACCGTGTCCCGTTTCGAGCCGAAATTCTGGGACACAGTTTCCAGCGAGGTCCCATTGGGAAAGTTTGACCCAGAATTTGCCTGGATAGTGGGACACACTTTCCGGAGGGCTGTTCCACCGCAACTTCGAAGAGTGGCTATACGCTGTATTACAACGGCGTAAATCTGCTACACTAGTACAACATGCCTCCGTAGCTCAGGGGATAGAGCACCGCTCTCCTAAAGCGGGTGTCGACGGTTCGAATCCGCCCGGGGGCACCAGAAGATTATGACGGCGTCGCGAGAGCGGCGCCGTTTCTGGTTTGTGGGGGCCGTCGGCGGATTCGAGCCGTCGACACCCGCGTCACCAATTTCCCCGCGGGGGGAGTTTTCGAATCCGCCCGGGGGCACCAGAGGAATATCGAGCCCGGTACCGCTACGGTGCCTGGCTCTTCTGGTTCATGCCATGCCAAAAACGAGGCGCCCGCTTGCTGGGGGAGCAAGCGGGCGCCTGTGAGCGAATATGTTTGCGGCGAAAGCCGTGATGAGCGGTGGGGTGGCGACTAGTTGGTCGTACCGGAATCGTCACCCGTGCCCGAGCCAGAGCCAGAGCCCGAGCCAGAAAGTGCGACTGTTAGCGTGATCGTGCTGTCGGTGGACTGCTTGCCGGTGGGGGAGACGCCCGTAACGGTGGCATCCTCGTTACCGCTTACGGGATTGCCGTTCTGGTCACAGAAGCCGATGTTATAGAAACCGGCGTTGTTGAGCGCGGTGACGGCGGCAGAGATACTCTTGCCGTACAGGTTGCCCGGAACACTGGCCTTGCCGGACTTCTTGGCAATGACGACGGTAATCGTGGCGCCGGGCTTCTGCTTGCCACTGGGGTTCCAGCTGATCACGGTGCCCTCGGTAACCGAGTCGTTCTCCTGGTAGCTAACGTCGACGCCAAAGCCTGCCATATCGAGGGCGTTGCGCGCCTGGGCCTCGGTCATGTCGGTCAGATCGGGGACGGACGTGGTATCCGGGCCGCTCGAGACCTTGTACGAGATGGTCGTGCCCTTCGCGACTTCCTTACCGGCTTCGGTGCCCTGCTCAAAGACCTGGCCCTCATCGGCCTCGTTGGCCTCCTCGGAGGCGTTGCCCTTCAGGCCAACGCTTGCCAGCGCGGCCTCGGCCTGGTCCTTGGTCAGGCCGACAAGCCGGGGAACCTCAACCTTCTCGGAGGGCTTGGGACCCTTGGAGATTACCAGGTTCACCTTGGTGCCCTTGGCCTTCTTGGTGTTGCCGTTGGGCGTCTGCTCGGCGACCTTGCCCTCGTCGACATCGTCGTTGTAGCTTTGGTCGATGGTGCCGACCTCGAGGCCGGCTTCCTTGATCAGCTCGACGGCAGTCTGCTGGTCCTTGCCCAGCACATCGGGCACGGTGACCTGCTCGCCGCCAAAGAGTCCTGTGGCAAAGGCCACCACGATGCCGATGACGGCAACGGCTGCCACCACGGCGGCGATGATCTTGTTCTTGTTGGATTTGGGCTTTTCGACCTCGTAGGAGCCGGTGGAGCCCGAAACCGAGCTACGGGCGGTATTCTGGCCGCTCACGCCCGAGACGGGACGCACCATGGCGCGCGTTTGATCGGAAAGCTCGCGAGTCTTGGTGGCGCCCAGCTCACCGGGGGCACCGATGATGCGCGTGGGCTCCGAGACGTTGACGGCACGGCCCGACAGGTAGCTATTGAGCACCTGACGAAGCTCGTCGGCGGTCTGGAAGCGGTTTGCCGGGTCCTTCTCCATGCACTTGAGGATGATGCGCTCAAGGTCGGCGTCGACACCGGAGTTGATCTGGCTCGGCGGAATAGGCAGCTCGTTGACCTGCTTGAGTGCGACTGAGATAGCGTCGTCACCGTCAAAGGGAACGCGGCCGGTGGCGCACTCGTACATCACGACGCCCAGCGAGTAGATATCCGAGGTGGGGCCGAGGTCCTGACCACGGGTCTGCTCGGGGCTGACGTAGTGGGCGGTTCCCAGCACGTTGTTGTCTTGCGTGAGGTGGCTGTTCTTGGCGCGCGCGATGCCAAAGTCCATCACCTTGATGTTGCCGTCGGGCAGCACCATGATGTTCTGCGGCTTAATGTCGCGGTGGATGATCTCGTGCTTGTGGGCGACCGAAAGCGCGGAGCTAATCTGCGAGCCGATCTGGGCGACCTTCTTGGGGTCGAGGGCGCCGTGGCTCTTGATGCCGCTCTTAAGGTCGGTGCCGCGCAAGTACTCCATGACGATGTAATAGGTGTCGCCGTCCTTGCCCCAATCGTAGACGCCCACGATATAGGGGGAGGAGAGACCGGCTGCTGCCTGGGCCTCCTGCTTAAAGCGTGCGGTGAAGGTTGCGTCGCCAGCATACTGCGGCAGCATAATCTTGACGGCTACCGTGCGGTCGAGGACCTGGTCCTGTGCGCGGTAGACGGTCGCCATGCCGCCTGTTCCCACCTTATCCTTGAGGAGGTATCTTCCCCCGAGGACCCTCTGTTCCATTCCTGCTCCTAACATAACTATTCGCTCAACGATGTGTGTAGTACCTACGATGTGGCCGCTGGGGCCGTGTGACGCGTTGCCGCTAACCCTTAGGCCGCGGCGCGCCTCGGGTGTCCGATTCGATCATGGGCATCACGCTCCCTGTGCGGCAAGCGCCGCGGTCAGGACGATACCGGCGATCTTGGCGGCCTCGACGTCATGCTTGTCGAAATCCTCCAAGGCCACCGAGATGGCGACCGTGGGTGAATCGTAAGGTGCAAAGCCAACGAACATCGAGTTGACGTTGGTGCCGCCAGTCTCGGCCGAGCCGGTCTTGCCGGCGACCTTGACGCCGGGGATTTGGGCATCGGTGCCGGTGCCGGACTGGACGACGGCAAGCATGGCCTGCTTGACCTGGTCGGCCGTGGCGGAGCTGACGGCCTGACCAAGCGAGCGGGACTGCGTGGTCTTGACCACGGTTCCGTCCGGGGCGAGTACCTGGGCTACAAAGTACGGGTCCATGACCACGCCGCTGTTAGCGATGGCGGCGGCAATCACGGCGTTTTGCATGACGGTGGTCTGCGGGCCGGGCGTGTGGTCCATGCCGACAGGCTGGCCGGCGCCGGCCCAGGCGGTCTCCCACTCGGTCATGAGCGACGGGTCGGCCATGATGGAGGCCGCGGAGGTCAGGTCCTGGCCGAGCTTTTGGCCGTAGCCAAAGGCGTTGGCAAACTGCACGAGCGTGTTTGCGCCAACTTCGTTTGCCACCTGGCCAAAGACGACGTTGGAGGACACGGCAAAGGCCTGCTGCAGGCTGATGGTGCCGTAGCTCTCGTTGGCATAGTTGGTGACCGGTGCGTTGCCGATATCCATGGAGCCGGGCGCCTGGTAGGTGCTGGTCAGGCTGGCGGTACCGGTCTCGAGTGCCGCGGAAAGCGTAACGACCTTAAACGTGGAGCCCGGCGTGTACAGCGCGTCCATGGCGCGATTGTACATGGAGCCGTCCTCGCCGCCGCCCGTCTGCAGCAGGGCATCGATGTTGGTGTTGTCGTAGGTGGGCGAGCTGGCACATGCGAGCACCGCGCCGGTACGCGGGTCGATGACCACTACAGCGCCCTTAAAGCCCTTGAGTGCCTGCTCGGCCGCCGTCTGGATACGCGAGTCGATGGTGAGCTTGGCGGTGTTGCCCGGCTGGGTCTGGCCCGCGAGCGACGCGATGGCATTGTTCCAGCTGGAGTAGTCCTTAGAACCGGTGAGCGTGTCGTTCATGACGCTCTCGATGGCGGTGGTGCCATACTGCTGGCTCACGTAGCCAACCACGTGAGCTGCCAGGTTACCGTTGGGGTAGGAGCGTACGTAGGTGCCGTCCTCCTGCTGCAGCGACTCGGCCAGCGTCACGCCGTCGGACGTGATGATGGAGCCGCGCTGGATGTACTTGGAGCGGGCGATGGTGTGGTTGTTGGTCGGCATGTCCTGATAGTCCTTGGCCTTAATGACCTGGACATAGGTGAGGTTGCCGATAAGGATGGCGAACAGCGCCGTAAAGGCGAGCACCGCGCGGGTTAGACGGTTGGCAAGAGCAACGCGGCCGAGCACACCGGATTCAGGCGTGTCGAGCAGGCGACGGCGCATGCGCGAGCCGACGGAATGGCTGCCGCTGCCGTAGGAAGACGAGGTGGCAAAGCGCGTGCCCGTCGGGGCGGCGGCAGATGCGACCTGATCATCGGTGATGGCGGCCATGGTGCCGGTGCCGGTAAGCTCGGCCTCGCGTCCGGTCGCCTCGTCACCGGCGCGCAGCAGGAGCGCGACGATGATAAAGCTCGCCAGCAGAGAGGAGCCGCCCTGGCTCATAAAGGGCAGGGTGACGCCGGTCAGCGGGATCAGGCGGGTTACGCCGCCAACGATCAAGAAGGCCTGGAAGCTGATGGCGGCCGTAAGGCCTGTGGCACTAAAGGCGGCGAGGTCGGATTTAGCGCGGGCAGCCGTGGTGAGGCCACGCACGGCAAAGAGCATAAACAGGATGAGCACGGCGCCGCCGCCCAAAAGGCCCATCTCCTCGCCGATAGCCGAGAAGATAAAGTCGGACTCGACGACAGGGATGTTGTTGGCCATGCCGTTGCCGATGCCAACACCGACCAGACCGCCATCGGCAAGCGAGAAGAGCGACTGGACGATCTGGTAGCCCTGGCCCTGGGCGTCCTTAAACGGATCGAGCCAAACCTGGAAACGCACCTGAACGTGAGACAGGAACTTGTAGGCGCCCACGGCTCCAGCGGCTAAGAGCGCAAGGCCGATAACGACATACGAAAAGCGCCCCGTGGCAACGTAGAGCATCAGCAAGAAGATGGTGTAGAACAGCACGGCCGAACCCAGGTCGCGTTCGAAGACGACGACGAGCAGGCACACACCCCACACGGCAAACAGCGGCAGCAGCAGTCGCAGGCGAGGGATCTTAAAGCCCAGAATCTTGCGGTTGGAGATGGAGAGCAGCTCGCGGTTCTCGGCCAGGTAGCCGGCCAGGAACAGGACGATAAAGACCTTGGCGAACTCGCCGGGCTGGATGGTAAAGCCCGCGATGCGAATCCACAGCTTGGAGCCCGAGATCGTGGTGCCGATAAAGATAGGCAGCATCAGCAGAATGATGCCGATGATGCCAAAGGTGTACTTGTAGCGCATGACCACGTCGAGGTTTTTGACCAGTGCAAGCGTTCCCACCATGAGCGCCACCGAGACAAACAGGATGATGAGCTGTGAGATGGCGAGAGCGGGGGCGAGACGCGTCACGAACGTGATGCCGATGCCCGAAAGTATAAATACGATGGGCAGGATGGCGGGGTCGGCACCGGGCGCCAAGATGCGCACGGCAATGTGGGCCGCGGCAAAGGCGGCAAAGAGGCCGATCGGTACGGCGAGCGTCTCAAAGGAGATGGCAGCGCCCGCGGTGAGGACGTACATCGCATACAGCAGGATGACGGGGAACGCCGAGGCGATGAGCAAGAGCAGCTCGGTGTTGCGGCGACTCATAAGCGGCACTCCCTTTCTAATTCTCATCGGAGGCTTCGGCCTCGGCGGACTGTTCGGCGGTTTTCTCGGAATCTGATTCGGAGGTCGATCCCTGATTGGTGTTGTCGCGAATCGTTTGCGCGTCGATCACCTGGCGGGTCTGCTCCTCGTCGATCTGGTGGCGGTACTTGGATATCGTGTCCTGCGCATCGTCGACACTTGTTTGCGGAATACCCGCCTTGAGGCGGTTTTGCGTGTCTTCGGGCAGGTCGGATAGCTTGATGCTGGTTTCGCTTTCGAGCCAGTGGAGCTTGAGTCCGAGTGGCTTGCCGGGCAGGCCGCGCCAGACGGCGACATTGCCCTGGTAGGTACCCAGGTAGTACGAGCCGGTGACACCCGTGTAGGCCCAGATGCCAGCTGCCAGCACAAAGACGAGGGCCAGGATGGCGGCGATAGTAACGTTGCGGCGACGCACGCGTTGCGCCTCGCGCATGACGCCATCGTCAACCAGGTCAACGACTACTACGGTCACGTTGTCGTGGCCGCCGGCGGCAAGCGCCGCGTCCACTAGGTTGTCGACGCAGATTTGCGCGGTTGAGGACTGCGTGGCGATGTTCTCGATATCGCTATCGGGAATCATGCTCGAAAGGCCGTCGGAGCACAGGATCAGACGGTCACCTTCCTCGATATGCAGAGTGAAGTGGTCGGCATACATAGCGGGGTCCGAGCCCAGCGCGCGGGTGATGACCGAACGGTTGGGGTGGACGCGAGCCTCGTCTGCCGTGATTTCGCCGGCGTCCACGAGCTCCTCCACGTAGGAGTGGTCGCGGGTCACGCGGATGAGCGTGCCCTCGTGGAGCAGGTAGGCGCGAGAGTCACCCACGTGGGCGATGGCGAGCGTGTCGTTTTCGATATAGGCGCAAGTGGCTGTGCAGCCCATGCCGGGCTTGCCCAGGCCATTCAAGGCAGCCTCGATTACGGCGGCGTTGGCGGCCTCGACGGCTGCCGCCAGGCGTGCGGCGTCGGCAGACTGAGGAGCTGTCTTGGCAATGGTCTCGACAGCGATAGAGGAGGCTACCTCGCCGGCGGCGTGACCGCCCATGCCGTCGCATACGCAAAAGAGCGGCGACTGCACCAGGTAGGAATCCTCATTGTGCGGGCGCACACAGCCAACGTCGGAGCGGGCGCCCCACATGAGTTGCGTGGTGGTGCCGGCATCATAGGTCGAGTCGGTCTCGATGCGCTCCTCGGTTAGGGGTTCAAAGCTCATGGTCGAGCCGGGGTCTTTGAGCTTGGCCTCAACGGCGGCAACGTCGATCTCGGCTGTGTCACCGGGAGAGACGGTGTCGGTCTCGGCGTTTGATTCGGAATCGCCGGTGTCCGGGGAGTCGGGCTCCTCGGAAACGCGGGCGGTCGACTCGTCATCTTGCGGGCTGACGTCTATAGGCTCGGGCGTCGCAAAGTGCGACGGCGCGGGCGTGTTTTGCGACTGGGCGGCGGGCTCGGCCACGGCATCGGACTCGCTTGCGGGCGCAGGCTGCGGGGTCTTGGGTGCAGGGCCGTCCTCGGGGGATGTCCCCGCCTCGGGCGCCGGCGTAGACGCGGGCGCAACCTCGGATGCCGGGGCTATGGGAAACGCCGGCGCGGCGGGCTCGGGTGCCGCAAACACCGCAGCGCTCTCGTTGATTGCCGCGGCGACGGGCTCTGCAAAGTGAGCCGGCGCCGGGGTTGCTTCGGGCGCTGTGGGCTGTTCCGCAGCATGTGCGCCGATGGGCGCCGCTACGGCATCCTCTTCGTCCTCGTTATCGGCGAGATCCGAAATATCATGCGTTACATGCGAAAGAGGCAGGGAGAACACGGTGTCCTCGGGTTCCACGGGTGCGGAGCCCGCCGGAGCGGCGTGGGCCGGCGCAGCTGCGGCGGCAGCCGGTGCCTCGGTCATAGTTGCGGACTTGTTCTCCTCGTCGATCATCGACGGTTCACCTTCATGACCACGTCGCCAATCTGGACTTCGTCGCCCTCACGCAGCGTCGCGGGCTCCACGAGCTGGCGGCCGTTGACGAGCGTGCCGTTAAGCGAGTTGAGGTCCTCGATGATGAGCGCCGGGCCCTGCAGCGAAAAGCGCGCATGCGAGGCCGAGACGAACGGTTCGTTGATGCAGATGTCCGAAGATGGCGAGCGACCGACGATGACGGGGCCGAGCATGTCTACGTGGATGCCGCGGATACCGCGCGGACCCTTGTCCACATCAATCGTCCAGATAGCCGAGTCGCGGCGCTGCCCGCGCACAAGTCCCACGCCGGTCTTCATGACGGCGAACAGGAAGATATAGAGCAGGGCGACCAGGACGATGCGGCCTGCAAAAAGGACGATATCGATGTTCATAAGCGACTATCCCCTAAATTCAAAGGTGCTCAGGCCAAACGTCAGCAGATCGCCGTTGCGCAGCGGGCAGCGCGTAATGCGGCGGTTGTTGACGAGCGTGCCGTTGGTGGAATTGAGGTCCTCGATCGACCAATCCGAGCCCGTAAAGGTGAGCTGGGCGTGGCGGCGCGACACGTTGGGGTCGCGCAGGGCAATGTCGGAAACTGAGCGCTCGCGACCGATGGTTACCTGTGCGGAGGTGATGCTATGGCTCTCGCCGCTCACGACGTCGACGAGCTGGGCGAGCGGGCGCTGCGGGGCGCGAGTGCTCGCCATGTTGGAGGCGATGCCGGCTGCGGCGCCTAGGCCCACGGCGGCACCGGTCGCGGCGGCTCCGCCCATGCCGGCAAGCGCGTCGCGCGAGACGGTCTGCGGCACCGGGATGGGTGCTGCGGCGGGGTCGGGGACGCTAGGCGCGAAGGGGTCTGCCACGGCAAGCGGGTCGGGAGCGGCGGCGCGAGGCGTCGGCTGCTGCTGGGGCATGGCGGCGGGGCGCTGCTGCTGCGGGGCAGCAAACTGCTGCTGGCCGGCGCGCGGGGCGCTGGCGGCACGGCTTGCCGCGGAGTTGTTCTGGCCCAGGCCGTTTTGATAGGCGCGCTCTTCTTCGTACAGGCGGCCGAGCGTGGGGGCATCGACGTTCTCGGCAAAGACCGAGAACTTGCCGGCGCGCAGCTGCGGATCGATCATAAAGCGCACGAGGGGCTCGCCGACAAAGACATAGCGGCGCTTTTCGGCCTGCGCCTTCACAAACTCGCGGACCTCGCGCGAAAGCTCGGGGTAGAACGGGGCGAGCATGGGATCGTCGTCGGCGGCGATAAGGATGGTATAGAGTGCCGGCGCCGTGTTGACGCCGTTAATCACCAGAGTCTGATCCTCCATGTCGCGAGCGGCCTGCTTGGCAAGCTTCTTAAAGGAGAACGGGGCACGGGTGGCACCGAAGATGCCGGCCACGTGGTCCTCGAAGATGTTCAGGAAGTTCACGAAAGATCACTCTCCGTATAGGTTCTTTGGTATCCGAGCAAATATAGGCATATCCCAACGATTATAGAGGATAGGGTTCCCGCAACCGCCGCCTTGGCGACGACCGCGGCTGCAAGGCTGGCAATTTCCATATGGTGTGCAAGACAGGACGCCGCTGCGCAGCCGATGCCGGTGACAGCGATGGCGGCGATTGCGGCAAGGTTTGAGCCCTGATTGGCACGCTTGGCATGGGCATTGAGCAGCGCAGATGACGCCGCGGCAGTTGCCGCGACCAGCACAAAGGCAGCCCAAAGGAGTGGGTCTCCCAGCGCTGCGGCAACGTTACCGAGCCCCAGTACGCCTCCGGCTGAAAGCGCGACCGTGGCCAGACGGGCAAAAAGCGCGCCCATGCCCGTTGCCGCGGCGGCGCTTGCCGGGCCGAGCCAAAATGACGCGACGCCGGCGGCGACCCCAGCTGCCAGGAAGGTATTGCCGGTCAGACAGCCAAGCGCGAGTGCACAGGTGAGCGTGGCGCTCGCGGCAGTCTCGGTGCGACCCCAGGCGATCCACCAACCGGACATGGCGGCGGCAAAGATCACCGCGACGGGCAGCATCGACAGGATGCCCTGTGCCTGCATGGTGGCGTTGGCCATGAGCACCAAAAAGCCCACAGCCGAGATGGCCGAGCCAATCTGGGGGGCCAGGCCAGCCGCCACTCCGATCGCGATGGCCGCAATGACCAGGCCGGGAAGCGCCGCGACCCCGGCCGTTTGCATCAGCAAAAAGCTAAAGGTGCCGCACGTTAGCGCCGAGATAGCGCGCATGGTGTAGTCGCGCGCATGGCTCCAGCGCGTGCCCGCCCAGCCGAGTGCGGGGTCGATCTCGATGGCGTCGTCCTCGTAGTGCGACGGCTCGATATCGTCGAGCTCCTGCTCGTCATCCGAAAGCTCGCCAACCATTTGCTCCAGGCTGCGACGGCCTTCGCGCACGCTGCCCAGACTGGCAAGGAGCTGGTCGCAAAATGCCTCGATGCTGTTGGGGCGGTCCTGCGGCATGGGGGAGAGCGCGCTCATGAGCGCGGCCTCGGCTCCCGGGGGAAAGTGTGGTATCAGCTCGCTGGGATAGGTGGCGCCGCCGATGATGCGGCCGAGCGAGTCGGCGGGCGTGGCCGCCATAAAGGGAGCGCTGCCGCACAAGCCCTCATAGATAACGCAGGCGAGGGCAAAGACATCAGCGCGTTCGTCGACCGTGCCGGTCTCGATATCGAGCTGCTCGGGCGGCATGTAGCCGATGGTGCCGCCGCGCGAGCCGCCAAAGCCACCGGCGGACGACAGTCGCGCCATGCCAAAGTCGGTGAGCTTTACATTGCCCGAGTGGTCGATGAGCACGTTGGCGGGCTTAATGTCCAGGTGGAGTACGCCATTACTGTGGGCGAAGGTGAGCGCCTGGCCCAGGGCATCGGCAATGGCCGCAGCCTCGTCAAAGGTAAGTGAGTGGCCGTCCACGCGATGCAAAAACTCGGCCAGCGACATGCCATCGACATATTCCATAACCAGGTAGGCATAGGCTGTGTCGTGCGTAAAGTCGATGACCTGCACGATGTTGGGATGTTGAAGCATAGCGGCAGTGTGCGCCTCGCGCAGGACATCCATGATGTCGCTGGCGGGCATGCCGACACCGTTGATAAGGGGGATGCGCTTAATGGCGACGCGGCGGCGCAGATGCGTGTCGCGGCAGATCTCGATGGAGCCAAAACCGCCGGTCGCAAGCGTCTCGAGCGGCTGGTACCGCTTGAGCAGCTCGCGAGAGCTAGTGCCCTCCAAGGGAACGTCCGGCGAGAACCGGGCGGTATGTTGCGAGAAAAGCGGCATGGCCAACCCTCGTGCGTTTAAAGTTCGTTTGCGAGTGGCGGGCACGGGGCCGAGCCATTCGCGGTGGCATAGATGCTGCTAGTGTAGCACGCGCAGGTGGGCGACATTCAATTTAAGCTCCGTCTGGGGTCTGGACCTTGCGTCCGGCCTAGCGCTTCTTCTTGTTCTTCTTCTGCTTGCGCTGCTTGCCCTTGGTCTCCTGGGGCTTGTCGCCCTGCTTGGCCTCGGCGGCGGCCTTCTCGGCCTTCATTTTCTTCTTCTTGGTCTCGATGCGGAGTTTTTTGTTGATGCGCGCCTTGAGGAAGGGGCCGAACTGTTCGGCATCGCCACGGACGAAGGTGTCCTTGGGGATCGTCACGCCCTGGTCGGCGAACATGGCCACAAAGATGCGCTCGCCGTCGAGCACGTGGTCGAGCTTGTCAAACGGGAAGAACTGTGACTTGCCGCTTTTGCCCCAAACCATCAGGCCGTCCTCGTTGGCGGCGACGCGGCGATAGCGGCCACCCATGGACTCGTCGGCCTCGACGGCGTCGATAAAGTCGCGGGCGAGGGTGTGGTGCAGGTTTTTGCTCCACCAGGCCAAAAAAGCGCCGAACACGATCAGCACGACGCCGAACTTGATCCAGCTGCCGCCGGCCACCAACATGCCGATGCCGATGAGCGCGGCAATCGCGGCGGCGACGTACAGGGAGCCACGGCGCCTGGGCGAGGCGACCAGGCGCGCAAAGTCGGTGACCAGGTCGTTTTCGTACTGGTACTCGTTGAGGTACAGAATGCCGTCATCGGCCGCGGCCTGCTTCTCGAGCGCGACCTCGACCTGGTCGGCTGCTTCGGAGGGAACGAGGTTGCTCTCTGCGTCTGCCATGCTCTTTGGACTCCTATCGCGGCGGGCTCGCCGTACGGGTTATTATGAATGCAGTATGCCGTGCGACCGCATGGCCGTCGCGGCAACAAGACTCAGTATACCCGGGGGAGCACCCATGGAATCGTTGTACCGAAAGTATCGCCCGCTCACCTTCGACTCCGTGGTGGGCCAGCAGCATATCGTCTCGACGCTCGAGCACGCCATCACCGAGGGGCGCCTGTCCCACGCCTACCTGTTCTGCGGACCGCGCGGCACGGGCAAGACCACCATGGCGCGCATTCTGGCCAAGGCGCTGCTGTGCCGCAATGCCGAGGCGGCGCGCGCCGAGGGTGCAAGCGGCTGCATGCCCGACGGTACTTGCGAGGAGTGCGAGCTCATCGCCGAGGGTAACCACCCCGATGTCTACGAGCTCGATGCCGCAAGCCGTACCGGCGTGGACAACGTGCGCGAGGAGATCATCAACTCCGTCAACTTTGCCCCAGTGCGCGGCAAGTACAAGATTTATATCATCGACGAGGTCCACATGCTCACGACGGCGGCGTTCAACGCGCTGCTCAAGACGCTTGAGGAGCCGCCGGCACACGTGATCTTTGTGCTGTGCACCACCGACCCGCAAAAGATTCTGGAGACCATTCTCTCACGCTGCCAGCGCTTCGATTTCCACCGCATCGGCAACGAGGATATCGAGCATCGCCTGTCTTACGTGTGCGAGCAGGAGGGCTTCGATTACGACGACGAGGCACTCGCCATTGTGGCGCGCCATGCCAAGGGCGGTATGCGCGACGCGCTTTCCACGCTGGAGCAGCTGAGCGTCTTTGGCAACGGTTCTGTGCATGCGGACGACGCCCGCTCGCTTTTGGGCGAGGTTTCGGACCAGATTCTGGGCGAGTTTTCCCGCGCCATTGCCGATCGCGATGTTGCCGAGCTCTATGGACTGATCCGTGCGCAGGTCGAGGAGGGCAATGACCTGCTGGAGCTGACGCGCGACCTGGTGGCGCATGTGCGCGACGTGTACGTTGCCTGCGTTGCCGGTGCCCGTGCCGAGCTGTTTGAGGGCGGCTCCGAGCAGGCCGAGGCGCTTGCTGCCGAGGCCGCTGCCTTTGGCGAGCATCCTGCCGACCGCCTGGCCCGCGTGCTGACGGTGCTCGACGATGCCGCACTGGAGATGAGGGGCGCGAGCGACGTGCGCCTGGTGCTCGAGATTGCCTGCACGCGTCTGGCGCGTCCCGAGGCTGATTTAACGATTGAGGCATTGGCCGAGCGCGTGGCACGCCTGGAGGCCATGATTGCCAACGGCGCCGTGCCGGCGAGCGTGGCTGCTGCTCAGGCCGCCGCGCCTGCAGCATCCGTACCCGCTGCTGCCCAGCAGCCGACGCTCATTTCGGGCGCTCGTGCTGCCGCTCCGGCGGCATCCGCTGCCCCCGCTGCTACGTCCGCGCGCCAGGGCGGTATGCCTTGGGACCGCGGCGCTGCTGTTCCGGCTGCCCAGCCTGCGACCAAGTCCGCGGCTCCTGCGCCGGCGCCCAGACCTGTAACGCCTGCACCTCAGCCCGTTGCGGCTCCGGCTTCCGCGCCTGCTGCATCGACCGTGTCGGTGTCCAAGCCCAACAACGCCGCCCAGGTTGCCGCCGCCGGTGCTGCCGAGACCCCCGCGGTTGAGGACGCCGGCGAGCTCCAGCGCAAATGGGCCGAGGTCGTCGAGCGCGTCAAGGCTCGTCAGGCCTCCTACGCAGGGCTTTTGCTCAACGCCCGCGCCACGGCCGACGACGGCTCCAAGCTCACGGTCTCGTTCCCCGCGGGTTCGACTTTTGCCATCAAGATGCTCGGTCGCGCCGATACGCAGTCGGTGGTCCTGCCGACGGTCTGCGCGGTCTTCGGTCGTCGTACCGTCGACTATGTCCTGGATGGGGGTGGCACGCCGGCTCCTCAACATGAGGAGCATTCTCCATCTGCACGGGCTGCGGTATCTGCGGACCCGCAACCCGTGTCCTCGGTGCCCCCTGCATCCTCGAGCGCCAGCGCGACGCAGCCAAAAGCGGCGCCGGTAGCGGCACCGACCCCGTCGGCGCCTGAACCCGCTGCGCCCAAACCGGCTGCTCCGATCCCCGCGCCCAAGTCCGCTGCCGCGCCTGCGCCCAAGTCATCCGACCTGGCCAAGGCCCCTTGGCTGCGCTCCGACAACCCTGCCGGTGCTCCTGCCACGGGCAAGCTCCCGACCGAGCCCGCGCCCCGAGCGCCCGAGCGCGCGTCCGTCCCCATGGCTCAGCCGCCTGCGCAGGCTGCGCCATGGGAATCCGAGCAGGTGCCCTACGACGATGCTATGGTCGGTGGTTTTGCTGCCGATGCCGGCGGGGACGATCTGCCCCCGTTCGACGTGCCGGGTGCGGCGTCCGCGACCAAGGCCGCTGCTGTGGCACCCGCAGCCTCTGCAAACGACGACGTCCCCGCCGCTCCCTGGGAATCCAATCCCGGTGCTGGCAGCCCCTTCGGCCATCAGGGCGCAGCCCCGAGCATCCCGCAGACCGAGGACGAGGCCAAGGCCCTCATCCGCAGCGTCTTTGGCCAGGCCACCATCTTCAAGCCGGTGGAGTAGCTGCGCAGGCGGGTATACTGCTCAAGAAGAGGACCCCTTGTCCGGGCGCATCTGTATTTCGGACATGTGTAGTGTGGTGCCGCGTATCTCGCATTCGAGCAGACAGGTGCGTGACGGTCGGCCTAGGATGCTGAGGTCGATACGATACGTCGCATGGCTGTCCGTGTACTCGACTTGCTCGGCGTTAATGGTTGCTCCGATTGCCAAATAAACGCCTAGCTCGGCATCGACAATCTTGAAGTCCTTTATCTTGACCTTGAACTCTTGATAGAGGGACGGGCTGTTGTAGTAGACGGTTCGGGTTCCGTCGGTGCACTCATCGGTCGTCTCCCATTTGACGACGGGCTGGTCCGAGCTGGCTATCAGCAGTTCTGCTCCAAAAGCTATGGCATGGGTGATGACAACCAGCAATGCCCAGCCGACAAAGAGATAGAGAACCACATATGCAACGGGGTGTTTTGAGCGGATGTTTTGGAGCGCGTTGGGGGCATTCATGGGGCACCTCCAAATTACTATCTATGGCAATCAAATTATACCCTGCCGCCATGTGCGCCGCCTCGAGCAGCGGTTCGGCATTTAGCTATTTAGTGGCGCACATGAAATGCCGGATTCGGCTCTACTAGATTGAGTGTGCGATATTATGCAACCTTGCATAATTCGACCTTGCATAATCTTTGAGTGCGGTTTGTATTGGAGGACATGTATATCGACTGAGGTAACACGTCCGCCCCGCTCTCTCGCCGCGCGCCGTGGTACGATTTTTGAGTTTGAAAGTCCCGCCGTGCTCCGGCTGCCCTTGCAGCTCGGCGTGCGGCCGCACGTAAAGGAGCCATCATGGCCGGTATGAACATGCAGCAGATGATGAAGCAGGCTCGCAAGATGCAGGAGCAGCTTGCCGCCGCGCAGGAGAACCTCAAGTCCCAGACCGTCGACGCCTCTGCCGGCGGCGGCATGGTCAAGGTGACCGTTAACGGCGAGATGGAGCTCGTCAACCTCACCATCGATCCCGATGCGCTCGATCCCGAGGACGTCGATATGCTGCAGGATATGATCATGGCTGCCGTCAACGAGGCCGTCCGCGGCGTCAACGAGCTCGCCAACAAGCAGATGGGCGCCATCACCGGCGGCCTCAACATCCCGGGCATGCCGTTCTAAGACACGCATATATATGAGTGCCAACCACAGTCTGCAAAAACTGCTCGATGAGCTGGGCCGTCTGCCGGGCATTGGTCCCAAGTCGGCCCAGCGCATCGCCTATTACCTGTTGGAGGCCGACGCCGAGGAGGCGCGCCGCCTGGCCGAGGCCATCCTGGAGGTCAAGCAGGAGGTCCACTTTTGCAGCCGCTGCTTTAACTACGCCACGGCCGACGAGTGCTCCATCTGCCAGGACCCGATGCGCGATACCACTCGCATTTGCGTGGTGGGCGAGCCGCGCGATGTCCAGGCGATCGAGCGCACGGGCAGCTACCACGGCCTCTACCACGTATTGGGCGGCGTGATCAGTCCCATGGACAAGATTGGCCCCGAGCAGCTGCACATTCGAGAGCTGCTGGCACGCTTGGGCCACGAGGACATCCACGAGGTCATCATCGCCACCAACCCCAATATTGAGGGCGAGACCACGGCGAGCTATCTGGCCCGTACCATCAAGCCGTTGGGCGTCGAGGTGTCGCGTCTGGCAAGCGGCCTTCCCGTGGGCGGCGACTTGGAGTATGCCGACGAGCTTACGCTTGGCCGCGCCATCGAGGCCCGTCGCGCGATTTAGGTGGCGAGCCTGCTCCTGCCGTATGTTTTCCTCACAGTCGCACGGGGTAGTCATAATTTCCCCGTGCGACTGTGAGTTTGTTGTGCAACAAAGATGCTTCGTATCCGCTTATCGCATGGATGCTTCCGCTCGCATCCTTAATTTGCTCATTCGTTGCGCAACCTTTTGGGTTCGCTGATACACTCAAATATGGATTCGAATGAATGCGCCGCTCCCGAGCGGCGTGTTTTTGTTGGAGGAGAACGCATGCGGCCCGGTGGCACTCAGACAAAGCGCGGCGCCGCGGTGCACATACGACGCCGACTGGGCTTGGCGTCGCGGGCGTACGCACTGCTATCATGCTCGCTGGTGCTGGTCATAGCTGGCGTTTCTGCCTATGGCATGACCGTGCCGTCCATGATGCAGGCGCATGCCGCACGCGAACCGCGCGTGGGGCATGAGGTCAAAAGCGATCTGGGCACCACGACTGGATATGCTTGGGCAAGTGTGGTCGGGCATATTGTGTTTGGCACCGACGATGCGGACGGCGCCGAGGCCCCGGACAACGAAGTCACGCTTGCCAATGGCAAAACCATCGTGCTCACCAACACCAAGATCATCGATCGATTGTCCAACAATAGCGTGGCGGCAACGGTGAATAAGGTCGAGCAGCAAAAGGAGCAGGACGCCCAGCAGTCCGGAAAGCCCGGTAGCTCGGATACTTCTGGCTCCGGCTCGGATTCATCGAGTTCGGGCGGCGGCTCTGGGTCGGGTTCCTCTACCGGAGGGCCTGGAAACGGCGGCTCGACGGGCGGCAACACTGACAACGATGCAAACTCCGGCGGCCTTTCCGCTGCTGAGGAAGAGAGCATTCACAGTTGGCTTGTGACCAAGTACAACATGCTCGACGGCTATGTTTCTCGTGCCAATGACGTGGTCTCGACCTATAACTCTACGGGAGATCCCAGGCCGTGCGACAGCCTGGTCGGGGAGATGTTTGTCATTCGAGCCGAGTTCGGTCGTCAGACATTCTCGCCCCGGTCAAGGTGGTATCAGCAGTATGCCAATCTGTGGGGCTGTTACACCAACCTATGTCAATGGGTCGGCCATTACGGCGATGATGACGTCGCGCTCGGTAACTTCAACAATAACGTGGCGGCGCTTGCCCTATGATGACCGATCTTGCATCCACCACACCACAATCGCTCGGTCGCGATCCCATGGTCGGCCTGCGCCTGGCGCGTGTCGACGGGTTTGAGCCGGCCATTGCGCTCGGTCAGGACGAACTGCCTGCCTATCTGCGTCGTTTTACGATACTGTTTGCCGACGATGCCACCATGCGCCGTGGCGGTATCGGCCGCGTGACGCGTGCTGTCAACGCCCAAGGCGAGGACGTAGCACTCAAACAGCTCATCTTGCCGACGCGCGATGAGTTTGACGACGATGCCGCCCATGAGTCGCTGGTCGCCAAGTTCAAAGCGGCATTTCGCGAGGAATATGAATGCCATCGCGCCCTTTCGGGCCTTAAGGGCTTTCCCCGCCTCTATGGCTGGGGCGAGGTTGACGGTGTGCCTGCAATTGTCATGGAATGGGTCGAGGGCGAGACGCTCGCCCGCTTGCGCTCGCGACTCGCCGTGGACGATGCCGGACGCCTATCGCCGCTTGTGGCGGCGCGTCTGGGTCGCGACCTGTTCGATCTGCTCTGCCGTATGAGCCTGGTGGGCGAGGGCTTTGTCCATCGCGATATCTCGCCCGCTAATATTATGGTGCGTACGGCGCGCCTGCCGCTTGACCGACAGCTTGCCGAGGGCACCTTTGACCTGTGCCTGATCGACTTTGGCTCGTCGCTGGCGCTTGAGCCTGCGTCGGCCGTGGCCGGTACCGGCGGCAAGGCGTCGTTTACGGAGCGTTATGCCACGCTGCGTCGCGCGACGGTTGCCTATGCCCCGCCCGAGATGCTCACCGACGATATTCCCGACCTGCGCGCTTTGCGTATGTCGCCGGCGATTGACGTCTATGCCGCGGCAAGCACGGTTTACGAGCTCATTGCCGGCGTCGTGCCATACGAAGCCGCGCCGAGCACTTCGGGCACCTCGGGTTCGCGCAAAAAGACGCGCGACATTGCCAGCCCCTACCGTCTCAAGACGGACACACGGCCCGACTATCCCATTGGTGCCCATGCGCCCGGTTGTGATTTGACTCAGCTGCTTCGTCGTGAGCCCGATGTGGCGCTCGCCGCGGCCGAGCAGGCCCAGCAGCTGGGGCTTGAGCCGGATTCCGAAGAGCTACGCGATGCGCTGGCGTTTGTCGATGCCCAGCTGTTCGACGTGGTGATGGCCTGTCTGTCCAGTCATCAAAAAGATCGTCCCGAGCCGGCGGCGGTCGAGGCGGCGCTCTCGGCGTTTTGTGACCACTATGCGCAAAATGTCGGTCGTTCGCTTCGCGGCGAGCCGCTCACGCCGTGCCCCATGGATGCGTCTGGCCGCGCGGTTCGTCGCGCGCTGATGGTCGGCGCGACGGTCGTCTGTGGCGTGGTTTGGGCTGTGGTCGTGGTTTCGGCCGCGCTGCTGGCGTCGGGCGCCCGCGTGACGGCGACTTTGGGATCGCTCGTGTGGTCTGGGTCGCTACCGAGTATTATTGCCGCACTGGCGTTGGCGCTGCCAGGCATAGCCGGCGTTACCGCGGGGGCACTTGCGCGCAATCGGCGCTCGGGGTTCCTGCAGGGTGTGCTTGCGCTTTCTGCCTGCGAGGTTCCGGTGCTGGTTGTGGCTGCATGTAGCGTATTTTCCCAACGCGCCGTGATGGGCGGCCTTGTTGCCGCTCTGGTTGCAACCTATACGCTTACGTGGTTTTTGCTTGCGATGGGCTTTGCCTTTGAACTTCCCGTTTCGGCACCACGACGCACAAAAGCCCAGATGGCGACTCCGCTTGCCGGTGGAGCCGCAGCTGCCCGTACTTTTGGCGGACCTGTCGAAGTATCGTCCGATTCTATTTCTACGACCAAGGAGGCCTAGGTCATGGCATCTCAAGTTGAGCTCACCCCATGCGGGGCCATGTTTGACATCTTTAAGCGCGCGGCGCATCTGAGCCATATCGAGCTGTGCGGCTTGGTGCTTTCGTCCCGTCCGCTCGCCGACGGCCGCAGCCCGCAGAGCCGAGCCGCCGATCGCTCTTGGGTTTCCCGCTTTATCGTTCGCGCGCCGGTCGGCACGCTTCAGCAGCGCTACTTTGCCGAATACGGTACCTCGGCTGCGCGTATTATGTCGCAACTGGCCCTGCGCCAGCGCAATCCCATGGACTCCACGGCTGTGATCAATATGGCGTGCGGTCCTGCAGGTGAACCGATGGTACGCGCGCTCGAAGAGTGCCACCAGGACACGAATCTCTATCGCAACGCGCTCGATCGCCTGTCCCAGGCGGCGGAACTCATGCCCGCCGAGCGCGCCGAGGCCGTGCTGGTGCTGTTTGTCGCTGTCGGTTGTTCGGCGGATGTGCGGTCCTCGGTGAACTATGCCATCGACTACGCGCACGCGACCTGTGGCGGAGGAACATCCACGCCGCGTTCGCTTGGCATGTCGATGACCGCGGGCGAACGCGAACCCGCCCCGGCGCACCCCTTGGGCTTGCTGCGCGTGCAAAACAGTTTTGTCGTGAGCGCCCCGCGCTGGATTCAGCCGAGCGAGCAGGGTGTTGAGATTGGCGCGCTGGCCACTGGTGAGGGCGATATTACCGACGTCGGCGACGATGTCTCGGCCCGCCATGCCCATATCTGGTGCGATGCTCAAAATATCTGGCACGTCGAGGACTTGTCGTCCACCAACGGAACCGTGGTGGTAAACGGGGCCACGCGCGTCTGCATTCAGGTCGAGCCCGGCCGTTCCGCCCAACTCAATCCCGGCGATGAGCTCAAGCTCGGCGAATCCACTACCTACGCCATTCTCTTCGGTGCCCTCTAGCCGGCAGTTAGGGACGTTCCTTTTGCCGGCACTTGGGGACACTTCTCGGCGCGCCAGAGCCGGTCGCCTGGGGATGGAGAGGCCATTTTGGCCCTTGGCGGTCAGTCGGGGCGAAACTAGAAGATCTTTCCGATTCGCGGCTGTTCATGCTTGTAGAGCATCTAAAACAATAGGATGTTATTCTGGAATATGCCGGGTGCGTGACTTGCCTGTCTTAGCCTTAAAAAGGTATAGGGGAGTTTGGCTCAGGGGTTCCGTCTTGTTCTTCAGCGCAGTATTGTGGGACAGATTTGATGAGATTGGCGCCTTACACCGCAGAGCGCACGGAAGGCTCTCGATTTGTGTTCTGGCCCCAGAATACAGGGCCTGATACTTACCAACTGTGGCATGGATGTAACATCTGTAGAAATCAACCCTTTTGTTGTCGACCTTTGTAAGAAGAACACTGCCATCAACTCTTTGGATGACGAAACTAGGGTGCTTGAGGGGAGCTTTTACTCCCCTCTGAGAGATGACTCATGTTTTTCGCTTGTCGTTGTGAATCCTCCGTTACTGCCGATTCCGGATGAGATTCCTTATCCCTTCGTTGGGGATGGGGGACAATCGGGTCTGGATATAACACTTCATATTCTTAAGGGTGGCGATACGCATTTAGAGGAAAACACTAAATACTGCTAATAGGGGTGACGACGATGGCGCAGGGGCGACCCACGATGCTCGCATCAATACGTCGGCTACTTGGGGAATCAGGTCTAGATGCATGTATGATGATACTGTGCAGCTATTCAATTAGTCCGCGTTCCGAATGGGTGCGGGGTATGGCGGCGACGTCGTATGCTTTTGCCCTGGCGCGATACTCAGGTATTTCTGAGGCGGTTGACGAAGTTTATACGCGCTATGCCGCGCAAGGCGTCCGGAAGTTTGCACATCTACATTACGGGCTTAGGTTTCTTCAAGCGAGCAGGCTGGTTGCGTTATTATGAGCGATTTTTCTAGTCTAGGCGACAAAAGGCAAAGGATTTGGTGGGTGTAAAACGAGGTCGTTTGCGGGCGGACGCTCCAATCTATTGTGGCAATCGGGCGGTTGAAAAAGATATTTCAATCGCCCGATTGCCAGATTCGTCGGAGGAGATGTCCGATTCCGACTCTCTTGTAGGAAGAGCTTGAGATCGTATTGGCCCAAGGCAATCTTAAAGCAGTCTCATTGGCAAATCTTCGCTCCTGTTGTGTTGAGGTGTAAGGTATCAGTGATTGATGTTTTGTGGCGGGTAGATTGGGGCCTTCCTTGATTCGATGCGTTCTCTCGAGGTTCATCAGAGCAAAAGGGGCTTTCGTCTTCATTGCTATCACGGTGATTGGAACCGCTCTCTCCTATGCCATGCCATACGTGAACGGGAAATTCTTAGATTTTCTTCTCGGTAACCGCAGCGAAAGAGACGCCGTACTCTTCGCGCTCCTGGTTGCGTCAATAGGAGTTTTCTCCACCCTCTTTACTTATTTTGCAGGAACACTTTCCATTCGCATAACCACGAGACTTTCCTTTGATCTTCTCAGGGAGGCCGTCTTGCGTTTTGAAAGAGACGATTACTTGGTGAGTCGGACCATCGATCCAGCCTATACAACGCAACGGATTATTTCCGACTCCAGCGTGGTCTCATCCTTCGTTTTGGCGAATTTTATCAGTGCGCCGCTGTCCATTGTAGCCATTCCCATCGTATTGCTTATCATATGGTCAATTGATTCAACTCTCGCGGTGTTTTCCATCATTCTCCTCATCGTGTATTTCTGTGTAATTACTGGGTTGAGGAAACTTTTGTATAGGGTCACGTATGAGAAGAAAGAGGCGGACAGCGCCTTTTACGCCGCAATTGCATCGCAGCTTAATCAGATTCTCAACATTCAACTGACATCTTCGTACGGCAAGAGCGAACAAGCGCTCGACGCTGGGTTTAAGAGCTATTTTCCCAAAGTTTTGCGCTCCGGAAAGCTATCATATTCTCTGACATCGCTCGATGGTCTTTTCGCAGCGTTGTTTCAAGCGGTGATACTTGTTGTTTCCGGAGTACGAATCATTAACGGAACTATGTCAATAGGCGAGTACACTATCATCGGTACATACTTCGCGGTTCTCTTTAAGACTTTGAAAAGTATGATGTCATTGTTCAAATCCTATCAAGATGCCAAAGCATCATGGGATAGGACGGCTATCGCGACGAGAGAAAAGGAGAGATCGGGGTGGAATCGGACCGATTTAGCTAAACTCGATGAAATAAATGACATTTCGGTATCTGATTTGGAATTCTCGGTTGCCCTTCCAGACGGATCTGTCCGAGAGGTCCTCGGCGGGTTTTCTTTCAAGTTTTCCGGTCCTGGTACATATTGCATAGTTGGGGAAAACGGAAGAGGCAAGACGTCACTTCTTTACTTGATGCTCGGGCTATACTCATCGAAAGGCAAAGTAAAATACAACGGCGTGCCAATCGAAGAATGCGACTTGGATTACATACGTGCGAGAGAGATATCGTGCTGCCCACAGTCGTGCTTCGCGCCGGACGAAACGGTGAAAGAGCTGTTAGAGTATTTCGACACGCCCTTTTCTTCCTATCACCGGGGTGTAGATGGCCTACTTTCGCTGGAAAACAGCGTGAAGGAGTTGCTCGGGAAACGTTGCTCCGCGCTTTCGGGCGGTGAGCTGCGCCGAGTGTACTTATGGTCGGCGATTTCACGCAAGTCGTCAGTTTTGGTACTCGACGAGCCCACGACTGGGTTAGACGCTGTAAGCCGCGCCGAGCTTGCGGCCTATGTTAAGCGCAACAAGCAAAGCCAGCTGATCATCGTTGTCTCTCACGATGACGAGATGGTCGGCGCGGTAGAAGGGGTAGTGGATTTAGGCAGCATGTACCAGGGTAAATGATGACAAGTGTAGTGCTACCCAACTGGCAGAGATAACAAAAAGGCGATGCAGATGCACGTAGCATTCAGGCGGTTCGGACTCGGTGCCTTCACGCCATCGCAACGCTTTCAGATATAGTTCTCGTTCTCTTACTAAAGGAAACTTTAGTCTACGTCATCTTGTCGAGACAGAGGTGAAGCGAAGTGTTGTCGCGACGTATCTTATTCCAGGTGGCTCAGTATCAGCGTGAGAATCGCACCAAAGTGTACTTACGATTCTCGTGTCCCACGGACAACATGAGCTGAGCATTGAGGTTCCACCCTTTGCTGCAACTACACGGGGTTGGACGGCAATGAATATGCCGGGCCGCATACCACGCGCAGCGGGGGTCCATGTCCCAGTATGTTGCCTACAGCAGCCTCGATGTCCACGCACACATCATCTCTGCCTTCGCGTTCAATCCATTTGCCGGAGAGTGCGAGGGTTGCCAGGCCGTAGAATTCGAGCCGAACAAATGAAATGCGGTATCAGCGCATAGGATTAAACTGACGATTGCTTTGCACTGAGAATACGCTTGGAAAGCCGCTATGGGTGGCGGCCCGGGTTAAATAGAGAAGCCCGTCCGATCACTTTCATGTGGCGAACGGTCGGGCTTCTTATTCCACTTGCCAATGCTCGGCTCATATTGGAAGAAAGCTACGCTAATGTTTGCGTGACACTCCTATTTTCTCCGAAGAAAGAGTCGGATAATGAAGAATAGAATTAAAAAAGGTGCCAGATATAACGCAAGTATAAAGGCTAATCCAACGAGACCTTGCAATAATGGCATAACTCCTCCCAGACACGAGATTTTGGTATTTGTTCCCATCTTATTCTGAATTGGACCAAATAGTTCCTAGCCACAAAACTACTCGTCAACTGGATCGCACCAATCTGCTGGCAAAACACAGCTTGATTCTTTATCGACATAGCACCAATCCGCAACAGGGCACTCGGCGATGTCGTAAAAATTGCATATATCAACTCCAAGACAACAAGGCTCAACGGGAGGATGTTCATTTGAACCAACAGGATGGATATGCTTCATAACAGCTCCTCACCTTAATCCAATTAGAGACTACGTTTGATCAATGCCACAGTGATCTACAACGCAGATGCTGCCGCCATCCATGTCATAGTCGCAGTAATCGTATGCACCACAGCCATCTGCTTTATCATAAACAGTACAGATGTCAGTAATGCCCAAGAGGCAGTCAAAAGACATCGGCTTCACGCCTGCCTCGTCGCCACTTCCTGGATTAATCGGATGAATATGCTTCACGACTACCTCCCTTTGAGTGCAGAAAAACCTCAATATTGTGTATAACAAACCAAGATGTCTAGTTCACCATATTTCTAGAATGGTTTCGGCGAACGTAGCAATAAGCTTCGCAGACGGTAATCAGAAGAACGAACACCTCCACAATGGTGACAGCAATGCGCTGAACCGCTTATTCCGATACAGTAGCTTCTCGTTGATTTTTCTCCTGCGAAGATGAGTGGCGGGAAATAAGGTCAAAAGCCATCTCGTAGCACATTTTTCTATATTCACATGATGCAGGGTGTAGACTCTTGGGCAAGTAGCCGTGCTCGTCTGCAGCCTCCCAGCTACAGCCCCCACCACAGAAAGACCGAGCCCAACAGTCCGTACAGTCAATTCTTTTTTCGACACCCTGACTCCAGTTTTCAATATACCTAGTTTCGTCAATTCCGGTGACGATGTTGCCCATTTTGAATCGCATCATCCCGACAAACCTGTGACAGGGGTATACGTCCCCTTCGGGAGTCACGGAAATAAAACGCCTGCCAGCCCCGCATCCGACAAAGGCGATCCTGTTGCTCATAATCAAATCAACTGCAGTTTTCAATGTTCTAAACAAGGGCTTTTCCCCTTGATCAATCTGTTTGAGATATTGATCCGCCAAATCTATTAGGCCCGCCCTGATTTTGTTTAATGAGTGTTCGTCGAGTTTGATATTCTCATCGAATGAGCTCACGGGCGAGAAGTAAATCCTTCTGAAGCCCATCTCTTTAAACTGAAGATAGTCTTCAACAAGGTTACAGTTATTATTTGTTAAGGTCGCTCTTGCGCCGAAGGGGAACGACTCGGAAAAACGACGAACGTTTTTGTCGATATCGGAGAAAGAGCCGCCTCCCGTCTTGTACGGGCGCGATGCATCGTGCTTGCATCCTGTACCATCGAGACTAATCAGAACAGAAAACCCGTGCTCCTTGAAAGAATTCACAGCAGTGTCATTCAAAAGCGTTCCGTTGGTCGTAATAGAATAGGTAAAGTTTCTATTGGGGTATATTCTTTTTGAATAGTCGACCGTTTTCCATATCAGCGGCTCGTTAATCATGGGTTCCCCACCAAAAAAGACGATCGCAAGCGTTTCGTTTTCCGATGAACTTGCGACGAGGTAGTCGACCGCCTTGAAGGCTATCTCGTCTGTCATCAGCAGAGGAGACGTTCCATAATCTCCTTTACCGGCAAAACAGTAACTACAACCAAGGTTGCATGCATGTGAAACGTGGAGTTCGATGGATCTAAGTTTTCGAGGCGTGTCTTTTGTTAAGAAAGTCCGCTCAGACAATCGTTGATACTCATCAATGTCGTCTTCAAGTTCTGCTATGGTCGTTTGGTCGTAGCCTTTCGCAGCAAGTGACTTTGTTAGCAACTTCGAGTTGACCGTTCTTCCCGATGCTTCAAATATGCGAAGCGCATCTTCTGATGCTTGGTCAACCTGAAAGCAATTGCGAGTGACCTCATCGAAGCAGTAACGACGATCACTTACTGAGAAAAAAATGCATACGTTCCTCAATTTCATGCTGGACTGGCACTAACCTTGTTTATTGTTACGCGGCTATAAAAAACCACCAGCGGGGATTCGGTGTGCGGCCCAATCGGACTCCCAAAAGGTTCTATTTGAGACTGGCAAGCTTTGTGTTGTTGGCACTTCGACAGCGCTCTTTATTCCAACATGGAGCCTCGCAGTTTGAGTCGACTTGCCTCTGGAAGGTCCGATCTCAACTTGATTTAGGATGAAAACAGATTACAGGCGCGCTCCTCTAGAAAGAAAGGAAACCAATCGCCGCCTTTCACCAGGAAAGTTTTTATAGCCCACCTCGAGCAAAATGAAAGATGCGAGAGCGATTGGGGAACAACGCGAATCTCCCCTTTTGGGTGGGAGCGAGCCTTCAGCCACCGGCGAACGACTCGCCCTGGTCAGAATCTGGAAGTGGTGCCGGGTCGCTTGGGCCTCCCCGGTGACTTCGTGGGGCTTACCTGCCTGACGTCGAGGAGTACATCCGCAAGATTCGTTCCCTATGCCGTTTGCTCTCACGCCCGCCTTGGTTCCAAGTCGGGCGAGCACGAGGTCGCGCCGGCGCATCCGCTGGGACTGCTGCGCGTGCAAAACGGCTACGCGGTGAGCGTCCCGCGCTGGATTCAGCCGAGTGAGGAAGGCGTCGAGATCGGCGCGCTGGCAACGGGGGAGGGCGGCATCACCGATGTGGGCGATGACGTTTCGGCTCGCCATGCCCACGTGTGGTGCGATGACCAAAATGTCTGGTACGTTGAGGACCTGTCGTCCACCAACGGAACCGTGGTGGTAAACGGCGCGACGAACGTCTGCACCCAGGTCGAGCCCGGCCGCTCCGTCCAGCTCAACCCCGGTGACGAGCTCAAGCTCGGAGAATCCACAACCTACGCCATCCTCCTCGGCGCCCTCTGACTCATCTCCTAAATAAGTTGCGGTGAAATAGGGGCTGTTTAAGGCTACGGCCGGCAAAACAGTTCCTATTTCACCGCAGCTGCCATTTGGTCCCTCGGTGACGGAAGGATCAATTTTGCCCTTGATGGTCACTCGAGGTAAACCTTTACCGCCCGCCTATATTTGCCGAAATTACACTTGACGGCGGGGTACAATAAACCCGCATGCGGATTTCCGTTGCGGGCGCTTCCCATCGCCGGGGCGTGCCCGGGAGCATCCGGCATGCGGCCTTTGCGGCGCTCGGTCATGTGCAAGACGGGCGGTCGGGTCTGTGGGGCGCATCAGCTGTCCCTCGCCTCGGCATGTCTTCTCTCCACGCCACGTACCTGCTGCTGAGCCTGCCTGCCAGATGATTGGAAGCAACAGCGTAAATCCCATCACGCCAACATCCCGGCGATCGCCGGGGCCTGTATACCTATATGAGAGGAGAGGGGTATATGGCGCGTAAGTTTAAGTCTATGGACGGCAACGAGGCGGCCGCATATGTTTCGTATGCGTACACCGAGGTAGCGGGAATCTATCCCATTACGCCGTCCAGCCCGATGGCCGACCATGTCGACCAGTGGGCGGCCCAGGGTCGAAAGAACATCTTCGGCACCCCGGTCAAGGTCGTCGAGATGGAGTCCGAGGCAGGTGCAGCCGGTACCGTTCACGGTTCGCTGGGCGCCGGTGCTCTGACCACCACCTACACGGCTTCCCAGGGCCTGCTCCTGATGATCCCGAACATGTACAAGATCGCGGGCGAGCAGCTTCCGGGCGTCTTCCACGTCTCCGCGCGTTGCGTCGCTTCCCACGCCCTGAACATTTTTGGCGATCACTCCGACGTCATGGCCTGTCGTCAGACCGGCTTCGCCATGCTCGCCGAGGGCAACGTCCAGGAGGTCATGGACCTCTCGCCGGTGGCTCACCTTGCCGCCATCGAGGGTAAGACCCCGTTCCTTAACTTCTTCGACGGCTTCCGCACCAGCCACGAGATCCAGAAGGTCGCCATGTGGGACTACAAGGATCTGGCCGAGATGTGCGACATGGACGCCGTCCAGGCTTTCCGCGACCACGCGCTCAACCCTGAGCACCCGCACACCCGCGGCAGCCACGAGAACGGCGATATCTTCTTCCAGAACCGTGAGGCCTGCAACAAGGTCTACGACGAGCTTCCCGCCGTCGTCGAGGGCTACATGAAGAAGATCAACGAGAAGCTCGGCACCGATTACGGCCTGTTTAACTACTACGGCGCTCCCGATGCCGATCGTGTCGTCGTGTGCATGGGCTCCTTCTGCGACGTGCTCGAGGAAGTCATTGACTACCTCAACGCTCACGGCGAGAAGGTCGGCCTGGTCAAGGTCCGTCTGTTCCGTCCGTTCTCCATCAAGCACTTCGTCGACGTTCTCCCCGAGACCGTCCAGAAGATCGCCGTCATGGACCGTACCAAGGAGCCGGGTTCCATCGGCGAGCCGCTCTACCAGGACGTCGTCTCCGCTCTCTACGAGGCCGGCAAGACTGGCATCAAGGTCGTCGGCGGCCGTTATGGCCTGGGCAGCAAGGACACGCCTCCCGCGTCCGCGTTCGCTGTCTTCGAGGAGCTCAAGAAGGACGAGCCCAAGCGCGAGTTCACCATCGGCATTGTCGATGACGTGACCAACCTGAGCCTGCCCGAGGTCGAGGATGCGCCCAACACCGCAGCCCCCGGCACCATCGAGTGCAAGTTCTGGGGTCTGGGTGGCGACGGTACCGTCGGCGCCAACAAGAACTCGATCAAGATTATCGGCGACCACACCGACAAGTACGTCCAGGCCTACTTCCAGTACGACTCCAAGAAGACTGGCGGCGTCACCGTCTCGCACCTGCGCTTTGGTGATTCCCCGATCCGTTCGCCGTACTACGTGACCAAGGCCGACTTTGTCGCCTGCCATAACCCCAGCTACATCGTTAAGGGCTTTAAGATGGTCCGCGACGTCAAGCCGGGCGGCACCTTCCTGGTCAACTGCCAGTGGAGCGACGAGGAGTTCGCCGAGCACATGCCCGCCGTGGCCAAGCGCTACATCGCGAACAACAACGTCAACGTCTACCTGATCGACGCTATCGACCTGGCCGCCAAGGTCGGCATGGGCAAGCGCACCAACACGGTGCTCCAGTCCGCCTTCTTCGCGCTGGCCAAGGTCCTGCCCGCCGAGGACGCCCTGCAGTACATGAAGGACGCGGCTACCAAGTCCTACATGAAGAAGGGCCAGGCCATCGTCGACGCCAACCACAAGGCCATCGATGCCGGCGCTACCGCTTTCCGTAAGTTCGAGGTTCCGGCCGACTGGGCTACCGCCGAGGATGTCGCTCCCGTCGAGCTCTCCGAGGAGACCAAGTCCGCTATCGCCCAGCAGGTCAAGAACCTGCTCGAGCCCATCGATCGCATGGACGGCGACAGCCTGCCTGTTTCCGCCTTCGTCGATTGCGCCGACGGCCAGTTTGAGCTGGGCGCCTCCGCATACGAGAAGCGCGGCGTCGCCGTGGTCGTTCCCCACTGGGACGAGACCAAGTGCATCCAGTGCAACCAGTGCGCCTACGTGTGCCCGCATGCCACCATCCGTCCGTTCGCGATGACCGAGGACGAGGCTGCCGCCGCGCCCGAGGCTACCCGCACGCTCGACGCCATGGGCCCCAAGGCCAAGGGCATGAAGTTCACCATGGCCGTGTCCCCGCTCGACTGCATGGGTTGCACCAACTGCGTCAAGGTCTGCCCCAAGGGCGCCCTCGAGATGGTTCCCACCGAGCAGGAGATGGACCAACAGCCCGTTTGGGACTACATGGTCGAGAACGTCTCCGAGAAGAAGGAGCTCATCGCGGCCAACGTCAAGGGTAGCCAGTTTAAGCAGCCCTACCTGGAGTTCTCGGGTTCCTGCGCCGGCTGCGCCGAGACCGCCTATGCACGTCTGGTGACCCAGGTCGCCGGCGACCGCATGTTCATTTCCAACGCCACCGGCTGCTCCTCCATTTGGGGTAACCCCGCTGCCACCGCTCCTTACTGCAAGGACAAGGACGGTCACGGCCCGGCGTGGAACAACTCCCTGTTCGAGGACAATGCCGAGCACGGTCTGGGCATGGCCGTCGGTTACGAGGCCGTCCAGAAGAAGCTGATCGCCGCTACCCAGGACATCATCGCTGCCGATGGTCCGTCCGATGAGCTCAAGGCCGCCGGTCAGGCTTGGATCGACTCCGTCAACGACGCCGAGGCCTCTAAGACCGCTGCCGCCGCCTACGTTGCCGAGCTCGAGAAGTGCGGCTGCGACGCTTCCAAGGCGATCCTCGCCGACAAGGCTTACCTCACCAAGAAGTCCTTCTGGATCTTCGGTGGCGACGGTTGGGCCTACGACATCGGCTTCGGTGGTCTGGACCACGTCCTGGCTTCCGGCCACAACGTCAACGTCTTCGTCTTCGACACCGAGGTCTACTCCAACACCGGTGGTCAGGCCTCCAAGGCCTCGAACCTGGGCCAGGTCGCTCAGTTCGCCGCTGCCGGTAAGGTGACCAAGAAGAAGTCCCTGGCCGAGATCGCCATGAGCTACGGCTACGTCTACGTGGCGCAGGTCGCCATGGGCGCCAACCCGGCTCAGACCCTCAAGGCCATCCACGAGGCCGAGGCCTACGACGGCCCGTCCCTCATCATCGGCTATAGCCCCTGCGAGATGCACTCCATCAAGAAGGGTGGCATGCAGAACTGCCAGGCCGAGATGAAGAAGGCTGTCGAGTGCGGTTACTGGAACCTCTTCCGCTTCAACCCCGAGGCTGCTGCCGGCAAGAAGTTCTCGCTCGATTCCAAGGAGCCTGCGGGTGGTTATCAGGAGTTCCTGATGAACGAGGCCCGTTACGCTTCGCTGACGCGTTCCTTCCCCGAGCGCGCCGAGGAGCTCTTCAAGGAGAATGAGCAGGCCGCTATGGACCGCTATCAGCACCTGCTGAAGCTCAAGACGGTGTACAACGAGGCCTAGGTCTCCCACCGCAGGATCTGAGGGCTAACCTTCGCGGACGTCCTCGGACATGAAAGAACCCCCGCTGCGCACTACGTGCGGCGGGGGTTCTTTCGTTCTGCGGAGTGTCCGCGAAGGCCAGCCCTCAGATCCTGCTACGACTACGTCCTCGGATTGTGTGGCTGAATGAAGGACGTGGTTGTGGGGGCCTTTAGTCCCCTTCGCTGTTTCGCGGCTTTGCCGCGAAACCTCGCGCCACTTCGGGGATGGATGGGGGACTTGGCTGTTGCCGCCTTTTCGGAGCTCTTCTTTATTCCTTTTGCTGGATGAAAAGCCCCTTGTTTTTGCAGGGGCGCATACTCGACTTATTAGTGCATAGAATCTCGTATAGTGCGAGTAAGATATTGTGCTGTCCGTTTTGTGTTTAGCAGAGATGTAGTTTGCATAATCTGGCATAATCCTCGCTGCATTTAAATAAAGTCGCACGTAAATGGCGTAGATATGTCTGAGCTGGGGTTCTGTACGCTGAGCGGATAAAAACGACCGTTCACCGTTCCGCTATTTTCAAAATGAATAAAATGAGCGATAAAGAGAATATAAACCTTAATAAACTCGCGTATCGCACGGACGCGGGTTATTAATGGGTTGTAGGCCTTTTACAGAAAGGATTCCAGCAATGTCTAAGCCTCTTGGCAAGCCCGATCGTATTGTCGTCGCCCTTGGCGGCAACGCCCTCGGCAACAACCCCGTCGAGCAGATCGAGGCCGTGAGCAACACCGCCCACGCTCTCCTCGGTCTCATCGAGCAGGGCAACGAGATCATCATCACCCACGGCAACGGCCCGCAGGTCGGCATGATCCAGAACGCTTTCGCCGCTGCCCACGATGCCATCGGTACCCCCGAGATGCCGCTGCCCGAGTGCGGCGCCATGTCCCAGGGCTACATTGGTTATCACCTGCAGCAGGGCATCGGCCGCGAGATGCACAAGCGCTATAAGCGTTGGCACGCCGCCACCGTCGTCACCCAGATCGAGTGCGACCCCGACGATCCCGCGTTCAAGAACCCGACCAAGCCGATCGGCCCCTTCTATACCGAGGAGCAGGCCAAGGAGTTCATGGCCGAGGACCCCTCCAAGGTCTTCGTCGAGGATTCCGGCCGCGGCTGGCGTCGCGTCGTCGCTTCCCCCGATCCCAAGAAGATCGTCGAGGCCGACTCCATCCTCAACCTGCTCGACAACGAGTTCATCGTCATCGCCTGCGGTGGCGGCGGCATCCCCGTCGTCCGCGACTACGAGAACAAGGGCTGCTACAAGGGCGTTCCCGCCGTCATCGACAAGGACCTGGGCGGCGAGCTGCTGGCCGAGGACTGCGACGCCGACGTCCTGTTCCTGCTGACCGCCGTTGAGCATGTCGCCATCAACTTTGGCAAGCCCAACCAGGAGGAGCTCGAGGACCTCACCGCCGACGAGGCCGAGCGCCTGGCCGACGAGGGCCAGTTCGGCAAGGGTTCCATGGAGCCCAAGGTTCGCGCTGCTATCAAGTTCGCGCGTTCCCGCAAGGGCCGTACCTGCATTATCGGCGCTCTGGACAAGGCCGCCGAGACCATGGCCGGCCTCTCCGGTACCCGCATCCACGAGTAGTCTCTACTCTGTTGCCTCTCTCGTGGGCGCCAGGCAAAGCGCCTACAAACTAGCCTCTCTTCATGAGCCCCGCAGTCCGCTCCGGCTGCGGGGCTTTTGTTTCAACCCGGCGCTTAGGTATTCACCTAGTCATTGGGGACGTTCTTAAACGACTAGTAGTAGGCCCACATGGCTTCGACTTCGTTGAGGACCTCTACGACGCCCCAGCGACGGGCGCTGCGGCTGGCCGAGTTGGGGTCGTAGACGCCAATCTGGTTGGCATCGTCGATGCCGTAGAGCACGATGTAGTGGCCTACGTTGGTAAACGTACCGGGGCGCACTGCGGCGATGACGGGCGCACCCGAGCGAAGTGCTTGGGTAATCGATTCGCGATCGTTATAGAGCTGTGTTCCGTTGAGCCCCAGCTGCCACGCACCGCCTGTCATAAACGACCACTCGGTGGCACCGGTGGGGGCGTAGTTGCCGGCTTCGGCCAGTGCGCATATATCGACCGGCGTCTTATCGGTGTGGCCGGTCTTAAAGATATAGACCATGGTGAGGCAAGTGGGACCGCAAGCGTTTTCGCGAATAGTGCCGCCGGCATAGGGCAGCTCCGACCATGCGGGGTCAATTTGGTAGATGTGGGGCATGGCGCCGGCCTGCCATTGCGAGCGTGGGGTCGAGAACGCAAAGGAGTAACCGGGCGCGACGGGAGCTTTAAGCAGCTTGTCCTCGGCAGTGGGCTCAAGACCGGCTGATCCGTGGGAGATACAGGATCCCAAAAACACAAAGACGAGGCAGGCGGCGATGGAGCAAAGCGCAAGGCGTAGGCGGCGGGCCGGAAGCGCGTGGCTTGTGGTGTGCGACGCGGGGTGAGGGGAGGAATTGCCGCGATCGCGTTGAGGTCGCGAAAAGGAACGCTTGACGTAGTAGTCGGTCTTACGGCGATCGTAGCGGCGTGGCTGCGATGTGTCGGTCTGACGTTGGCGTGTGCTCGTACTCACGCGGTCTGACTGCTGCACGGTACGGCTTTGCTGCCGCGAAGAAGCCCCGGGCTGCTCTTGGGGGCGCTGCGGGTTGTCGTTGTCGGAGGTGCTTCTGGGCGTTGGCGTGGTGCGGCCGGCAAGGCGCACGCTTTGTGGCCGTTGGTCGCCGTCATTGTATCCGTATGCCATTCGAATCACCTTGCCTCATGTGTAACTTGTCTATCCTACATAAAAAGATGCACGACACATGGGTATGTGCGCCAAAAGCCTGACAAATGGTATGAACGTTGCCGCGCCGCGCGCCAAGCGTCACGGCAACAGGTCTTCAAAAGCAGACAAGATGAAAGCGTCCAAGACGAATGACGTCTCCCGCCGTTCGTCCCAAAAACGGTGCCGCTCGTTTTGCAGTTCTGCCTTCGGTCGAGCTGCGAGCGGCGCTGCTGCGCCAAGGCCGTATCTTAAAGCCATGGAATAAAAGCGCGCGGCAAAACGGACCGCGCAAGGGGTGACGCCAAGGGCGTCAAAAAGGAAAGGAGGGGAACAATGGCGGACAAGAACGCAGAAGTTGCAGTCGAGGATAACGGCGGCATGAAGAAAACGCTCTCGCTCTGGAACTTCTTCACCATCGGCTTTGGTGCCATTATCGGTACCGGTTGGGTTCTGCAGGTCGGCGACTGGATGGTCGTGGGCGGCGGTCCCGTTCCCGCTATGATCGCATTCCTCTTGGGTGCAATCTTCCTCGTGCCCGTCGGAGCTGTTTTCGGTGAGCTCACGGCTGCTATCCCCATCTCGGGCGGCATCGTCGAGTATGTCGATCGTAGCTTTGGCCGTACACTGAGCTACATCACCGGATGGCTTTTGGCCCTGGGCAACGGCATCCTGTGCCCGTGGGAGGCCATCGCCATTTCGACCCTCGTGTCCGAGATGTTCGGCAGCCTACCCGGTCTTGAGTGGCTGCGCGCCGTCAAGCTCTACACCATCCTGGGGGCCGACGTCTACCTGTTCCCGACGCTGATCGCGCTCGGCTTTGCAGTCTACGTCATCTTCCTCAACTTCCGCGGCGCCAGCTCGGCCGCCAAGCTCCAGGCCTTCCTGACCAAGGCCCTGCTCTGCGGCATGCTGCTCGCCATGGGCGTCTCGCTGTTCACCGGCTCGCCGGACAACGCCATGCCCGTGTTCTCCCAGGTCACCGGCGCTGGCGGCGGCAAGGCCGCTACCGAGAGCACCAGCCTGTTTGCCGGCATCGTGTCGGTCCTGGTTCTGACTCCGTTCTTCTACGCCGGCTTCGACACCATTCCTCAGCAGGCTGAGGAAGCAGCCGAGGGCCTCAACTGGAACAAGTTCGGCAAGATCATCTCCCTGGCCCTGCTGGCCGCCGGCGGCTTCTACATGGTCTGCATCTACTCGTTCGGCACCATCCTCGACTGGCATGAGTTCGTTAAGAGCCCGGTTCCCGCGCTTGCCTGCCTCAAGGGCATCAACATGCTTCTGTACCTGGCCATGCTCGTCATCGCCACGCTTGGACCCATGGGCCCGATGAACTCCTTCTACGGCGCCACGAGCCGCATCATGCTCGCCATGGGCCGCAAGGGCCAACTGCCCGAGAAGTTCGCCGAGGTCGACCCCAAGTCCGGCGCTCCCAAGCTCGCCTGCGTCGTTCTGGGCGTCATCACCGTCATCGGTCCGTTCCTGGGCAAGAACATGCTCATCCCCCTGACCAACGTGTCGGCTCTCGCCTTCATCTTCTCCTGCGGCATGGTCGCCCTCGCCTGCCTGCGCATGCGCTTCACCGAGCCCGACCTGCCGCGTCCCTACGAGGTGCCCGGCGGCAAGTTTGGCATCGGCCTCGCTATCGCTGCCTGCGCCATTATCATCGGCCTGCTCGTGATTCCGTTCTCTCCCGCTTCCCTCAACATGGTGGAGTGGAGCATCGTGATCGGCTGGTTGGCTATTGGCCTGGCCCTCATGGCTTTCACCAATTCCCGCAAAAAGTAACGCCGAGCCGGGGCGGATCGGGTGCGCGGCCCCCTCTCTCCCGCGCACCGAACCCGGCACCACTTGGGTAGCTTTGTGAGGCCTTAACCCAACACGGCCTCGCCCACTATATGGATCCATAAGGAGGAACCATGTCCACTAAGTATGCAATCGTTGGCGGTAAGCTCATCGACGGTACCGGTGCCGAGCCGGTCGAGAACTCCCTCGTTCTCGTCGACGACAACGGCAAGATCGAGTACGCCGGTGTTATACAGGACCTTCCCGAGGGCGTTGAGGTTATCGACGCCGCCGGCAAGACCGTCCTTCCCGGCCTGATCGACACTCACCTGCACTTCTCGGGCAACCTGACCGACGATGACACCGATTGGGTCATGCAGCCGCTCCTCGAGAAGCAGGCCGTCGCCGTCAAGCAGGCCTACGACTGCCTCACCCACGGCCTCACCACCGTCTGCGAGATCGGCCGCTTTGGCATCCAGATTCGCGACTGCATCGACAAGGGCGTCTTTAAGGGCCCGCGCGTTCTGGCCACCGGCCTCGGCTTCTGCCGCGTTGCCGGTCACGGTGACTCCCACCACTGCACCCAGGAGCTCAACAAGGAATCCCATCCCTGGGGCGACCAGGTCGACGGTCCTTGGGATCTGCGCAAGGCCGTCCGCCGTCGCCTGCGCGAGAACCCCGATGCCATCAAGATCTGGGCTACCGGTGGCGGCATCTGGCGCTGGGACTCCGGTCGCGACCAGCACTATTGCTCCGAGGAGATTCAGGCCGTGGTCGAAGAGGCCAAGATGGTCGGCATCCCCGTGTGGAGCCACTGCTACAACAACCACGCCGCTGCCTACGATTCCGTCCGCTTTGGCTGCGAGCAGCTGATTCACGGCTTCGATATCGATGAGCGCACCATGGACCTCATGGCCGAGCAGGGCACCTTCTTCACCCCGACGATCGCCTTCCTGCCCACCTGGTACGCCACCTATCCGCCCGTCTACGTCCCCGAGCTGCACGACAAGTACGAGGGCACCCTGGTCGAGAAGGAGCTGCAGCGCAACTACGACTGCCTGCGCGAGGCCAAGAAGCGCGGTGTCGTCATGACGATCGGCTCCGACTCTTTCTCCTTCGTCACCCCGTACGGCACCTGCTCCATCGAGGAGATGTACGAGTTCGTCGACAAGATCGGCTTCACCCCGGTCGAGACCATCACCTGCGCCACCCTCAACGGTGCCAAGATGTGCCACATCGAGGACGAGACCGGTTCCATCGAGGCCGGCAAGTGCGCCGACCTGCTGGTCGTCAACGGTGACGTCGCCGCCGACATCCATGTGCTCAACACCGACAACATGGATGTCATCATGAAGGATGGCTGGATTGTCGAGGCTGGCACCTTTGGCGAGGCCAACAAATACAGTGCCTAAGATACCGTTTGTCGATGGCTGGATGTAAAACACAGTATTTGATTGCATAATGCAATGGAGAGGGTCGCTTGCGGCCCTCTTTATTGCTATGGGTGCTATGGACAAGAGGGGATGACGGTGGATTTAAACAGGCTGATTCTGGGCAAGAGCTACAACTCTACCAAGGTCTTTCGTACGGCCCAGCACGTGGTCCAGGCCATCCTGCTCGGTATTGTCGTTCCGGCGCTTATCCTGCTGCTTATCTGGGATTTAACCGATAATCCCAATCCCGTTCCGGGTGTTGTCGTTATTGCCGGCCTGGTCATGCTGTGCTTCTTCTTCTCGTATGTCTTTGTGGTCCCCGACGACCTCACATCGAGCGCAACCGACCGTACGCTCGCTATCGCATCAAAAATATTCGCCTACACGTCGCGCGGCCTTACGCCCGAAGCGGCCCTGGGCGCCTCTAAAATCATCCTGTCCGAGACCATCGCCTCTGCCATCTGTTTTACCGACGGCAAGCAGGTGCTGGCAAGCTGGGGCGAGGACTCGGCAAAGTGCCCTGCCGGCACTCCGGTGGTGCTCAAGACCACGCTCAACGTGATTGAGACGGGTGAGCAGAGCGTGTTCTCGCGTGATGCCTCGACCGAGACAGGTGGCTACTTTCCGCGCCTGCGCGCCGGTATTGTCGCACCGCTTACCGTGCGCGGGCATTGCGTGGGCACGCTCGAGTTGTATTATCCCCGTCTGAGCAGCATCGATATGCGCCAGACGGCGCTTGCCTCGGGCTTTGCCGACCTCATTTCCACGCAGCTTGCGAGCTTTGAGCTCGAGCGCCAGGACGAGCTTACGGCCCGCGTGGAGCTGCGCGCCTTGCAATCGCAGGTCGATCCTCATTTTCTGTTTAACACCATCAGCACCATCGTGTCGCTCGTACGTACCGAGCCGGACAAGGCCAGGTCGCTGCTGATCGACTTTTCCAATTACTACCGTCAGACGCTTTCTGATTCCGATACCCTCACAACGCTCGAGCACGAGGTGGAACAGGGCACTCGCTATATCAATCTTATGCAGGCTCGTTATGGCGACGGCCGTCTGCGCGTCTCGGTCGATATCGACTTTGAGGTGCGCGATTGCATGGTGCCGCCGTTTATCTTGCAGCCGTTGCTCGAAAACTGCATCAAGCACGCGCAGCGCGAGACCGAGCCGCTTTCTATTCATGTTAGGGCTTTCGAGACCGATGACGGTTTGGAGATCATCGTCGAGGACGACGGCATCGGTATGAGCGAAGAAGTCTGCGCGCATCTGTTTGAGCAACATCGCCTGGAGGAGCCCGAGAGCATTACCGCCGACGGCTCCGTCAAGCGAGGTTGCGGCCTGGCGCTCTTCAACGTGCTTCAGCGCATCCATTTCTTTTACGGAGAAGATTCCGGCATGCGCGTGAAGTCCCAGGAGGGCGTGGGAACGCAGGTCATCGTCGAGCTGAACGGCGAGCCGCATGAGCCGGCGCCGTTGACGGCGTAGCACGCGGTTGGATTGAGAGAAAAAGAGGGGAAGCACATATGTCCGAAGGCTGGAACATCTTGGTGGTTGATGACGAACCTCCCATTAGGGCTGAGCTACGCTATCTGTTGGAAAAGGATACGCGTGTGGGCCAGATTGCCGAGGCGGGCAATGTCACCGAGGCCGTGGAGTCGATTCTCTCGAACAAGCCCAACGTGTTGTTTTTGGACATCACGATGCCCGGCCGCTCGGGAATTGAGCTTGCCGAGACGCTGCAGAACCTAAAGACGCCGCCGGTGGTTGTGTTTGTGACGGCGTTTGCCGAGTTTGCCGCCGATGCGTATAACCTCGATGCGGTCGACTATGTCGTCAAGCCGGTCGAGGACGCACGCCTGTCAAAGGCACTCGACAAGATCGAGGCAGCCTTGGGTGCCCGTCGTGTTATCCACGCTCCGCGCCAGCCTTTGCGTCTGACGGTGGACCGCGGGGGCAAAAAGGTGTTCATTCCCGCCGCAGACGTCTGCTACTTTGAGGCGCGCGCCGATTTTTGCAACGCCATCTGCGCCGAGGGAACGTACCTGATCAATGAGTCGATCTCTTCGCTCGAGCGTCGCTTGGTCTCCGAGGGCTTTATTCGCGTTCATCGCAGCTATCTGGTCAATTTGGAAGACGTGCACAATGTCGAGATCGGTTCCACGGGTCTTATGGAGCTCAGACTCGATCGCGTAACCTCGACGGTGCCCGTGTCCCGCCGTCGCGCTGCCGAGGTTAAAGCACACTTGGGGCTTGCGTAGACGGTCTGCGTGCCGTCGTTTACCATCGCAGGTTTGGCATGGGCGCGCGGTGGGCATAATGGGTGGCATCGAATGAAATCGAAAGGATCATTATGCCCGCGCTTATCACCCATCATCTGTTTGGCGAGGAAAGCATCGACCGTCTTCCGCAGGGCGTCATCACGTCCGATGAAGAGCGCATTGCCTTTATCTTGGGCAACCAAGGCCCCGACCCGTTTTTCTTTCACATTCTGACACAGCGTGTTTCCGACTGCACGCTGCTGGCGCAGGTCATGCATCGGTCGCGCATGTCTCGCCAGTTCGCGTGCCTGCGCGACGGCGTGTCGCATCTGCTGCCGCGCGACGCCAGCTTGGGTCGCGCCTTTGCGCTGGGCCTGCTGTCTCATTACGTGCTCGACCGCAACGCCCACCCCTTTGTCTATGAGCAGCAGTTTGGCATCGTGGAATCCGACTCAGAGCTTGAGGATTCGAGCAGTCAGGTCCATGCCGTGATCGAGAGCGACCTGGATGTACTGATGCTGCAGCTTAAACGCGATGGCGCTACGGTCGACGATTACCCGCCGGCGGGCGAGATCGTCACCACCGATCGCATCAATCGCGTGGCCGGCGTGCTGATGAGCTATGTTGCCGGACGCGTGTATGGCATTGACATTCCGGCGGGGGAGTACGGTGCTGCCGTTGCCAATATGCAGCGACTTTACCGCGCGATTGAGCCGGCCGGCTCCGCAAAGACGCGCGCGATCTCGCTGGTTGAGGGCTTGGTGCACGACTACTCGCTGCTCGACGGCCTTGCCCATCGCGTGACGACGGAGCTGCCCGAGCGCACCGGTAACCTGGGCCATCTGACATGGAAGAATCCCTTTACCGACGAGGTCTCGAACGAGAGTTTCCCCGAGGTCTTTGATCGCGCGCTGGTCGATTACGAGTGCACGGTCGCACGTTTTATCGAGACCGGTGACATGGATGCCGTGACCAGTCACGTCAACTACAGCGGTCGCGTGCTCAATGCCGATGAGGAGTTCGACCGCGAGGAATAGGGCTCGTGCGTGCCCCTTTGCCGAATCCTTACCGGCGGTTCTGGACAATTGGGGTACGATGAGCTAACTGCATATCGGGCGAATACGAAGGGTCCCTGTCCATGAAATACACCAAGCTCGAGCGTAACTGGGTTATGTATGATGTGGGCAATTCGGCCCTCGTGCTGCTCAATACCTCGGTGGTGCCCATTTACTTTAACGCCATCAATACCGGCGCTTCCTCGGCCGACCTGGTGGTCGCCTGGGGCAATGCGCAGACGATTGCCTCGCTGGTCATCGCCATGCTCATGCCCATTCTGGGCGCGCTTGCCGACTACGCCGGCAACAAGATCAAGTTCTTCTTGGGCTTCTTCCTCACGGGCCTGGTGCTTTGCCTGGCGCAGGCTATCCCAATGTCCGCCATGGCATTTTTGACCGTGTACGTGCTGTGCACCATCGGCCTTAACTCTTCTATGACGTTCTACGACGCCATGCTGCCCGACATTACCACCGACGAGCGCATGGACGCCGTGTCCAGCTCGGGTTATGCCTGGGGCTACATCGGTTCCACCGTGCCGTTCGTCATCTGCCTGGCGCTCATCATGGGTGGCCCCGCTCTTGGTGTCCCCACCATGCTGGCAACGCGTCTGTCGTTTATCATCACCGGTGCCTGGTGGCTCATCTTTACCCTGCCGCTCATTCGCACCTATAAGCAAAAGTACGGTCGCGAGCGCGGTCCCGAGGACACCATCGGCCAGATCGTGGGCGGTGTGTTCTCCGAGGTCGGACACACCATGCGCGAGATCGCCCACAACAAGACCGTGCTGGTCTACATGATCGCGTTCTTCTTCTATATCGACGGTGTGCACACGGTCATTTCCATGGCAACCAGCTACGGATCGGCCTTGGGCATCGATTCGACCCAGTTGGTCCTGGCGCTGCTCGTCACGCAGTTCGTGGCCTTTCCGTCCGCCATCATCTACGGCAAGCTTGCCGGACGCGTGGGCACGCTCAACATGATCTTGGTGGCAGTCGCCGCCTATATGGGCATTGTGCTGTTCGCCGCGTTCTTCCTAAAGACCGCCTTTGAATTCTGGGTGCTTGCCATTATGGTCGGCCTGTTCCAGGGCGGCGTGCAGGCGCTCAGCCGTAGCTACTTTGGCCGCATTATCCCCAAGGAAAAGTCCAACGAGTACTACGGCTTCTTTGACATCTTCGGTCGTTATGCAAGCGTCATGGGCACTTTCCTAGTGTCGGTCGTCACCTCGCTGACCGGCAACCCGTCGCTGGGCGTCCTTTCCATTGGCGTGCTGCTGATCGTTGGCTTTATGCTGCTGGTCCGCCTGTCCCGCATGACTCGGGCGGCAGAGCATGCCGCATAGGAGCGAGCGGCTATTGTGCCTGTCCACGGTACTCTTTTGGGGTTATCCGCAATAAACATTGCGACTTGCGAGCAATGATTTGCCCAAGTGGGTATGATGGAATCAGCTAGGTCGCGGGGCGTCGCCTGTGTTTGGCGGCGTCCCGTTTTTGTGTTGCAGGGAGGGTAAGGCATGAACGCCACAGTCGTGATTCCAACGTATTGGGCGGGCGATGACGCTTGCGCAAACGCCCCTGGCACCTATGACCATTCGACGCGACTCAACGCCGACAATCCCGAACTCGACCGCTGCCTGGCCTCGCTTGAGCAGGTACGTGACATCCCTCGCATCATCCTTTTGGTGGTCTGTCCCGTTTCTGCCACAGCCGATGTGTCGCTGCGCGTGCGCGAGATTGTCGACGCGCATCCCACGCTCAAGGTCACCGTTGTCACCAACACCCAGGCCTCGCGCATTGCAGACCGGGTTGCTCAGATCGCGCCCAAGGGTTCGGGCGAGTGCGTGAGCCTGCGAGGCTACGGTGCCATCCGCAACATGGGGCTAGCCTGTGCCGCTGTGCTGGGGCATGACGCGGTTATCTTTTTGGATGACGATGAGACTGTCATCGACGCCGACTTTATGAAGCGCGCGACCTATGCGTTGGGGCAGCAGACGCGTCAGGGCTTGCCGATCTTGGTCAAGAGCGGTTATTTCTACGATCGCGACGGCTCACCGCTGGCTCCCACGGACAAGGCGGGCATCTGCCATCGTTGGTGGACCAAGCGCATCGAGTTCAACCGTTGGATGAAAAAGGCGCTCTCGGGCACCCGCATCTCGCGCTCCAACTACGTGTGTGGCGGCCTGATGGCCCTGCACGCCCGCGCCTTTACGCGTGTGGCCTTTGACCCGTTTATCACCCGCGGCGAGGACTTGGATTACCTCTTTAACATGCGCATGTTTGGCTACGACGTGTGGTTCGATAACGAGTGGACCGTGCGCCATCTGCCTCCGGAGTCCGAAAAGCGCTCACCGCGCTTTATGCAGGATGTATACCGTTGGTACTACGAACGGGCCAAGTTGACATTCGCCGCGCATCAAAAGGAGCTCATTCCCGTTACGGCGGCATCGCTCATGCCCTACCCGGGCCCGTGGATTTCGCGCGAGCTCGACGACCGCGTGCGCAAGACCGCTATGGTCCGCAGCGTGTTTACCCGCGAGCATGAGGGCTACCTGCGCATTTGGCGCCATGGTATCGGCGAGGCAAAGGCCTATGCGCGCCAAAACGCTGCAAGCTACCTGCGTTTCCAGAGCTTTTGGCCCAAGATCATGGACGGGCTTTGGCGTGACGCACAACTGATCAGTATCCTGGAGGGGGCCGAATGATCGACCGCCGCGCCCAGCGCGATAGTTCTATATCAATCTTTCGCATCATTGCCGTTGCCTGCGCCATTTGCGTGCTGGTGTACTTTATTTTTGCCTTGGTGACCGGTATCGAGCCGATCGCCACGGTGATTGCCTGCGCGCTGCTGTGCATCTTTCTGTGCATCTTTATCTTTTTGACGCTCAATCCCGATTCGGTGCGCTCCCAGTACACCGAGGAGACGCTCTCGGTGGCCTCGGCCATGCTCGAGGACATTAAGGGCGGTCTGACGCAGGAGTCGGCGCGTTTGGTGTGCCGGCGCATTTTACCCGAGACGCGCGCCATGACGGTGGCCATCACCGACGAGGACAACGTGCTTGCCTGCGCGGGCGAGTTTGAGGAAAAACTGCTGCCCGATACTCCCATCCACACGCTTGCCACACGCTACGTTATCGAACATGGCATCGTGCAGTCGTTCAACCGTATGGTGGATGTCGTGGGCTCGGACGGCTCGCACAACCAAGTTCCCGCCGGCATTATCGCCCCCATCAAGGTAGGCGATCGTACCGTCGGCACGCTCAAGTTCTACTACAAGACCCCGCGCGCCGTCGACCGTACCCAGTACGCGCTTGCCTCGGGCTTTGCCGAGATCTTGTCCACGCAGCTCGCCATCCACGAGCTCGAGGTGCAAAAGGAACTCACGGCGCGCGCCGAGGTGCGTGCGCTGCAGGCGCAGATTAACCCGCACTTCCTGTTCAACACGCTGAACACCATTGCATCGTTTACGCGCACCGACCCGCTGCGGGCCCGCGAACTGCTTCGTGAGTTCTCATCGTTCTATCGTGCCACGCTCGACAACTCGGGATCGCTTATTCCGGTCTCGCGCGAGGTCGCACAGACCAAGCGCTACCTTACCTTTGAGAAGGCCCGCTTTGGCGAGGACCGCGTGCTTGCGACGTTCGATGTGTCCGAGGACGTGGAAGATACGCTGGTGCCGGCGTTCGTGATCCAGCCGATTGTCGAGAACGCCGTACGTCATGGTATGGGCGATGACGACGCCCTGAGGATCGACGTGACCGTTCACCAAGACGGCGAGGATGCAATCTTGATTGCCGTGGCCGATAATGGCGTGGGCATGGATGAGGGTACCGCCGCCAGACTGTTTGACGAGCGCTCTGCCCGTCCCGACGCCAGCTCTCCCCAGGGTGGCGGCGCCGGTGTGGCCATGCACAATATTTCGGAGCGCATCCATCGCTTTTATGGGCCGCACTCCTATACGCGCGTCGAATCGGCGCCGGGCAAGGGCACCAAAGTGCTCCTTCATCTTGATTTGTCAGAGAGCATCTTCGACATTCAAGAGTAAAATAAAAGGCTACGGGCTCAACGTCATGCGACGGATGCCCGGCGTAGTTAGTTGACGAAAGGTTTTATCCCTATGCTGCGTGCGATGATTGTGGATGATGAGGCGCCGGCTCGCTCGGAGCTTCGCTTCCTGCTCGAGCAAACGGGCAAGATCGGCACGATCACGGAGGCGTCGAGCGTCCGCTCCGCCATCGAGATGCTTATGGAAAGTCGCGTGGATGTCGTGTTTCTCGATATCTCGATGCCCGGTGCCTCGGGCCTGCAACTTGCCGAGGCGCTGCATAAGCTCAAAAATCCGCCGGCGATCGTGTTTGTGACTGCGTATAGTGACCATGCGGTCGAGGCATTCGACGTGGATGCCGTCGATTATCTGATGAAGCCGGTCGAGGAAGCTCGCTTGGATCGCGCGATTGAGAAGGTCATGCAACGCGCCAAGCCGGTTACGGACAGCAAGGTGACCATCGAGCGTATCCCGGTGGAAAAGGGCGGCCGCAAGGTGCTCATTCCCGTGGACGACATTCGCTTTATCATGGCCAAGGACGATTACTCCTGCATCTATACCGTCGATGATCGCTTTTTGTCGACAACCTCGCTGGCGCAGTTTGAGGCCAAGCTCTGCGACTTTGGCTTCTTCCGTGTTCACCGCCGCTATATCGTCAACTTGGCGTGCGTCACGGATGTCGAGACGGTGCCCTCGGGTGCCATCCAACTGGGCATTACGGGCGTCGACGAGCGCGTGCCGGTTTCGCGCCGTCGTGTCGTACCGCTCAAAAAGGCCCTGAGCCTCTAGTACACTGGCCCCGCAGCCCTGTAGACCAAAATCGTCTGCGGAGCCGTGGGGCTTTTTGCATGAATGCACCAAATCGTTTTGCGGAAGGGATCCCATGAACAGTGCAAGCGCCAAGCGTATCGACATTATCTCGGACACCCACGGCTATCTTTCGCCTGCGCTCCTGGACGAGCTTAAGGGTGCGGATTTGATTATCCACGCCGGCGACCTCACGTCAGAGATAGACTACGAGCACCTATGCACCATCGCCCCCGTGCGGGCCGTACTGGGCAACAACGATTACTACCGTGACTACGGCCCCGATGTAGACCGTCTTGCACTCTTTACTTACGAAGGACTCAAGTTCGCCGTAGCCCACTACCGCGAAGACCTTCCGGTGGGATCCGTAGACGTAGCCATCAACGGTCACACCCACGTAACCAAAGAAGCCCAAGTAGGCCGCTGCCTGGTCCTCAATCCCGGTAGCGCCAGCTACCCCAGAGGCACCCGAGGCCCCACCATGGCCAGAATGCTCGTCAAAGACGGCAAGATTATAAGCACCAAATTTATTGACTTGGACTAACCGCAACAAAAACGGGGGATGCAGATCGCATCTCCCGTTTTTCTTTGAGCCAAAGGCAGAGCTTCAGCGACAACCTTAGACAACCCCGCCGAGGAGAACGGGGACCTCGAGCCGCGGAAGCGGCGAGGAACAACAACGGCTCGAACAATGTGACGGCAGGGAGGGTCTCCGGGGCCGGCTGGCGCGGGTTAAGTTTGTCGCGAGTTCCGCACGCAAAGGAAAGCACTTAATGTGCTTTCCGTCTTGCGCAGGACTGTAGAGCAGCAAACTTAACCCCCGCCCTCGGCCCCGGAAGCCCTCCCGGATGGCCCCAGGTTGATTTCCGATCTCAGCCGAACACATTGAGCGGATAGGCCATTCCCGCAGTTAGCCGAACGCCCCCGCGGCCCCTCCTGGGGTCCGGGGGCGCCGTTTTCCCAGTTGAAGGAACGGTGGAGATGTGTTTCGATAGGTCCGGTGGCCATGCTCCGCCCGCCGCCCGGCACCTCTTCCCAGACTCAGCCGGACGGTCGGTCCGTCTATTCCGTTTTCTTCCAGGCTAGGCCAGCGGGGCATCGCCCCTCTCTGCGCGCGCCCTCTCGATGAGCCCCGGCGTCAGGTCGAGATCGACGAGCGCCACGTCCCCCACGCCGTAGGCGTCCAGCAGCGCCGCCGCGTCCTCCCCGAGCATCGCCCTGAAGGCGCGCGCGGGCGTCGAGAAGCCGAGCGCGCCGCGGGGCTCGGAGTTCACGTGCGACATGGCCAGCGCCAGGTCGGCCGGGGCGAGCCGGTCGAACCTGATCCCGGCGCCCTTGGGCAGCAGCTTCCTTATCTCGACGTGGTTTCGCTCGCAGGCGCCCTTCTGGTCGCTGCGCCTCGGGTCGCAGTAGAACAGCCTCGTCTCGCCCGGCCCCTCGCCGAGCAGCGCCGCGATCGCCCGCTCGTCGGAGAACTCCGCGCCGTTGTCGGTGAGCACGGCGCGGAAGACCCTGCCCATGCCGTCGGCGCCGAGGACCGCCCGGACGCCCTCCAGGGCGTCCGCGACGCACCCGGCGGTCTTCTCCTCCAGCGGCAGCGCGAGCTGGAGCCTGCTGGGGCGGTGCAGCAGCGTGAGCAGGCAGGCGGAGTCCTCCCGGGCCCCCTCGACGGTGTCCATCTCCCAGGCCGCGGCGCACGCGTCCTCCCCGAGGGCGAGGAGCGCGGCATGCGACCTGCGGGCGGAGTGGCGGGTCGCCGCCCGGCCCGCGGCGCGCTTCCTCGGCCTGTAGCCGACCTTGCGCCTGAGCTCCATGTTGGTCATGCCGTCGTAGCCCGCCGAGACCCAGCGGTAGATGGTCGACGGCGACAGGTCCACGGGCCCGCCGTTGCGCGCCGCCATCTGCTCGGGCGACAGCCCCCGGCGCAGGCAGTCCCTGATGGCCTCCAGCCTGGCCGCCGCGGCGGGCTCGTCGGCGTCTATCCCGCGCCTGGACGAGACGAGGACCGAGTCGGCGCACAGCTGCGCGGCCCGGGCCTCGTAGAAGACGTGGGGGCGGCGCTTGCAGCCGATCGCGCGGTACCGCCCGCACCCGTTGCAGCATCGCGGCCACGCCGCCAGGCGCGGGCAGGCCGCCGACAGGTCGGCGGAGGCGTCCACGCGCTCGCCGCGCCTGGCCTTCGGCGCCGTCACGAACCTGTGCGACGCCACCTCGGCGCTCACCGTCGAGGGCGACCTGCCCAGCTCCCTCGCGATCTCCCTGCACGACGCCCTGCGCTCCAGCATCCTCTGGACCGTGTCCCGCTCGTGCCTCGTGAGCCTTCCGTAGGCCCTCGGGACCGCCCTCGCGGAGCCACTCTTCTTCTTTCTGGACATGCCGTCCTCCGATCTCCCGGGGCCGGCCGATCCGGCCCTCAGGGTATCGGGTTCCCACATTCATCCGCACATGTGCGGATGAATGTGGGAGGTGTTCGGATAAAGTCGATAATCAAGG
>DBFRZS010000011.1:0-46457 GCA_048501115.1 Collinsella aerofaciens | reverse complement strand
GAAGCTAAGCCCCATCGCGCCGAGAGTACTGCGGGGTCAGCCCGTGGGAGGCCAGGGCGCCGCTGACCGGTGGACGGCACCGAGCCGTACGCTTGAACTTGGAAGGGGGAGGCCTCGCGGCCTCCCCCTTTTTTGCGTTTATGGGGCGTAAATGACTCTATTACACCAGACGATCTTATCGTTTTTGGTATTGAGCCTTTATTTAAAGAAGATAAATCGAATAACAAGGGCAACTGCTATGGCCACAATGATCAAAAGCAGGATTGTCAGTCGATGCTGCTTGCGTCGTTTACTTGATGAAACGAAGATTGATTTTCCCTGTTTTGGCGTTTCGAGATAGCGAGCCGAATGCGTCAAGGTTTGCTTTGGTCGAGGACCTCTTTGTTGATGAGTGGCGGATGCTTTCATCGGCTCATCACTAGCTGCGCTGTTTTTAGATAATGGTGCGTCTTTCAGATATACAGGGTCTCCCGAGGCGACGCCCATATGTTTACGCCCCGTTTGGGCATCCTCGAGTGTTTGATATCGATTTCTCGTCACATACTCGGGCTCCGGATCATTAATGGGCTCTTGCGAGATGTGGGGACGATGGAACCGTGGCGGCTGCGTGGAAGTATCTTCCCCCTGCGTCGGCATAAACATTTTGTTCTGGTTTTGGTCGTCCATGATGCCCTTTAGCTCGTTACCAACAACGTGTACGCGCTCATTGTAAGCCCCTTGTTATTTGTAGCTGGGGACATACTCGGTATTTAAGCTCTGGTTCAAAGAACCTTAACCTTCCTAAAACCTAAGTCATACGCACTTAGATATGCTTATAGTACTGGACTCAAAAAACTTTATAGTCGATGTATATATGAGCACTGGGTGGGCATATATAAGAGCGTCAAAAGAAGTCCCAGTCACCTGGAAGATGACTCGGCAGTCCTATAAAGGAGTGGTAAACATGGCAAGCATGGTTCCTTATCGTTCGGTTTTTGGCGTTCGTCCCTCTGCAAGCTCGCTGTTCGATCTGTTTGATGATATGAGCGACCTAGCGAACAGCTCGATTGCCTCTAAGGCGTTCCCCGTTGACGTTGAGGATAAGGGCGATGGCTATGAGGTCAAGGCTTATCTGACCGGCGTCGCCAAGGACGATATCGATGTCGAGCTTAACGAGGGCCGTCTGTCCATTAGCGTGAATGTCGAGGAAGACGAGGGGAACGAGGGCAAGAACTTCCTGCAGAAGGAGTTCAGCTCGTACAGCGCGACGCGTGGCGTGTATCTTAAGGACGCTTCGAGCGAGGGCCTCTCGGCTAAGTACGCTGACGGCATCCTGACCGTTACGGTTCCCAAGATCGTCGAGAAGAAGAACGTTACGAAGATCTCCATCGAATAACTTCGTTGGTGTTCTTCGCTATTAAAAGACAACAAAAGGGGCTGGGAAGCGATTCCCGGCCCTTTTTGTTGTTTAGGACAGTCTATTGAATGGTTGCCGGTTGATACTGACTCGCAGGGCGTATCGAGAGTTTTCGCGATCCTTGGAGAAGGGTTGCGGAGCTGCCGACCTCGTCATCCAGGGTTGCGGCCAGAGCTTTGGCATAGCTTTTGACGGTAAGGCTCGGACGATTGTTATCTTGGCTGATATGCATGGCAATGAGCTGTTCGGTGCGATCGGTAACAAGTTCGCGCGCGGCTTCGGCGGCTTGGCCATTGGAGAGGTGTCCCCTTTCAGACAGGATGCGCTCCTGAAGAAAGCGGGGATATTCTCCCTCGCGCAGCATGGTCACATCGTGGTTGCTTTCGAGTGCGAGGACTCGACAATCTTTGAGGGTGTTCATGGCTTGGCTCGATAGCTCTCCGGTGTCGGTGGCAAAGCCGATGGAATCATCGAGGGTGTCGAATCGATAGCCGACTGGATTGATGACATCGTGTGACGTTGAGTAGGTTTGCACGTGGATGCCGGCAATGGATAGGGTGTCACCGGGATCGAATTCCTCGACAGGCAGATGCGAAAGATTTTCTTTGCTCGAAAGAGTGCCCCTGCTGGCAAAGAGGGGGCCGTGCCAGTGCTTGCACCAGACATCGAGGCCCTTGATGTGATCGCTATGCTCATGAGTAATGAGAAGAGCCGAGACGTTGTCTGCCGAGAGCCTCAGTTCTGCCATGCGCTTTAATGTCTCGCGGGGAGACAGTCCGTCATCGACCATAATGAGCCCCTGCGGGCCCTCGATGAGTGCGCAGTTGCCTTTAGAGCCACTGCCGAGGATATGAAGGTGCAGGCAAGACATAAGATTCCAAAGGATACAATGGGTGCGGACGAATAAAGGAGGAAGCGAATGCCAACGGTATCACAGCATTACGGACACCATGCCGTGCCTGGGGCAGTCGATGAGACCCGGACGAGACAGCAGGCTGCTCCTGTCGTGCTCATGGTATCAGGCGGCGCGGACTCGACGGCACTGCTTCTTATGGCGTGCACATCAAAGCTGGATATCCAAGACGGACGCGGTGTTGCCCCCATCGCGCGCGAGCGACTGCACGTGCTGCATGTGAACCATCATCTGCGCGGCAAGGCGTCCGATGGCGACGAGGCCTTTGTGCGTGAGCTCTGCGCACAATATGGTCTACCGCTGTGTGTTGAGCATGCCTATTTTGATGATGAATCGGGCAATATCGAGGCGGCTGCCCGCGAGGTGCGCTATGCCGCGGCGCGAAGGTATGTTCGCGAGCTCTGCGCCCAGACGGGGGCACCGCGAACGGCGGCTCGTATCTGCACCGCGCACACGTCTTCGGATCGCGCGGAAACGTTTTTGATGAACGCGATTAAGGGTTCGGGGCCCGCTGGTCTATCGAGCATTCCTCGCCGGAGGAATATCGTGGTGCGTCCCTTGCTCGACCTAACTCATGGCGAGCTCGTGGGCTATCTACAGGTACATGGTCAGCCGTGGCGTGAAGACGAGAGCAATGAGGATATCTCGTATCTGCGAAACTACGTGCGCCATCGGGTAATGCCGGTGGTGGCACAGCGTAATGCGAGCGTGTGCAAGACGATTGGCGCCGCCTGTGAGATCTTGGGTGATGAAGATGCGTTTCTATCCCAGCTGTCGGCACGGGCGTTTCGAAGCTGTTTGCGCAAAGAGGCAGCGGGCGCGCTGGTGCTCGATGCCAGGCGCCTTGCTGCGGCCGAGGTGGTAATCGCGCGGCGCATCGTGCGACTGGCGATCAAACGCATCGATCCGGATGCTCGTCCCGAGATGCGACATGTGGAGCGAGTCCTTTCCTGCGTTGCCGAGGGTGCCGGCTCGGTCACGCTTCCGGCGGGGATTGACGCACGCATTGAGTTTGGCATGCTGGCGTTTAAGGCGCCGGTGGCTCGCGAGGGCCTGGTCGCGGACTGGGTTACCGTGCCCGGTCGTTTGCCGTTGGGCGGGGGACGTATGCTGGTCGCAGAGTCGATGGTCGTTGAGCCGGGATGCGACATCGTGCGCCGCGCCCGTGAGCTCGCGGCTGCCGGGGAAGCGACAGCTTTGGTAGACGCGGCTGCCCTGGGTTTTGCCGACAGCGATAGTGAGCGGATCCTGGCGGGCTCGCGTGGCGAGATCCCTGCCGAGGCGCGATTGGCGCGCCTGTGGGTGGACGGTCCCGCACCGGGAGACGTGATGTGCCCGTTAGGGATGAGTGGCCGAAGCAAGAAAGTATCCGACTTGCTAGGTGAGGCTCGCATTCCCGTTTCCGAGCGCGCCGGCGTGCCCATGGTGAGGACGGCCCCGGGGGGTGCCGTGGTGTGGGTCGCCGGAGTTCGCGCGGACGAGCGTTTTAAGTGCACGGCCGCAACGCGCGTGGCATATCTGCTTCGTGTGGTCGATGCGGAATAGCGTCCCACGCCAGCTATTCTGTGCGACGTTGACGGTATTCCCGCGCTGATGGCGTACGGGCTGGAAAATATTCCCCGTGCGCTGCTAGAATGTGAAGTTCGCGTCCATACGGCGGTGTGTGGGCGATAAGCACAAGAAAGGGTTGTCATGGCTTCTCAACATCCGGATATCGAGAAGGTTCTGTTTACGCAGGAGGATATCGACGGTATCGTCTCTCGCCTGGGCGAGGAGATTACGCGCGACTACGCGGGTAAGGATCTGGTGCTGATCGCGGTCCTACGCGGCGCCGTGGTCTTTATGGGCGACCTGATGCGCAAGATCGAGCTGCCGACCAACATCGATTTCATGGCTGTTTCGAGCTATGGCGACGGTGTGAAGTCCTCGGGTATCGTGCGTATCATTAAGGACCTGGATATCGACATCCGCGGTCGCGACGTGCTGATCGTCGAGGACATTCTGGACTCGGGCCTGACGCTCAAGTATCTGATGAAGAACCTCGAGAGCCGCAAGCCCGCTTCTCTGGAGGTCGCCGCCTTCCTGTGGAAGGACGTTGAGGACCGCGTCTCGGCCATCACGCCCAAGTATGTTGGAACCCATTGCCCCGATGCCTTTGTGGTGGGCTACGGCCTCGACTATGCCGAGCGCTATCGTAACCTTCCGTATCTGGGCATTTTGAAACCGGAGGTTTATTCGTAAGATGCCCGACGACCATAACGATAACAATTCCCAGACTCCCCGGGAGCCTAAGATCCCGGGGATGCCCGGAGGCAAGAAGCCCACGCGTACGGGCTGGCTGTATTTTATTTTGGCTTGCGCGCTTCTGGGCTACGCCTTCTTTAACATGGGCTCCGGCTTTGCCAATTCCAGCAATACCGTTAAGCTCGCGACGAGCGAGATGGTGAGCGCCATCAAGCAGGATCGCGTCGAAGATCTGACCTATACGGTTCAAGACGGAAGCGTGACGGGTCATTACTGGAAGACGAAGAAGGACAAGGGCGATACGAGCGAGCTCAAGAGCTTCTCCTCGACCTATGTCGGCTCCGATTCGCTTGCCGAGCTCATGGCGGAGCACCCCGATACCAAGTACATCGTCAACACCAACGATCCCGATTTTTGGGGCGACTTGGCGATGAGTGTGCTTCCGACGATCGCCCTTATCGCCATCATGTTCTACTTTATGCGCCAGATGATGGGCGCCAACAACAGGAACATGCAGTTTGGCAAGACCAACGCCAAGACCAACGAGGCCACACGCCCCAAGGTCAAGTTTGAAGACGTTGCCGGCGTGGACGAGGCAGTCGAGGAGCTCGAGGAGATCCGTGACTTTTTGAGCGATCCGGATCGCTATCGCAAGCTGGGCGCCAAGATCCCGCGTGGCGTGTTGCTGGTTGGCCCTCCGGGCACCGGTAAAACGCTGCTGGCCAAGGCCGTTGCCGGCGAGGCGGGCGTGCCGTTCTTTAGCATCTCGGGTTCCGACTTTGTCGAGATGTTCGTAGGTGTCGGCGCCAGCCGTGTGCGTGACCTCTTTAAGGAGGCCAAGTCCCAGGCCCCGTCGATCATCTTCGTCGATGAGATCGATGCCGTGGGACGTCAGCGCGGAGCTGGCTTGGGCGGCGGTCACGACGAGCGCGAGCAGACGCTCAACCAGCTGCTGGTCGAGATGGACGGCTTTGAGGAAAGCGAGTCGGTCATCCTGATCGCCGCCACCAACCGCCCCGACATTCTGGATCCGGCGCTGCTGCGTCCCGGTCGTTTTGACCGTCAGGTTACGGTCGACCGTCCGGATGTGAAGGGCCGCGAGCAGATCTTGCGCGTGCATGCCGAGAACAAGCCGATGGACGAGGACGTTAAGTTTGAGAAGCTCGCCCAGATGACCGTTGGCTTCACTGGTGCCGATCTGGCAAATCTGCTCAACGAGTCTGCGCTGTTGGCTGCCCGCCGCCATCGTTCCGTGATCTCGATGGACGAGGTCGAGGAATCGATGGAGCGCGTGATTGCCGGACCGCAGCGCAAGGGTCGCGTGATGACCGAGGCCGAGCGCACCACGATTGCCTACCACGAGAGCGGTCACGCCCTGGTGGGTCACATCCTGGAGCACTTCGATCCGGTCCACAAGATCTCGATCGTCAGCCGCGGCCAGGCGCTGGGCTACACGCTGCAGCTTCCGCAGGAGGACCACTTCCTCAAGACCAAGAACGAGATGCTCGACGAGCTCGCCGTGTTCTTGGGCGGTCGCGTTGCCGAGGAGCTCATGTGCGATGACATCACGTCGGGCGCGAGCAACGATCTGGAGCGCGCAACCAAGATGGCGCGCGAGATGGTCACGCGCCTGGGCATGAGCGAGGAGCTGGGCACGCAAGTGTTTGGCGAGGCGCAACATCAGGTGTTCCTTGGTCGCGATTACGCCGATCACCAGGATTACTCCGAGGAGACGGCGCGCCGCATCGATATCGAGGTCCAGCGCATTATGCGTGAGGCCCATCGTCGTGCGGTCGAGATTCTGGACGCCCGTCGCGATCAGCTCGATCTGATGGCGAAGGTGCTGCTTGAGCGCGAGACCGTCGAGGGCGACGCCGTGAACGCCCTGCTCGACAACGAGTGGGACGCCTACCTTGAGCGCGAGGGCGATATCCTGGCGGCCAAGGAGGAGCGCAATGCCAAGGCGGCCGGCATGCCGACCAAGAAGCGCGTGCCTCGAATGAGCGAGGAGGAGCTGGCGGCTGATGCCGCGGCCTTTGCGCAGGCGGCCATGCAGGAGGATGCCGAAGCCGCATCCGATGATGCTGACGATGACCATGCCGTCGTCGATGCCGACACCGACGCCGACAAATAGTCTTTGTGGCGAAAGCCTCCGCGGGGAAACCTGCGGAGGCTTTTTCTTTTGAGCGATATGGGGCCGTCTGTTGATTGGGGACAGACTTAAATGAGCGTTTTCACGCATTTAAGTCTGTCCCCAATCAACATTGCTGCGGCACTTTGCTCGGCTAAAGCGTACAATAGCGCCTATGCGAAAGGGGAACAGATGATCAACGAAACTATGTATGCTCGCGGTGCGGAAAGCTCCATCATCCGTGAGATTTTTAGCTATGGCCTTGAGCGCAAGGCGCAGATCGGTGCGGAAAACGTATTCGATTTTTCGCTGGGCAATCCGAGCGTTCCGGCACCCGCTGCTGTGGCGGAGTCCATTAAGAAGGCCCTGGAGCTGCCGAGCGACCAGCTGCACGGCTACACGCCCGCACCGGGCCTGCCGCAATGTCGTGCCGCTGTGGCCGAATCGCTCAACCGCCGCTTTGGCACGAGCTATGAGGGCAAAGACGTCTTTATGACGGTGGGTGCCGCGGCTTCGCTCACCTGCGCGCTCAACGCCGTTACGAATCCGGGCGACGAGGTTATTGTTATCGCCCCGTACTTTCCGGAGTATCGCGTTTGGATTGAGAAGGCCGGCTGCACGTGTGTCGAGGCGCTTGCCAACGAGGACACATTCCAGCTGAGCGTGGATAACGTATTCAAGGCGATCACCGACAAGACGGCAGCCGTCATTATCGACTCGCCCAACAACCCGACCGGTGCCGTATATACGCGCGACACGCTGACGCGACTGGCCAATGTTCTGCGCGAGGCCAACGCTCAGCGCGATTCCGAGAATCCGATTATGCTCATCTCGGATGAGCCGTACCGCGAGATCGTGTACGGTGCCGAGGTGCCTTGGGTGCCCTCGATCTACGAGCACACCATCGTGTGCTACTCGTATTCCAAGTCGCTGTCGCTGCCTGGTGAGCGCGTGGGTTGGATCTTGGTTCCCAACACCAATCCGCAGGCTGCCCGTCTGATGCCGGCTGTTGCGGGTGCTGCCCGTACGCTGGGCTTCGTGTGCGCGCCGGCGCTCTTTCAGCGCGTAATTATCGACTGCATCGATGGGCCGAGTGACGTTGAGGCCTATGCACGTAACCGCACCGCGCTTACCGACGCACTAGCGGAGTATGGCTACACCTATGTTGAGCCGGATGGCGCGTTCTACCTATGGGTGAAAGCGTTGGAGTCCGATGCGAATGCGTTTTGCGAGCGCGCAAAGAAGTATGAGTTGCTTGCGGTTCCCTCTGACAGCTTTGGTATGCCGGGTTGGTTCCGCCTGGGCTATTGCGTGAGCTACGAAACGATTGTCAATTCGCTACCCGCTTGGAAACAGTTGGCGGACGAGTATCGTTAAAAGTAAAGCGCTCTGCCTACAATGTTTTACGTGAAACGGGGTTTGGTGTTAAGCCGGACCCCGTTGTCATGGACGTTGTGTCTTTGGGATGGAGTGGTTTTACGACTATCGAAGGCTATGCGTACAATGAATATAAGCGACGGCCGTGCCAGATAAGGAGACCTGATGCCCTACCTGCTTTCTTGTGACATTCATACCCATACGATGTTCTCTGCGCATGCATATTCGACCATTGAGGAGAATGTGTACTGGGCGGCAGAGCGTGGCCTGCAGGTGCTCGGATCTGCCGACCATTTGAGCTCTATGGTTACGGCTTGCCCCAATGACCTGCGCAGTTACCAGTTCTTTATCAACCAGGATATCTGGCCGCGCATTTGGAGCGGCGTGCTGGTGCTGCGTGGTGCCGAGGCCGATATCGTTTCGCTGGACGGAAGCCTGTTTGGCGAGGACGCTCCTGTCACGCTCGATATCGCCGGCGATTCGTACAGCCGTCAGCATTCACTGTTCGATTTGGTTACGCGTAATTTGGATTATTTGGTTGCAAGCGTGCATAATCCGCAGATTGCTGAGGGCGCGACGCTGGCCCAGACGACCGAGATGTATATCAATGCCCTGGAGCACCCCAAGGTGTTCATGCTGGGTCACACGGGGCGTTCGGGCGTGCCGTTCGATATCGACGAGGTGTTGTTGGCAGCTAAGGCCAAGCACAAGATTATCGAGATCAACAACCATAGTCTTGAACACGGTGTCGACACTGAGCATTGGGCCGTATGCCGCAAGATCGCCGAGCGCTGCGCCGAGCTGGGCGTGGGCATTGGCGTTTCGACCGATGCGCACATTGGCATGGCAATTGGTAAGCTCGATTACGCTCGCAAGATGCTCGACGAGATTCACTTCCCGTTGGATCTGATCGTGACGCGCGATCGCGAGACGCTGCTGTGCGAGATGGCGGCAGCCGGCGTGTGCGACCTGCGCAAGGGGATATAGCGGGATTTATAAACCAAGCGAAGGGGGCGGCCCAGGCGGGTCGCCCCCTTTCTTGTCCCAAAAATCTACTGAGGTTGGTTAGCGGCGTTCGAGGACCGCTACGGTTTCGGTGTGGTCGGTGTGAGGGAACATGTCGACGGGCGTGATCTTGAGCAGGCGATAGCCTCCGTCGAGGAGCTGATGCAGGTCGCGCTCTTGAGTTACGGGGTTGCAGCTGATATAGGTGATGCGGCGCGGCTTAAGCGCGCAGGCAGCTTCGAGGAACTCGGGCGTGGAGCCGGCGCGCGGCGGATCGATAGAAAGGACATCGACCCGCTCGTTGTTGTCGGCGGCATCTAGGATGTAGTCGGTGGCATCGTCGGCCATAAACCAAGCGCTGCGGGTGAGGCCGTTGAGCTCGGCATTGCGACGTGCGTCGGCAATGCCCGCCGGGTTGCGCTCCACGCCGAGCAGCATAATGCCGACGCCTCTGTCCTGGGCATCCTTCGCGGCGCATAGACCGATGGTGCCGCTGCCGCAGTAAGCGTCCATAAGAATGTCACCCTGCTGCAGGTCCATGCCGTCAATCGCGAGCTGATAGAGCAGCTCGGTCTGCTGCGGATTGGTCTGATAGAACGCGGTAGGGGAGATATCGAATTCGCAACCGAGCAGCTGGTCGCGCATGCACTCGGCGCCATAGACGATACGAGTCTCCTCACCCAAGATGGCGTTACCGGGACGGCCATTGATATTTTGGGCAACGGTGACGATATGCGGATCGAGCGCCGCGACGGCTTCAAAGAACTCCTGCGCATGCGGCAAGTCACGCTGGGCGGTCACGAGCGTAACCATGACCTGGTCGGTACGCCAACCGCAGCGGACGACGGCATAGCGAAGCAAACCAAGATGCTTGTCCTCATTAAAGGCGGGAATATGCAGCCGCTCAGCTTCGCGTGCGATGCCGTTGAGAATCTGACGAGCGCCCGGCGCCTCGACAGGACATTCGGGCACGGCAACGATTCTGTGCGTGCCGCGCTCAAAGAAACCGCAACGGACAGCGCCCTCCTTACCGGGAGCAAAGGGAGTGGCAGCCTTATGACGAAAGCCACGCGGCGCGGGATATTTACCCGGGTCGCCCAGGGTGACGCCCATACCACGAATGGGGTCGACGCTAATACCCTCGCGCTCGCAAAGGGTAGCAAAAAGCTCCTCCATAGCAGCCTGCTTGGTCGCCAACTGCTTCTTATAAGGACGATTGAGCGCCGTGCACCCACCGCAAGCTTTCATGATGGAACAAGGAGACTTGGGGTCCACAGCCTTACGCGCAGACGAAACCGAATCATTATGCAGGCGCTTGGAACGAGTCCGAGGCGCTTTGTCCCCGCCTCGACGAGAGTCAGAACGCTTGGTCTTAGCCCTGCTCTTGGTCGATTTGCTTTTTGCAGCTTTAGAAGACTTGGATTTCGTAGAAGATTTCTCCTCCTTCGACCCCTCAGCCGCCTCCACCAAAGCACGACGAGCCCTACGCTCCGCACGAGATTCTGCCATCAATAACTCCACTAATTCATGAATTAAAGCTGCAAGTATTGTACCGTGCCAAGCCAGCAGACGATATGCAAGCGGTTTAATCGTGTCAGTGATAAGCCCAACGACGGTTGCCCGCCGCGTGAGGGGTGTGGGGGTTAAGTTTATCGCGAGCTCCGCACGAACAGGAGGCCACTTAATGTGGCCTCCGTCGTGAGCAGGACTGTAGAGCAGGAAACTTAACCCCCACACCCCTCACGCGGCGGGCAAACTCGCCTTGTGCTCTATCACGCTAAAGTGTATGATTCTGAACGTTACACGACTCACTTTACTTAACTAAAGTGCCATCAAGGGGGGATACCATGAACACCGATATGTCTCGTCGTCAGTTTGTTGGTCTAGCCGGCTCGCTCGCCACGGTGCTTGGCCTTGGTCTTGTCGGTTGCGGCGGTGGTGCCGGCAAGGGTTCCGCTGCCGGTTCTGCTGCAGCCAAGGACGTGAAGGGCGCTGCGGAGTCCAAGAAGCTCGTGGTGGGCTTTGATAAGTCCTATCCTCCGTACGGCTTTGTGGGCGACGATGGTGAGTACACCGGCTTTGATCTCGATCTGGCCAAGGCTGTTGCCGATAAGCAGGACTGGGAGGTCAAATACGAGGCCATCGACTGGGACGCCAAGGACACGCTGCTTAACTCGGGCGCCATCAACTGCATCTGGAACGGCTTTACCATGGAGGGGCGCGAGGATGACTACACGTTCTCTGAGCCGTACATGCTCAACGAGCAAGTGCTCGTGGTCAAGAAGGACGCGGGCATCAAGAGCTGGGACGATCTTGCCGGCAAGACCGTGATTACCCAGACCGATTCCGCCGCACAGGATGTGCTCGAGGGCGACCAGAAGGATCTGGCCGCGACGTTTGCCACGCTCGATACCATCGGTGAGTACAACACGGCGTTTATGCAGCTCGAGACTGGTGCAGTCGATGCCGTTGCCTGTGACCTCTCGATCGCTCAGTATCAGCTTGCCGCCAAGCCCGATGCCTATACACAGCTCGACAAGCCGCTGTCCAGCGAGCACTACGCCGTTGGCTTTAAGAAGGGCGACACCAAGTCCGCCGATGCCGTGACCGAGTCGCTCAAGGCGCTCTACGAGGACGGCACGGTTAAGGACCTGTGCGATAAATATGCAGATTACGGTCTTTCCTTCGATAATTGGGTGCTCAAGTAATGTCTATCCAAGTCATGATGCAGATGCTTGGCCAGGGATTCTTGGTCAGTTTGCAGTTGTTTGTGCTGACACTGCTGGGGTCGATTCCGCTGGGAATCCCCGTGGCGTTTATGCGCATGAGCAAAATCGCGCCGCTTCGCTGGATTGCGCGCATCTACATTTCGGTCATGCGCGGTACGCCGCTCATGCTGCAGATGTTTGCCATCTACTTTGCCCCGTACTACGTGTTTGGCATTTCGCTCACGCCCGATTCCAAGTGGACGGCGTGCGTCGTGGCGTTCATCGTCAACTACGCCGGTTACTTTGCCGAGATCTATCGCTCGGGCCTGCAGTCCATTCCGCGCGGTCAATACGAGGCCGCCGAGGTGCTGGGCTATTCGCGCACGCAGACGTTTCTGTATATCGTGATGCCGCAGGTCGCCAAGCGCATTTTGCCGGCGATGGGCAACGAGATCATCACGCTGGTCAAGGACACGTCGCTGGCGTTTGCCATTGGCGTGGGTGAGATGTTCTCGACGGCCAAGGCGCTGGTCGCCTCGCAGGTGAGCATGGTACCGTTTGCGATCGCGGCACTGATTTACTGGGTCTTTAACTTTGTAGTCGAGATGCTGTTAGGCGCTGCCGAGAAACGACTTGACTATTACCATGACTAGCCTGTCCCGTTGTGCTTTTCAAACACGTGGAGGTTCCTGTGTCCGGAACGGTTATGAATATATCGAACGCGCGTAAGGCGTTTGGCGGCAATGAGGTGCTCAAGGATATCTCGCTTGAGGTGAAGCGTGGCGAGGTCGTGGCGATTATCGGACCTTCGGGTGGCGGCAAGTCCACGCTGTTGCGGTGTGCCACGCTGCTCGAGACACTCGACGGAGGCTCGCTCTCGTTTGGTGACCTTGCCGTTGCGACGGATGCGGGTTCGGGCGCGGTGTACGCAAAGGGCGATGTGCCTAAACAGGCGCGCTCGCGGTTTGGTTTGGTGTTTCAGAACTACAATCTGTTCCCGCACTATACCGTGATGAAAAACATCACCGATGCACCGATCCGCGTGCTTAAGCGCCCGCGCGAGCAGGCGGAGGCTCGCGCACACGAGCTCATTGCACAGATGGGGCTTACGGGTAACGAGAACAAGGTGCCCTGCGAGCTTTCGGGCGGTCAGCAGCAACGCGTAAGTATTGCCCGCGCCCTGGCGCTCGACCCGGAAATCTTGTTCTTTGATGAGCCGACCTCGGCACTCGATCCAGAGCTGACGGCCGAGGTTCTGCGCGTCATCAAGGATCTGGCCGCGCAGAATATGACGATGGTGATTGTGACGCACGCGATGCAGTTTGCCCGCGACGTTGCCGACCGCGTGGTCTTTATGGACGGCGGTCGTATTGTCGAGGAGGGTCCTGCCGAGCAGGTTATTGATCATCCGCGCGAGCAGCGTACGCGCGAGTTCTTGAGCCGTATCGAGGGATAGGCTCAGCTATTTACTCAACTATTAATTGAGGTGATGCCGCCGCAGGTCTTACGGCCTGGGGCGGCATTTTATTTGCATCCGTGGGGTTCAATAATCGCCTCGCAAGCTCGCCCCTTCCTCTCGCCGCCTGTATTCATACGTGCGCCGAAAGGTGTGCATGGACAGTCGCCTGTGAGGGTAGGGTGGTGGCATAGGACATTTGGAGGGTGAGTCGGCTCGGCTGCCGACCATGCTGCTCCCGGGACGGCACCGACCGCGAACTCTCCCCGTTGGCGTCGCGCATTGCGCGCGGCCCTGCAAGGAGGTCATCATGGGTGCTCCCAAGACCGGCAACGTAAGGAACGTGGTGCTCGTAGGCCAAGGCGGGGTGGGCAAGACTTCACTCGCCGAGGCCATGCTCCACCTTTCCGGTAAGACCGCCCGCCTGGGCGGCCACGACGGCACCAAGCCCACGCTCGACTATGACCCCGAAGAGGTCAAGCGTTCATTCTCCATCTCGACGACCATCGCGCCGATCGATTGGAAGGGCGCCCGCATCAACGTGCTCGATGCCCCGTGCTACCCCGATTTTATCGGCGACGCCTTTGCCGCGATGAGCGTCTGCGAGACGGCGCTGTTTGTGGTCGACGCCGAGGCCGGCCCGCAGCCGACGACGGTTAAGCTTTGGTACGCCGCCGAGGACCTGCGCCTGGCGCGCGCGGTGTTCGTAAACCGCCTGTCGCGTCCCGAGGCCAGCTTTACGACCACAATGAACCTGCTGCAGGAGCGCTTTGGCACGCGCCTAGGCGCCGTGACCCTCCCCTGGGGCGAGGGCGAGGACTTTGACGGCATCATCGACCTGGTGCGCATGAAGGCGCGCCATTGCAACGGCACCGAAGCCGTAGAGTCGGAGATTCCCGAGGAGTATCGTGCCCAGGCTGAGGAAGCCCATGACCATCTGTGCGAGTTGGTGGCCGAGGCCGACGATGAGCTGATGATGAAGTACCTGGAAGGCGAGGAGACGCTGACGCAGGAGGAGCTTGAGGGCCTGTTGTCCAAGGCGATCGCCGAGCGCATCTTTGTGCCGGTCTTTGCGGGCGATTGCATTAAGGAGCAGGGCGTCAACTCGCTGATGGACGACATCGCCACGTACTTCCCGGCGCCGACTGACTACGGCGAGATGCCGCTCATCGACGGCGACTCGCTCAAGATCTCGAGTGACGATGACCGCCCGGTGGCCTTTGTGTTTAAGACCCTGGCCGATCCGCAGCAGGGCCGCATCAGCTTTATCAAGGTGCTGACGGGTACGCTTGCGCCGGGCCTTGAGCTGATCAATGCGCGCACGCGCAAGAGCGATCGTCTGGCTCACCTGTATGTGATGTGCGGCCGCGACATGACCGAGGTCGGTCACGCCTATGCCGGCGACATCATCGTGGCGCCCAAGCTGGCGGCCGAGACGGGCGATACGCTCTCGATTACCGGCAAGGTCGAGGCTGCGGCGTTTAAGTTCCCCAACTCGCAGTACCGCATCGCCATTGAGGCCGAGAATCGCGGCGATGAAGAGAAGCTCTACACGTTTATCGAGAAAGCCTGCAAGGCCGATCCGACCATGAGCATCGACCGCGACGAGGAGACCGGCCAGACTATCATCTCGGCGGTGGGCGAGGCGCAGGTTTCGGTGCTGCTCAATCGTCTTGAGGACCGTACCAAGGTCGTGGCCAAAAGCGTGCCGATCCGCATTCCGTATCGCGAGACCATCCGCCGCACGGCAAGCGCTCAGGGCCGCCACAAGAAGCAGACAGGCGGCGCCGGTCAGTACGGCGACTGCTGGCTGCGCGTGGAGCCGCTCATTGGGCCCGACGGCACGAGCGACGGCTATGAGTTTGTTGACGAGGTCGTGGGTGGCCGCATCCCGCGCTCGCTCATCCCCGCCGTGGACAAGGGCGTCCAGGAGACCATGAAGGACGGCATCATTGCCGGCTACCCGCTCACGGGCATCCGCGTGGCTGTGTACGACGGCTCGTATCACAGCGTCGACTCCAACGAGATGGCGTTTCGCGCGGCAGCTCGCATCGGCCTGCGCAAGGCATGCGCCGATGCCGACCCGGTGGTGCTGGAGCCCATCGAGGAAATCACGGTGACTATCCCCGAGAGCTACGCCGGCGCCGTGATGGGCGACATCTCGGCCTCGCGCGGTCGCGTGACGGGTATGGAGACCGATGAGCGCGGCGATACCGTGGTCATTGCCCAGGCGCCGCTGGCCGAGCTGACGGATTATTCGACGCGCCTGCGCTCTATCACGCGCGGCACGGGCGACTTTACCATGAAGCCCGCAGGCTATGAGCAGGTGCCTTATGACGTTCAGGCCAAACTGGTCGAGCGCTATGAGGAGGGCCGCGCCAAGTAACGCGTGGCGTTGTCTGCAATGTAGGCGCTGACGAAAAGGCCGCCCTGGGTAACCGGGGCGGCCTAATTTGATCCGTATGCGACGGAAGGATTGCGGATCATTTTTTGGGTTACGGCCGGCGCGGTCGGCACTAGTCTCCGGATGCCTGGTTGCGGCCGGTGGCGTAGTCGATCTGCACGTGCGGCTGCAGGTTGTAGCAGTACACGTGGAAGCACAGGGTCTTGCCGTGGTCCTCGATCGATTGTGCCTCCAGGCGAACGCCGCGACAGACGAGTTCCTCTTCGTTGTACATGGGCGTGACGCGGTAGAGCACATGGTTGCCCGTATCGCGAATATAGTTGAGAATCTGCTCTTCAAACGGTAGCATGCCCGTCTCGTTGAGATAGCGCGTGCCGGTGAGGAGATTTTTGCGGTTGGCGTTTTCGCCGCAGAGCGACCAGGCGATGAGGTGGCAGCGGTTGTAGAGGCTCTGGCCTGGAATAAAGTCGTAGCGCTGCTGGTGCCAACCGGCAGGATGGATACGCGAGATATCGCCGCGCTTTCCCTGTCCGAGCGACTCGGGGCCTACGCAGGCGAGCGCCTTGCGAGTGCGGCCCAGGCTGTCGAGCTTGGAGAATTTCTTAAAGCAGCCCTCTTCGGTGGCACGCTCATACTCGTCGAGCGTGAACGACGGCATGCCCAACGAGTGCGTGCTGTCGGCGCGAAGGGCAACGTAGGGGTTGCCGGCGTAGTCGGGAATGCTGCTGAGATAAACACCGCGGGCGCGGTTGAGGTCGGGGTTTTCGACTTCGTCGATGGGGGTGGCGGCGCTGTTCGTGGAACCGTCGTCACCGATGTTGGTCGCGGTGGATTCGGAGCCATCGCCAGAGTCTTGGCTATTTTGAGAGTCCTCGGAGCTCGCTGTTCCCGATTCAAGCCGGGCAACCAAGTCTGCCTCGTCGTCGGTGCGGCTGGGACTCTCGTTTTGTTTTTCGGCCAGAGCTGCTGCCTGCTCATCGCTTTGCGGCGACAACAGCTTGGGCGCTCCGTCGAGCGACCCTGTGAACAGCGCAAACCCCAGCACAACGGCGGTGCCGATGGAAAGTACTTGCTTGTAGGCGGACTTGCGCGACATTGAGGCTCCTGGCTAGATGGTTGGGAATCTACCAGTCTAGCAGGAGCTAGCAGGGGCCGTTCTATCGAACAAATACTTAAGATTTGTGACAAACGCTACGGATTCATTTGCCTCATATGGAGCTGCGGCGGCTGTGTATATGAAGCTATTCGGCGCTTCCCCAGATAATACCTGCCAAAATAAACCTGTCCCTTTTTGGCAGGCTAATCGTGAGTTATTTCACCGCAACTTAGGGTACGGTTAGGAAGTGTGCACCTTAAAGAGTGGAGCCCTTGATTAGAGAGATTACGCTCGTCTCTCTAAATGTCTCTCTAAAGAGAAAGCCAGTTAAAGAGATAACATTAGGCAATCTAACAGTGAATTCGATACATCTCTCTAAATGTCTCTCTATAATAAGGTGCTTATCTCTCTAAAGTTAGAGAGATATACTATACTTTAGAGAGATAAATCTATCGTTTTAGAGAGACGGAATGCCAATGCTGCTGGATGAACCTCTTGGCCTTATTGTTGAGCGCCTTCGCAGGCGGGGGACTGATGACGCATCGGTAGAAGTTAAAGCCTGCACGAATAAATTGAGCGCAGACGTATGGGAGACAGTGAGCGCTTTTGCGAACACTGCAGGTGGGCTCATTATTTTGGGCCTGAACGAGGCCGAAGGATTTGTTCCTTCGGCTAACTTTGCTATCGATAGGGTGCGCGATCAGTTTGTTTCGGGTATCGGAGACGGAGGCTCAGCGGCAGTGGTGGCCCATGCGCCGCGGTACGAGCTTGATCGAGGCGAGGTCGACGGGCTCCAGGTGCTTCTGGTGCGCATCTTTGAACTTGAGCTTAAAGCGAAGCCTTGCTATATCGGCGCGCGCGGCGTGCAGAACGGTAGCTACAAGCGCGTGGATGATAAAGATATCAAGATGTCACCCGCTGAGCTATATGAGCTGCAGAGTGCGTTGCTTCCGAGCGATGCAGACGGCACGGTGGTTTCGGAGGCAACGGTCGAGGATTTGGATCCAGATGTCGTGCGGTCTATTATCGCAAATCGCCGGCTGCAGACCCCGCGCGTTTTGCGCGGGGCCGATACGCTGGAAAAGCAGCTGGTCAGACTCAATATCACTACAAAGGATGGTGCCGTGAAGCTCGCGGGGCTTCTGTCGGCGGGAATTTACCCCCAGCAGTTCTATCCAAAACTGATGATCGATGTCGCCGTTCATTCCGATATGGAAAAATCTGCACCCGGGCAACCCCGGTTTATTGACCGCCAGTTGTGCGATGGCCCGATTCCGGCTTGCATCGAAGATGCCCTTGCCGCGATTGGACGAAACTTGCGCAAAGCGACGATAGTGCAAGGCGCTGGCAGAAGGGAGGATTGGGAAGTTCCCCAGGAGGTTTTGCGCGAGGCCTTGGCAAATGCCTGCATCCATCGAGAATATTCGCCCATGTTTGTGGGGCAGGCCGTGAGTGTCGATATCTATCCAGACAGAATAGAGATCAAAAACCCCGGTGGGCTTTGGGGCGGAAAGACGGTGGACAATCTTGCAGACGGGGAATCGCGCTGCCGAAACCCAAAGCTCATGAGCCTAATGGGGGCGACGCCGTTAGAGCATGCCGAGGGGGCCGTTGCAGAAAGCCAGGGATCTGGTATCCCGGCTATGATTCGCGAGATGGAGTCTCGTTCGCTTGGAAGGCCGAAATTTATCGCTAAGGCTGATTCGTTTACGGTGCTGCTTTCCCGGCACGGGGCGGAGCTTGCTGAAAACCGCACGTGGATTCAGAGCCATGTGGGCACCGAGCTGACGGATCGCGAGGAAACATTGCTCATGTTTATGCGGGAGCATGGGTGCGTATGCGATGTTCAAAAAATACGAGAGGCCCTGAAGTGGGATTCGGATGACATTCGCCTGATCTGCGGGGACCTTGTGGATAAACATGTCCTGTCAAAATGTGGCAAAGACACGTTTGAGATTATCGATATGAGCAGAGAACCGTCAGCTTCGACGGCGGATAGGATCCTGGAGGCTCTCAGCGCCGAAGTGGATATGACGGCGCGAGAAATAGCGGTTGCATCGGGGGTCAAAATTTCGTCCGTCCGTTACCATCTGCCAAAAATGGCAGATAAAGGACTCATCGAAGTAATGGGTTCATCGACGAGCCGCAATCGCCGATATCGGAAGAAGTAGATGCAGCCGGGTCGCCCCTCTAGTGTCTCTCGAAGTTGGATGGATGCTAGAGGGGCGATTGTCTTGCGATATTTCCCCAGATAAAACCTGCCAAAATAAGCCTGTCCCTTTTTGGTAGGTCAGTTAACGCAGTCCAGGTTGAGCATATGCGAGCGAGCGGGCTCCGGGTGCGGCAAGGTGACGTGAAACAAGCGGGCGCTGACCTTTTGGTCGCGCCCGTGAAGTTGAGCGTCAGATTGCCGTGCCCGGAGCCCGCGCAGCGCCGAGCAGTTACGCCGTTTGTAAAACGGCGTAACCTAAAGGTTCATGTTGCCGTGGATGTAGGGGGTGACCTCGGGGGAGATGTGACCGCAGCCCAGCTCGCGCAGCGCGGACTCGATGGCGGCGGGCAGTGGGGCCTTGCCCTTGCTGTCGACGGCGGTACCGCCGAGGGCGGCGATCTTGGCGACATCTGCGGGCGCGGCCTCGATATGCATGCAGCCGCCGACCAGGCGTGCGCGAACCTGCGCCAGGTCAAGATCGTGCAGGTAATCCTCGCAGGCGCGAATCAGGTCGACCTTTTCGCGCGTAAGTTCCTCGCCCGTGGGGACGCGCGTGGCAAGACAGGCTCCCGCCGGCAGGTTCCAAACGGGATAGCCCCATACGCGCAGCAGCTCGCGCTCTTCGTCCTTGGTAAAGCCGACCTCCATAAGAGGGGAGCGTACGCCGAGCTCTTCTGCCGCGCGCATGCCAGGGCGGTAGTCACCGCGATCGCTTGCATTGCTGCCATCGATGACGGTGGGAAAGCCGAGAGACTTGGCGTGGTTGACGATAGCGGTAAAGCCGGCGTGCTTGCAGTGGTAGCAGCGATTGGCATCGTTGCAGGCTACTTGGGGGAGCTGCAACTGATCGACCGAAAGATTGAGCACGGGGAGCTTAAAATGCGGCTCCTCATTGGTTTGTCCGTCAACGGACCGCTCAAACGAAGCCTGTTCAGGCGTGCCGATGAGCGGCGTGGTGAGGTGAACGAGAAGCGTGCTGGCAGGCATGATGCGGGCGCAGACCGCGGCTAAAAAGCTGCTGTCGACGCCGCCGGAAAAGCCGATGGCGACGCGTCCGTATGCCAAAAGCAGCTGTTCGAGCGCCGATAGCTTGTCTTGAAGCTCCTCTGCGGGTGCCGTGGTGTCTAAAATCATGAAAGTTCCTTACAGTAATTAAAGTTCGGATGAAACTATAATCCCACCGAGCTGCTTGTCATAAGACTTCCAGCTATGTAACGAAAGTGCAATATGCTATATACGTTATATACAAGCTTGTAAAGTGCGGTAGAGTGGCAGTAATGCAATCCGGCGAGGGGGACCGATATGATCAAGGCTGTTATTTTTGACATGGATGGAACGCTGGTCGATACCGAGCGTTTGGGGATTAAGGCCTGGAAGGCAGGCGCCGCTGAGCTGGGGCTCGCGATTGATGAAGCGCTGATCCATCAGTTTATCGGTCGGACGCTACCCGATGTTATGGACATCCTTGATAAGCATTATAGCAGCCACGAAACCACCGAGGCGATCTATCGTCGCCACAAGGAGATTCGCGACGAGATGGTCAAGACCGAACTGGAACTTAAGGCCGGCGCCGCCGAGTGCCTAGACGAGCTGCTGGCTGCAGGCTATCACGTTGGTCTAGCGACGTCGTCGCGCCTCGTTACGGCCGAGCGCAACCTTAAGATGGTTGGCCTCTTTGACAAGTTTGAAACGGTAACGTGTGGCGAGGACGTCGTGCACGGCAAGCCCGACCCCGAGATGTATCTGCTCGCCTGCGAGCGCGCGGGCTTTGCTCCCGAGGAATGTGCCGTGGTCGAAGATTCGCGCAACGGTTGCGTCTCGGGCATTACGGCCGGCTGCCATGTCTTTGCCGTCCCCGATATCGTGCCGCTGCCGCAGGACGTGGTGGATGGCTGCGAGGCCGTGCTCGATACGTTGTTCGACCTGGCGGCGGCGGTCAAGGCCGTGCGCTAGACAATTGCGGCGTTGAAACGAGCAATTGCTTACGTTTGCGCTTAAACAAAAGGGGTCCGGCAATGGTCGGGCCCCTTTTGCTTGAGCGGCGACTTAGCATACTTGCGGGCGTGCTATAGATACGCACCGAGGTTGATGGCCGTGGCGTCGGTCTGGCTGCTTGCCTGGGTGCTGGCGCGTTCCAGCAGGAACGGCCGCACGAGTTCTTGGCGGTTGATGTCCTCGATGGCCGTGACCGCGGTGACGGTGCGCGCGGCAGAGCTGACGTGGATATGCTTGGTCTTTGTCGGGGCCTTGTTCTCGATTTGCTCCATCAGCAGTTGGACACCCTTGCGGCCAATCTCGTAGCCCGGGGGCGCTACCGTAGTGAGCGGGACCGATCCGCTCCAAGCGAGCGGGTTGCCATCGCAGCCTGCTACGCGTACTTGCCCGGGGACAGAGATGCCCTTGTCGACCAGTGCCGAAACGACGCCCGAGGCCAACACATCGGTCAGGCCGACGACAAAATCGGGACGTTCGTCCGCGGGGCGCTCGGCGATTTGGGCACCGATGCCGTAGCCGTCGGCAGCGGTATTCCATTCGCCGGCGTCGATGACTTCGATCTTGATATCGGGGTGCAGGGCGAGCGCCTTATGAATGCCAAGGACGCGCAGGGTGAGTTGCATAAATGCTGCTCGGCCGACGACGACAATATGGTGCGCGCCGCGGGCGATGGCAAGTTCGGCAATGATGCGACCCTGGGCCTCATTGTCGGCCGCTACGTAGTAGCCGGGCTCGGAGCAATGGATGTCCAGATGGACGATCGGCACGGGCATCTTGGTCATGGCGGGGTGCCAGTCGGGGGATGCCATGGGCTGAACCATGACGCCGGACATCTGGGTGCCCATAAAGTAGCGCAGGTAATGATCCTCGAGAATATCGTCGTTATCGGCGTTGGCGATGAGCAAGTCGTAGCCGTGCTTGCGGGCCTCGTTGTGGGCGCCGCTGGCGATTTGGAGCGAAAAGCCGTGATCGAGACGGGGGAGCACCAGGCCAAAGGACTTGGTGGCGCCGCCCGCGAGCTGACGGGCGCTTTGGTTGGGCAGGTAGCCAAGGCGATTGATGGTCTCGTTGATGAGCTTGAGGGTCTCGGGGCGCAGCTTTTCGGGGTGGTTGAGCGCGTTGGAAACCGTGCCCAACGAAACCCCGGCCTCGCGCGCGACGTCGCTGATTTTTACCTTTGCCATAGCGGCCCCTTTGATGCGTTTCAAGTACAAGCCAGATTGTATCATCCCAAACCTACCAAAAAGGGACAGGTTTATTTTGGCAGGTTTATCTGGGGAAACGCCGTTGCCAGCGCGACCACCACGAAGGGGGCAGGTACCTTTGTGGTGGTTTGGACCGGCTGGACGTGTGTGCATCGAGTGGTATCTAAGTTGAGATACCACCTCTGGTATATCAGCTTGCGTTTGCGTGAGTACAATACTCGAACGTTATGCGTCTCAGCGCCCCCTGTGCGTGGACGTTTTGCAGTCAAGCGGACGAAGGGATTTATCCTATGTGCGGAATTGTCGGCTACACCGGCTCTGATATTGCAAAGAACATCCTGGTCACGGGCCTCAAGCGTATGGAGTATCGCGGCTATGATTCCTCGGGCGTCGCGCTCGAGGTGGGCGAGGGCGCCGCGGCGCACCTCGACGTCATCCGCCGCGTGGGCAAGGTCGCGGGCCTGGAGAGCGAGCTTTCCAACATCGACAGCGACGCTACCTGCGGTATCGGCCACACCCGTTGGGCCACCCACGGCAAGCCTTCGGTCGTTAACGCTCACCCCCACACCAGCTGCGACGGTCGTATCGCCATCGTCCACAACGGCATCATCGAGAACTTCGCCGAGCTGCGCGAAGAGCTGGAGGGTCGCGGCCACCACTTTAAGAGCGAGACCGATACCGAGGTCTTCGCGCATCTGATCGAAGAGGCTTATGCCGAGACGCACGACCTGATGGCCTCCGTGCGCGAGGCTTGCGCCCACGTGGTCGGTGCCTATGGTCTGGCCGCCGTGTGCGCTGACGAGCCCGGCGTGATCGCCGTGGCCCGCAAGGATTCCCCGATCGTGGTCGGCGCGGGCGAGACCGGCGCCTATGTCGCCTCCGATGTCATCGCGCTCATCGACGCCACCCGCGATGTCGTGGTGCTCGAGGACGGTCAGTTTGCCAAGCTCACGCCCGCAGGCGTCGAGTACACCGACGAGGCCGGCAACGTTATCGAGCTTAAGGTCACCCACATCGACTGGGACCTGGACATGGCAGAAAAGGGCGGTTATCCCGACTTTATGCTCAAGGAAATTCACGAGCAGCCGCGCGTCGTGCGCGACACGCTGGTCGGTCGTATGACGCCGGCCGGCGAGCTCGACATCGACGAGCTGGGCCTTTCGCTCGAGGAGCTCAACGACATCGACCGCGTCTACGTGATCGCTTGCGGCACCAGCTATCACGCTGGCCTCATTGCCAAGAATCTCATTGAGGGCTGGGCTCGCATCCCCACCGAGGTGGAGGCGGCCAGCGAGTTCCGTTATCGCAATCCCATCATTACGCCGACGACGCTTGTCGTTGCTGTGTCCCAGTCGGGCGAGACGGCCGATACCCTTGCTGCCATTCGCGACGCGCGCATCAAGGGTGCCAAGGTCTTCGGCATCACCAACGTGGTGGGCAGCCCCGTGGCGCGTGAGAGCGACGGCGTCATCTACACCAAGGCCAACAAGGAGATCGCGGTCGCCTCGACCAAGAGCTTCATCGGCCAGGTCGTGAGCCTCACGCTTTTGGCCCTGCTACTGGCGCAGGTCAAGTACCGCTTGACCACCAAGCAGGCGCGCATGCTGTTCCGCGAGCTTTCCGATACTGCCGAGCAGATCCAGTGGATTTTGGACACGCAGACCGATGCCGTGCATGAGGCCGCCCTGCTGTGCAAGGATGCGCAGTCGGCGCTGTTCGTGGGCCGCGGCATGGGTGCCGCTATTTCCTACGAGGGTGCGCTCAAGCTCAAGGAGGTCAGCTACCTGCACGCCGAGGCCTACGCCGCCGGCGAGATGAAGCACGGCCCCATTGCCCTGATCGACCCGGGCTTCCCTGTCATCGCTGTGGCCACCAAGAGTGCCACCTACGACAAGACCGTGTCGAACCTTATGGAGTGCAAGGCGCGCGGTGCCAAGGTCATCGTCGTTGCCACCGAGGGCGACGAGGAGATCAACAAGATTGCCGACTGCATCATCCGCGTGCCGGCAGTCCGCGACGTGTTCAGCCCCATCACGGCGAGTGTCCCGCTGCAGCTGCTCGCCCGCGAGGTCGCCATCCTGCGCGGCTGCGACGTCGACCAGCCCCGTAACCTGGCGAAAAGCGTTACTGTCGAGTAATCGAGTTCCGTCATCCTAACAACTAAGGCCCGGCTCCGTTGCAGCGGAGCCGGGCCTTGTTGCATTTGACCAGATAAAACCTGCCAAAATGAACCTGTCCCTTTTTGGTAGGTTAGCGGAGCTTGCTGGTCTCGAAGTACTCGGGGAACTGGTCCAGAACTTCGGTTTGGTTGCGGAACATCATGTGCAGGTGCTTGCTGACCAAAAAGCTCGCTTCGATGGGGTCGCGACCGGCGATAGCGCGGCGAATCTGCTTGTGCTCGTTCACGATGTCCTGATTGTCGAGAACCTGTGTGGCGGCGCGCAGCCAGCGGAAGCGCTCCAGGTCGGCATTGGTCTCTTCGAGCCACGACCACACGGTGCTGCGACATGCGATGCTAAAAATCATGTGATGCATGAGGTTGTCGCTCAAAAAGAAGCCGATGCGATCCTCTTCGGCCATGGCCTTTTCCTGCAGCACGATGGCGCGGTCGAGCTGCTCGATGCCGGCCGACGTGGCGCGCGCACAGCACTCCACGATCACCTGCTTTTCCAGATGCTCGCGGATGTAACAGGCACTCTCGGCAAGGGTGAGGTTGATGGGCGAGACGTAGGTGCCGCTCTGGGGCACGGTGCGCACCAGGCCTTCCTGCGCCAAGCGAACCAAAGCCTCGCGCACGGGCGTGCGCCCCATATCCAGGTCGTCGCAAAGTTGCTTGACGCCCAGCTTTTCGCCCGGCTTGTAGTCCAGGTAGACGATTTTGCGTCGAATGGTGTGGTAGGACTGGTCCTGTAGGCTCGTTTCCTGCTCGCCGACGTGCATCGATTCTTCCATAGCGCCTCGCAACTGTTCTATCAAACTCATATGTCAGTTGTTAATTATGCCGCGAATCAGCTCTCCGCGGTGGGTAATTCGGCTGTCGCCCGAGAACTATTGCGGCATCTTAGTCTGTGTTTGCGCAAGGCTGCGCTCAATGTTGCCGTATCATAAGCCGTCGCAAACGTGAAATAGAAAGAAGGAATCCCATATGCAACTGGCAAATATCGTACGCGAGCGCTGGAAAGGCGTCTTGTTCTGCCTGATCATCGCTATCCCCGCGACGTTGCTCGGCAAACAGATTGAGGTGGTCGGCGGGCCGGTATTTGCCATCCTTTTTGGCATGGTCCTGGCGCTCGTCTTTCCCAAGAATCGTCGCGAACCGCTCGCCGCCGGCGTTACCTATACGTCCAAAAAAGTCTTGCAGTACGCGGTTATCCTGCTTGGCTTTGGCATGAACCTCTCCCAGATTCTGTCCAAGGGCGCCCAGTCGCTGCCGATTATCGTGGCGACGATCTCGACCTCGCTTGTCATCGCCTTTGTGCTCTGCCGCGTCATGAACGTACCGGGTAAGATCGCGACGCTTGTGGGTGTGGGTTCGTCGATTTGCGGCGGTTCTGCCATCGCCGCGACCGCACCCGTCATCGATGCCGACGATCGCGAGATTGCCCAGGCCATTTCGGTCATCTTCCTGTTTAACGTTATCGCGGCGCTCGTGTTTCCGACGCTCGGCGGCATGCTCGGGCTGACCAACGAGGGCTTCGGCCTGTTTGCCGGTACCGCCATCAACGACACCTCGTCCGTAACGGCTGCGGCGAGCGCTTGGGACAGCATGCATCCCGGCGCCAATGTGCTCGAGAGCGCCACGGTGGTCAAGCTCACCAGGACGCTGGCCATTATTCCCATCACGTTGGTTCTCGCATGCTGGCAGATGCATCTGGCGCGCAAGGCCGGCGGCGACGCCAAAAGCACGTTCTCGCTTAAACGCGCGTTTCCCATGTTCGTGCTGTTCTTTGTGCTGGCGAGCGTGATCACCACGGTGTTTCAGCTTCCCGTGTCCATCACGGCGCCCATCAAGGAGCTGTCAAAGTTCTTTATCGTGATGGCCATGGCGGCTATTGGTTTTAATACCGATATCGTCGAGCTGGTCAAAAAGGGCGGCAAGCCCATCGCATTGGGCTTTTGCTGCTGGATTGGCATTGCGTGCATGAGTTTGGGAATGCAATACGTGCTGGGAATCTGGTAGAGAAGTAGCTTATTTGCGTGCTGCGTGCTGCGTGCTGGCGAGCGCATTCTCACGGTGGAGCGATAGGAGCTCTTGCGGGTATGGCTTGTCCGCAGGTTTATAAGTCCCGAAGAGCTCTTATCGCCCCGCCAGGATGGCGATGCGGGGCAACACCTATACTCGCAGGACGGCGCTTTCTGCCCTATAGTGTTTGGTGAGCAATATTGTTCAATTTTGAAACACTCGGTCGTGCGACCGTCGGCGGCTGCATGTCGCCGCGGACAGGGGCAAATCATGGATAGCGATGCCAAGCTGAACATCTTGACCGAGGCCCTGGCTGCTGCCGGGGCCTCGGCATTGGCAATCGATGCACGTGGGGACGTCGCGATCTCGACCATGAATGACGCGGCGCTTGAGCGGGATGTGGCGGCTTTTGTAGCTGAGCGCCTCGACCGTATAGGAGACGGCGCGCGTCTGGTTATGGGGCGTGCGGGTGCGCGCCTGAGCCTGACCGTTCGCCCCACCGACAAAGAGGGCGGGGGGCTTTGGGTCGTCGTGGTCCGCGAGGTGCGCGGTGCCGCGGCGCATGCGGGCATCGAGTGGCTCAACGCCGACGAAGTTGAGGCCCGCTACGAATCGAGCGCGTACGGCATCGTTGAGGGGGCGGCCTCGGTGGCTGCGCCGGTTGCAGAGAGTTACGCGCGCGGTGTGCCTCTTATGCTCGAGGGCGAGCTGGGAGCGGGTCAGGTCGAGATCGCCAAGCGCCTCTATCTGGACGGTCCTTTTGCCGATCAGCCCTTTGTTTCCGTTGCGCTCGATGAGCTCACCGAGCGCGGTTGGCGCCATGTACTCAAAAGCGTCGAATCGCCGTTGTTCCAAATGGGGCTGACCCTTTGCATTGAGGGCTGGAACGCGGTTGGCCCCCAGCGCCTCCGCGAGCTGGTCTCCACGATGACCGACACCGCGTTGGCGACGCGCTGCCATGTGGTGCTGACGGCGAATGACATGCCGGGCGGCGGCGAAAGTGATCAAGCCGCCTTTGTGACCGAGCGCTTCGCCTGTGCGGTGAGCGTCGCGCCGGCAATCGCCGAGCAGGGAGCCGCGTCGACGAAGGTCGCGCGCTATTTGGAATATCTCGCTGATGCATTTGGGACGGCAGCGCCCACGCTGTCTGCCGCGGCGACGAAGACGCTCGATGCTTACCGCTGGCCGCGCAACTATCTGCAGCTCCGCGAGGTCTCGGAACGACTGTATATATTGGTGGGGACGGGCACGGTGGACCGCGCTGTGGCGGAGGAAGTGCTCGCCCAAGAGGACGTGATTAAGACCGCAACCTTTGGCGCCCCGACGCTTGAAAGTGACCTGTATATCCTGCGACCGCTGGCCGATACCGAGCGAGATATCGCGCATCTGGTTGTAGACCATCTCCACGGCAACCGAACCCGTGCGGCGGAGGTGCTGGGCATAAGCCGTACAACGCTGTGGCGCTTGCTGAAGGACGATGACCGTTGAGCGAGGCGCCCGTGACCGCACGCGACGCGTGTGCTACAGTCCAAAGCGTTATTGTTTCGATTTGGTTACGGCGTGCGAGGGCATATGGCTGAGACTTCAAAACCGAGCCGCAGAAGGCGGAGTGCCGCGCCGGTCAACCGACGCACAACATCGGTGACGTGGGGCAAACACGCCTCGGGGTTTGATGGCTCGTTCAAGCGCACTAAATACGGCTATCCTTCGGCAAGCGCCCGCTTGGCAATGCAGGCAGAGTCCTCGCTGTGGGGCCGCAAACGCGTGGTGGGCTCAAAGCTCAAGCACGACGGAACGCTCGGCTACATCAGCCGCGGGGCGGCTCGCCGCAGCGGGCTCAATCCCGCCGGCTGGCATCGCTACGTGCCGATCGTGGCCGCCGTTGCAGTGATCGTCATCGCGCTCGCTGCGCTCGGATATGCCGGCGGTGGCGCCAACTTGGACGCAATGTTTAAATCGCCCGAGCTCGCGCATGTAGGTACAGAAGTTGTCGAGGGCGCTCAGGCCCAGACGAGCGTCGCGCCCCAGCGCGGTATCGTTGCGGCGGCCTCCACCATCGCCGATGTGCAAAAGGACGAAGACAAGCAAGGCGACGACGCCGAAACGACCCAGACAAGCGAAGCGACGACAACTCAAATATCAACATAGCTTGCCGGCAGAAGGGGACGTTCCTTTTCTGCCGGCAGTTTAGGACACTCCTGCGCTACCTAACGTACACCACGTTGTCGCGGCGCGGCTTTGCCTCGGGTAGCGTGTCCTCGGCGTAGCCCAAAATGCAGTTACCGACACCGCGCAGGCTGCCGTCGGCGGGCAGGCCCCAGCTGGCCAACAGCTCCAGGCCCTCGGGCGAGTCAAAGACCTCATGCGCGCGGTGAATCCAGCACGAATCGACACCCAGTGCATAGGCGGCGTTGAGCAGGTTGCCCATGGCGAGCGAGCCGTCTTCCAGATGTGTGGGCACGCTGCGGTCAACCAGCACCACCACAACGGTCTTGGCGCCATAGAAGGGGTCGCTGTTGCTGCCCATGACCTGGGCGTTGAGCTGTGAGAGACGCTCGACGGTCGCGGGGTCGGTGACGGCGACAAACGTCACCGGTTGGCGGCCCATGCCGCTCGGTGCATATTGGCCGGCTTCGATAATACGTGCAAGCTTTTCGGCCTCGACGGGACGATCGCTGTAGTTGCGGCAGCTGCGGCGGTGAATGAGCGCTTCGATGGTCTCCATGGTGTCTCCTTGCGGTGGCGTTGCAGATGCCACGTTCATACCCGTCGGGCTCAAACGATAGACGGTCAATTGCCCGGCCAAAAGGATGGATTCCAATTGGGAAAGTGGGTTTGCATAAAAGTACCTTCAGAATGTGACAAACAAATGGGATGGTTAAACGTTTTATCCCGTCTACCCTGCGGTTTTTTACCACTTGCCTAAATGACGAACGCATAACCTCTGATAAAGGTTTTACTAAAGGAGCACCAATGTTTATCAACGCGCCATGGTGGCGCCGGGCCAGGAGGTAACATCATGTTCCAGGCTGGAGATGTCGTCGAGACCGATTTCGAAGGATTTCTGAAGCTGCTGCGTTCCAAGACGCGCGCTTTCGTGTCGATCAACGATCACGAGTACTACATCACGCACACCGATGGCTATTGGCGTGTTCAGGATTGCGAGGCCCTCAACGACAAGGGCCACTTTACTGACTGTTCCGAGCTGGTCAACACGGTCTGCGAGGTCGTCGAGCTGCCGTGGATTGCCGGCAAGAGCCTGCATGACAGCTTCTCGGGCGCTACGGTCTATGAGGCCGTCGCCGCTTAACAGGCAATAAAACTCGATTTTCACGTGACCGCTGGCGCCGCCCCCGCGCCGGCGGTCTTTTTCTGCCGATAGGCCATAAAAATGCACGCATTTGCGGAGAGCCTGTTGACGATAGTCAAAACTCGGACTAATCTAGAGATACAAAATTGGTCAAAAATCGGACAATTGAATGGTGGGATAGATGAATGGTGCGGTTACGCTGGTCGACTTCGACCGGTTGCTCAATGGACTCGACCATATCTATTCGGAGTTCTCGCGCGCCTGCGGCCTTTCGGACTGCGCTTACTGGATGCTCGTCGATACCAGCACGGCGGGCGGCAGTATTGCCGTAAGCCGTCTGACAAGCGAATGGTTCTACAGCAAGCAGACCATCAACTCGGCAATTAAAACCTTGACGGCGCGGGGCTTCGCAACGTTGGAGTTTGCCGAAGGCAGCCGTAAGAACAAGGTTGTGAGCCTGACCGAAGAGGGCAGGCGATTTGCCGAGCGTTATGCGCTGCCGGCACTCAAGGCCGAGCAGCGAGCCTTTGGCGCGCTTGAGCCATGTGAGCAGCGCGAGATTATGCGCTTGATCGGCAAATTCTCTCAGGTGCTCGGCGATGAGTGCGATGCCTTTAAGCAGCATATCGCTGCCGAGAGCCAAGCCGAGAATCAAGGTGAGGGGGAGTCGTGCGACTGTTAATGAGGTTTTTGAAGCCCTATCGAGGGCTTGTCGCAGTGACGCTGCTGGTGCTGCTGGTGGATAACGTCGGTACGCTGTTGGTTCCCACGATGCTGGCGAACATGGTCAACACCGGTATTACCACGGGCGATGTCGACTACATTTTACGCAACGGCCTATACATGTTTATCGCAACCAGCATGGCTAGCGGCGGCACGGTGCTGGGCTGCTATCTTTCGGCGCGCCTGGCCGCCAACGTGGCTTGCGATATTCGCAATGCCGTGTACGACAAATCGCTCGAGCTCGCGGCCAGCGATTTTGAGCGCTTTGGCACCGGATCGATGATCACGCGCTCGCTCAACGACATCAACGTGATTCAGCAGGCGATTCTGCAGACGATTCAGCTGGTGCTGCCCGTGCCGTTTTTGGCTGTGGCGGGCATCATCTTCGCCTGGTTTATCGATCCCGCCATGGGCACGCTTCTGGGCGTAGTCGTTGCGATTGTGCTGGTGGCGGCGGTCTTTACGGTTGCCAACGCGGCGCCGATTTTTATGCGCCTACAGGGCTTTATCGACCGCATGAACGTGGTGCTGCGCGAGAATATTGTGGGCGTGCGCGTCATCCGTGCGTTTAACAAGGAGCGCCACGAGGAACGGCGTCTGGACGAGGTGTTTAGCGAATACGCCGCCAACGCCATCAAAGTCAACCACCTGTTTGTGGGCCTCGACAGCTCAAGCTTCTTTTTGATGAACATCGCCGAGGTGGCGGTGCTGTGGGTGGGCGGCAACCGCGTAGGCGCCCACGCCATGCAGATTGCGAGTATCTCGGCGGTGCTGGAGTATGCAATTCTGATCCTGTTCTTTGTGATGATGGCCCAGATGGTGGTGCTGACGCTTCCGCGTGCTGCCGCGTGCCTGAACCGTGCGCAGCAGGTGTTGGAGATTGAGCCGAGCATCGTCGATGGCGAGCGCACGCTGGATGACGGGGCGCGCGAGCCCCAAGACGAAGCCGATGCGGTGGCCGTGTTCGACCACATGTCGTTTCGCTTTGATGATGCCGACGAGGACACCCTGTGCGACCTGAGCTTTGCCTGCCGTCGCGGTCAGACGACTGCAATCGTTGGCTCGACAGGCTCGGGCAAATCGACGGTGGCAAAGCTTCTGCTGCGCTTCCATGATGCCACCAAGGGCTCCATTCGCCTGAATGGTGTGGACCTGCGCGAGCTTACGCAAGACGAAATCCGCGGGCGCATTGCCTATGTGCCGCAGAAGGCGTGGCTGTTCTCGGGCACGGTGGCGAGCAACCTTCGCTTTGGTAACGAAGGCGCGACCGAGGGCGACATGCTTCACGCGCTTGAGGTTGCCCAGAGCACCTTTGTACTCGACCAACCGCAGGGGCTCGATACCCCGGTTGCCCAGGGCGGTACGAACTTCTCGGGTGGTCAGCGCCAGCGTTTGGCAATCGCCCGTGCGCTCATGAAGCATGCCGATCTATATATCTTCGATGACAGTTTTTCGGCCCTGGACTTTAAGACCGATGCCGCCCTGCGTCATGCGTTGCAAGACGAGACGCGTGACGCTGCGGTGCTCATCATCGCGCAGCGCATCTCGACGATCTTGCACGCCGACCAGATCGTCGTGCTCAAGGATGGCGAGATTGTGGGCTTGGGCACGCATGGCGAGCTTATGGAAACCTGTGAGGTGTACCGTGCCATCGCGGAATCGCAGATGAAGGGAGGTGAGTAGCATGACCGAGGAGCTCAAGAAGCAGGGCGGCGTTGATGACGCCGCTGCCGCGGGACTGGTCGAGGAAACGGCTGCCGCGTCGACCGAGCTGGATGACGCCGCCAAGGCTGCGGCCGAGCGCGAGGCTCGCCGCCAAGCGCTCTACGAGGAAAACGAACGTGCCGAGGACGAGCGCGCCCGCGCCGAGGCAGAGCGTATGCGCGACGTGGACGACGAAGACGAGGACGAGACGCCTCGGGATACCTGGGCGACGGTGCGCCGTCTGTGGAGTGAGGCTGCCGGCGACCATTGGCGCTTCTATATCGTGTTCGCGAGCATTGTGTTCTATGTCATCTTTAACACTGCCGCGCCGGCATATAGCGCCCGCGTGATCGATGAGCTGTGGGGCCACATTCAGGTAGCGTTTGTCAACAACGCCACCTTCAACATCACCTGGGAGAACTGCGGCAGGACCATCTTCATCTACTTTATGATTTGGACGGCCGCTGCCTCGTTCTACGCGCTCCAGAGCTTTTTGATGTCGAGCGTCGCTGAGCGTCTCAATCTGCGCCTGCGCAACCGCATCGCGCAAAAGCTCAACCGTCTGCCGCTTGCCTTCTTTGACGCGCATCGTCCCGGTGAGGTCGTCAGCCGTGCGACCAACGACTTGGACAAGATGTCCGAGAGCATGCAGCGCGGCTTGCTGCAGCTTCTGGTGTCGATCGGTACCGTGGTGGGCGCTGTGATCGTGATGTTCGTGTTTAGCGTGCCGCTCACGCTCGTCTTTTTGTTCTTTATGACGCTGTCGCTGCTGGTGACGAAGGTCGTTTCGCGCCGCACGCACGATGTGACGGGCGAGCGCCAGGAGTGGGTGTCCAAGATTACGAGCGCGGTCGAGGAAGGCTATTCGGGCCGTTTGGTGATTCGCGCATTCAACCGCGAGCACCAGAGCTCTGCCGAGGTGCACCAGGCCTCGGGCGAGCTGGCGCGCGTGAGCACCAAGGCCGACTTTATGATCAATGCCGTCGGCCCCGCGGTGCGCTTTATCGGCCGTTTGGCGCAGATTGTGATCGCGCTTGTGGGCTGCAGCATGCTGGTTGCCGGGCATATGACCGTCGGCGTGTTCCAGGCGTTCTTCCAGTTTATCTATGAGGCGTCCGAGCCCATGACGCAGCTGTCGTTTACCTTTAACTCGCTGCAGAGCGCGCTGGCGAGCGCCGAGCGCGTGTTCGACCTGCTCGATGAGCCCGAGATGGAGGCCGATCCGCTGCCGGACAAGGCCGCCAAGCTGCCGGGTCGCGTGGAGGGCCGCGTCTCCTTTGAGCATGTGCGCTTTGGTTATTCGCCCGACAAGCCGCTTATGCGCGACGTGTCGTTTACCGCCGAGCCGGGCCAGAAGATTGCCGTGGTGGGAACCACGGGCGCAGGCAAGACGACGCTCATCAACCTGCTCATGCGCTTCTACGAGATTGACGGCGGGCGTATTACGCTCGACGGCGTGGATACGAGCCGCATGGATCGCGGCGAGCTACGTCAGCAGTTTGGCATGGTGCTGCAAGACGCCTGGCTGTTCGACGGCACGATTGCCGAAAACATCGCCTACGGCTGCCCCGAGGCAACGCGCGACGAAATTGTGGCCGCCGCTCGTGCCGCGCAGGTCGACTTCTTCGTGCGCACCATGCCGCAGGGCTACGACACGCGCGTGGCCAACGATGCCGAAAGCATCAGCCAGGGCCAGCGTCAGCTGCTGACCATCGCACGCGTGCTGCTCAACAACCCGGCGATTCTCATCCTGGACGAGGCGACCTCAAGCGTGGACACGCGTACCGAGCTTGCCATCGGCCGTGCCATGGACGCGCTTATGCGCGGGCGCACGAGCTTTGTGATCGCGCACCGTTTGTCGACGATCGTCGATGCCGACCTGATCTTGGTCATGGATCACGGCAACATTATCGAGCAGGGCACGCATAAGGAGCTGCTGGCTGCCGAGGGTGCCTACGCCGACCTCTATCTGAGCCAGTTCGCATAATGTGACAAAGGGACAGTCTCTTTACCACATCACAAATAAGGCGCGCCGGGGGTGAATCCTCTGGCGCGCCTTTGCGTTGGCGTCAATGTTGTCGGTGGTCGTCCGCCTCTAGCGTTCGTCCACGAGCTTGGCGACGAGGGCTTTGAGCTCGGCCACCTCTCGCTCGAGTTCCTTGACGCGGCGGGCGTTCTCGGTGATGCCCTGGCGGTTGAGCGCGGACTGCTCGGCGGCGTCGTCGGGCATGTACTCGCGATGCTGCTTGGCATCGAAGCTCTCCTCGAACACGCGGCAGCCGTTGCGCTTGATGATGCGTCCCGGCACGCCCACGACGGTGCAGTTGTCGGGCACGTCCTTGACGACAACCGAGTTGCCGCCGATCTTGACGTTGTTGCCGATGCGAATGTTGCCGAGCACCTTGGCACCCGTGCCCACGGTGACGTTATCGCCGAGCGTTGGGTGGCGTTTGCCGGTCTCGTTGCCGGTGCCGCCGAGCGTAACGCCCTGATAGAGCACGCAGTTGTCGCCCACAATGGTGGTCTCGCCGATGACGACGCCCATGGCGTGGTCGATAAAGAAGTGCTTGCCAATCTGCGCGGCAGGGTGAATCTCGACGCCGGTGATGTGGCGGGTGATTTGCGAGAGCACACGGGCGAGCGAGCGATGGCCATGCTCCCAGAGCCAGTGCTCGGGCACGTGGTTCCACTTGGCGTGCAGGCCAGGATAGGAAAGGAAGATGACTAGACCGTTTTGCGCGGCGGGGTCCTGCGCTTGGACGGTCTTGATGTCCTCGCGAATGGTATTGATAAAGCTCACCGGCCGCCCTCCCTTAGCGCCATGGCAATGCGATTCAATAAAGTATAGCGATTCGCTAGGGATTAGGAAGGACAATCTTGGCGGCATTGCGCGACAGGTGTCAGTTATGTAAACTTGCTGGTAATGGAGTCATGCTTTTGTGGGGTTGCGCACGAGGGGGCACCGCAACCGTATACTGGTCAACTTGGACGTATCCGCGCCCACAACTGAGAGGTTTTACTTCATGGGTTTCATCAATTTTATCGCCGAGCTGCTTAAGGATCCGCGCACCGCGATCGCCAGCTGGATCGCCGCCGGCCCGCTCATGGCCTACGGCTGTGTGTTCCTGATCATCTTTATCGAGACGGGCGTGGTGTTCTTCCCGTTCCTTCCCGGCGACTCGCTGCTGTTTGCCTCGGGCTTCTTTGCCCATAATGGCGGCTTTAACATCGTGGCGCTTCTGGCCACCGCATGGGCCGCAGCCATCCTGGGCGATCAGTGCAACTTTATGATCGGCCACTTCTTTGGCAAAAAGATCATCGCTTCGGGCAAGGTCAAGGCCATGACGCCCGAGCGCATCAAAAAGTCCGAGGACTTCTTGGACAAGTGGGGTCACCTGGCCATCTTCCTGGGCCGCTTTTTCCCGTTTATCCGCACCTTTGTGCCCTTTATTGCTGGCATGGGCGGCATGCACTGGCGCAACTTTGTCGTCTTTAACGTGCTGGGCGGCATTACCTGGTCGACGGTCTTTACGCTGCTGGGCTACTTCTTTGGCGGCATTCCCTTTGTGCAGGAGCACTTTGAGCTGCTGATTATCGGCATCGTTGCCGTGTCGATCATCCCGACCGTGGTCGGTCTGGTTAAGGCTAAGCTGGGCAAAAAGAACGCGTAGCTCGAGCCAGCGCGCAAACCGTGCAGTTGAGGCCCGTCACCGCTTACGGTGGCGGGCCTCTTTAGCTTCGGTCAAATGAAAATACTTTAGTTAGTTAAAGAAAAACGTTTTATCCGACGCGCGTGCGGAGTACAATCTCGTGCATGCGAATCGACGTGCCATCGGCTTTGATGCTGTTTGCGTGTCCCGTCCGGTTCTACGCTCCGGGCGTGCGACGTTGCGACGCGGTCGGCCTCGGTCCTTGCGTGCGAGTTCGCGAGTATGCAACTGTGTATGTAAGGAGCGACATATGACTGTCGAGAAGAAGGATATCGATTGGGGTAGCCTCGGCTTTGGCTACATGAAGACCGATTACAGCTACGAGGCTCATTGGAAGGACGGCGAGTGGGACGAGGGCGGCCTGACCACCGACCACACCTTGCATGTCTCCGAGTGCGGCGGCATCTTCCATTATTGCCAGGAAGTCTTTGAGGGCCTGAAGGCCTACACCGCCGAGGACGGCAGCATCGTCTGCTTCCGTCCCGACATGAACGCCGAGCGCATGTATAACTCTGCCCAGCGCCTCGAGATGCCCCCGTTCCCCAAGGACAAGTTCGTTGAGGCCGTTAAGCAGGTCGTTTCTGCCAACGCCGCCTGGGTTCCGCCCTTCGGCTCCGGCGCGACTCTGTATGTCCGTCCGTTTATGATCGGCTCCGGTGACGTGATTGGCGTGGCTCCCGCTCCTGAGTACACGTTCCGTATTCTCGTGACTCCGGTCGGTCCGTACTTTAAGGGTGGCCTCAAGCCCGTCAAGCTGCGCGTTTCCGAGTACGACCGCGCCGCACCGCACGGCACCGGTAATATCAAGGCCGGCCTGAACTACGCCATGTCCCTTAAGCCCACGATGGAGGCTCACCGCGAGGGCTATGCCGAGAACCTGTATCTCGACTCCGAGTCCCGCACCTATGTCGAGGAGACCGGTGGCGCGAACGTTCTGTTCGTGAAGGAGGACGGCACGCTCGTCGTTCCGCAGTCTCACACCGACTCCATCCTGCCCTCCATCACCCGTCGCTCGCTCGTTCAGGTCGCTGAGGACCTGGGCATGACCGTCGACCAGCGTCCCGTCGAGTGGGCTGAGGTCAAGGCCGGCACCTTTGTGGAGTGCGGCCTGTGCGGCACCGCTGCCGTCATCTCTCCGGTGGGCGAGATCGACAACAAGGTCTACGGTGCCGATGAGACCGTGACCTTCCCGGCTGGCTACACCGAGATCGGCCCCGTGATGAAGAAGCTTCGCGAGACCCTGACGGGCATCCAGTCTGGTGCTGTCGAGGATAAGCACAACTGGGTTTACACCGTCGCGTAATTTGTCTTACCTATCCGGGCAGAGAGCAAGTTCCCTCCCGGCGCGTCCTCGGACATGCAAGAAGCCCTCGCTGCGCACTTCGTGCGGCGAGGGCTTCTTGCGTCCTGCGGAGTGCGCCGGAAAGGAGGGTCGCCCTTTTGTTTTGCTTCGCGCCATGTGGGGGCGGTGGCGACGTGCATTTTTGCGAGTATTCTGCAATCGAAGGCCCCTGCATACCGACCTCGGGCAAAAAATCGGGATTTCTCGATGTTTTCTACGGATGATGGGCGGGGTTATGGGCTGACAGCGTTTGATTTGCAGGGATATTCGCGGTCTTTGGCATTTATCGTGGCGCCCGAAGCTCTTGGTTATGTTGAATACTCCTAAAAATGCACGGCGCTTAGAGGGGGACCTTCGCGAAAAAGGAAACCGCCCCGTCGAAGTATGCATTCGACGGGGCGGTTTATGCATTTGGCCGATTAAGGATGCGCTGCCAAACTACTAGAACTTGACGGTCGGGGCCTGGCGGGCTGCTTCGGCGGCCTCGAAGCCCTGGCGCTCCTTAAACTGGAAGATGCCGGCAAAGATGACAGCCGGGAACGTTTGAATGGCGTTGTTGTAGCTGAGCACGCAGTCGTTGTAGCTCTGGCGTGCATAGCTAATCTTGTTCTCGGTATCCTCGAGCGATGCCTGCAGCTGCGTAAAGTTGGTGTTTGCCTTAAGATCGGGATAGGCCTCGGCCACGGCGAAGAGCTGGCGCAGCGCACCGGTCAGCACGTTGTCGGCTTCCATCTTGGCCTCGGGCGTGGTTGCCTTGACGGCGATGTTACGCGCGCTGATCACGGCGGAGAGCGTCTCCTGCTCGTGCTTGGCGTAGCCCTTGACGGTCTCGACCAGGTTGGGGATCAGGTCGTTGCGACGCTGCAGCTGCGTATCGATGTTCTGCCAGGCGTTATCGATGCGGTTACGCTTGGTGACCATGTTGTTGTAGATGCCGGCGATGGCGCAGGCAATCACAATGACAACAACGATGCCGATGATGACGGGAAGCATGATGTCTCCGTTTCGAATGGCCGCGGCGGCATGCGCCAGCTGCCGTTGGTATAACGCTACTAGTATACCCGCAACGTTTTGCCGTGCCGAACTTTCCGGTAAGCGTTGTGTTTTCGTCGGGGTCGGCACCGGGGCAAAGCGCGCGAGGTACAGGTGTAAGATATGCGACAGATTGACGAGTGTTGTCTTTGCCCTGAGGATGGCGATACCAGTGGACCTTCGCATCAAGAAAACCTACCGCGCCCTGTTCGATGCCTTTACCGAGCTTCTCGAGGAGCATCGTTTTGAGGACCTGACGGTTGCCATGCTGTGCGACCGCGCCATGATTCGCCGCACGACGTTCTACAAGCACTTTCGCGACAAGAACGATTACTTTGCCTTTTATATCGATGAGCTCATGTCGGGCTTGCCGCAAAAACAGCCCGATGAGGCCGGCGTGGTATCTGCCGAGGACGTGCGCGCGCTTCGGCACGCGATTTTGGACGATGCCATGGATTTGATTCTGGCGCACGAGCGGCTCATGGATAACATTTTGGCAAGCAGTATGTCGGGCATGTTGACCAACGTTATTTGCGACCGCATTGCCCGCTCCATCCGCGAGCGTGTGATGAACGTGCTTGCCGAGGATGCCCTGGCCCCCGTGTCACTCGAGACGACGTCTGAGTTTATCGCCGGTGGCATTATTCGGTTGTTCACAAATTGGTGGGAATCGGGCCACGATCTTGAGCGTCGACCCGAGATGGCCGACGTGGTCGATGCACTGTTTGAGCGGACCATGACGCCGGTGAATCACTAAGGTGGCGGAGAGAGGGGGATTCGAACCCCCGGAACGCTCTCGCGCTCAACGGTTTTCAAGACCGCCGCATTCAACCGCTCTGCCATCTCTCCGTGAGTCGTAATGATAGCATCGTTTTGAATTTGCAACAGGGAAGGCGAACGATGACGATCACCGAAATCGACGAGAAGTTCATGCGCGAGGCGCTGGCCGAGGCGCGAGCCGCCGCGGCGGTGGGCGAGGTGCCCATCGGAGCCGTAGTGGTGCGCGACGGCGAGGTTGTCGCGCGGGCGCATAATCGTCGCGAGCTCGATCAGGATCCTTCGGCTCATGCAGAGTTCGCGGCCCTGTGCGCTGCCGCTCGGTCGCTCGGTCGCTGGCGCCTTTCCGATTGCACGGTCTACGTGACGCTCGAGCCTTGCTGCATGTGCGCGGGCCTTATGGTCAACGCGCGCGTGGGGCGCTGCGTGTATGGCGCGAGCGACGCCAAGGCGGGCGCGTTGGGATCCCTATACGATTTGAATGCCGACTCGCGCCTGAATCATCGGTTTAACGTGACGGCTGGGGTCCTGGCGGATGAATGCCGCGAGCTGCTGAGTAGCTATTTTGGCGGTCTGCGCGGAGCGGGCGGCGCTGATTGCGGTTGTGGGGCCGATCTTGAAGCACACGCCGCTCACGCCGCAGCGCTTGCAGGTGCCGGTGAGGATGCTGGCACGGCGGTTGACTTTGGTCCTGCGTGCCGCCGACCCCGCCGTGTGCTGTTGGCGATCGACTCCTTTAAGGGCAGCGTGTCGAGTGCCCAGGCGGAGGCGGCGGTTGCCGAGGGCATGCGCCGTGTGTGGTCCGATGCCCAGGTGGCCGCATTGCCGCTGGCGGATGGCGGCGAGGGGACGCTCGATGCCGTTGCCGCGTGCGGCGGTGAGATTGTGACCTGCGAGGTGGCAGGTCCCTTGGGCGACCGCGTGTCTGCCCGGATGCTGGTGGACGACGAGCGCGACTCGGCTGTAATTGAGATGGCCGAGGCGGCGGGTATTGGGTATTCACCCTGCACGGAATCGGCGGCGTTGGCCGCTACGACCTATGGCGTGGGCGAGCTGATACTCCGTGCGGTTCGCGCCGGGGCAAAGACTATCTATATTGGTCTGGGCGGCAGTGCCACCAACGACGGTGGCGCCGGCATGCTGCAGGCGCTGGGCGCGCGTGTGGTCGATGATCAGGGATGCGATATCGCCCCCGGTCTTGCCGGCCTTAAGCAGGTGGCGAGCGTCGATTTGGCGCCAGCGCTGCAGGCTTTGGATGATGTTCGTATCGTTGTGCTTTCCGATGTCGAGAATCCGCTCGTGGGGCGTCGAGGCGCACTGGCGGTGTTTGGCGGGCAGAAGGGCCTGCCGGCGGATGATGTCGAGGTGCTGCGCAGATACGACGGCTGGATGGTCGGCTACGGTCGCCTGCTCGATGCGGCAATTTTCGAGGCGCGAGCCCAGGGATTGTTGCGCACACCCGAGAACGCACGGACATTTGGCTCGGTGCTTGGCGTGCCCGGCGCGGGCGCTGCCGGTGGCTTGGGCGCGGCGTTGCTGGCGCTCGGCGCGGAGCTACGCTCGGGTGTGGAGACGGTGCTCGATCTCGTGGGGTTTGACGAGCGCGTGCGCGATGTCGACCTGGTCATTACAGGCGAGGGCAATATGGATGAGCAATCCGCCGCCGGTAAGGCGCCGGTGGGCGTGGCGCGCCGTGCCAAGCGGTGTGGCAAACCGGTGATCGCTGTCGTGGGCGGTCGCGCTGACAACCTGGATGCGGTGTGTGTGCAGGGCATCGACTTGGTGCTTCCGATCTGCCGCAAGCCCATGTCCCTCGACCAGGCACTCGGTGTGCAAGAAGCCAAAACCAACCTCATCTGCGCCGGTGAAGCCGCCGCCAAAGCCTACGACCTCGGCCGTATCTAAAGCCCATCCCCTCGATAAGTTGCGGTGAAATACGGAGTGTTTTTTCCTTTAAGGTGCCAATTCAGTCCGTATTCCACCGCAACTTCGAGAATGGCTATCCGAGGCTGACTGCCTTGGGTCTCGAGCCGGACCGCTTGCCACGAAATGCGGCCATCTACTACGTTTAGCCGAGCACCCTCGACCATCCCGGAATATGCGAAAATAAAACCGCAGGTAGACGGCTTGTCGATTTTCGAAAAAGCCGGCTATGGTTGACCCCCTCGGCTTAAACGTAGTAGATAGGCCCCTTTCGTGGCACGGCGTCAGACCAGTCTAATTGGGATGGTCCTTATTTGACTACTTGTCGATCTGATTGCCCGAGTAGTCAAAAAAGCCCCGTCCCAAATTAGCTACCTTGCCCCATCGGGCGGGAGCGGGTAAGATATATCGAGCGCCTAGCGCGTTCGATGGGTTCGGATGACGACATGTTCCGAATCTGGTCAGGTCCGGAAGGAAGCAGCCATAAGGAGCCTCTGTCGGGCATCCGAATCCATCGAGCGCACGGGCGCTTTTTGGTGCCGCGACATGGCCCGGCCGGCGACGAGGTATTTGGTGTCTCGCTGGTCCTCGGCTGCGCCTGCGGGATCGCTCGACTACCAAATACCTCGTCGCCGGCCGGGCCCCGTCGTCCAAAAAACACCCGTAAAGGCGCGTTTAGCTGAACAATTCAATCCCGTGCTTAGTGGCGCTCGCTGGCGTTGCCAAAACATTGGCTGCTACGTGCCTTGGGTGCTAGCGACCGTTGCCCTTACATCTGTAACGAGTTGCTTACGCATCTCCAGGGTTCTCCGTACTATCATGAATCAGATTGAATGTGGATGATGATAGGGAGCGCCTTTTTATGATTGAGCTGCTTAGGCGTTTTGGTGGTAAGTTTCGCCGGTATATGGTGATCGGCCCTGCGTGTAAGCTGATCGAAGTGATCTTTGACCTGCTGACGCCGCTGGTGATTGCCCAGATGATCGACAAGGGCATTGGCTCGCACGACGTGAGCGCCGTTATCCACTACGGCATGCTACTTGCCGCCATGGCCGTGATCGGCATCTCGTTTACGCTCGTCTGCCAAAAGATGGCGGCGCTCACCTCGCAGGGCATGGGCACCGATATCCGCGGTGCGCTCTACCAGCACATCAACAAGTTGAGCTATGCCGAACTCGACCGCTTTGGCACGCCGTCGCTTATCACCCGCATCACCAACGACGTCAACCAGGTGCAGCTCGCTGTGGCGCTGGGCGTACGCATGCTCATCCGCTGGCCCTTCTTGGCGGTGGGCTCTATGTGCGCGGCCCTTGCCATCGACCTTAAGCTCGGCATGATCTTCTTGATCTGCACGCCCGCTATCGGCCTGGTGTTTTGGTTTGTCATGGCGCGCTGTATCCCGTACTACAGGCAGCTGCAGGCAAAGCTCGACCGCATTGCGCTCATTTGCCGTGAGGGCCTTTCGGGCGCCCGCGTGGTCCGCGCCTTTGTGCGCGAGGACCACGAGCGCGAGCGCTTTGCCCAAGCTGCCGATGACCAGGCCAATACCGCCATCGCGGTGGGCAAGCTCTCGTCGATCCTTAACCCCGTCACGTTTCTTGTGATGAACCTGGGCGTGTGCGCCATCCTGTGGGTGGGCGGCATACAGGTCAACGTGGGCGAGCTTACGCAAGGCCAGGTCATGGCGTTCGTCAACTACATGACGCAGACCCTCACCTCCATCGTGTACGTCGCCAATCTGGTCGTGGTCTTTACCAAGGCGAGCGCCAGCGCGTCGCGTATCAACGAGGTGCTCAACTGCGAGCCGAGCATCACCGACGAGGATAACGAGCCGGTCGCACTGCCCCAGGCACCCGCGACGGACGTCGACGCCCCGGTCTCCGCGCTGAGCTTGAGCCATACGAGCTTCTCCTTTGGCGCGGGCGCCGCCAACGCCGTCAATGACGTGACCCTGGAGCTGCCGCTGGGCAAAACGCTCGGCATTATCGGCGGCACGGGCAGCGGCAAGTCCACGCTCGTCTCGCTCATCCCGCGCCTGTACGATGCGAGCACCGGCAGCGTGAGCGTGATGGGCGCCGACGTGCGCACCTGGCCGCTCGATCAGCTGCGCCATGTGGTCGCGACCGTTCCGCAGCGCGCATCGCTGGTGAGCGGCACAATCCGCAGCAACCTGACCTGGCGTGACGAGTCGGCGACCGACGAGGAGCTCTGGGCAGCGCTCGATATGGCGCAAGCGAGCGAGTTCGTGCGCAACAAGCCGCAGGGGCTCGATGCCCCGGTCGAGGCGGGCGGTAAGAACTTCAGCGGTGGCCAACGCCAGCGCCTGACCATCGCGCGTGCCCTGGTGGGCTCGCCGCAGGTTCTGATCATGGACGACTCCGCGTCGGCGCTCGACTTTAAGACCGACGCGGCGCTTCGCCATGCCATTCGCGAGCGCAGCGTGCGCGGTGCCGTCGAGGGCGGGCTGCCGCTCACGACCGTCATTGTGAGCCAGCGCGTCTCGACCGTGCGCGACGCCGACATGATCTGCGTACTCGACCACGGCTCGGTTGCGGGCCTGGGCACGCATGACGAGCTGTACACGACCTGCCAGCTCTATCGCGAGATTTGCCAGTCGCAGCTGCGCCGCGAGGAACTCGAGGGCCAGCAGGGGAGCACGACGCCCGCGTCCGCTCCGACCGTCCCCGCATCTGTCTGCGCAAAGGAGGGCTGCTAAATGAATCCGTACACTTCCTCCGGTTCGGTCGCCACGATGACGGCCAACGTGTCCGGTAACGATAACCTCAACGACCTGGGCGACGGTCCGCGCCAGCCCGGCGATCCCGAGCGCTATCCCGTGGGTGCGGTGACCCGCCGCCTGCTGGGCTATGTTCGCCCGCATCGCATTTCGTTTGTAGCGTCGTTTGTGAGTGCCGCCGTCTCGGTGATTTTGCAACTCTATACGCCCATTCTCATCGGCGAGGGCATCGACCTTATCGTCGCCGCCGGGCAGGTGGACTTCGACGCGCTGCTGCCGCTTGTTACCAAACTCGCGCTCGTCGTGGTGGGGGCCGCGGCCTTCCAGTGGCTACAGGGCTATTGCGTTAACCGCCTGTCCTACGAAACGGTGCGCGACATGCGCGTGGAGGCGAGCGATAAGCTCAGCCGTATGCCGCTCAGCTTTATCGACAGCCATGCTCACGGCGACCTTATGAGCCGTGTGGTCAACGACGTCGACCAGGTGGGCGACGGTCTGCTGCAGGGCTTCACGCAGCTCTTCACCGGCGTTATCACCATCGTGGGCACGCTCGCGTTTATGCTCTCCATTAACCTGACCATGACGCTCGTGGTGGTACTCGTCACGCCGCTTTCCATTTTTGCAGCTGGTGCTATTGCCAAGCTTTCCAACAAAAGCTTTACGACACAGCAGCGTATTCAAGGGCAGCTCGGCGGTCATATCGAGGAGTACGTAGGCGAGCAAAAGCTTGTCGACGCCTTTTCCTATGGCCCCAACGCTCAGCAGCGCTTCGATGCCCTCAATGCCGAGCTCTACACCGCGGGCGAGCGCGCGCAGTTTATGGGTTCGCTCTCCAACCCCGGCACACGCTTTATCAATAACATCATCTATGCCGTGGTCGCTGTGATCGGCTGCGTGGGCGTGATCACGGGCGTGCCGGCGACGCTTACGGTGGGCGGCGTGCAGATTTTCCTGTCCTATGCTAACCAGTACACCAAGCCGTTCAACGAGGTCACCAACGTCATTACGCAGATCCAGACGGCGTATGCCTCGGCGCGCCGTATGTTTGCGCTGCTCGATGCGCGCGAGCAGGAGCCCGATGCGCCAGATGCCGTGGAACTTGCCGCACCGCAGGGCGAGGTCGCCCTTGAGCATGTGGACTTTAGCTACGTGCCCGACCGCAGGCTGCTGCAGGACATCTGCATCGAGGCTAAGCCCGGCATGCGCTTTGCCCTGGTCGGTCCTACGGGCTGTGGCAAGACGACGCTCATCAATTTGCTACTGCGTTTTTACGATATCGATGCCGGTCGCATTGCGGTCGATGGCCGTTCCTCGCGTGACTACACGCGCGCAAGCCTGCGCCGCGCCTTTGGCATAGTGCTGCAGGACACTTGGCTGTTCGAGGGCACGGTGGCGGACAACATCGCTTACGGTTGCCCAGGAGCTACGCGCGAGCAGGTTGTCGAAGCCGCCAAGCGCGCGCACGCGCACAAGTTTATCGTGCAGTTGCCAAGCGGCTACGATACGGTCATCGGCGAGGACGGTGGCACGTTTAGCCAGGGTCAAAAACAGCTGCTGTGCATCGCGCGCGTCATGCTCACCGACCCGGCTATCTTGCTGCTGGACGAGGCGACCTCGAGTATCGATACCCGCACCGAGCTGCAGGTGCAGGCGGCATTCGACGAGCTCATGGCCGGTCGCACAAGCTTTGTCGTGGCGCACCGCCTGAGCACCGTCCGCAACGCCGACTGCATTCTGGTGATGCGCGACGGGCAGATTATCGAGCGCGGTACACACGACAAGCTGCTAGCGACAGGCGGCTTCTACGCCGAACTCTACCGCAGCCAGTTTGCCCAGTAGGGGCCACCGATTGGCGGCAGATGGTTTACATCTGCGTCGTTAGTACTAAGATATTCATCTAATAAATTGCATTAGTGGCTTTAGTTTTGGGGGAAACGAGGCAACGTGACTATGACGTGCTCTTTGGTGGTTAACAGCAAGAGCGGTAATACCAGGATGGTTTCGGGCGCGATCAAGCGCGCTCTGCAGGCTGCGGGTGTTGATTTTGTCCATGCCGCGGCGTTGAGCGACGATGCGGATGCAGATCAGGTTGCGCTCGAGGCGCAGGGCGCCTGCGCGGCCGACACGGTGCTCGTCGGTTTTTGGTGCGACAAGGGCGCGTGCACGCCTTCGGTCGCGGCGTTGCTCTCCGCTTTGCACGGCAAGCGCGTCTTCCTGTTTGGTACCTGCGGTTTTGGCGCCGACCAGAGCTATTACCAGCAGATTATTGATCGCGTAACTTCTAATTTGGCTGGGGATGCCGAGCTTGCGGGCTGGGCGATGTGCCAGGGCAAGATGGGCCCCGCGGTCAAGCAGCGCTACGAGGCCATGCTCGAGCAAGATCCCGACAACGCCCGATTTAAGATGCTGCTCGACAACTGGGTTGCCGCGAAGGACCATCCCACCAAGGAAGATCTGGACAACATGGCTGCAGCCGCCAAAAAGGCCGTGCTGGGGGAGTAGCTCCCATCGCTGACGGCGGTCGGTCCATCTTTCTAAATGAAACGTCCTCCCGGGCGTCGGGGGCACGAAGTTCCCTGCTCTACAGTCCTGCGCAAGATGAAGGCCACATTAAGTGGCCTTCTTTGCGTGCGGAACTCGCGATGAACTTCGTGCCCCGCCGTCCGGGAGGACGCCTCTTTATTGATGGGAGGCCTGATAGGTCGATGGTTCCGTGCCCGGATGCGTCCAAAGTGGGACGTGTCTCTATAGTTTTGTCAACCGCGTGCTTCGCGCCATTTCGGCATGACGCATCCGGGCGCCTGGCGCCCCCGCTTGGTTTCCTCTTCGGTTGATCCCGCCGCCCGCTAGGCCGCGTACGGGACGGCGTCGCGC
>DBFRZS010000010.1:0-8655 GCA_048501115.1 Collinsella aerofaciens | reverse complement strand
GCACTTAATGTGCTCTCCGTCGTGAGCAGGACTGTAGAGCAGCAACCTTAATATGTCTCAGGCCCGCCCCCTCCGCCGCACACTGGGAACGTGCCACGCACTTTACCTGCGTAAACAATGTGAGTGAAATATGAATCTCGATGGATACGCCCGCAGCCGTGTATACTAAACAGCTGTGTGAAACCAGGGGAGTATTCTGGCTGGACAAAATGCCTGCTTAATAGGGTTGTCAGGTAGTCCGGGCGAAATACAAGGCTGGGGAGCACGTCGTGTAAGTAGTGGTCCTCTAGGGGCGTACGCTCGGTGGTGTACGCATTGTCCCAAGACCACGCGAGAGTTGGGATCATATCTTGATCAGCATGATTCTCGGCCGCAAGATTGGCATGACTCAGGTTTGGGACGAGGACGACAACGTCGTTCCCGTCACGGTCATCCAGGCTGGCCCCTGCGCTGTCTCGCAGGTTAAAACTCAGGCAACCGACGGCTATGACGCCGTCCAGATCGGTTTCGGCGACATCAAGGCCAAGAACGTGAACAAGCCCATGGCTGGTCACTTCGCCAAGGCTGGCGTCGAGCCTGTCCGCTTCCTTCGTGAGGTCCGCGTCGAGAACGGCGAGGAGCACAAGGTCGGCGAGGTCGTCACCGTCGCTGATTTCGCTGATGTCGAGAAGGTCGACGTCATCGGTACCTCCAAGGGTAAGGGCTTCCAGGGTCGCATCAAGCGCTGGGGTCAGCGCCGCGGTCCTATGACGCATGGTTCTCACTTCCAGCGTCACCCCGGTTCTATCGGTCAGTGCGCCTATCCTGCGCGCGTCCTCAAGGGCGTCAAGATGGCCGGTCACATGGGTAACGAGCGCGTTACCGTCAAGAACCTTTCCGTTGTCCGCATCGATGCCGAGCAGAACCTCATCTTGGTCAAGGGCGCTGTCCCGGGTGCCAAGAATGGTCTCGTCGCCATCCGTATGGCCTAAGGGCCCAGCCCATTTAGCCCAGCGTCATACCAAGGAGAACACTTAAATGGCAAAGTTTGAAGTAAAGAACAGCGAGGGCAAGAAGGTCGCCGAGGCCGAGCTCGCCGCTGAGGTGTACGGCATCGAGCCGAACATCCACGTTATGCACCACATCGTCAAGTGCCAGATGGCCTCTTGGCGTCAGGGCACCCAGTCCGCTAAGGGCCGCTCTGAGGTTTCCGGTGGCGGCAAGAAGCCTTGGCGTCAGAAGGGCACCGGCCGTGCCCGCCAGGGTTCCATCCGTGCTGCCCAGTGGCGTCACGGTGGCGTTGTCTTCGCCCCCAAGCCCCGTTCCTACGCTAAGCGTATGAACAACAAGGAGGTCAAGCTGGCTATGCGCTCCGCGCTATCCGCCAAGCTGGCCGATGGCGAGCTCGTGCTCGTCGACGACTACGGCTTCGAGAAGCCTTCCACCAAGGCTGCCGTCGCCATGCTCAAGGCTCTCGGCCTTGAGGGCAAGCGTCTGACCATCATCGTTCGCGATGAGGACGTCAACGCCTACCTGTCGTTCCGCAACATTCCCAAGACGTTCATCATCACTGCCGACGAGGCCAACACCTACGATCTCGTCAACAACAACGCTGTGCTGATGCCCGCCGACATCGCCGCTCACTTCGGGGAGGTGCTTGCATAAATGACCGCCCACGAGATCATCATCCGTCCGATCGTGTCCGAGCGTTCCTTCTCCGGCATGGAGCTGAACAAGTACACGTTCGAGGTCGCCAAGGATGCTAACAAGTATCAGATCAAGGACGCTGTCGAGGAGATCTTCGGCGTCAAGGTCGTTCGCGTGAACACCCTGACGGTCAAGCCCAAGACCAAGCGCGTGCGCTATGTCGCCGGCAAGACCCGTTCTTGGAAGAAGGCCATCGTCACGCTGGCCGAGGGCGACACCATCGAGGTCTTTGGCAACCAGGCCTAAGACTCGCTGCTGTTGAGTGAGCTCATGCCTCCCAAATAGGGGAGGCGAGAGCTCAAGGTTTTGGGCGTATAAAATGGACACGCCCGGAACCGTGTATACGTCCGGTGTCATCGCACCCGAGGCAGAACCTCGAATCCCTGTCTGCGATGGCTAACGGATTCCTATTGAAAGGGATTGTAATGGCTGTAAAGCACCTTAAGCCGACCTCCGCTGGTAGGCGTTGGCAGACGATCTCCGATTTCTCCGAGATCACCTGCACCAAGCCCGAGAAGTCTCTTCTCGAGCCCCTGCCCAAGAAGGCCGGTCGTAACAACAACGGCCGCATCACCACCCGCCACCAGGGCGGCGGCGTGAAGCGTCGTTACCGCGTGATCGACTTCAAGCGCAACAAGGACGGCGTGCCCGCCAAGGTTGCCACGATTGAGTACGATCCGAACCGTTCCGCTCGCATCGCTCTGCTGCACTACGCTGACGGTGAGAAGCGCTACATCCTGGCCCCCAAGGGCCTCGAGGTCGGTCAGACCATCATGTCCGGTTCTGACGCCGACATCAAGCCGGGCAACGCTCTGCCCCTCGCCGACATTCCCGTCGGTACGCTCATTCACGCCGTCGAGTTCCAGCCGGGCAAGGGCGCTGCTATCGCCCGTTCCGCCGGTAACTCCTGCCAGCTGATGGGTAAGGAGGGCAAGTACGCTATCGTCCGTATGCCTTCCTCCGAGATGCGCCGCATCCTCGTTACCTGCCGCGCCACCGTCGGTGAGGTCGGCAACGCCGATCACTCCAACATCGTCATCGGCAAGGCCGGCCGTAAGCGTCACATGAACGTGCGCCCGACCGTCCGCGGTACCGTCATGAACCCTGTCGACCACCCGCACGGCGGTGGCGAGGGCAAGAACCACACCTCTGGTCGTCCCTCCGTTACCCCCTGGGGTAAGCCGACGAAGGGCCTTCGTACGCGCAAGAAGAAGAAGGTCTCGAACCAGCACATCATTCGTCGCCGTAAGAAGTAATTTCGGATACCGAGTTTTAGGAGAAAGCACTTATGAGCAGAAGTCTCAAAAAGGGCCCGTTCGTGGAGACTCGCCTTCTCTCGCGTATCACCGCGATGAACGAGGCTGGCAAGAAGGACGTCGTGAAGACCTGGTCCCGCGCGTCCACCATCTTCCCCGAGATGGTTGGTCACACCATCGCCGTCCACGACGGCCGCAAGCATGTGCCCGTGTATGTTACCGAGTCCATGGTTGGTCACAAGCTCGGCGAGTTCGCGCCGACTCGTACGTTCCGTGGCCACAAGGCCAAATAGGGGGTTAACCGTAAATGGCAACTAAGTCTATTGAAACTGAGGCCACCGAGGTTCGCGCCGTCGCTAAGTACGTGCGTGTTTCCCCCAGCAAGGCCCGCCTGGTGGTCGATCTGATCCGCCGCAAGCCTGTCGCTCAGGCCTTCGACATCCTCCACTTCTGCGACCGCGCCGTCGCCGTGGATGTCGAGAAGGTTCTCCGTTCCGCCGTTGCGAACGCCGAGAACAACAACGGTCTGCGTGCCGACAACCTGGTTGTCGCCGCTGCCTATGTTGACGAGGGTCCGACGCTTAAGCGCATCCGTCCCCGCGCCAAGGGTTCCGCTTCTCGCATTCTGAAGCGTACTTCCCACATCACCGTCGTCGTTGCTCCTCGAAAGGAGGCGTAAAGCTGTATGGGTCAGAAAGTCTACCCCACCGGCTTCCGTCTTGGCATCACCGAGAACTGGCGCTCCCGCTGGTTCGCAGAGAAGGATTACGCTAAGACCCTCGGTAACGATCTCGAGATCCGCAAGTACCTCGAGAAGCGTCTTTCCCGCGCAGCTGTCTCCCGCGTCGAGATCGAGCGCGCTGGCGACAAGGTGAAGGTCATCATCCTCACCGCTCGCCCCGGCGTTGTCATCGGTAAGAAGGGTGCCGAGATTGATACCCTCCGCACCGAGCTCGAGAAGGTCGCTGGCGTCTCCAAGGGCCAGCTCTCCGTCGACGTTGTCGAGATCAAGCGCCCCGAGCTCGACGCCAACCTCGTTGCTCAGTCCATCGCTGAGCAGCTCGAGGGCCGCGTTGCCTTCCGTCGCGCTATGCGCAAGGCTGTCCAGTCCGCCCGCAAGGCCGGCGCCAAGGGCATCCGTATCCAGTGCTCCGGTCGTCTCGGCGGTGCCGAGATGGGCCGTCGTGAGTGGTACCGTGAGGGTCGCGTGCCTCTGCACACCCTCCGTGCCAAGATCGACTACGGCACGGCTGTCGCCAGCACCACCATGGGCGCTTGCGGCGTGAAGGTCTGGATCTACCTGGGCGAGAAGCTCCCGGGCCAGCCTGTTCCCAACCCTGCACTCGAGGGCTCTTCCCGTCCTCGTCGTCGTAACTCCGAGAGGAGGGGTCAGTAGTGCTTGCCCCTAAGCGTATTCTTCACCGCAAGGTGCAGCGTGGCTCCATGAAGGGCCAGGCCAAGGGTAATACCGAGCTGCATTTCGGCGAGTTTGGTATCCAGGCTCTCGAGGCCCATTGGATCACCAACCGTCAGATCGAGGCCGCTCGTATTGCCATGACCCGCTACATGAAGCGTGGCGGTCGTGTCTACATCACGATCTTCCCCGATAAGCCCATCACCAAGAAGCCTGCCGAGACTCGCATGGGTTCTGGTAAGGGTAACCCCGAGGAGTGGGTGGCCGTCGTCAAGCCCGGCCGCATCATGTTCGAGGTCAAGGGCGTGCCCGAGGAGGTCGCTCGCGAGGCTCTGCGTCTTGCACAGCACAAGCTTCCCATCAAGACCAAGATTGTTGCTGCCAAGAACGCTGAGCAGCGCATCGAGAAGGAGATGGCTGAGGAGGCCGCTCTCGAGGCCAAGTGGGCTGCTGAGGACGCCGCCGCCGCCAAGGAGGAGAACTAATGAAGCCCGCAGAGATTCGTGAGCTCTCGGACGCTCAGCTCGTTGAGAAGCTGAAGGAAATGCGCGCCGAGCTCTTTAACCTTCGTTTCCAGATGGCCACCAGCCAGCTGGACAACACCGCTCGCGTCAACACCGTGAAGAAGGACATCGCTCGCGTCCTCACGGAGCAGCGCGCCCGCGAGATCGCAGCGGAGAAGTCCGCTGTCGCCGAGTAGGACCTAAGGAGAGAACATGACTGATTCGCGTAACTCGCGTAAGGTCCGTACGGGTGTCGTTACCTCTGTCTCCGGTGCCAAGACCATTGTTGTCACCATCACCGAGCGCAAGCGTCACCCCAAGTACGGCAAGATGATGACCAGCTCCAAGAAGCTGCACGCTCACGACGAGGAGTGCACGGCTGGCGTGGGCGATACCGTCCGCGTTATGGAGACCCGTCCTATGTCCAAGATGAAGCGTTGGCGCCTCATCGAGGTCGTCGAGCGCGCTAAATAAGCAGTCGCTCTTACGACTTGTACGTTTCCGAAGATGTGCGTATGCCTGGCTTGCATACCACGGGCCGCATAAAGGCTGCGCACCTCTCTTCGGTTCTTAGTTCGGAGGAACATCTACCATGATTCAGATGCAAACCATGCTGAACGTCGCCGACAACTCCGGCGCTCGCAAGATTCGCTGCATCAAGGTGCTTGGCGGTTCCAAGCGTCGTTATGCAGGCATCGGCGATGTGTTCATCGGTGCTGTCCAGGAGGCTACCCCTGGCGCCAACGTCAAGAAGAAGGACGTTGTCCGTTGCGTCGTCGTTCGCACCGTTAAGGAGATCCGCCGCAAGGATGGCTCCTACATTCGCTTTGATGAGAACGCCTGCGTTGTCATCAACAACGATGGTTCGCCCGTCGGCACCCGTATCTTTGGGCCCGTCGCTCGCGAGCTTCGTGACAAGAAGTACATGAAGATCGTCTCGCTCGCTCCCGAGACCCTGTAGTTAGGGGAGATATATGTATATCAAGAAGGGCGATAAGGTCCAGGTTCTCTCTGGTAAGGATCGCGGCAAGCAGGGCGTTATCCTGCGTGCTCTCCCCGCCGAGAACAAGGTCGTTGTCGAGGGCGTTTCGGTCGTCAAGAAGGCCGTCAAGCCCAACGCTGCCAACCAGCAGGGCGGCATCGTTTCGCAGGAGGCTCCTATCGACGCCTCCAACGTCAATCTCGTTTGCCCCGAGTGCGGTAAGGTTACCCGCGTCGGTCACGAGAAGGACGGCAAGAACAAGCTGCGCGTCTGCAAGAAGTGCGGCCACAAGTTCTAAGCTGCCCGCAACATCAAGTTGCTAGCAAAGGCCCGGATGCCCCAAGGCACCCGGGCCTTTTTCTATCCCTACTCATTGGGGACAGACTTAAATGAGTGGTCGTCGCTTGGCATTCATTGGGGACAGGCTTAAATGAGTGCCGTTGAAACGCCGGTAGCTGGGGACGTTCCCTATGTGCCGGCAGTTAGGGAAGTCCCTATCTGCCGGCAGTTTGGAACAGTCCTTTGATGGCTGCGCCCCCCAGAGGGGTGGAGTAATACAGCCTACTCTGTCTTTTATGGCTATGGTGTTCCGCCCTTTTATGTTTCATAAGGATCGTCGCATGCGCATTTACGCGCATAGCCTTGCGCGATAATGCGCATAACCGCGCAAACATCTGCCAACTATGGCTAAATAATGACCGATAAGCAAATAAGCACGCAAACACGAGCAGATACGCGCGCAATTGTGCGAATATAGGGTTGTTAGAAATGAAGGACTTCCGATACCTCAGGAGGCACATAATGGCAGATTCCAAACAGGCTCCGCTCGACGCCGAAGCAGCCGCTAAGGCGGCATTTGCCTCGGTCCAGGACAAGCGATTCCCCAACGATATTTTTACGGCTCCCGAGCTTCGTTGGGCTGTGATCGGGTGCGGCGTTATCGCCAACCAGATGGCCCAGTCTCTCGCTCTTGCCGGCCGCAAGCTTGCGGGCGTTGCCAACCGCACTCTGTCCAAGGCTCAAGCTTTTGCAGAGCAGTATGGCGTTGAGAAGGTCTATGAAACGGTCGAGGATCTCTATGCCGATCCGAACATTGACGCAGTCTATATCACCACGCCGCACAACACTCACATCACCTACCTGCGATCCGCTCTGGCAGCCGGCAAGCACGTGCTCTGTGAGAAGGCTATTACCCTCAACTCCGCCGAGCTCGACGAGGCCCGCGCCATTGCCGGTGATCACAACGTCGTCCTTATGGACGCCACCACGGTGCTTCACATGCCCTTATATCAAGAGCTGCGTCGCCGCATGGATGACGGTGAGTTCGGCCGCATGAATCTCGCCCAACTCAACTTTGGCAGCTATAAGGAGTACGGCGACCTGACCAACCGCTTCTACAACCGCAACCTTGCTGGCGGTGCCATGCTCGATATTGGCGTGTATGCCCTGTCTGTCATGCGCCTCTTTATGGCGAGCCAGCCCGCTGAGGTTGTCTCGCTGGGCAATACCTGTGAGACCGGCGTTGACGTTGCGGGCGGCATCGTATGCCGTAATTCCGAACAGCAGCTGGGCGTGGTGAGCCTCACGCTCCACTCCAAGCAGCCCAAGCGCTCGGTCATCAGCTTCGATAAGTGCTACATCGAGGTCAACGATTATCCGCGTGCCGATCACGCGACCATCGTGTGGACTGCGGACGGCCACCGCGAGGAGGTCCACGCCGGCACCGAGGCTTACGCCCTGTGCTATGAGATGGCCGATCTTGAGAAGGCCGTTGCCGGCGACGACTCCAAGCGCGAGCTGCTGGGTTATGCTTCTGATGTTATGGAGCTTATGACCAGGCTTCGCGCCGACTGGGGAGTCGTGTATCCCGAGGAGGATTAAGCGATGCTAGCGGAAGATAGGCTTAATGCGATTGTGTCGATGGTGCAGCAGGCTGGCTCGGTTACTGTGCCAGAGCTTGCCGATACCCTGGGCGTGACGGCGTCTACCATTCGGCGCGACCTGCAGACGCTCGACCGAGCGCATCGCATCGCCAAGGTCCACGGTGGAGCGACGAGTCTTGAACGCGCGCACGTGACGCGCGACCTAACGCTTAATGAGCGCAGCGACCTCCATAACGACGACAAGGAGCGTATCTGCGCCCGCGCCGCGGCGCTCGTGGAGCCCGAGAGCTTTGTGTACATCGATTCGGGTTCGACAACGCTCAGACTCATCGAGCATCTTCCGCATCTCGAATCGGTCACCTATGTGACTGATTCCGTGCTCCATGCTCAGCATCTCGCTGTGCGCGGCATGCGCACCGTGGTGCTGGGCGGCGAGCTTAAACCCGAGACCGAGGCGCTCGTTGGCCCCGATGCTCTGGCAACCCTAGACCGCTACAACTTTAACTGCGGCTTTTGGGGTTCTAACGGCATTGCCGCCGAGCAGGGCTTTACGACGCCCGATATCGAGGAAGCGCAGGTCAAGCGTATCTCGATGCGCCATACCGCCAAACGCTTCGTAATCTCGGACGCCAGTAAATTTGGTATGGTGGCGCCCATCAAGTTCGCGGACTTCCGAGACGCAACGATTATTACCGCAGGCGAGGTCCCCACCAAGTACCGGGCAATGGACAACGTCATCACGGTCTAGCAGCAGGGGACGGGCTAAGGCCAAAACCACCGCGAAGGCGCCTGTGAACTGCCTCCCATTTCTTGGACATCGGGAAATGGGAGGTTTTCCATGAGTATAGACCTCAGGGTGAAGCACGACCTGGAGTCCAGGAGGCGGGCCGTCGAGCTCTTCGACGCCGGCGTCGGCTGCAAGCCGGCGGCC
>DBFRZS010000001.1:0-17998 GCA_048501115.1 Collinsella aerofaciens | reverse complement strand
CGCCGGCGTCGAAGAGCTCGACGGCCCGCCTCCTGGACTCCAGGTCGTGCTTCACCCTGAGGTCTATACTCATGGAAAACCTCCCATTTCCCGATGTCCAAGAAATGGGAGGCAGTTCACAGGCACCTTTGTGGTGGTTTTCGTTTACGAGGGGTTTAGGGGCGGACCTGGCCGGTGCCGCGGAGCTTGTATTTGTAGGTGGTGAGGGCCTCGGCGGCAAAGGGGCCACGGGCGTGGAGTTTTTGGGTCGAGATGCCGATCTCGGCGCCCAGGCCAAACTCGCCGCCGTCGGTGAAGCGCGTGCTGGCGTTGGCGTACACGGCCGAGGCATCGACCGCATCCAGGAAGCGCTCGCAAGCATCCGTGTCCTCGGCAACGATGGCCTCGGAGTGCATCGTGCCGTAGCGGTTGATGTGTGCGATGGCCTCGTCCTCGCTCGCCACGACCTTCACGCTCATCTCGAGCGCCAGATACTCGCGACCCCAGTCCTCCTCAGTCGCGGCAACGTAGTCATCACCCTCGGCAAGCCCGGCATCGGCGCATGCGGCGCAGGTTGCCTCGTCGCCGTGAATGAGCACGCTGTGGTCATGCAGCACGGTCACGACCGCGGGCAAAAACGCATCGGCCACAGCACGGTCGACCAGCAGCGACTCGGCGGCATTGCACACGCCTACGCGCTGGGTCTTGGCATTAACGATAATGTTGAGCGCCTTATCAAAGTCGGCGGATTCATGCACGTAGATGTGGCAGTTGCCCGTGCCCGTCTCGATCACCGGCACAAGCGACTCGCGCACGCAGCGCTGGATCAGGCCTGCACCTCCGCGCGGAATGAGTACGTCGACAATACCGCGGAGCTTCATGAGCTCGCCGGTGGCCTCGCGGTCGGTGGACTCGATCATCGACACGGCCTCGCGCGGGAAGCCCTTGGCCTCGAGCGCATCGGCCAGCAGCTCGGCGATCATGGCACACGAGTGATAGGCCAGCGAGCCGCCGCGTAGAATGCAGGCGTTGCCGGTACGGATGCAGATGCCTGCGGCGTCGGCCGTCACGTTGGGGCGCGCCTCGTAGACCATGACGACCAGGCCCAACGGCACGCTCACGCGGGTCAGGTCCACACCGCTCGCAAGCACGCGGTGGTCGAGCACGCGGCCGACGGGATCGGGCAGCTCGGCGAGCTTTTCCAGGCCGGCGGCCATGCCCTCGACGCGCTCAGGCGTCAGCAGCAGACGGTCGAGCAGACCGGCCGAAGTGCCCGCATCGCGTGCGGCGGACATATCGAGCTCGTTAGCGGCGACGATGGAGTCGACACCGTTGCGCAGTGCTGCGGCCATGGCGCGCACGGCCTCCTGACGCTGCTCATCGCTCGCCGTGGCAAGCGAGGCCGACGCTGCCTTGGCGGCAACGGCAAGATCGTGGACATACGTGGCTATATCGACCGACATGGGCGGCCCTTTCTCCTAGAAGTTTGCAACCATGGTAGCCGATTTGCGCATGGCCTCGCCCGCGGCGGTAGAATTGGTCAACCCGAAACACCGCAACGAACGGAAGACTCACATGGCCCTCATCACTTCGTACCACGTCCCCGGCCTTTATGTCGAGGACCACAGCATCGACGTCCCCCTTGACTGGCGCGGCCTGGAGCCGATGCTCCTGGCCGTCGGCAGCACCATGCGCCGCGGCGCTATGCCGGCACCAATCGCCGGCGCGACCGAGAGCATCAAGCTCTTCTACCGCGTGGTTTGCGCGCCTGACCGCATCAACGACGATCTGCCGCTGCTCCTGTTTTTGCAGGGCGGCCCCGGCGGCGAGAGCCCGCGTCCGCTGTCGCCTACAAGCGACGGCTGGATCGAGGAGGCCGTCAAGCACTTCCGCGTGGTCCTTCCCGACCAGCGCGGCACCGGACGCAGTAGCTGCGTGGACGGACGCACGATCAAGGCACTGGGCGATCGCGCAACGGCCGCCGGCGCCGATACAGCACGCTCGCAGGCCGACTTCCTCAAGCGCCACCTCGCCAGCTCCATCGTGCGCGATTTTGAGTACCTGCGTCTGGTGGGCTTTGGCGGCAAGCCCTGGGTCACGCTCGGCCAGAGCTACGGCGGCTTTTTGACGTTGAGTTATCTGTCGCTCTTCCCCGAGGGCGTGGCGGCGAGCTTTACCTGCGGCGGCATCCCCCACGTGCCGGCGAGCGCCAGCGAGGTCTACGCGCACACCTTCCCGCGCATGGCCGCCAAGACGCAGCAGTATTACGACCGCTACCCCGCCGACGTCGAGCGCGTGGCAGCCCTGGCCGATGCGCTCGAGGCACAGAAGCCCGTGCTGCCCGACGGCTCGCCGATGACGGTCGAGCGCCTACAGCTCATGGGCAGCGACTTTGGCATGAAGCCGAGCTTTGAGCGCATGCATTGGACTATCGATCACGCTTTTGTTACTGGCGACGGTACGCTGAGCTGCGGCTCCTCGGTATCCGACAGCTTTTTGATGCGCGCCTTCGAGCGCACCAACACACGCACGAACCCGCTGTACTGGACACTGCAGGAGTTTATCTACGCCGACGGCGACACCATGCCCATTCGCTGGGCCGCAGCAGAGGAGAAGGCCCATCGTGCCGAGTTCGACACACTCGCGCGCCCGCTCATGTTTACCGGCGAGGCCATGTTCCCGTGGATGTTCGAGCAGATGCCCGAGCTCAAGCCCTTCAAGCCCGCCATGGACCTGCTGATGGAAGACACCAGCTGGGACAAGATCTACGACCCGCAGCGACTGGCGTGCAACGAGGTGCCCCTGCAGGCCGCGGTGTATTTCGACGACATGTACGTGGATTCGGGCCTGCAGCTTGATACGCTCAGCCGCGTGGGCAACTCGCATGCCTGGGTGACCAACGAGTTCGAGCACGACGGCCTGCACGGCAGCGTGGTATTCAATCACCTCTACAACGAAGCCCTCAACCGCGGAGACCTGCACCAGATTTTCTAACAAAGGAGTGTCCCTAACTGCCGGCACAAAAGGAACGTCCCCAAGTGCCGGACAAGTACCGGCAATGACGATGCCGCAGGTAGAGGACGGAAAGCGAAAACGCCCCTAAGCGAGCAAGGTGACGTGAAAGAGGAGGGCATTGACCTTTTGGTCATGCCCGACGATTGAACGTCAGATTGCCGCTTAGGGGCGTTTGCAGCGTCAATTGGTTAGGCGAAGACGATCAAATTATCCCTGTGTATCGCCGGCTTCTCGGCCAGGTTAGCGAGCAGGCGGTTGCTGGCGATCTGGTCCTGGCGGCGACCGGCAGCAAGTTCCAGCACGTCCGAATCGGCCTCGGCGATACCGCGGGCGACAACCATACCGCTCGGGTCGCACACGTCGAGCACATCGCCCTCGGCAAACTGGCCATCGACCTCGCGAATACCCACCGCAAGCAGGGAAGAGCCACGGCTGACCAGCGCCTTCGCAGCACCATCATCGACCGTCACCGAGCCATGCGCCTTGTCGCCCAGTGCGATCCACAGCTTGCGGGGTGCGATGTCCAGACGCTCCGCCGGCGGATCGAACAGCGTGCCCACGCTCTCGCCGCGGGCGAGGCGCACGAGCGCATCGGGCTCCTCGCCCGAGCAAATCACGCTCTGAATGCCCGCCGTCATCAGGATGCGGCTCGCGCGAATCTTGGTAATCATGCCGCCCGTGCCCACCGATGTGGAAGAATCGCCCGCCGAGGCAATAATCTTGGCATCGATCTTATGCACGACAGGAACAAACTCGGCCGTGGGGTCCTCATGCGGATTGGCAGTATAGAGGCCATCGATGTCCGAGAGCGTCACGCACAGATCGGCAGAAACCAGGCAGCTCACAAGCGCCGCCAGTGTGTCGTTGTCGCCGAACTTGATCTCATCGACGGTAACGGTATCGTTCTCGTTGACGACCGGCACCACGCCAAGCTTCACCAGGCGCAGCAGGGCGTCGCGCGCGTGCAGGTAGGACGTACGGCGCGCCGTGTCGTGACGCGTGAGCAGCACGAGCGAGGTGAGCAGGTCGCGCGCATGAAACTCCTCGTCGTAGGCCGACGAGATAATGCACTGGCCGGCCGAAGCGCAGGCCTGCAGGCTCGGCAGGTCGCCGACCGGCTTACGGTCGAAGCCCAGCACGGGATAGCCACAGGCGATAGCGCCCGAGCTCACCACGACCAGACGCCAGCCGAGCTTGCGCAGCGCTGCGGCCTGATCGGCAAGCCCGCCGATAAAGGCGCGGTTGACCTTGCCGTCGGCGCCCACCACCGTGGACGAACCGATCTTTACCACCATCGTTTTATAAGAAGTCGTCATACGTCAAACCAATCGACTGTTCAGCGAACGGGCGAACGGGCGAGCGAGAAAATGATACGTTTTCCTCCGTCGCATGCGGATCATTTTGCCCAGGGGAAAGCCGAGGCCGCGGCCATATTCTTGCGCACGAGCTCGTCGCGCACCTGGGCCAGGCCCTGTTCCATACCCACCACGTAGGTCTGCGGATACAGGAAGCGCTTGAAAGCCGCATCCAGATGATCGAGCGCCCAAACACAGCGCTCGCGCGCGTCCTGGATGCTCTCACGCGGAGCCACCGCACTGCCGTCGCGCACGATCGGCACCAACAGCTCACGATACTCAAGTTCGGACACGTCGGTCACCAGGGCGGCATCATTCACGGCCACGAGGGTATTGCCGCGCGCGGCGCCCTCCCCCGCCAGATGGTCCTCGTCGTAGATCATGTCGCAGACCGGGCCGCCAAAGCCGTCGTAATAACGGCGCACGCGCTGCACGCCCGGGATCGTGCGCTTATAGGGCTGCTCGGAGAGCTTGACCACCGGCGTCCACGGGTCGGCCTCGTTCGCACGGCGGGCGGAAAGCTTGTACACGCCGCCCAGCGCCGGCTGGTCGTAGCAGGTCGCGAGCTTGGTACCCACGCCAAAGCTATCGATGGGCGCGCCCTGGTCGAGCAGCGACTGAATCGTGTACTCGTCCAGGTCGTTGGACACCGAGATACCCACATAGGGCAGGCCCTCGGCATCAAAACGGCCGCGAACATACTTGGAGAGCTTGGCGAGGTCGCCCGAGTCAATGCGAATAGCCGACAGGCGCTCGCCCGCCGCCTCCATCTCCTTGGCGACCGTAATGGCATGCTCGCAGCCCTCGCGCACGTCATAGGTGTCGATGAGCAGCGTACAGTTCTTGGGGCTCGACTTGGCAAAGGCGCGGAAGGCCTCGAGCTCGGAATCGAAGCTCATCACCCAGCTGTGCGCATGCGTGCCAAAGACGGGAATACCGTAGCGGCGGCCGGCGAGCACATTGGACGTAGAGGAGCAGCCGGCGACGTAGCTCGCGCGCGCAACGGCCAGGCCGCCATCGGGACCCTGGGCTCGGCGCAGGCCAAACTCCGCCACGGGGCGACCGTCGGCGGCGAGCACCACGCGCGCCGTCTTGGTGGCGACAAGCGTCTGGAACCCGACGATGTTGAGCAGTGCCGTCTCGAGCAGCTGGCACTCCAGCGCGGGGCCGGTGACGCGCACCATGGGCTCGCGCGGAAAGACGAGCTCGCCCTCGGGCACGGCGTCGATGTTTACATGCGCACGAAAATCGCGCAGGTAGTCGAGGAATCCAGGCTTGAACATCGCGCCGCCGGCAGGGGCCTCAAGCGATGCGAGGTAGTCGATGTCCTCGGGCGTAAAGCGCAGATTCTCGACCAGCTCGGGCAGTTCGGCGGTGCCGCACATGACGGCATAGGCGCTGCCAAAGGGATGGTCGCGGTAAAACGCGGTAAAACAACCCTGCTCATTGGCCTTGCCGCTCTCCCACAGGCCCTGGGCCATAGTGAGCTCGTACAGATCGGTGAGCATTGCGATGTCGGTGGGATGAGAGATGTCGGTCAAAGCCATGGAGCGACCTTTCGAATGTGTGGTGCAGAATTTGAGGGTTGGACGAGAGCAGAGCATGCGGACATGACGCCCGATGCAAATCGGTTAGAGCAGGCCCATGCTGGTCAGGATCGTGTAGCCCATAAAGATGACAAACGCGATGAGGGCAAGGACAATGATGATTTTTTGAGCCGGCGCCATGCCAGGGATCTCGTTCTCGCCTGTAGGCTCCTTGGAGGTAACCATGCGCTGGGCAAAGGTCATCTCGTCACGACTCGGCTTAGGCTCGACGGACTTGGGACGAGCGGCCTTTTTAGGCTGAGGTTTGGGTGCGGTGGGCGCGGGCATCGCGGCGGCGGGCTTGGACGCAGGCGCGGGCGCAGGCTCGGATGCAACCTTCGCAGCGGCCTCCTCGGCCTTCTCGCGCTCGGCACGCAGGGCGGCCAGCTCCTCACGCTCGCGGCGCGCCTCTTCCTGGGCCTCGCGACGAGCCTTCTCGGCGCGGAGCTCTTCCAACTCGGCGCGCTCCTCGGCAGACAGTGGTTGGGACTCAAGCTCGGCCATGGTATAGCCCTTTCTTTTAAAAAAAGCCGCCGACACAATGTCAGCGGCTTATCAAATCCAAGGGTGGAGACGAAGGGAGTCGAACCCTCGGCCTCTGCCATGCGACGGCAGCGCTCTCCCAACTGAGCTACGTCCCCAGGACAAGTCGATATTTTACCTACGGCTCGCCAACTGTCAACGCCCAATAACCAGTCTTTTTGGGGCGCGGCTATTTTGGCAACTTTTCGAACAGGCGATGCTCTCGATGATTTTTTATCCCCGTCCCAGAAAAATCATCGACGAACGCACTACTTTGCCCTGGTAAGAACACCGGTGCTGTCGAAGGCCGGGGTGAAGCTCTCGTCTACCGCGCCGCCCTCTTGCCAGAACATCGTCGTAAAGCCCAGGTCGTCGGCATGGTCGAGCACCTGCTCGTACTCCTCGCGCGTCACGGCGCGTGCCAGGTCGCCGCCCTGCTCGCGCATGAGCGCATTGGGCGTGTATTGGTTCATGACCGAGATCGGCACGTCGCCCACCGTCTGCCACACCAGGTCCAGTACGCGACACGAATCGTCCGCATGCCCCGGAAGCACCAGGTGGCGCACGATGATGCCGCGCTTCATGAGCCCGCCCTCATCCACCAACTCTCCCCCGCGGCGATCGATCTCGCGCGCCATCTGGGCCAGACCCGACACGGCCACGCGCGGGTAGTCCTTAATATGAGAAAGCGACTGCGCAAGCCCGGCATCGGCATATTTAAAGTCGGTGAGCCACACATCGACCAGGTCGCCCAGCGCCGCCACGGCACTCGCACGCTCGTAACCACTCGTGTTGTAGACGATCGGGATGACCAGCCCGCGCGCCCGTGCCGCGGCAATCGCGGCAGGCAACAGGTGCGCATAGTGCGTCGCCGTCACCAAATTGATGTTGTTGGCACCCTGGTCCTGCAGTTCCAGCATAATCTCGACCAGGCGCTCAGGCGAAATCTCAAGGCCAAAATTGCCGGTCGAGATCTCGTGGTTCTGGCAGTAGATACATTTAAGCGAGCAACCGCTAAAGAAGATCGTGCCCGAACCGGCCTCGCCCGAGATAGGCGGCTCCTCCCACATATGAAGCGCCGCGCGGGCCACCCTGAGCGTGTCGTTAGCACCGCATACGCCGCGCGCGCCCTCATCGCGCGCCGCACCGCAACGGCGCGGACACAAATGGCAGGCGGGCGAAAAAAGTTCGGTCAACGACGTCGGCATAAAAACATGCTCCAAAACAACGATTCAGCAGCTCAAACGTAAAGGGCCAGACCGGGTAGACGGCTCCGTCCCTAAGGCGCCGTAATCGTCCGACACGATTTTTGTAATGTCAAGACTGGAATCGATAAAGTGCCGCTTTATGATGTAGGTATTCCGCCCCCCGCGGAGCAACTGGGTGAACCGTCGCGTTTATTTAGGGAGCCCACACAGTCGTGCCTAGTACAGGTATCCTTCGTTGTTAAGGACGCTGGAACAGTCGATGAGGGCACCCACCTGTTTTAGGTGGGTTCATTTTCGTAACGTGGGGGGTGGTTTTCTTTTGCCGAAAATCACCATACAGTCCATATGGATCCCCGCCGGCATCCCGACAAGCCATCGACAACATTCCAATATCTGGTATGCGCGTGATAATCGCACGGTGCAAACCTCCGCACCCCCCTCGGTCGAGTATCATGGGACAGCTATGCCATTTCCGCGTAGCAACCTTTGACCTTTTCCTTCGACGCTTGGCGGTTTTTAGATTCATGGCTTCATCCCCGAGCTACATACCGTACCTATGCGTGGCAGCGGCGGCTTTTATCACGACCTTCCTCGCGGTGCCCCTGGTCAAGCGCTTGGCAATTAAGCTCGATGCCGTCGACTATCCTTCTAAGCGCCGCATCAACACCAAGCCCATCCCGCGTTTGGGCGGAACGGCGGTGTTTTTGGGCCTGGTCGTTGCCTGCATTGTGCAAATCCTAGGCACCTGGTACCTAGGCTGGCCACCCGTCCTGGTGCCGCACCCGCGCCTTCACATTAGCTATCCCATGCTGGCGCTCTCCTTTACCGTCATCTTTGCGACCGGCGCTATCGACGACGTCTTCCAGCTCACGCCCAAGCAAAAGCTGGCCGGACAGGTCCTCGCCGCGCTTATCGCCTGCATGGGCGGCCTAAAAATCGGCGTCATCGTCAACCCGTTTGCTCCCGGCGAGATCATGCTCGGATGGCTCGCCTACCCCATCACCGTAATCTATCTGGTGGCATTCACCAACATCATTAACCTCATCGACGGCCTCGACGGCTTGGCCACGGGCATCTGCGGCATCGCCTCGTTCACCATGTTTTCGATGGCCGTTCTCTCGGGCCGCATCGACGCCGCCGCGCTCTCCATTGCGCTCTTTGGCGCCTGTCTGGCCTTTTTGCGCTACAACTTCAACCCCGCAAGCATCTTCTTGGGCGACTCGGGGTCGCTGCTTCTGGGCTTTGCGCTGGGCTCCATCTCGCTGCTCAACGTGAGCCGCACCGCCGCACTCACCTCGCTTATCATCCCGCTCATCGTTGCCGGCGTGCCTATCATCGACACGTTTAGCGCCATCGTGCGCCGCAAGCGCGCCCACATTAGCATCGGGCAGGCCGACAAGGGCCACATCCACCACCGCCTGATCCAAGAAGGCTACAACCAAAAACAGGCTGTGCTGCTCATCTATGCCTGGTGCATTATGCTTTCGGCCGGCGCCGCCGCCATCAATCAGGTCGAGGTGCCCATGCGCGTGCTCATCTTTACCGTGCTTGCCATTGGCTCGGCGGCCTTTGCCAAGCACCTGCACCTGTTTGAACCCGTGCTGCGCCACCATTACAACAAGCGCACGCACGAGGACGAACTGGTCACCCCCGACGACCCCGCCTTTAAGCAGGAGGAGCAGGCAGCCGAGGAGCGCAAAGAAGAGCGCCACCACAAGCTCTAGGGCAAGCTGCCGAGGATGTGCCAAGGCACCGTTAGCCAAGCACGGCCGCGCCGCACCCATCGCACATGCCGCACCACGCGCGTCCCTCTCCCGCCCCTCGCCTACTTACGCACCACCCCTCCAATAAACGCGTTATCATCTTGACCCATGAACATACGTTAGGAGCAATCATGCCAAACGAGAACAGCTACGAAGTCGCGCTGCAAAAGAGCAACGCCATTCGCGAGGGCCTGACCAAGACGCCCGAGAAGTTCACCATGCTCACCGGCGACCGCCCCACCGGCCGTCTGCACCTGGGCCACTACTTCGGCACCCTCAAGGGCCGTGTTGAGCTGCAGAACATGGGCGCCAAGACCAACGTGCTCATCGCCGACTACCAGGTCATCACTGACCGCGACACGACCGAGCACATCCAGGACAACGTGTACAACATGGTCATGGACTACCTTGCCTGCGGTATCGATCCCGACAAGACCATGATCTACGCGCACTCCGCCGTGCCCGCCGCCAACCAGCTCATGCTGCCGTTCCTGTCGCTGGTGTCCGAGGCCGAGCTGGCGCGCAACCCCACCGTCAAGGCCGAGATGGAGGCCTCGGGCCATGAGCTTACCGGCCTTCTGCTCACCTACCCGGTGCATCAGGCCTGCGACATCCTGTTCTGCAAGGGCAACGTGGTGCCCGTCGGTCGTGACCAGCTGCCGCACATCGAGCTCACCCGCACCATCGCCCGCCGCTTTAACAACCGCTACGGCAAGGTGTTCCCCGAGGTCGACGCGCTGCTGTCCGAGACCCCGCTGCTGCCCGGCCTGGACGGCCGCAAGATGAGCAAGAGCTACGGCAACGCCATCAACATCTCGATGACCGCCGAGGAAACGGCCAAGCGCATCAAAAAGAGCCAGACCGACTCCGAGCGCATGATCACGTTCGATCCCGAGAACCGCCCCGGCGTGTCCGGTTTGCTTTCGACGGCCGCCATCTGCACCGGTCGCTCCGAGGTCGAGATTGCCGAGGAGATTGGCATGGGCGGCTCCGGCCAGCTCAAGAAGTACGTGACCGAGGCCGTCAACGAGTACTTTGCGCCGATCCGCGAGCGTCGCCAGCGCTACGAGAACGATCTGGACTATGTGAAGGATGTGCTGCACGAGGGCAACCGTCGTGCCAACGAGATCGCCGAGCAGACCCTGGCCGAGGTTCGGGACGCCATGGGCATGGTGTACTAGACCGATCTGCTGGCTTGAGCTTTCGATTGCTAAAGGGCGGGCGCTACGGCGTCCGCCTTTTTTGGTACCCGACCAACCGGCTCGGCTCCGCCCACTGCACTCCCCCGATAAACGGGAACGGGCCCGCCGGCAGTCAGTTGCCAGCGGGCCCGTTCCCGAAGTACACCGTTGAATCGCACAGAGGGGAGGAATGCGAATCAAACTCAACAGGGCAGGCTTTTTCATCGCCTATTGCCTGCTCCGTTGCTGAATACAATATAGTTCACCGTGGTTTACTTTCTGACGGTAAAATACGCCGCCACACCTTCTCCATAAGTTAGCCTCGGTAAACCTGCAACGGAAAACCACCACAAAGGGGACAGGCACCTTTGTGGTGGTTTTGGCCACGGCAGAGCTGTTAGAGTCCGGCAGGCCAGCGACAGGCGGCCAAGTCGACGTGCATGTCGTCCTTAAACGCCACACCTTCCCCTAGCAAAAGCTCACGTTGAGCATCGGGACCGCCAAAAGCGAAGCCCTCGCATATGTGCCCGTCGGCAAACACCACGCGGTGACAGGGAATCTCGCCGAGGCGCGGATTACTATGCAGGGCATACCCCACGTACCGCGCACTTCGTGGACGACCGGCAAGCAGCGCCACCTGGCCATACGTGGCGACCATCCCCTCGGGGATCTGCTCGACCACCTCGTACACCCGTTCAAAAAAGCCCTCAGACGCCATTGCTCGCTCCCTTCCACCCGGAAAAGCATAAACCACCACAAAGGTGCCTGTCCCCTTTGTGGTGGTTTATGGCAGGTCGGTTAGTTGGCGGGCTGGAAGAAGGCTACGGCGACGGCGCCGGGGCCTACGTGGGTGCCGATGGTGGCGCCGATGGTGTGAACGGGCAACTCGCCCTCGGTGTGGCCAGCCCACAGTGCCGCGCTGTCCTCGACATACTTCTTGAGCACCGCATCCGAAAGGCCCGTATAGCCCAGCGCCAGCGGCATGGAAAAGTCGATGCCGCCTGACTTTTCGACCTTTTGGTTGAGCAGGTTGCGGCCGTTCTTGGAACCGCGTGCCTTGCCCAACTGCACGATGAGGCCGTCCTCGGCGGCCACGACCGGCTTCACGTTGAGCAGCGTACCCACAGCGCCGGCCGCAGCAGACAGACGGCCGCCGCGCACCAGGTACTCCAGCGTCTCGAGCAGGCCGATAACCACCACGCGGTCGCGCACGGCCTCGACAGCCGCCGCGATCTGAGATGCACTGCGGCCCTCGCCCACCAAGCGCAGCGCATACTCGACCAGGACGCGCTCGCCCAGGGTAACGTTGTTGCTGTCTACCACGAACACGTCGCCACCTGGCGCCTCGGCAAGTGCCGTACGAGCACTCTGGTTGGTGCCCGAAAGCTTGGCGCCCACGGTAATAATCACCGCCTCGTCGCCGGCCTCACGCGCCTCGGCAATCGCCTGCGAAAACGCGTACGGGTTGACCTGGCCGGTCTTGGGCAGTTCATCGCGCTCCACGAGCATCTCGTAAAAGCGCTGGTGATCGATGTCGACGCCATCCATGTACACATCGGTGCCAAAGGTGACGGACAGCGGCAGAACACGCAGAGCGGGATGCTCAGCCGGCGTCATATCGCTCGCGGAATCGGTAATAATACGAATGGACATAGCGAATCCTTTCTTGCGCGGACCTCGCGCGGGGAATTTTGACAGCAATGCCCCGGCACGGTATACGCGCTCAAACGGGACTATGCAGTTGTTAATTGGAAGCAAATGCCTTGGCGGCCTTAGATTTCGCGCAAGGTGTTGAGAATCGTACGCAGCGACGCATACATCTGCTCGCGCTGCTCCACGCCCATGGCCTTACCGGTGGTGTCGAGCACTTCACGAATGATGCGATCGGCCTCGTTCATGCTCTCGCCACCCAGCGTGGTCAGGCGAACCGGAGCGCGGTACTTGACGGCCGCATCACCTGAGTCGTCGACCTCGACGTAGCCGCCCTCCTCCAGATGTGCCAGTGTGCGCGAAACGGCGGCTCGGGTAACGCCGGCCATGCGGGCGAGGTCGGCGCCAGTCAGGCCGTCCTTGCTGCGCTCAAGATAGTACAGGCACATGACGTCGGAGCCCTTGAGGCCCAGCCTTGCACCTTCGGACGTCTTGATGCGCTGAATCTCCTTGTAGAGGCCGCTGATCAGTCCGACAAAGTCCTCAAAACGTGTCTCGTCGTTCCACTGCATGGTGACGACCGCCTTTCGCTTACATGATGCTAACGGGTAAACATCTTAACCGTACCCAGCGGACGCCAGCCCTGCGTGCCTCATTTGTTGACCCATCAACATAAAAACCACCACAAAGGACAGGCGCCTTTGTGGTGGTTTTGGGCATCAATAGGTTCTAGGCGCCGCTACAGCTCCACACAGGGATTGTCGCGGGTCACAAGCGTCTTAACGACAACCGTCGCTCCCAGATAGCGCTCAAGCAGCTCGGCCAAGCGATCGATGGCAGCCTGGCAGTCCCCCATTCGCTCGGGCTCTACGCACTCAATCGCCAGGAATGCGTCGGCCGAATCGTCGGATAGAGCCGTTCGAACGCCATCGCGCCAGTTCCAGCAGCGGCACACGGCGCCCGCATCGTCAATGTAGGCGAGCTCGCCGGGCAGCGTCGGGTCATCCGCTTCCTCGCCAAGTGGCAAGAACGCATCGCCACCGTCGGTCACCTTCAAGCGAAGATCTCCCTCAATCGCATGCAGGTCCTCGCCGCCAACGGGCAGCGCGTAGGACAGCGACACCGTGTTATAGATGTCCACCGCCGGCGTGATGTGGCCCACCGGCTTCCCTTTGAGCACGCGTTTGAGCAGGTTCTCAACTGAGCAACGCGCGCCCTTCTTGGTCTTGAACAGCCGGTACGCGTCACGCCAAGCCTTAACCGGCGCATTCTCGCTGATGGTATCACTCGTCAGGTGGCGTTCCGCATCGATGTTGGCGCGATCGAGCAGCGCCGCAATCGCGTCCACGTCCTCTTGAGGAATCTGAGCCGCGGGCTTCATGCCCTTCACAACCACAACGCCGACCGCTGCCCGCGGAAACAGCTCCCAGAATGAATCCTCGGCAATAAAGCTCTTCATACGCTCTCCCTTCATTGTGCGCGCCCGAGCGAGGGCGCCTAAACAAAAAGCGCCCTCACGACGGCCACCTTCAAAGTCCTACGGTGCCGTCACAAGAACGCTTGCGCTGTCCCCATCCGGAGAAGGGGACGATATGTCAGGCGTATTGTAACCCGAGTCATCCACGCGAGCAAAACCACCATAAAGGTGCCCCCTTTATGGTGGTTTTGAGTCTGAGGCGACGCTAGTGGCGGAGCCCCAGCAGGCCGCGGCCGCGATGACGGGCCTCGGCGGACACCTGGGCGTGCGGGCCGGCGGCTTTGACGGACTCGGGCAGGTGCGAGTACTTCTTCTCGAAGTTCTCCTCGAACATCACCGCCAGGTTGTGCGCGGCCTCGTCGTAGCGCGCGGTGCTCTGCCAGTATTGGCGCGGCACCAGGATGCCATCGGGCACGCCGTGGCACGTCGTGGGAATGTCAACGTTAAAGATGTCGTCGTGCACGAACTCGCTGTCCTCGATGGTGCCGTCGAGGGCGCGCGCGACCAGCGAGCGCGTGTAGGCCAGCTCGATGCGATGACCCACGCCGTAGCCGCCGCCAATCCAGCCGGTGTTGACCAGGTACACGCGCGTGCGGCCGTCGGCAATGCGCTCGCCAAGCATCTTGGCGTAAACCATGGGGTCGAGCGGCATAAACGGCTCGCCGAACAGCGAAGAGAACGTGGGCGTGGGCTCGGTGACGCCGACCTCGGTGCCGGGAATCTTAGCCGTAAAGCCCGTCACAAAGTGGTACATAGCGGCATCGGCCGTCAGGCGTGAGATGGGCGGCAGCACGCCAAAAGCGTCGCAAGTCAGGAACAGCACGACACTCGGAGTGGTGCCCATGCCCTTAGTCCACGCGTTAGGAATGTGCTCCACGGGATAGGCCACGCGCGTGTTGTGCGTGATCGAGATGTCGTCGTAGTTGGGTTTGCGGTTCTCATCGAGCACCACGTTTTCGCAGATCGCGCCAAAGCGGACAGCGTTGAAGATCTCGGGCTCGTGGAAGGCGTCCAGGCCCTCGCATTTTGCGTAGCAGCCACCCTCGATGTTGAAGATACCCATGTCGGACCAACCGTGCTCGTCGTCGCCGATCAGCAGGCGCGTGGAATTGGCCGAAAGCGTGGTCTTGCCCGTGCCGGACAGGCCAAAGAACACGGCAGTCTCGTGCGTGACGGGATCCATGCTGGCCGAGCAATGCATGGGCAGCACGTCGTCCTCGACGGGCAGCAAGTAATTCATAACGCTGAAGATGGACTTTTTGATCTCGCCGGAGTAGCCGGTGCCGGTGACCAGAATCACGCGTTCCTGGAAGTTGATGACCACGGCAGCGCTGGAATTGAGGCCCTTGATGGCGGGGTCGCACTGGTAACCGGGCGCTGCGAGCACGCAGAAGTCGGGCTCACCGGTGCGCGCGATTTCGCGGGCGAGCGGGCGGGCGAGCATCTGCTTGATAAAGAGTGCCTGGCTGGCACGCTCGCAGGCGACGAGCAGTCGACGCGTGTGGTTGCGGTCGGCACCTGCCATGCCGCGGGTGACGAACACGTCGCGCTCGTTGAGATAGTCGACGATGCCGGCCTTGATGGCCTCATAGCTCTCGACGGACAGCGGGCGGTTGACCGCGCCCCAGGCAATCTTGTCGTGGACATCGGGGGTGTCAACGATAAAGCGATCGTTGGGAGAACGGCCGGTGCGCTCCCCCGTCTCGATCACCAGAGCGCCGTTGGATGCCATGCGGCCTTCTTCGCGGCGGATGGCGTGCTCGACGAGCTCCGCGGCGGGTAGATCGACCAGCAGGCGGGGCTGATTCTCGGCGGGATCTTCGACCAGCGTAATACCAAAGTTGGACAAAACTTCTGCAGGGGTAACACCAGGCATGGGGCCTCCTTTAAAAACGCGGCACATGGACGCGGCGCGCACTTTACTCACGTAAAGCCCGTTGTACCCGATATGCAAAAACGTTTTTGCGGCAAGGGTGGCAAGCCCGCCCAACGGTCAAAAATCGCAGGCAAGCGGCCTAGTCATTGGGGACGTTTTTAAACGCCTAGTCATTGGGGACACTCTTGAACAGGCAACATTCAAGGAATGTCCCCGGATGCCGGCACTTAGGGACGTTCCCAAAGTGCCGGCACATAAGGAACGTCCCTAAGTGCCGACTACTGAATGGCGCCGCCGAAATTATTGAACAACCTGTTCAAAAACACGAATGGATACCACCGCGACTATACTAGAGCGCAGCAATAGAAAGGACCCCGCTTTGAGCATCACGCCCCTCGATAGCATTCGCCGCGCCATCGCGCACCGCAATGGCGTCGCCGACCCCGCCGTAGCGGGCAGCGGCACCGCAAGGGCCCAGGGCGGACGCATCGAGAACGGCCTGTTCCCCGCCTCGCACACCGCCGAGGAGCTCGCACGCATCCAGGAGCTGAGTCAGCGCAACGCCGGCGGACCCGATAGCTGCCAAGCCACACGTCGCCGGCGCGAACGCGATCGGGAGCCCGGCCCCGTCCGCCACATGGTCAACGCTTGGTGGAACCGTCTGCTCGGCGCCGTCTACGGCGGCGGCTTCTCCATGCAGGAAGCGGAATACGAGGAGCACGCCACCCGCCGCGACTATCTCTGGAATACCCTGGGCACCGCCGCGTGGGGCATGGTGTTTCCTCTGCTCACCATCGTGTCGACACAGCTCGCGGGTGCCGAGGAGGCCGGTAAGTTCTCCATCGCCTTCGTCACCGGCACGCTCATCATGATCGCATGCAACTACGGCGTGCGCAATTTCCAGGTCTCAGACATCGACGAGAAGACGTCCTTTGCCTCCTACCAGCTCAACCGCTGGCTTTGTGGAGCGCTCGCCCTAGGCTGCGGCCTCATGTACAGCAGCGCTCGCGGCTATGACGCGCAGATGGCGACGATCGGCCTTGGGGTCTACCTCTACAAGGTCATCGACGGCGTTGCGGACGTGTACGAGGGCCGCCTGCAGCAGGCCGACAAGCTCTACCTGGCTGGCATGAGCCAAACGCTGCGCTCCGCCGGCGTCATCGCGGTCTTTAGCGTGGCGCTGTTCCTCACGCGCAGCATGCCCATCGCGGCCATGGCCATGGGCATCGCCGCCATCGCCTCGCTCGTGCTGGTCACCGCGCCGCTTGCCCTGCTCGAAACCGAAAAATCGCGCCGCGTGAGCCTGCGCGAGGTCGGCCACCTGTTTGTCCAGTGCGCCCCACTCTTTGGTGCACTGTTCCTGTTCAACCTTATCGAGAGCATGCCCAAGTTTGTGATGGAGGGCACACTGGCCTACAAATACCAGCTGTACTTTAATGCCCTGTTCTTTCCGGCTCAGGCTATTCTGTTGAGCATTGGATTTATCTATAAACCGCAGCTCCTGCGCTTGTCGAGCATTTGGGCTAATCCTCGCAAGCGTCGTCGCTTTGACCTGATTATTGTTGCCGTTATGGCGTTGATCGTGGTCATCACCGGCGTGTGCGCCGCATTTATGGCAGGCCCCGGCATCCCCCTCATGAGCTTTATGTACGGCCTCAGCTTTGAGCGCTACCGTACGCTGGCGTTGCTGATGGTCGTCGCCGGCGGCGTCACCGCGGCCATCGACTTTATCTACGCCATCATCACGGTGCTACGCCACGCTGGAGACGTCACCAAGATCTACCTGATCTGCTTCGCCGTAAGCGTGGTGCTGCCGGTGATCCTGATTAAGCTGCTGGGTCTGATGGGCGCTGTGGCGAGCTACCTAGCCATCATGGCCCTACTCCTGGTGCTGCTGATAATCGAGTACCGCCGCATCCGCCAACGCATAGAGAGGGACCGGAATCCGTACGGCGCCTAATTAGCTGCCCGGTCACCGGAATTTGCGATGGAATCACCCCGTCTGGGGTCTCGTTGCGGACAATATTCATCACGCAAAACTAAGTGAGTAGACTTTTACCGAATCCCCGACCACACCAACAGAGCACAAGTCTGTGACCTGCGGTTTTATTGAGGCAAATATGTTGGGTGCTCGGCATTTCCAAAAAAGCCTACTCACTTAGCCGGCGGGCAGCCAAATGATTATTTAATCCCCGTCCCAGAGAAATCAATTAGCGGGCAGAAGGGCAAAAGTAGTCAAATAAGCCCCATTACAGTTTGAGTTGTCCGAAAGGGCGGCTCTTTTCCGTTGCACGGCTATACGATTGAGCCGTACCGGTGGTCGCTGGCCGACCGCCCCGGACGGCCGTCAGCCCCTGCCCCGTAGAGGGCCCGGGACGTGTTGCCG